>JAEYOJ010000014.1 GCA_023411815.1 Pseudomonadota bacterium | reverse complement strand
TTTTTTGTCTCGAACCCGGGGCTTTTTCGCCCGGCGCGAGGTGTGCTTCTTAGCCAGCCCCGTGCCGTCCGTCAAGCCCTGCGTGCATCTTTTTTTTCGGCCCGCGGCGCTCCGCGCTCCGACAAATCGCACGCCTTGGGAAAGAGCCTCGCCCAAGGGGCATTCCCCGTCGGCGACTTCCGCCTCATGCGGCGGACGGGCTATCTATGCCCTTTGGCTTTCCCCGTCAACTCCCCAGGTCATCTTTTTTTTTCGCACCGCCCTGCCGGGCGGCCCCTACGACCAGGAAGTAAAGGTCCAAGATCTATTCAGCTTTCAGAGAACCGCCGGCTCCCCTTGCAGGGATCCGGCCCACCCTCGCGGCGGACGAGCTATCTAAGCCTTCTTGCCCTTCTCGTCAAGAAGACGGATCGCTTTCCGCCAAAATGACGCGGCGTGATCGCCAACCCACCGGGAGCTTTGCTCCCCTGCCGCGGATCGGCCGCCGGACAAGCACCGCATGCTTCCGTCGTCAGAGTGAAGGGCGCTTCTATGCTCTTTCAACCTGACCGTCAAGAACTCAATCTTTATCTTTATCTTTAATCGCCTATTTTTATTGGCTTATCGACTAGAAGCCATCTACTACATACAGCCAGGCGGTCATCGCCTTGCTTCATCGCCAAACCGTGCTCAGTCTCGACTTATCAGTCACTTTGCGGCTCCAAGTGTTCAGACCCGTATTATGCCAGGCAACAGCTAAGGATTCCTCGTCTAATTTTATCCCAAGTTTCCACGCCCTTGCATATCTCCCTGCTTCTTTTCGGCTTTATCTCTTTAATTTCAAACCATCTTGTGATAATTCTTGGTAAACATATTTGCCTATATTCCTTTTACCATTTATCGGAGGAGCTCAACTTATGCCAAGAGCATTGAGCTTCAATGCGAAGCTGCTGATCAGCACCATAGGCGTGGTCATCGTATCCATCATCATGCTCACCGCGGTCAATCTATGGCAATCCAACAGGTCCTTGACCGACTTGGGACTTTCCACCATCAGTGCCGTAGGAGACACACTTTACCGCGATATCGAAATTCAACATCAGCTGATACAAGAGAAAGTGCATGCCGATCTGGCGACACTCGAACGTGAACTGAATAATTTAGGCGAACTCTTCATCAGCAAACGCCAGCCACGGACAGTGACCATCGTCAACCAGGTTTCGCAGGCGCAGGAAACCATCGAAATCCCTACCCTGTCCGTCGGCGGCAGCCGCATTGACGATCACAGCCTGGTGGATCGCGTGCAGAAGATGGCCGGCGGCACCGCCACTGTTTTCCAGGTCTTGCCCGGCAAGCTGCTGCGAATTTCCACCAATGTACGCAAGGCCGACGGCGAACGCGCCGTGGGCACCTACATTCCTGAATCGAGCCCGGTCTACCAAGCCGTCATGCGCGGTGAGACCTACCTTGGACGGGCTTATGTGGTAAATGCCTGGTACATCACCGCCTACAAACCCATCAGGGACGTTCAAGGCGAGATCGCCGCGATACTCTACGTGGGGCGTCCCATAATGAATCCCCAGAACCGCAAGCTCATCCTCGAAGCCAACATAGGCGGGAAAGGGCAAGCATTTGTCTATAACACGAATGGCGAAATGCTCCTGCATCCCGACGAAAACATGATCGGCAAGCGGATCGAGACAATGTCCTTTGGCGACAAACTCCTGTCCGTCACCAACGGATTCGTTGATTACGACTTCGGAGGCCAGCACCATCTGGCCTATTCGCGCCATTTCGAACCCTGGGACTGGAACGTGGTGGTCGGCATCACCGACGACGATCTGCTCAGTAGCGCACGGCAGCGCATCTACATCGTCAGCGCCGTCGCCGCAACGGCGCTCCTCGGCCTCGCCGCGCTGCTGGCCATGGGCGTGGTGCGCACCGTGGCCGGGCCGCTGCACCGCCTGGAAGCCTATACGCGCCAAGTGGCCGGCGGCAATTTCGACGCGGCCATCGACTATCCCGCCCGGGACGCCATCGGCCAAACAATCGAAGGCGTGCGTATCATGGTGGCGGAAATGAAGCATAAGCTTGGCTACGCCCACGGCATTCTCGACGGCATGGTCACGCCCTGTCTTGTCGTGGATACGAGCGAGCGCATTACGTTCATCAATGAGGCATGTCTCGCCATGCTCGAACTCGACGGCCCGCCGGAGCGCCACCACGGCGAAATCATGTCGAAAGTGTTCTATAACGACCCCACCCGCCAAACCGTGGTGGGCAAGAGCATGAAGACCGGCGAGACGGTCCGCAATCTGGACGTGCAGATCAAGGGCCACAAGGGGGGCTTGGTGCACGTGCTGGCCAACATCGCGCCCTTGACGGATCTGGACGGCAAGATCATCGGCGGCTTCTGTATCTACGTGGACCTGACCAGGATCAAGGAACACGAGGAGCAAATCAGCAAGCAGAACGATCGCATCGCCCTGGTGGCGCGCGAGGCCGATCACATCTCCGAGATCGTATCCTCCGCCGCCGAGGAGCTTTCGGCGCAGGTGGAGCAGGCCAGCCGAGGCGCGGAGATCCAGAGCACCCGCGCCGGGGAGACCGCCACGGCCATGGAGCAGATGAACGCCTCTGTGCTCGAGGTGGCCAAGAGCGCCTCCAACGCTGCCGGAAGCGCCGACAAGGCCAAGGAGAAGGCCGCGGCGGGCGAATCCATGGTGCGTCAGGTCATGCAGGCCATCTCCGAGGTCGACCGGCAGGCCGCCACCCTGCTCCAGTACATGGGTGAACTCGGCCAACAGGCCGAGGGCATCGGCCAAATCATCACGGTCATAGAGGACATCGCGGACCAGACCAACCTGCTGGCGCTCAACGCGGCCATCGAGGCGGCCCGTGCCGGAGAAGCCGGCCGAGGCTTCGCCGTAGTGGCCGACGAAGTGCGCAAACTGGCCGAGAAGACGATGAACGCGACCAAAGAGGTCGCTTCGGCCATCGCCACCATCCAGCAGGGGGCATCGAAATCCATCCAGGCCACACGCTCGGCGGCCGAGTCCGTCGGCCGCTCCACCCGCCTGGCCGAGGAATCGGGTAAGGCCTTGCACGAGATCGTGCGCATCGCCGATGAAACGGCCGGACAGGTGCAGTCCATCGCCACGGCCAGCGAGGAGCAGTCAGCTGCCAGTGAGGAGATCAACCATGCCGTGGAAGAGATAAACCGCATTTCCGCCGAGACCGCGGACGGCATGTCCCAGTCCGCCAAGGCCGTGACAGACCTGGCCAGGCAGGCCATGGAGCTCAAGCGGCTCATCGAGAGTCTGACAGGGAAGTAGGAGAATCGAGAGTCATTCCAGGGCCGGGCGAGGTTGAACCTCTCCCGGCCCTTACCTTTTTCTGAGACCTATCATGAAGTCGGCGAATTAGCGCAGTCCAGAAAGTCTGGTTCGGCCACGGCCATGGTCAGCCGCCCGAGTGTCTTGTAAGTCACTGTTTTAGCCGTGTTCACGAGCAGTTCGCCATACCCCCCGGCCCAGGTGGCGATGTGTTCGGCATGAAATGCGCGAGCCGCGGCCAGCAGTTTTTCCCGCTCGCCTTCCGACAATTCGGCGCTACGCAGGAGCACGCTCAGAAAAGCCAGTTCGAATCCCAGATGGTCAGGTGCGGGAATGAGCTTCCAATGCGCTTCGCACTCCAGCTCGGCGGGGTTGAAGCCTTCGCGGTCAAAGGCCGCGCGCACCTGTTCGCTGCATTCGCCCTGCATGCGCTGTTCGCGATGAAGCGATTCGTAGGGCGGGATGCACGCACCGGATTCCGAACCTATAAACATATCGTGATATTCGAGGCGCACCTTGTCGATGACGTCGCTCGACTCGTCGTCACCGCCCAGGCCGGACATGACCTTGACGGCATCCTCGCTGGGAGTCTTGAGGTAAAGGACGGCCATGACGTCGAGAAGGCGATCCGGGGGGACTTCACGGATGAGCGTATTCCAGCGATTGGGCTTCATAGAAGCCTACCTAACCCGAGAGCAACCATCTGTCGAGCCGCGTGGGCGGCAGTGAGGCGTCTCGCCGGAAGAATGGGCTCCCGCCCGAATCCGGGGAGAATACGGCTACAACGCCGGATCAAGAAGCATGTTGTCGCGATGCACGACCTCGGGATACAGGCCGGGCCCCAGCAGCTCCTCGATGGAGCCCGTGCGGCGTCCCATGATCTTCTTGAGGTCCTGGGCCGCGTAGTTGGTCACGCCCACGCCGATGGTTTGGCCCTGCCAGTCGAGGATGCGCACGTGCGCGCCCTTGCCGAAGCGGCCCTCCACCCGGCTGATGCCCGCCGGCAGCAAACTCTTGCCCTTTTCGCGCAGGGCGCGGGCTGCGCCCTCGTCCACCCATATCTCGCCCATGGGCTTGGAGTGGTAGGCCAGCCAGAACTTGCGGCTGGGAATGGCCTGCGCCTCGGGCATGATCCAGGTGCCCATGTCCTCGCCGGCCATGGCCTTCTCCAGGGCGTAACGCTCCTTGCCCGAGACGATGAGCGTGGGCACGGCCAGCTGTGCGGCGCGCTTGGCGGCCAGCAACTTGGAGTACATGCCGCCGCTGCCCACCGTGGTCTTGCCCTGGCACATGCCGTCGACGTCCAGGTGGGCGATCTCGTCGATGCATTCCAGGCGGCAAGCCTTGGGGTTCTCGGAAGGGTTGGAATCGTACACGCCGGAGGCCGAGGTCAGGTTCACGAACAGGTCCGCGTCCACCAGCCCAAGGACCATGCTGGCAAGGGCGTCGTTGTCGCCGAAGGCCAGTTCGGCCACGGCCACGGAATCGTTCTCGTTGATGATGGGGATCACCCGCCACTCCAGGAGGGTGGTCAGGGTGTTGCGCGCGTTGAGGAAGCGCTGGCGACTTTGGAAATCGTCACGGGTGAGCAGGATCTGGGCCGTGGTCTTGCCGCAGCGGGCGAAGGCCTCGTCGTACTCGTGCATGAGCCGGCTCTGGCCGATGGCGGCCACGGCCTGCTTGGCCGGCATGCCGTAGATGTCCTTGCCGCAGGGGGGACACGCCAGCAGGGCCTGTCGGCCGGCGGCGACGGCGCCGGAGGTGACCAGGATGACATCCTGCCCCCGGTCGTGCAGCGTGGCGATCTGATCGGCCAGGCGGTTGACCACCCGCAGGTTCAGGCCATGTTCGTCCGTGAGCACGGCGCTGCCCACCTTGACCAGAATACGTTTCGCGCCTTTCAGAACCTTAAGTTTGTGCTCGCGCCAATCCTGCATGGTCCGTTCGTCCGCCTGCTTATAGTGTTGCGTGTCCTGCCAGCGTCGCTCCGCACTAACCGCTAACAGTCGTTTGCGCAAGCCCGTGGAGGGTGTGGCCGAGCAAGCCTCTGAAATGCTTGAGGAGGGCGGAGCCCTCCTCGAATTCATCCCACCAGTGCGATGCGACGTTCCGGGCCTACGCATCGCGTGC
>JAEYOJ010000060.1 GCA_023411815.1 Pseudomonadota bacterium | reverse complement strand
ACAAACGGCTCATACATCGCCGGGATTGCGCTCGGCGACGAGCGGGCACGGGCTCTCGTCCGGCACGGCGGCAAACCCGAATCGGTTGCCGTGCTCTTCCATTCGTGCCCGCGAAACGACCCTTACTGCAACCTGAACCCGAGTCTCGTCATCCGCTACGGGGAGATCCGGTTTGCGGTCACTGTCGACGAGACGGCCGGGACGGTGCTCGTCGGCTCCGCGCTCGTGCCGAACACGCCCTCCCGGACGTATTACAAGACCCGCGACCTCTCGACCGGGACCGATACCGTCTACCTGGGGGACGCCCCGATCATGACCTACAACGAGACGTCGCTCCTGTACCTGAACGAGTCGTACGGTCGATAATGTGACTTATATCATTCACGGTGGCGACGTGGTGCTCGCTCTCTGAGGACGGGCGCGCCCCCGGTTCCCGGCCCGCAGCGGCGTTGTTCGGCTTCAAAATCGATCGGGAAGGCCCGACGTGTAGACGATTGTCACAGAAATCGTTTATAGAAGAAGGTCGACCTCTCCCGCATGGGTACCGGTATCCGGGGGCGCGGGTCCGGTCGTGCGACCCGTCAAAAATCGGGCCGGTACTACCGGGTCGGGACGATTTACCGGGACTGAACGGTGAGGGATTGAAAATGAACGGAAAAACCAGAACATTGACCTTCCTCTTCGCGCTGCTGCTCGCGGCCGTCCCGGCGGCAGGCGCAGATCTCGGTCCCAACCAGCACCTGATCCCGGAACTGAGGGTGAACGAGTCGATCGAGACGATCGCCATCTCCGGGGAGTTGAGCCTTCAGCCGGAGTGGGACGGGAGTGTGACCACCGGGATACCGTTCGGCTCGATCCTCGTTCATACGGCGGACGACAAGACGCTGGTCTTCGATAGCGACGGCAACCAGCTGCTCTCCATCAGCGACGAACTCTCTGCGAAAGTCCCCACCCCTGCGGGTGTCGAGAAGCCCTGCACCTGGGTGCACCAGCTCCCGAACGATTCCCGGGTCTACCATCACGACAATGCGACCTTCATCTTCGGCAAGGCCGGGAACCTCATCCTGACCGTCATCAACGAGCATCCGCCGCCCATCGAAGACCCGATCACCATCAACCTCACCTCCCCGCGTGAGGGTGAGACGGTCTGGATCGACGTCGTGCCGCCCCGCGTCGCCGTCGTCGGGGAGGTGCACGCCCCCGCAGGTCTGCACAACGTGGTTGTGCGGAGCGGGATCGGAGAGGTCTCGTGCGGGAACCGGCCCGAGTTCGCCTGCTCGGTGCCGGTCTCCGCCGGGGAGAACACGATCACCGTCGTGGCGGACACCCATGGACCCCTGGCCGAGAAGACCGTGAACGTGACCGTCCGTATCGGTCTCCCGCCGCCCCCGGCGATCGCCGTCTCGGGCAGGGTGACGGATACCGGCGGCAACCCGGTTCCCGGTGCACTGGTTCGGTTCGAGTCGGTGTTTACGCTCGACGAACCCCTCGCAGCGGTCACCACGGACGAGGACGGCCGCTACCAGATAACCGCTCCCGGCCACCGGCAGACGGTCACTGTCGAGAAGGAGGGCTACTCCACCATCCGGGAGGGGTTCGTCTTCGAGAACCCAACAAACACCCTCGACCTGGAACTGGAACCGTCGAGCCGGACGGTCCCGGGGTTCGGTCCCGCGCTCGCGGTTCTCTCGCTTTTGGGGGTCTTCCTCCTCATCGGCCGGAAGAGGCGGTGAGATGACAGAGAGCGGCTCAGTAATCCCGGCACTCCTCCTCACCGCCGCGGTCACGGCGCTGGCGGCGGGGTTTGCGGCTTTCGCGCCCGTCACCGAGGTCCCCATAATCTCGCATGAGCAGATTGCCCCACAGGATCAGGCCCTGGTCCATATCGACTTCTTCACGGAGAAGAGGGATACCCCGGTCGAGGGCGTGGATATCCTCTCCTCGATCCTGCGTTACGAACTCGCGGTCTACGATACAGAGGGTATCCGGGATCACCTGCTTTCCGGCGAACCGCTGGCGGTGCATATCGCCGGGCAGCCCTGCACGGCGGTTCTCGAGGGGTCGTTGCACGGCACCGGCTCCTTCACCGGCACCCTTTCCGGGGACGGCAGGGCGCATCTGACCATCAGAGGCGACGTCCTTCGCGGTTATTTCGAGACCGGCGGCGTCGCATACTGGGTGGAGAGCACCGGGCGGTACGACACCGAATCCCCGGGGAAGGTCCTCCACTATCTCTTCTCCTCCGCAGACGTGAAAGGGTTGAGCGGCTGCTATCTCACGCTCTACAACATCAGCAACGGGGATCTGGAAGATTCCGGATACCCTGCAGGTTGGACGGAAGCCGACTTCTTGAGTGCCGGCCACGAGGTCGTCCCGCTCACGGATGCCGATCTCGCCCGCCTCCCCAGAGTGAACGAGACCCTTCGCACCGGCTTTATGGAGGTGCCGCTCTCCGAGAGCGAGACGATGCGCATCATGAATGGTTACCGGGGGAGGATCGCGGAGTATCGCGGGAACTACTACGTGATCGACTTCATCGAGAGTTAGGTCGCACCGGTCCCCTAAACCCTCTTTGCTATCGTCTCGATCGCTTCGATAAGCGTCTGCTGCTGCGGCTTGATGATCGCGACCGGGCAGTCGGCGATCTTCTCCACGATCGGCGCGAGGATCGGACCGCAGATGATCCCGAGCGCTCCCTCTTTATCCGCCCGGACGGCGGCGATGATGCACTCTTCAAGGGAATCGGCCGCATAGCCCCGGATGTGGTATTGCTTCCCGCCGATGGCGAAGTTACGGTTGTCGATCTCGTCGAGCAGGAACCGGGCTGCGATCACCGCGATGAAACTCTTCTCCCGGGGCTCGAGGACGTTCACTATCCGCCGGACGGTCGAGAGGCGCGGGTCCGCCCTGCCCGACGTGAGCTTGTAGAGGGTTGCGGGCGGGATTCCGGCCCGTTCCGCGAGATCGCGGATGCTCATATCCTGCCGGGCGAGTTCCTCCTGGAGCGCGTCGGCAAAGTCGGCTTCGAAGATCTTTCGCGAGAGCATTGTTCTACTATAGTCATATCTATGAGATAATGTTTTTCCTGATTCGGTTAAGAGTTCCGCTATGGAGAACAATCCTTATCTTCCTGCATGACGACCCTCCCGCATGGACCCCTCACCCATCCGCGAGATCACGATCCTCCCCGGCCGGAACCGGAACGGCGAACCGGAGCGGTTCGAGGCGATCGTCATCCGCCCGGGCGATACAATAT
>JAEYOJ010000056.1 GCA_023411815.1 Pseudomonadota bacterium | reverse complement strand
CGAGCCGACGGAGAGGCCGAGCAGAAGGGTGAGGCCGAACCGCCCCCGGGCGTCGAGCCCGCGCCACCGGCACCAGGCAAACCCGAGGAGGAAGATGAGGAAGACCTGGTTGAAGACGGCTATCTCGAAGGCGTGGACGTTCCCGAGGAAGAGGGAGAAGACCGGGAACTCGAACCGGGCACCGGGGATGATCCAGTTGGTGTCCTGCAACGCGTAATAGAGATCGCTTCCTGTAGCGAGGAACCAGATGACCGACGGGGGGACGAGGAGGAGGACCGCGAGGGGAAGCCACCGCCACCGCGGGAGGATGAGGTGCCCGAGAGCGTAGAGCGCGACAAACGACGTCCCGTAGACCGTCCCCGGAATCAGGTTGAAGGCCGCCTCCGACGGGATGCCGGTGACGATGGCAAGCGAGCCCATCAGCCAGTGGCCGAGGTAGTAGTAGACGGTGAGGTGCCCGCCCGCAAACCAGGGGTCGAGCGGGGGCACCACGGGCTCCCGGATGACGCTCGCGAGGAAGGCGTGGTTCATGTACTGCTCGCTGAAGTAGCCGATGGGAGGGTTTACGAACCGGACGGAGAGGGCGAAGAGGAACCCGACGGCAAAGACCGCATCCCAGGAGAGGAATCTCCGGATCTCGCGGAGCCGGTAGTCGCCCCGCCGGATGCCGTAGGCCCCGAGGGCGGCGAAGACGAGGAGGGCGAGAGCGACCGGAAGGCGGAGGAGGCCGCAGTACCAGGTCGCGAGGGCGAAGAGGAGGAGGGAGGCCGGGTAGGCCGCCGGGTAGGCGTAGTCCCCGAGTGCCGGGCGGAGCCGGGGCCAGAGGGCCATCTGCAGTCCTTTGAGGAGGCCTGCCCAGAGGAGCACGTCCCACGCCTGGAGGAGGAGGTTCACGCCCCGCTATCGTGGGTAGAGGTATATGCGGTTTGCGCTCGCCCCCCCGATCTCCGAAGGGTCAGCGGCCCGCGGCTGGCACCTCCCCCCTCTTCGCCTCGCGGTCGCCCCAGTCCCCGCACTCGGCAACGACCATCCACGTCTCCCGGATCCCTTCTTCCAGCCGCACAATCCGGGCGGTTCCGCCGAGGCTCTCCTCGACCTCGAAGAACTCCCGCGCCTTCTGCTCGTTGAACGGGCCGTAGCGTTCGGTGACGCCGCGGTCGCCGAGGACCTCGACCCTGTACTTCAGCCGCGAACCATTCATCATCATTCACCGACGGGAGAGTCGCCTGCGGATCCATAAACCTTGGGGCGTCCTGCCGGAATCCGGTGGGTCGGGGACGTACCGGGGCAAACCAGGGAGGTCGATCAGGATTCCAACGAACGCCAGCGACCCGAACACCATTCAGCTCCCGGCGTAACGCTCGATGAGAGAAGAACCAGGGGATTAACTGCGCATTCTTTTTCCGGCTGTCCTGCTGTCCACCCGTACCGATGAGCTACAATATATACTATCCAATCATAACTCTACAGGCAGTGTTCTATCTGCATGAGCAATCCAATGGATTATAACAGAGGAAACAGAAATTTCGGTGGACCGAGGAACTTCGGCGGGCCCCGTGAAATGACGAAGACCGTTTGTTCAGACTGTGGGAAAGAGTGCGAAGTCCCCTTCAAGCCGACCGAAGGCAGACCCGTGTATTGCCAGGACTGCCTCCCGAAGCACAGAAAACCCCGGTTCTAAACCAATAAATCTCTTTTTTTAGCCCTGTTGAAATGCTTTCCACAACCTTCGGATAACACCCGGTTATCGATAGAAGTCGGTGGTGCGGCATCGCGCGACCCACCTCTTCAAGGCCTCCCGGTGCTCGGGAGACCTTGATCGGAAAAAGGAGCGGGCTTATTCAAGCCCGAGTTCGGCAAAGAGGGTATCGCGGAGCGCCCGGAGTGCATCCGTTGCCGGGGACTCACTCCGGGTCACGGGGCGGCCGTTGCGGACGGCGTCGACCACCGCCGGGTCGAACGGTATCTTGCCCGCTACCACGATGCCCTCTCTCTCGCAGTAGTCCTCGATCCTCTTGCAGATATCCTCCGCAAGGTCGAACCGGTTGATAGCGGCGAAGATCCGGACGCCGAACCGGCGGCAGACCGTCACGAGCCGTTCGAGATCGTGGAGCGCCGAGACCCCCGGCTCCGTGACGATGAGAACCGCGTCCATGCCGCTGATCGTCGCGATCAACGGGCAGCCTATCCCCGGCGGGCCGTCGGCAAGCAGCAGGTCGGCGCCGTCCGCAAGACTCACGGCCCGCTTCTTCACCTCGGTGACGAGCAATCCCGAGTTCCCCGAGCCCGGGAAGAGCCGGGCGTGGGCGAGGTTGCCCCGGTCGGTCGCCGAGGTGTAGATCTCGCCGCAGACGCGCTGTTCCATCGAGACTGCTCCCGTGGGGCAGACGTAGGTGCAGACGGCGCAGCCTTCGCAGTGCAGCGTATCCACCTCACAGGCGTCGTCGCGGCGCACGATTGCCCCGAACCGGCAGTGGTCGGCACAGATGCCGCAGCCACGGCACCGCTCCGGGTCGATCCGGGCCGCCGCGAGCCCCCGGAACTCCTCCGTGGTTAGCCGCCGGGGGCGGAAGAGGAGCTCCAGGTTCGCGGCGTCCACGTCGCAGTCGGCGAGAACCTGCGGCACCCCGCTGATATCCGCGAGCGCCGCGGCCACCATCGTCTTCCCGGTGCCGCCCTTGCCGCTGACGACCGCAAGCCGGATCACGGACTCACCCCCGCGATCTTCACGACCGCTT
>JAEYOJ010000002.1 GCA_023411815.1 Pseudomonadota bacterium | reverse complement strand
CTCCCGGCTCTCATGCCTTACCGGCGACGGTGCACGTCGATGCCGTACTTCTTGACCTTGTAGTGAATGGCCCGGCGGGAGATGCCCAGGACGTCGGCGGCATCCTTCTGGACCCAGTTGGACTGCTCCAGGGCGCGAATGATGGCGCGCTTCTCGCTTTCCTCCAGGGACAGGGCCGCGCCGCCTTCTTCCTGGGCCGCTGCGGCGATGGGCTCGTCCACGGGCTCCAGGTGCAGGTCCTCCGGCCGGATGATCCCGCCCGAGGACAGGACCACGCCTGCCTCGATGACGTGCTTGAGTTCGCGCACGTTGCCGGGCCAGGAGTAGTCCAGGAGCACCTGCGTGGCCTCGTCGGAGATGGTCACGGTGGGCATGCCGTTGGCCTTGGAGAAGGCTTCCACGAAGCGCTGCGTCAGGGCCGGGATGTCCTCCTTGCGCTCGCGCAGCGGAGGCACGGTCATGGTGATGACCTTGAGCCGGAAATAGAGGTCCTCGCGGAAGGTGCCCTCCTTGACCATGGCCTGCAAGTCGGCGTTGGTTGCCGCAAGAACGCGGCAATCCACGGTAATTTCCTTTGTGTCGCCGATGCGGCGGATGGTGCGCTCCTGCAGGAAGCGCAGCAGGCGCGTCTGCATCTCGGGCGAGATGTTGCCGATCTCGTCCAGCAGCAGGGTGCCGCCGTTGGCCTCCTCGATGAGGCCGCGCTTGTCGCGCACGGCGTGGGTGAAGGAGCCCTTGACGTGGCCGAACAGTTCGCTCTCCAGCAGGCCCGCGGGCGTGGAGCCGCAGTCCACGACCACGAAGGGGCCGCTTGCGCGGTGGCTGCGTTCGTGGATGATGCGCGAGACCTTTTCCTTGCCCGTGCCGGACTCGCCGGTGATGAGCACGGTCACGTCCGTGGGCGCGACCTTTTCGATGAGTTCGAAGAGGCGCTTCATGGACTGGCTCTTGCCGCCCCACAGCCTGCGGTCGGCGGGGGCCGGTCCGGACGGGCCGGTTGCGGCCCTCGCGGCCGGCTGGGCGGCGATGCGCACGCTGCCGTTGAGGATGGTCCCGACCCTGGCCAGCAGTTCCTCGCCCTCGAAGGGCTTGGTCATGTAGTCCACGGCGCCGGTCTTGACCGAGGCCACGGCGTCCGGGATGGTGCCGTAGGCCGTGAGCATGATGACGGGCAGTTCCGGCCGCTCGCTGGAGACCTTCTCCAGCAGGCCCTTGCCGCCCATGCCGGGCATGCGCATGTCGGAGATCACGAGATCGACGGAGTTCTTGTCGAGCAACTCAAGGCCCTTCTCGGCCGAGCGCGCGGCCAGGGTGGCGTAGCCTCCGGCGCTCAGGCGGGCGTCGAGCACTTCCAGGATCGACTCGTCGTCGTCGACGACGAGGATGGTCCGCTTGGGTGTGACGGCAGCTCTGGCCATTGTATCCTTGCTGATTGCTTACTGAGTGATGAGTTTCTTCTGCCGTTGCTGCATCTCCTGGTGCAGCTCTTCCAGCGCGCGGATCTTGGCGCGCATGTCCTCGTTTTCGCGCCGCGCCTGCTCCAGCTGACGGGCCAGTTCCTCGGCCTGCAGCTCCAGGGTGTTCATGTCCCGCTCCTTGGCGCCGGGGGACAGCCTCACGGTCGGCTGGCTCAGGCGCGGCAGCAGCGGTTCGAACAGGCGCGGGTCCGGACTGGATTCGGGAGTCGGCCAGCCCGTGGACCAGCCCGCCCAGATGTCCATGGCCTGGCGGTAGTCCTCGCGGCTCCTGGCCGCGCCCAGCTTGGCCACGGCCTGTCCGTAACGGGCCCGGCCCGCAAGCTCCATGTCCTGGGTGACGACGAAGGTGTCCTTGAACAGGCCGGCGGCCCGTTCGTACTTGCCGGCTTTGAGGGCCTCCACGGCCTGGGCGTAGTTCGCGAGTTCCTGTTCCGTGGCCTTGGATCCGCCTTTTTCCCAGCGCAGGCCGGGAAAGATGCTCCCGCCCCGCCCGCATCCCGTAATCGTTACCAAGGATGCGAGAATCAGACAAAGAGCAAGCGCGCCGAGCGCGCGGCCATGGAACCGATCCCGCATGCGCGGTACCCTATCCGGTTCCCTAGACGCTGGGAAGTGAAAAACAGAAGCTGCTGCCATGTCCGGGGGAACTTTCCAGCCACATGTCACCGCCGTGGGCGTCCACGATGCGTTTGGAAATGGACAGCCCCAACCCGGCGCCGTCCACGCTGTCGCGCACGCCCTTGGCCCGGTAGTATTTGCGGAACACGAAGGGCTGCTCCTCCACGGGGATGCCCGGCCCCTGGTCGGTCACGCAGAAGATCACGCGCTGGCCCGGCTCGTCGTTCTTAAGGCGTACCATGACCACGGAGCGGGCAGGGGAGAACTTGAGCGCGTTGCCGATGAGGTTCAGGAGCACCTGGCGCACGTTTTCCGTGTCGGCCTTGACCTGGGGCAAGTGGTCCGGCGTGTCCACGAGGATGACGATGCCCTTGGCCTCGGCCGTGGGCTGCATGCGCTCGCTGGTTTCGGCGGTCAGTGCACCGGGGTCGGCCGGCCGCAGGTCCAGGACCATGTCGCGGGCCTCAAGGCTGGAGACGTTCATGAGGCGGGTCAGCAGGACGGACAGCCGGTTGACCTCCTTGCCTGATATCTCAAGGAACTTGCGCTGCTTTTCGTTGATCTCGCCCAGCACCCCGCCCTTCACGAGGTTGACGGCCTCGCGGATGCTCGTGAGCGGAGTGCGTATCTCGTGGCTCAGCATGGAGATGAAGTCCGAGCGCATCTGCTCCTCGTGGCGCAGCTGGTCGGTCATTCGGTTGAAGGCCTGGGCCAGTTCGCCGAGCTCGTCGCTGGTCAGCACGCGGATGGGCTCAAGCCGGCCCTCTCGGCCCAGGCGGCGGATGCCGCGCTTGAGTTCGCTCAGACCGCGGCTCAGGAGGAAGGCGATGAGCAGGCTGCCGGCTATGCCGATGGCCAGGGAGGCGGTCAGGCCCAGGAAACCCGTGCGCTCGGCTTTGCGGGCCATGTCGTACAGGCGCATGATGCCCGATTCCATCTGCTTGCGGTTGTCGCTGCGCGCCTGGGCCAGGATTTCCAGCCATCTGTTCACGGCCTCGTCGGGCAGGAAGTCCGGAGGTCCGACGGGCGCGGCGGGATCGCCCTGCAGGGCCTGGCCGTTGGTGATCGGCGCGGGCGTGTATCCGGGCCGGACGAGCTGCTCGGGCTCGCTCGCGGGCTGCTGACCGGCCAGGGGCCTGCCGTTCTCGTCCACGTGTTCTTCCCAGCCTTCCGGGAGGTAGGATTGCAGGCTTGCGTACAGCGTGTCCCACGGCTCGGGGATGTCCGGGTAGAGCCGGAGCATCTCCCGCAGACGGGCCTGGTAGTCGCGGAGGGTCTGGAAGTAGGCCTGGCGGTGCTCGGCTGTGCCCAGGATCTCGAATCGCCGCTTGTTTTCCAGCAGGGTGATGAGCTGCTGGGCCATGAATTCGGAGTTCTCCACCACCTTGTAGTGAACCCCGATGATGCTGCTGGAGAGGGTTTCGATTTCCTTGATGCGGCCCATGAGCGCGGCGGTGATGGCGTAGAAGATGGCGATGAGCAGCACGCACCAGGCCAGCAGCTTGGTGGTGATGCTGAAGCGTAGGGCGATGCGTTTGCTGGGCATGGACTCCATCCGGTGGGCTCCGTGAGGCTGGCGGCCGGGCCGCCCGGAGCGAGCGGCGCAGGGTTTGCCGCGCCGGGATGCAAGAATCGAACAAATAAGAGCGCAAACAGCCCGACTGCGGCTTTCCAATGGCTTGGGCCGCCCTGGAACCCGGCCGGACGGAACGTCATGGGCAAAAACCGAATCCGGCCTGCGGTTTTCGTATTTAGTGGTTTTGGGCCAGGAGTCAAATCGCGAGGTTGACACGCTTTGCCCGCCCGCCTTGCCTCGGCCGAACCGCCATGCCATAGTTCAGGCTGGTGTTCCATGGATTCCGGTCGACGAGCCCGGGCTGGAGAAGCGGATGCAAGCGGAGGCGGCTGCATGAGCGAGAGAGTGGATCTGTTCATCATCGGCGCGGGCGTGGCCGGCAGGGCAGTGGCCAAGATCGCCCGCAGGGCTGGCTGGAGCGTGGCCATGGCCGAGGCCGACGGCCTGGGCGGCACATGCCCCCTGCGGGGCTGCGAACCCAAGAAGGTCCTGTGGCAGGCGGCGGAGGTCGTCTGGCGCGCGGCCGGGGTGCGCAAGAGCGGTCTCATCGACACCCAGCCGCGCCTGGACTGGCCCGCGCTCATGCGCTTCAAGCGGACCTTCACCGAGCCCGTGGACGCGAGCGTCGCACAATCGCTGCACGGCCTGGGCGTGGACGTGGTGCGCGGCCGGGCCGAGTTCCTGTCCGAGGACCGGCTGTCCGCGGGCGGCCGGGAGTTCCGGGCCGAACACGTCTTCATCGGCGCGGGCGCGACGCCCATGCGCCTGCCCTTCGACGGCGCGCAGCTCGTGACCACCAGCGACGGTTTCCTGGAACTGGACGAGCTGCCGGGCAGCATCGTGTTCATCGGCGGCGGCTACATTTCCTTCGAGTTCGCGCACATCGCCGCGCGCTGCGGGGTCTCCTGCAAGATCATCCAGCGCGGCGAACGGGCCCTCAAGCTCTTCGATCGGGACATGGCCGACCTCGTCGTGGCCGCCACGCGCGACCTGGGCGTGGAGGTCGTCATCGGCGAGGAGGTCACGGACGTGCAGCGCGAGGACGGCCGGCTGCGCGTGCACGTGGGCCCGCAGCGCCGCAGGCTGTGCGACTGCGAAATGGTCGTGCACGGTGCCGGCCGCGCCCCGAATCTCGACGGGCTGAACCTGGACAGGGCCGGCGTGGAGATCTCCAGGCGCGGGGTGAAGGTGGACGGGCACTTCCGCAGCGTGTCCAACCCGCGGGTCTGGTCCGCCGGCGACTGCGCGGACACACCCTTCCAGCTCACGCCCGTGGCCGACATGGAGGCCTGGGCCGCGGCCAGGAACATGGTCCATGGCGATGACCTCGGCGTGGACTACTCGGCCGTGCCCAGCGTGACCTTCACCCTGCCGCCCCTGGCCAGCGTGGGCCTGACCGAGGAGCAGGCCAGGCAAAAGGGGCTGGACATGGACGTGCGCACGGGCGACATGAGCGGCTGGAGCTCTTCGCGCCGGGTTGGCGTCGGCCGCGCCGGCTACAAGCTGCTCGTGGCCAGGGACACGGATCGCATCCTGGGCGCGCACCTGTTCGGGCACAAGGCCGAGGAGATGATCAACGCCGTGGCCCTGGCCATGGGTCACGGCCTGACGGCCAGGCAGCTCAAGACAGCTCCGCTGGCCTATCCCACGGGGATCTATGAGCTGCGCTACATGCTTTGAGCCCTGCCGGGCCCGTGCATGCCGGGGTTGCCAGCCGCGGACGTTTTGCCTAAGAATATGAATTAGGTGGAAATACCCATACCATAAAGCCCGAAAGCACACCCGAGAGGCACCTGTGGAAAAGCACCTGCTCGTGACCATCAGCGAAGAGAAGAGCGCCTTGTACGGAGTCCGCTTCGTGGGCCGTTTTTTCACCAATACCGAGAACGTGCGCCTGACCCTGTTCGCCTCCTCGCCCCAGGCCCCGGAGGTCATGGGCACCGGCATGGGTTACGAGGGCAAGCTGCGCGCCGAGGAGTACGACGAGCAGGCCCGCCGGCGCAGCCAGGAGGCCGTGGAGCGCGCCCGGAACCTGCTGAGCGAGCGCGGCTTCCCGCACGATTCCCTGGAGGGCAAGGTCGCCTCGCGCCGCTTCTCCAAGGTCATGGACATAGTGCAGGAAGCCGAGGCCGGCATGTACGACGCGGTGGTCCTGGGCCGGCGCGGCCTCGGACGCCTGGAGGAGGCCCTGGAGCAGAGCGTCTCCCAGGGGCTGGTGCAGGAGAGCATGACCATCCCGTTGTGGATCTGCCGCATGCCCGAGATCAACCGCAAGAACGTGCTGGTCTGCTTGGACGGATCGGTGCCGGCCTACCAGGCCGTGGACCACGCAGCGTTCATGCTGGCCGAGGAGCCGGGCCACGACCTGACCATTCTCAAGGTAAACGCGCCCGGCGCATCGAGCGAGGACGCCGAGGACGAGACGGTCTTCGCCAAGGCCTTGGAAATATGCGGCAACAACGGACTGGCCGCGACGCGCGTGACCACGCGGGTCATCCACGACACCTCGGCGGCATCGGCCATCCTGGCCGAGGTGGAGCGCGGCCGCTACGCCGCCGTGGCCGTGGGCCACTCGGGCCGCAGCCGCAGGCTCATGGGCCGCTTCCTGTTCGGCTCCGTGAGCCTGACGCTCCTGCGCAAGCTCATGGGCGCGGCCCTGTGGGTTTGTCGATAAGGCGTGCGGCCCCTGCCACGACAAGGAGACGCATGACTTACGTCGGGACCATACGCGAGGTACGCGGGAGCGTCGTGGACGTGCTCTTCCCGCAGGGCGTCCCGCCCATGCAGTCCGTGCTGCGCTGCGGCCGGGATCAGTCGGTGATCCTGGAGGTGGCCGTGCACATGAACGAGCGCACGGCCAGGGCCATAGCCCTTACGCCCACGCAGGGCCTGGCGCGCGGCGATACGGCCACGGGCGACGGCTCGACGCTCACGGCGCCCGTGGGCAGGAGCGTGCTCGGTCGCATGTTCAACGTGTTCGGCGAGCCCATCGACAACCATCCGCCGCCCGAGGACGTGACCCGGCGCTCCATACACCGCGCGCCCCTGCCCCTGTCCGAGCGCACCGCCGGCGAGGAGATCTTCCTGACCGGCATCAAGGCCATCGACCTGCTGACTCCCCTGGAGCGCGGCGGCAAGGCCGGGCTGTTCGGCGGCGCGGGCGTGGGCAAGACCGTGCTCATCACCGAGCTCATCCACAACATGGCCGGCAAGTACTCGGGCGTCAGCTTCTTCGCGGGCATCGGCGAGCGCATCCGCGAGGGCCAGGAGCTGTACCAGGAGATGATCGACACCGGCGTGCTCAAGAACACGGTGCTCGTCTTCGGACAGATGAACGAGCCGCCCGGCAGCCGCTTCCGGGTCGGCCACACGGCCCTGACCATGGCCGAGTTCTTCCGCGACGACCTGGGCCAGGACGTGCTCCTGCTCATCGACAACATCTTCCGCTTCATCCAGGCCGGCAGCGAGCTGTCCACGCTGCTCGGCAGGCTGCCTTCGCGGCTCGGCTACCAGCCGACCATGGGCAACGAGCTGTCCGAGCTGGAGGAGCGCATCTCCAGCTCCAGGAACGGGGCAATCACCTCTATTCAGGCCGTGTACGTGCCCGCCGACGACCTGACCGACCCTTCGGCCGTGCACACCTTCTCGCACCTGTCCTCGTCCATCGTGCTCTCGCGCAAGCGGGCCAGCCAGAGCCTCTATCCGGCCGTGGACCCGCTGCAGTCCACGTCCATGATGCTCTCCCCGCGCATCGTGGGCGAGCGCCACTACACGACGGCCGTGGAGGTGCGCCGCACACTGGCGGGCTACGAGGAACTCAAGGACATCATCTCCATGCTCGGCATGGAGGAGCTGTCCCGCGAGGACCGCAGGACCGTGGAGCGCGCCCGGCGGCTGGAGCGCTACCTGACCCAGCCCTTCTTCACCACCGAGGCCTTTACGGGCATGGAGGGCAAGCTCGTGGAGCTGGAGCAGGCCATCGGGGACTGCGAGCGCATCCTGAACGACGAGTTCGCCGAGGTTTCGGAGTCGGACCTGTACATGGTCGGCTCGGCCCAGGAGGCCATGGACAGGCACAATCAGGCCCGGAAGCAAACCCAGGGGCAGGCCCAGCGGGATGCGGGCGAAAGGGAGGCCGGCCGTGAGGCTTAGAGTCAGCCTGCCCTCGCGCATCTTCCTGGACGTGGCCGTGCAGAAGGTCGTGGCCGAGAGCCCGGCCGGATCGTTGGGGCTGCTGCCCAGGCACATCGACATGGCCACGGCGCTCACGCCCGGCATCCTGACCTACACGGACGAGGAGGGCCAGGAGCGGCACCTGGCGGTGTCCGAGGGCATCCTGGTCAAGAAGGCCGGCGAGGTGCTCGTGTCCGTGCGTACGGCCGTAAGCGGCCAGTTGGGAGAGTTGCGGGACGAGGTGCGCAGGTTCACCCAGGAGCGGGGCGAGCGCGAGCAGGTGACCCGCACGGCCGTGGCCCGCATGGAGGCCGACTTCGTGCGGCGCTTCCTGGAGTTCCAGCATGGCTGAGCAGGGCGGACGGCGCAACGACCTGGAGCGGCGCGTCTCCGAGAAGGAGCGGCGCAAGATCCGCGAACGGGCCAAGCGCACGAGCGGCGAGGTCTGGTTCGGGCTGGGCGCCTTCGGCATCGTGGGCTGGTCCGTGGCCGTGCCGACGCTCATCTGCACGTTCCTGGGAGTCTGGCTCGACGTGCGCTACCCGCAGCCGTTCTCCTGGACCCTGAGCGGCCTGGTCGTGGGCATCGCCATCGGCTGCCTCAATGCCTGGTTCTGGATCAGCCGGGAGCGCGAGGACATCCTCAAGCACCGGGAGATGCCGCCTGAAGAGAAGAAGCAGAAAGACAAGGACAAGAAGGAAGGGCCCTTGTGAACATCGCAGGCATCGGGGACCTCCTGACGGGCGGAGACATGGCGCGAACGGCCGATCCCGTGGTCATCGCTGGCGCGCTGCTCTGGGGCGTGCTGCTCTGCCTGTTCTTCTACGGCGGCCTATGGCTCTCGGTGCGCTCCCTGGGCGGTAAAGGGAAGCCCAGGCGCTTCCTGTGGCTGAGCTTCCTGCTGCGCCTGGTTCTCACGGCCGCGGGCTTCTGGGCCGTGCTGAGGCTCGGCCTGCCGGCCCTGGCCGCGGCCCTGCTCTCCTTCAGCCTGCTGCGGCTTTGGCTCGTGCCCGCCCTGGGCCGCTCGCTGCCGCCAGAGAAACGGAGCTGAGCATGGAAATCACCCCGGACGCATATATCTATTGGCAGTACGGCTTCGCCAAGCTGAACCTGACCATCCTGAACACCTGGGCCATCATGCTCCTGCTGTCGCTGGTCTCCTGGCTGGCCAGGCGCAGGCTGAGCAGCGGGCCGGACATCGGCCGCTGGCAGAACGCCATGGAGGCCGTGGTCTCGCTCATCGAGCGCCAGACCGCGGACATCATGCAACGCAAGGACGCGCACCGCTTCCTGGCTTTCCTGGGCACCATCCTCCTGTTCGTGGCCACGAGCAACCTGCTGACCGTCATTCCGCGCTACGAAGCGCCCACGGGCTCGCTGTCCACGACCACGGCCCTGGCCGTCTGCGTGTTCGTGGCCGTACCGGCCTGGGGCGTCAGCGAACTGGGCCTGGGCCGCTACCTCAAGAGCTACCTCGCGCCCAGCCCGATCATGCTGCCCTTCAACGTCATCAGCGAGCTGTCGCGCACCATCGCCCTGGCCGTGCGCCTGTTCGGCAACATCATGAGCGGCTCGCTCATCGTGGCCATCCTGATCTCGGTGGTGCCCATCATCTTTCCGGTGGTCATGACCATCCTTGGCTTGCTCACGGGCATGGTGCAGGCCTACATCTTCTTCGTGCTCGCGGCCGTGTACGTGGCGGCGGGCATGCGCACAATGGGGCCGGGCAAGAAGTCGACGCAACAACAGGACAAGGAGGAAGACCTGCATGGATAGTCTTACCTGGATCGGGCTGGCGTCCATCGTGGTCGCCGGCCTGACCATCGGCATCGGGGCCATCGGCCCGGCCATAGGCGAGGGGTTGGCCGTGTCCTCGGCCCTGAGCGCCATGGCCCAGCAGCCCGACGAGACCAGCTCCATCACCCGGACGCTGTTCGTGGGTCTGGCCATGATCGAGTCCACGGCCATCTACTGCCTGGTGGTGGCCATGATACTGCTCTTCGCCAACCCGTTCTGGAACTACTTCCTTCAGCAGGCCTCGCAACAGGCCGGAGGCTAGGCCGTGCTCATCGACTGGTTCACCGTCGGGGCGCAGATCATCAACTTCCTTATCCTGATCTGGCTGCTCAAGAGGTTCCTTTACGGGCCGATCCTGCGCGCCATGCACGAGCGCGAGGAGCGCGTGCGCAGCCGCCTGGAGGATGCCAGGCAGACCAGGCGCGAGGCCGAGGAGGAACTCCGGCGTCTCCAGTCCGAGCGCGAGGAGCTGGAGCGCGCGCGTGACGAGCGTCTGGCCCAGGCGCGGCGGGAAGTCCAGGAATGGAAGGACGAGGCCCTGGCCAAGGCCCGCGCCGAGGTGGAGGACAAGCGCGCCTCCTGGCAGCAGGCCCTGCGCCAGGAGCGCGAGCGCGAGCTGGAGAAGCTGCGCAAGCGCATCGTGCGCCAGGTGCTGGCCGTGTCCGGCAAGGCCCTGGCCGATCTGGCCGACGAGTCCCTGGAGCGCAAGGCCGCGGACAGGTTCCTGGCCGAGCTGCGCCGGATCAGGGCCGATGACGGCGACGGCTTCGCCCATGCGGGCGCGGTGTCCCTGCGACTGGGCGGGCAGGTGTCCGAGGAGACCGGGCAGAGGCTGCGCCGGGAGCTGGGCGAGATCTTCCCCGAGTCCGGGGACATCGAGATCTCGCGGGACGAGGACATGGGCCTGGGCCTGACGGTCGTGGCCGGCGACCGCAAGTGGGACTGGACCCTGCACGGCTACCTGCGGGAGCTGGAGCGGGAGATTTTCGCCGTGGGCGCGGACGATGAAGGAAAAATCGGCGACCGCGCGGAGCAGGCCGGAGGCGCGGCATGAGCGGCATTCTGCTGCCCGCCGTGGACGAGGCCCTGTCCGCCGTGGACCGGGCCCTGGCGCGCCACGCGCCCGGAGCCAGGCACCAGGAGATCGGCCGGATCATCCAGGTGGGAGCGGGCGTGGCCTGGGCCGAAGGTTTGGGTGGCGTGCGCTACGAGGAGCTGCTGACCATCGGCCGGAACATCACGGGCGTGGCCATGGAGATCCTGGCGGACCGCGTGGGCATCGCCCTGCTCACCGAGCCCGAGCCGGCGCGCGCGGGCATGGAGGTGACCCGCACGGATCAGGTGCTGAACGTGTCCGTGGGGCGCGAGGTCTTCGGCCGCGTCGTCGATCCCCTGGGCAATCCCCGCGACGGCAAGGGGCCCGTGCGCGAGGAGGACCGCTGGTCCATCCACCAGCCGGCGCCGGGCATCATGGACCGCGCGCCCGTGTCCCGGCCGCTGCACACGGGGCTCAAGGTCATCGACGCGCTCATCCCCATCGGCCGGGGCCAGCGCGAGCTGATCCTGGGCGACCGCCAGACCGGCAAGACGGCCATCGCCGTGGACGCCATCATCAACCAGCGCGGCAAGAACGTCCTGTGCGTGTACTGCTCCATCGCCCAGCGCAGCTCCAGCCTGGCGCGCGTGGTGGCCGACCTGCGCCGTCACGACGCCCTGGACTACACGGCCGTGGTCGTGGTGGACGGCGACGATCCGCCCGGCCTCAAGTACGTGGCGCCCTACGCCGCGACCTCCATAGCCGAGTACTTCCGCAACCAGGGCCGCGACGTGCTCATCGTCTACGACGACCTGACCCAGCACGCGCGGGCCTACCGCCAGCTGTCGCTGCTGCTGCGCAGGCCGCCGGGCCGCGAGGCCTATCCCGGCGACATCTTCTTCATCCACTCGCGCCTGCTGGAGCGCGCCACGCACCTCAAGCCCGAGCTGGGCGGCGGCAGCCTGTCGGCCCTGCCCATCATCGAGACCGAGGCCCAGAACATCTCGGCCTACATCCCCACCAACCTCATCTCCATCACCGACGGCCAGATTTACGTCTCTCCCGACCTGTTCACCAAATCCATCCTGCCAGCCGTGGACGTGGGCATGTCCGTGTCGCGCGTGGGCGGCAAGTCCCAGCTGCCGGGCTACCGCAAGGTCGGCGGCCCGCTGCGCCTGTCCTACACCCAGTACCAGGAGCTTGAGACCTTCGCCCGCTTCGGCACGCGGCTGGAGGAGCGCACGCGCAAGCGGCTGGAGCACGGCCGCCGGGTGCGAGAGGTGCTCAAGCAGAGCCAGTTCAACCCGCTCTCGGCCGGCGAGCAGGTGGCCGTGCTCTTCGCCGTGGCCGAAGGCCTGCTGGACGAGCTGCCCGTGGACAGGATCAGGCAGGCCCAGGAGCGCATCATCGACAGCGCCAGGCAGCGTTGGCCCGACCTGGACGACGAAATCGCCGGGGCGGCCAAGGACGCGCCCGTGTGGGACGAGCTGCGCGAACACCTGCGCGCGGCTCTGGAGGGGTTGGCGCGGCCATGACCATCCAGGCCCTGGAGCGCAAGATCAAGACCGCCACGGAGCTGCTCTCGGTGGTCAGGACCATGAAAGCCATGGCCTCGGTGAACATTCGCACCTACGAGCGGGCCGTGGAGTCCCTGGCCGAGTACAGCCGCACCATCGACCTGGCCTGGCTCGTGTTCTTCCAGCGCGCGGGCGGCTTTCCGCTCGTGGAGGCCAAGGGACCGGCCGTGGTGCTGGCCATCGGCTCGGACCAGGGCATGTGCGGCCAGTTCAACGAAGTCGTGCTGCAGGAGGCCGAGCGGCGTGAGCCGGCCCTGCGCGCGGACGGCGAGGGCGTGGCCTACTGGGTCTCGGGGGAGCGCGTGCTGGGCGGGCTCGTGGATTCGGGCCGGGACGTGCAAATGCACTTCCAGCTGCCGGGCAGCCTGTCGGCCATAGACTCGGAAGTGCTGGCCATCATCGAACAAATGGAGCGCCAGCGGCGGGAGCAGGGCGTCCAGCGCTTCTACGTGCTCAACAACCGGCCCGCCAAGGGCTCGGCCTACGAACCGCGCCTGCGCAAGCTCCTGCCTCTGGACAAGGAGTGGGCGTCCCGTTTCGAGCAGCGCTCCTGGCCCGAGCGCTCGCTGCCGCGGATCAACATGGACCCGCGCGACTTCTTCGGCCACCTCTTCTCGCAGTACCTGTTCATCTCCCTCTACCGCGCCTTCGGCCAGTCCCTGGCCAGCGAGAACGCGGCCCGCCTCGCCTCCATGCAGTCCGCCGAAAAGAACATCGACGAGATGAGGGACCGGCTGACCATGGAGTTCCGCCAGGAGCGCCAGACCCAGATCACCGGCGAACTCATGGACGTGGTCTCGGGCTTCGAGGCCCTGCAGGGCCGCGAGTAAGGGTAGGCCGGGGGCGGATACGCGCCGATGATGCAGCCTGACTTATAGCCGTGGATTCTTGTAAATAATCCGAAACCTGCTCTAATCGGCCATGAAGGGCGGCTTTTGCGCCACCTTAAGCCGCATGGGGGCGGCTGGGGAGGTTCAATCCGTTTGCCGATGGGGCCGTCATGCCGGGCATGCCGGGCATGCCGTGCGCGCTTCGGGCTTCAGGCGCATGGAGCCAGCGCGGGAAGCCGCGTTTGCGTGCCTGGTGACAACGACCGGGGGAGAGCAGTGGGCAGAGTACTCATCATCGACGACGACGCGCTGTTCTGTTTCGCGCTTGGCGAGCTGATCCGCCAGGAGGGCCACGAGGCGGCGGAAGCCGGGACTCTGGCCAGGGGCATGGAGGAGGTTCGCAAGTCCGATTTCGACCTCATCATCCTGGACGTGCAGCTTCCCGACGGCAACGGCCTGGATCTGCTGCCCAAGCTCAAGAGCCTGGCCTACGGGCCGGAGGTCATCATCATCACCTCCTCCTGCAGCAGCGACGGCGCGGAGCTGGCCATCCAGAACGGCGCCTGGGACTACATGGAGAAGACGGACACGCCCCAGAGCCTGCGCCTGTCCTTCCTGCGCGCCCTGGACTACCAGGAGCGCAAGCTATCCGCGCTGCCCTGCCGCAGGGACGGCATCATCGGCTCCAACCCCAAGATCCTGGAATGCGTCAACAGCATGGCCCGGGCCTCGCGCAGCGGGGCCAACGTGCTCATCTACGGCGAGACCGGCACGGGCAAGGAGCTCTTCGCCAGGGCCGTGCACGCCAACAGCCCCAGGGCCTCGGGGCCGTTCGTGATCGTGGACTGCGCCTCCATCCAGGAAAGCATCATGGCAAGAGAGCTGTTCGGCCACCGCAGGGGCGCCTTCACCGGCGCGACCATGGACAAGCCGGGCCTGGTGCAGCGGGCCGACGGCGGCACGCTTTTCCTGGACGAGGTCAGCGAGCTGGCCATGGACATGCAGAAGAGCTTCCTGCGTGTATTGGAGACGCGCAGCTTCCGGCCCGTGGGCGACGACCGCGAGATGTCCAGCGACTTCCGGCTGGTCTGCGCCAGCAACAAGGACTTGTATGAGCTGGTGGCCAAGGGCCGCTTCCGCGAGGATCTCTACTACCGCATCAAGGCGTCCCTGCTGGTCCTGCCGCCCTTGCGCGAGCGTGCGGACGACCTGCCCGAGCTGGTCAATTTTCTCATGACGCGCGTCTGCCGCAAGAACAACCTGCCGCAGAAGATCGTCTCGCCCGAGCTGCTCAGGCTCCTCTCGCGCCATGACTGGCCCGGCAACATCCGCGAGCTGGCCAACGTGGTGGAGGCCCTGGTAGCCTCGGCGCCCATGGAGGAAATCCTTTTCCCGCCGCACCTGCCCAGGGACCTGCGCCTGCAGTTCGTGGCCTCGGGCAACGGCAGGAGCGAGCCCATCGAGCGGAAGGTCAAGGTGCGGGCCATCGCGACGGACGAGATCACGGCCTGGAGCGAGTACCGCAGACGCGGCCTGGAAAATCTCGAAGAACGCTATCTGTCCAGCCTCATGGACGCCTCCGGCGGTGACTTCCGGCAGGCCCTGACCCTCTCCGGGCTGAGCCAGGCCCGCCTCTACAGCCTCCTGCGCAAGCACAACGTGCGCTGATCAGCGCTGATCAGCTGCGCTTTCCTTCTTTCCCAAGTCCCCGGCCGCATCGCGGCGCTTGCCCTTCGCCGGCCCATCGCGCATCGCGCAGCCGGGTTCTCCTGTAATTCCAGCCCAGCGGATTAGGCTGCCTCCCGAACACTCCGTGGCGTGTAGGAGGATTCTCCTTTCTTGAGAAGCCGTTCTTGCCGCCCGATAAACCAGCCGCCGGCAAGGGCCTGCCGTAAAAAATTATCCACTAATTAAAATAGGTTGTTCTGCGGAAGGAAGTGGCAAGGGCTTTGTAAGGGGTGGAGCAAGCGCGCTTCGGCGCGAGGATATAGGCGATCAGGACGACGAAAGGAAGAGATGGCCCGGACGGATCGGAGAGGCTGATTCGGAAGGAGGGCCGAGGAAGGATACGTCCGATGGGGAGAGGCTCAGTTTGATGAGCGGATCACGGGGTGGGTGTTGCATAGCTCCAAGCCGCACGGGGAGGGATGAGTGTTCGAGGTGAGTGTTGTCGAGGACCTGGAAGGCGTGCTGACGCTCGCCCACGAGTGGGGGAATCTCGTGGGGGAGTCCGTCGCCGACCGGGTGTATGGCGTGCCATGGGTCTTTTCCAGGCCCGAGTGGCACCTGCCCTGGCTGGAGGCCCGGGCCTCCTTGTGCCGGCCCATGGTCGCCACGGCGCGCGCCGGCGGGCGGCTGGTGGGCGTGCTGCCCATGGCCCGCACCCGCGGCCGCAGCGTTGATCTCTTCACCACCTATCTGGAGCCGCTGACGGGCTATTTCGCGGATTACCAGGTGCCGATCCTGGCCAAGGGCCGCGAGCCCGCCCTGCAGCCGATGCTCGACGCCCTCTTCGAACGGGCCTCGGGCCAGGTGCTGGTCTGGAGGAACCTGCCGCTCACGCATCCGGCCGCCCAGGCCGTGCGGAGTTACATCGAAGCGCGCGGCTGGCCCATGGCCGCGGAAGAGAGCGTCTGCCCCTACCTGCTCCTGCCTGACAGCTACGCAGAGGCCGAGAAGTCCTGGAGCGCCAAGCTGCGCCAGGACATCCGCAGGCGCAGGCGCCAGCTCGGCGGCAGCCTGTCCCTGGAGGTGATCGCAAGGGAGGAGGACGTGCCCGCCTGGCTGGAGGAGCTGTTCGTCACCCACCAGCGTAAATGGCGGGCCGAGTCGCAACCCAGCGAATTCGCCAATCCCGCCCACAGGGAATTCTACCGGCGAATGGCGCGCTCGCTGTGGGGCAAGGGCCTGCACCTTTCCAGCCTGTGCATCGACGGCCGGCGCGTTTCCTACCACCTGGGTTTCCTCTCGGGCGGCTGGTTCTATTACTACAAGACCGCCTACCACAAGGAACACGCCTCGCTGTCTCCCACCAAGCTGCACGTGAGCATGCTCATGGAGCTCGGCTGCGCCGACGGCTGGCGCGGTTTCGATTTTCTGCAGGGCGACGAGCCCTACAAGCTCAGCTGGGCCCGGCAGAGCATCCGCTGCCTGAACCTGGTGGCCGGCGTGGGCGGCGGCAGCCTCAAGTATGCCTGGCACGCGCGCTGGCGCGGCCAGGCCAAGGCCGCCCTGGGACCCGCGGTGAACACAATCAAGCGCATGACCCAAAGGACGGTGGCATGAACCCACTATCGCCCGCGCTCAAGACCACCATGCTGGCGGGAATCAACATGGCCATGCGCCTGTGCGGCGTGCCGCATGGTTACGCCATCCTGTACTACCATCGGGTGACCACAGACTGGGCTGACTGCCGGCTGCTGCCGAGCCTGTACACCCATGCGCAGCGCATGCGCGAACAGCTGCTCGGCCTGCGCCGCCATGCCGAGGTCATCAGCCTGAACGAGCTGCACGAGCGGCTGAGCCAGGGGCGGGAGCCCAGTGGCCTGTGCGTCTCGGTGACCTTCGACGACGGCTACGCCGACAACCTGCGCCTGGGGTTGCCCGTGCTGCGCGAAGCAGGCGTCCCGGCCACGCTGTTCGTGTCCACGGGCTTCCTGGACGACCCGGCCAACGTGCCCTGGTGGGACCTGAACTACAAGGCGGCCCGCGAGGCCTCGACGCGCATGGTGCGCTTCCGGGACAACGGATTCTCCTGGTGCTTCGACACGCGCACCCTGCGCGGCCGGCACAGGCTGCTGTGGGCCATGAACGCCGTGACCCTGCGCCGCTGCATGGACAACGGCGGACGGGCCAGACCCCTGGCCGAGGAGCTGTTCCCGGAAATGGCGCGGCCGGCGCGCAACGAGTTCTGCACCTGGGACGAACTGCGCCGGGCCAGCCGGGACGGCTTGCTGACCATCGGCTCGCACACGGTGAGCCACCCGGTGCTTTCGGCCTGCGCCGACTGGGGCAGCGTGGAGCTGGCGGTTTCCAAGGCTCGCCTCGAATCCGAGCTGCGGAATCCGGTGAACCTGTTCGCCTATCCTTTCGGAGGGCCGGCGCACATTCCCGGCGACGTGGAGGAGCAGTTGGCGCGCCATGGCTTCAGGCTGGCCGTGACCACGTCACCGGGCCTCAACCATTGCGCCTCGGACCGCTACCGGCTGCAGCGGGTCTCGGTGCATGGCGACGACGATGTGGGGAAATTGCTGGCCAAGATCAAATCCGCGGCATTGCGCGACCACGCCCGCAGGTTGTTGCCCGAGGCCCTGGAGATGTTCGAGGCAGGCAGGAGGAGAAGAACATGCTGAAATACGGAGGAAGCGGCATGCGTGCCCGAACGATGTGGCTGGCGTTGCTGGCCCTGATGCTCCTGGTCGGATTGCCGGGGCTTACCGGCTGCGCCCAGAAGCCCGCCGGCGTTGTGACCAAGGAACCCACGGCCTGGATCAGCGAGGCCGGCGACCAGCTGGAGCCCGGCGACGAGATCGAGGTCCAGTTCCTCTACTGGCCCGAACTGGACGACACCCAGCGGATCCGCCGCGACGGGCGCATATCCCTGCAGCTCGTGGAGAACATCAAGGCCGCCGGACTCACGCCCGAGGAGCTGAGCCAGAAGCTGGAGGACCTGCACAGGGACAAGCTCAAGGAGCCGGCCATCAAGGTCATCCTGCGCGAGCGGGCGGCCCGGCAGATCATGGTCGGCGGCGAGGTGATGCAGCCCGGCGCCATCGAGCTGGCCGGCAGCATGACGCCCCTGGAGGCCATCATGGCCGCCGGCGGCTACAAGCGCCTCTCGGCCGACATCAGCAAGGTCGTGGTCTTCCGCCAGATGGAAGGCCGGCGCCTGGCCACGCGCGTCGATCTCATGAATCCGGACCAGGAGCCTTTCTTCCTCAAGCCCAACGACGTCATTTACGTTCCGCCTTCATATTAGACCGCGGGACAATGGAGGGACAACATGCAGGCTAGGCAACCACTTCAACTCGGCTCGGCCCTGACCCTGGAGCCGGAATCCAGGCCGGGCAGCTCCCTGCGCGAGATGCTGGCGGTGCTCTTCCGACGCCGGAAGGCCGTGCTGGCCTTCTTCCTGAGCGTGACCGTCGCCGTGGGGCTGTTCAGCTACTTCATGCCCAAGACCTACCGCTCGGACACCAAGCTGCTGGTCAAGGTGGGCCGCGAAAGCGTGGCCGTGGACCCGGCGGTGGTCGGGCCGACCATGGCCGTGACCCGCGACATGCGCAACGAGATCAACTCCGAGGTCCAGCTGCTGACCAGCAAGACCCTGGCCGAAAGGACCGTGGACATCCTCGGCCCCGAGTACGTGCTGAACGCCCCCATCCGCGACGAAGGAATCTTCGGCGTGCGCCGGGGCTTCCACGCGGCGATCGTGGGCCTGACCGGCCTGATGAGCGGCCTGAACCGGGCCGGGGACGAGCCGGGGGGGCTCGATTCGAAGGCCGAGCTGCGCGAGGAGGCGGTGCTCGCGCTCATGAAGAACCTGGATGTTTCGCCCGAGGATCTCTCGAACGTGATCTGGCTGGGCTACAAGTCCAGCGATCCAGAGACTTCCCGCACCATCCTGAGCACGCTCATCGACCAGTTCCAGCGCCAGCACGTGGACGTGTACAGCTCCCAGGCCCAGCCCGAGTTCTTCGAGGGCCAGCTCGCGGACATCGGGGAACGGCTCACGGTCAAGCAGCGGGAGTTGGAGGAGTTCAAGGCGCGCTTCAAGCTGGCCTCCATACAGAACCAGACCCAGCTGCTCATCGAGAGCATCGAAGCCCTGCAGGGCCGCATCGACGAGACCAACGCGAGCATAGAGGCCTCGCAGGCCCGCATCGACGCCCAGCGCAGGGCCCTGCAAGGCCGCTCCGAGACCATCGTGCTCAACAGGGTGGACGGGCGGGCCAATACCGCGGCCGAAGCCATCAAGCAGAACCTCCTGGAACTGCGCCTGCGGGAGATCGACCTCTCCTCGCGCTACGCCGACAGCTACCGTCCTCTCGTGCAGGTGCGCGAGCAGATCCGCGTCGCCCAGGAGGCTCTGGCCGCGGAGAAGCAGGTGGGCGGCGAGATCACCACGGGCATCGACCCCAACGTGCAGGCCCTGCAGCTGGCCATGCGCACCGAGGAGGCCGAACTGTCCGCCGCGCGTGCGCGCAAGACCGCCCTGGTGAGCCAGCTGGCCGGGATGCAGGACCGCCTGAGCTTCCTGGTCGGCAAGGAGCGCGAGGTGGACGGCATGGAGCGCCAGGTCGAGCTGCTCAAGCAGGATTACGCCAACTTCTACGAGACCATGCGCCGGGCGGCCATCTCCAACGCCATGGACAAGAGCCTCGTTTCCAACGTGAGCGTCATCGAGCCGGCCACGCTGCCCATGCTGCCTCTGGGCCCGAGGACCCTTGTCAACCTCGTGCTGGGCGTGTTCATGGGCATCCTGGGCGGCATCGCCCTGGCCTTCCTGCTGGAATACCTCGACCAGACCCTGCACACCCCCGACCATGTGCGCAACCGGATCGGCCTGCCCGTGCTGGCCTCGGTCTCCAAGAGGGACTTCGTCCAATGTATCTAGACTACTACCGCTTCGATCGGGAGCCGTTCCACATCACTCCCGATCCCAAGTTCCTCTACCTGAGCCCAAGCCACAAGGAGGCCTTGGCGTCGATCATCTACGGCATCGAGAACCGCAAGGGCTTCGTGTGCATCCTGGGCGAGGTAGGCCTGGGCAAGACGACCATCGTGCGCTCCTACCTGGAGCTGGCCGACCGCGACGAGATACGGCCCATCTATGTGTTCAACTCCAAGGTGACCTTCAAGGAGCTGCTGGAGACCATCTTCCAGGAGTGGGGGCTCAAGGCCGAGGGCGGCAGCGTGAACTCCATGCTCCAGCAGCTCTATCGGGAGCTCATCAACGAGTACAACACGGGCCGCAACGTGGTGCTGCTCATCGACGAGGCCCAGAACGTGCCCCTGGACACCCTGGAGAACCTGCGCATGCTCTCCAACCTGGAGACGACCAGGCGCAAGCTCATCCAGGTCGTGCTCATCGGCCAGCCCGAGCTGAGGGACAAGCTGGACCGGCCCGAGCTGCGCCAGCTCAAACAGCGCGTGGTGGTGCGCACGACCGTCTTCCCGCTCACCGAGCAGGAGGGCCGGGAGTACATCCGCCACCGCCTCTCCCACGCATCCTCGCGGCCCGAGACGATCTTCACCAGGGGCGCGGAGAGCAGGATCGTGCGCTACGCCAAGGGCATCCCCCGCACCATCAACATCATCGCGGACAATGCGCTCATCGCGGGCTACGGGCTGCAGCGCAAGCCCGTTTCCCGGGAAGTGGTGGACCAGGTCATCCGCGACCGGGACGGCGAGCCCAGGGGCAGGGCGTCCTTCCTGAAGCCGGTGCTGGCGGCCTTATGCCTCACCTGCGCCCTGCTTCTGCCAACCTATGCGTATCGTGAGGCGCTGCACCAGAGCCTGAGCGCGATCTGGCCCACGGCGACCCAGACCATGCCGCATCACGGGGAGGGAGCGGCATGGCGGGCCTCGCCCCATGGGCAAGCGCCCGGGCCGGCGCCTCAGGCCGAGCGGGAGCAGCGGACAGCTCCCGCCCGGCCTGAAGGCCAAGGAGATGCCCTGCAGGTTTCGGCTTCCAAGGCGACGACGGTTGATGCTCCTAAACCGTCGCCCCTACCGGTCTTGGAGACCGGCGAGGCTGATCCGCGGGAGCCGGCCGTGGCAGAGCGGCCGGCGGCCTTCAGCCCAAGGGCAGGGATGCCGGAGCGGCCCTCGTCTTACGAGGAGCCGGCTCCGGCGTCCCCGGCCCAAGGTTTGGCGGCGCCGACGGGCCTCGCCTGGGCGAGCCTGGCCTGGGACGACGCCGCTCGGGTCACGGCCAAACCCGGGGACTACCTGACCAAGCTGTGCATCGAGGCCTACGGCTTCTGCGGACAGCGGGAGCTGACCGCCATCCTGGCGGCCAATCCGTCCATCGTGGACCCGGACTACATCGCCGTGGGGCAAGTCCTGATCATTCCGCCCCTGGGCGGCAATTGAACCCTGGAAGTTGAGAGGATGCCATGACCAGAATCTATGAAGCCCTGGAGCGGTCGGAAAGAACGGCGCCGGAGGGCAGGCCGGCCCTGGCCGGCCCCGGCCGGCAGAACTTCAAGCTCGGAAGCGTGAGCGAATCGCTCAAGGAGACGCTGCTCGGGCTGCATCAGAACATCGCCATGCTCCTGCCCGGCAACGGCGGCCGCGTGGTGCAGTTCGTCAGCGCCTTGCCCGACGAGGGCTCCACGGAGCTGTGCCGGGAGTTCGCCAAGGTGGTCACGCTGGTGCTGGGGCGCAAGGTGCTCCTGCTGGACTCTAACCACGAGCGCTCGCTGCAGGCCGACCATTTCGACATACGGCCCGAGAAGCACATGGACTCGGAGGACGGCAACGGATCGGGAGAAGGCAAGGGCGAGCTGGCCCCCGCGTCCTTCTTCCGCATCGCGGACACATCGCTCTACGTGACCAAGGTCAAGGGACGGGGCCGGCCGCACCAGCTCATGCTCAGCCAGGGCAAGGCCAAGGACTTCTTCGATTCCGTGCGCTCCACCTTCGATCTCGTGCTGGTGGACAGCCCGGCGGCCGCGGGAAGCCCGGCCGGCTTGTCCCTGTCCGGCCTGAGCGACGGAGTGGTGCTCGTGGTGGAGGCGGGCAGGACCCGCTGGCAGGTGGCCGACACCCTGGCCAACCGCATCCGCGCCCTGGGCGGGAACATCCTCGGCGTGCTGCTCAACAAGCGGGACTACCCGATCCCGCAGTTCATCTACGAGCGGGTTTGAGCGGGCATTCGGCGCCAACGCATGCAACGAGGCGAGGGCTTCATGGTGCTAATAGACATGTTCAAGCTGTTCACTCACGGGAAAGCGGACGCACACCCGGTGGTGCCCGGCCTCCTCGACTTGCGGAGCTTCAAGCGGGCATTGGACAAAAGCCGCCAACGGGCCGAACGGTGCGGCCATCCCTTCGCCCTGGTCACCTTCGAGCTGAACGGCCAGCCCGGCGGCGAGTCGGGCGCCGGCCGTGACGGCGCGCCCGACGACAGGTCCGAGGCCGTTTCGGGCAACGGGCTGGGCAAGCTGGCCCGCCAGATCATCGACCGGGCCAGGCTCTCGGACGAGGCAGGCTGGTGCGAAGGCGGCCGTCTCGGCGTCATCCTCTACGGAACCACGGACTCCTCGGCGCATGTCTTCGCCAAGTCCGTGCTGAGCAATGGCCAGCGGGACCGGTTCCGCTATGTCGTGTTCGCCTATCCCGGACGCGACGGCGGCGACCCCGACCGTACGAAGGGCCATGGCGGCGGACGGAGCGACGACACCCCGGAGGCCGAAAGCCTCGGGACGAAACGCATCGACGCCTGCCAGGGGTTGTTCGCCAAGCCCCATCCTTTCTGGAAACGGCTGCTGGACATCGTCGGCTCGGGCGTCGCCCTGCTCGCGGCTTCGCCCTTCATGCTCCTGGCGGCTCTGTGGATACGCATTGTGTCTCCCGGCCCGGTGTTCTTCCGCCAGGAACGCATAGGCCGGGGCGGCAGGCCGTTCACCATGCTCAAATTCCGGACCATGCGCGTGGACCTGGGCGAATCGCGCCACCAGGACTACATGACGCGCGTCATCACCGACGACAATGCGCCCATGACCAAGCTGGACTCCAGGGATCCGCGCATCATCCGCGGCGGCAGGCTGCTGCGCAAGCTGTGCATCGACGAGCTTCCCCAGCTCCTGAACGTGCTGCGCGGCGACATGAGCCTGGTGGGGCCGAGGCCGCCCATCGGCTACGAGGTGGCCGAGTACCAGCGCTGGTGCCGGGGCAGGCTGGACTGCACGCCGGGCATGACCGGCCTGTGGCAGGTCAGCGGCAAGAACAGGCTGACCTTCAAGGAGATGGCCCGCCTGGACATCTTTTACGCCAACCATTTTTCCTTGTGGTTCGACCTTAAGATCATCCTGCGCACGCCCCTGGCCATTGTCCGGCAGTTGCTGGACGGACTCGGCAAGGACCAGCGGGCCAAGGGGTCGGCCGGGAATGCCTGAGGCCGCCAGGCACGCGCACAGCCTGCCGGGGGGCGGCCGGTCGCGCTTCATCTGCTTTTGAGCGCAGTACACGGAGGAGGGAAGGAGACATGCTGGCCTTGGCAACGCTCATGGACAACGAAACGAACATGGAGATGCCCATGCGTTATGTGCTGGTCACGCCGGCCCGCAACGAGGAGCGGACCATCGGCCGGACCATCGCGGCCGTGGCGCGCCAGACGCTGCTGCCCGAACGCTGGGTAGTGGTGGACGACGGGAGCACGGACAACACGGCGGGAGTGGTCCGCGACATGGCCAGGCGGCTTCCGTTCCTGCGCCTCGTCTCGCGCTCGTCCGACGCCACGTACAACTTCGGCTCCAAGGTGCGGGCCTTCAGCGCTGGCGTGCGGGCGCTGGCGGGCCTGGACTACGAGTTCATAGGCAATCTGGACGCGGACATCACCCTGGGCCAGACCTATTACGAAACGGTCATGCGGCGCATGCTGAATGAGCCGAAGCTCGGGCTGGCCGGCGGGGTGCGGCGCTACGACCATGACGGCAAGCGGCGCTACCGGGTGCTGTCCAAGCCCTGGAGCGTGTGCGGGGCCGTGCAGTTCTTCCGCCGCGAGTGCTTCGAGGAGATCGGGGGGCTCATGCCGCTCAAGTGCGGGAGCGAGGACGCCCTGGCCGAGATCGTGGCGCGCATGAAGGGCTGGGAAGTGCGGGCTTTCCCGGACCTGGTCGTGCACCACCACAAACGCACGGGCGGCAACAAGGGCATTCTCTCGGCGCGTTTCCGCCAGGGGCAGGCCGACAGCGCCCTGCGTACCCATCCGGCCTACGAGGTGGCCAAGATCATCTACCGCCTGGCCGAGAAGCCGTATGTCATAGGCAGCCTGACCAGGCTGGCCGGCTACTGCGCGGGCAATCCCGAGGAGCGCATCCCCGAGGACGTGGCCGTCTACCACCGCCAGGAGCAGCTCACGCGGCTGCGATCGCTCTTCTTGCGCCGCCTGGGGGTGCAACGATGAGCGCCGGCATGCTGCAGGGCAAGGTCTGCATGGTCGTGTTCTCCCCTTATCCCGACGACCCCCGAGTGCGCCGGGACGCCGAGGCCCTGGAGCGGCGGGGCATGGAGGTGGACGTCGTCTGCCTGCGCGAGCCGGGAGAACCGGCCAGCGAGGTGGTCAACGGCGTGAACGTGCAGCGCATGCCCGTGCGCCGCAAGCGCGCAGGCAAGCTGCGCTACATCTACCAGTACGCGAGCTTCATCGGCCTGGCCGCCGCGTATCTGGCCCGCCACGCGCCGTCCAGGCGCTGGGACGTGGTGCACACGCACAACATGCCCGACTTCATCGTGGCCGCCGCGGCCGTGCCCAAGCTCATGGGCGCCAAGGTCATCCTGGACCTGCACGACCCCATGCCCGAGGTCTACATGAGCAAGTACGGCCTGGCGGAAGACCATCCGGCCATACGCGGGTTGCTCGGCATCGAGCGCTGGGCCGTGAACTACGCCGACCATTGCATAACCGCCAACGAGGCCTTCAGGGTGCTGTTCGTCTCGCGCGGCTGCCCGGTCGAGCGCATGGGCGTTGTTCTGAACTCGCCCGACGAAAGCGTGTTCGGGGATTGGCCCGAGCCTCGGCCGCGGATCGAAGGGGAGGGCCCTTTCAGGCTCATGTACCACGGCACCATCGTGGAGCGGCACGGGCTGGATTCGCTGCTGGAGGCCGTGGCCGCTCTGCGTGCCGAGGGACGGCCCGTGGAACTGGCGGTCTACGGCGAGGGCGATTTCGTGCCGGAGTTCCTGCGCAGGCGCGACGGGCTGGGTCTGGCGGGCATCGTGGACTACCGGGGCCGCGTGCCTCTGGAGGAGATCGCGCGGGTCATTCCCGAGGCGGATCTCGGCGTGATCCCCAACAAGCGCTACAGGTTCACGGAGCTGAACCTGCCCACGCGCATCCTCGAGTTCCTGTCCAAGGCCGTGCCGGTCGTGGCCCCGGACACGCGCGGCGTGCGGGACTATTTCGACGACGGCACGCTGTTCTTCTTCGAGCCGGGCGATGTCTCCAGCCTGACGCAGGCCATGCGCCGGGCCATGGACGATCCGGAAGGGCGGCGTGCGGTCCTGGAGCGGGGCCGTGCCGTGGCGCTGCGGCACACCTGGGCCAGCGAGCAGGAGAGGCTCGTAGCCATCTACCGCGACCTGCTGGTCGCGCGAGGAGTCAAGCATGCCACGCCGAGTGTTCGTGAATAGGGCAAGGAAGCCGGGAGCGGGCGCCCCCCTGGACCCGCGCGAGGGAGGGCAGAGGCCATGACCACGCGCGAAGCTACGGCCGCGCGCCAGGGGCTCGGCCTGGCGGCGGCCTCCTTTCTGGGCCTGATGGTGGCGGCCGCCCTGGCCTTCCTGCCGCTCAAGGCAGCCCTGGCCGGGGCCGTCGGCATCGCCGCCGCGGCCGTGGCCATGTTCAGGCCGGAGTACGGGCTGGGCATCTTCTTCGCCATGATCGTGTTCATCAGCGACACCGGCGAAGGCATTCCCGGCAGGACCCTGACCATCTTCGACCCGGACCCGCCGGGCCTTCCGCCGGCCACGGTCAGCTTCCTGCTCTTCCTGGCCCTGCTGACCTTCTTCCGCAGGGTCATGCTGGAGCGGCGCAAGTCCCTGGTCTCGCCCTGGGGGCTTCTGGCCTTCGCCGGGATCATCGCCCTGGGCTGGCTGACGGGGCGCGCCGGCGGCTGGCCTGTGGAAGACCTGCAGACCGACTCCACGCGCTGGATATACCCGCTGCTGTGCTTCTTCGTCTGCGCCAACATCCTGGATTCCTACCAGCACATCGGGCGCTTCCTGGTCATCCTCTTCGCCGCCTGCGCGGCCAAGGCGGCCCTACTGCTGGCCTTCTTCGCCGCGGGACGCGGCTTCATCTACGAGAGCTACACCATAGTCAGCCGTGACTCGGCCGAGCTCATGGCCTTTTCGGTCATGCTCTTCCTGGCAATGGCATTGCTGGGCACGGGCAGGGTGCGCGGACGCATGCGCGTCTTTCTCGTGCTGGGATCGCTGCCCATGCTGGGCGCGCTCGTGTTCGCCTTCCGCCGCTCGCACTGGCTCGGACTGGTCCTGGGCGGTCTGCTGCTCTGGCGCTGGTCGGACCGCGTCGCGCGGGAGCGCTTCATGCGCTACGCCCTGCTGGGGCTGGCCCTGGCCATCCCCCTGGCACTCATGGCCGCGGTCTACGGCGAGCGCGGCCTGTCCGGGGAGCTGGCGCGCATCGGCGCGCGTTTCACCACCTTCTTCGACACGCGGCAGCACTCCAACCTGCACCACAAGCTGGAGGCCTGGTACACGCTGCAGGACCTCCTGGAGCGGCCGGTGCAGGGGCTGGGCATCGGCTCCCGGCACACTCCGGTCCCCAGCGCGCTGGTGGGAGGCTGGCTGGAGGAGAATCAGCCCACGGAGATCGTGCACAACAGCTTCCTGTACGTCTGGATGAAGCTCGGTCTGCCTGGGCTGCTGTTCATGCTCTGGCTGGGCTTCGATACGCTGCGCCGCCTCGGGCGCTACTGGCGGGAGGTGCCGGACAGTCCGGCGCGGCCGCTGGTGGCCGGTCTGGCCGCGGTGTTCGGGGTCTGGCTACCCATGTTCATGTCCGGCGCGGTCTTCTCGTACCCGCACCAGTCCTATCTGCTGGTCTTGTTCACCGTGCTCATCAGGAACCTTGTGGCCCTGGAGCTGCGCAGGGCAGCCCTGGAGGGCCGAGCGTTCAGCGAACCCGTGCCGGAGGGGGCCGAAACCCTCTCCGGCGCGCGCATCGGCTAGCCCAAGGAGCGTGAATGGCCAAGAAACACCAGACCTTGCACAACGCCCTGTTCAACACGGCGAGCTGGGTCTTTTCCATCGGCATCAGCTTCGTCTTCCTGCCTTACATCGTGGCCAGGCTCGGCGCGGAATCCTACGGCATCCTCGTGCTCATCCTGGCGGTCATCGGCTATTTCGCCATGCTGGAGCTGAACCTGGGCCAGGCCATGACCAAGTACGTGGCCGAGTACCGCGCCAAGGGCGACCTGGCCCAGGTCAACGACATCATCGGCTCGACCATGCTGCTCTACCTGCTGCTGGGCCTGGTCGGCGGCGCGGTCATCTACGGCCTGGCCGACGTGTTGGCCACGCGCTTCCTCAAGGTGCCCCCGGATCTGCAGGGCGCGGCCGTGGAGGCTTTCCGGGTCGGATCGGTCGGCTTCGTGCTGACCATGCTCGTCACGGCCATGCAGTCCATCCCCTGGGGCCTCAACCGCTACGACGTCAGCAGCAGGGTGACCATGGCCATGAACCTGCTGACGACCCTGTCCATGGTCGGCCTGCTGACCATGGGCTACGGCCTGCTGGAGGTCGTGCTGGTCAACGTGGCCGTGCCCCTGCTGGGCGTGCTGACCTACGTGGTCATCTGCCGCAGACTCCTGCCCGGCATCCGCCTGCGGCCGGTCTTGCGGCCTGGGCCGCTCAAGACCATCCTGCGCTTCGGCCTGTACTCGTCCATGAGCCGCCTGTCGGGCGTGCTGCGTTTCCAGGCCGACCGTCTGCTCACGGGCGCGATCCTCGGCCTGTCCTGGGTGACCTACTACGTGGTGCCCTTCAACCTCGTGCGCAAGCTCATGACCGTGACCTACCTGGTGGGCTCGGTCATCCTGCCCGTGGTCAGCGGATTCCAGGGCAAGCAGGACCATGCGGCCATCGTGGCCCTGTACCTCAAGGCCTCGCGGCTCATCGTCACCATCGCCATATGCGTCTGCCTGCCGCTCATGCTCTTCGGCAACCGCTTCCTGGGCTTCTGGATGGGCGAGGAGTTCGCGGCCCAGGCAGGTCTAGTGGTCACGCTCATCACCGCGGCGCTGCTGGTGGACGCCTTCACCAACATTCCGTCCATCGTGGTGGACGGAATGGGCAGGCCCAAGGTCACCGGCCTGTTCTCCATCTGCACGGCCCTGATCAACCTGGCCCTGGTCTATCCGCTGGGCAAGGCCCTGGGCGTGAACGGCGTGGCCTTGGCCTTCCTGGGCAGCAACCTGCTGATAGGGCCGGTGTTCGTCTGGTACGCCAACAACCGCGTGCTGGGCCACGACCTGCCGTCCCTGGCCAGGCGCTCCTTCCTGCCGCCCCTGGCCGCCGGGGCCGCGGCCGCCGTGCTGGCGCACCTGCTCCTGGCGCCCCTGGCCACGGGCATGCTGTCCCTGCTGGCGGTCATGGCCGCAACATCGACCCTTTTCCTGCTCCTGGCCTGCCTTACGGGGGCCATAACCCGCGACGAGCTGGGCCAGGCGGTCGAGTACGCCTCGCCCGTGTTCGCCCGCTTCAGGCTTCTTTTAGGGAGACAGTCATGAGCATGGCAAAAGAGAATTCCAGGATCGTCGAGACTCCGAAGAAGCCCGGGTCTCGTAAGATAGCCAAGGAGCCCAAGGGCGCGAAGGCCGCCAAGTCCTCCAAGGCTCCCAAAGCGGACAAGAAACCCGGAACTCCCCGGTCCGTAAAGACTGCAAAGACCAAGGCTGCAAAGATTGCAAAGACTCCCATGGAGGCGGGAGAGGCCAAGGGCCTTGGCCAGCCGGAGGTCGCCCGCGCCGATGTCACCCCAGCGCCTTCCGCGCCGGCGCCAGAGCCTGTGGCGGAACAGCAGGGTCCTGCCTTGGAAACCGTGGAGACGCCCGAGTCCGCGGGAGCAGGGAACGCGGATATCGGGACTGGTTTCGCCGTGAATGAAACACGGTCCTCGACTGAGCCGCAGCCATCGGGAAGCGCTGCAGGTGAAACAGGGGTCCAGGGAGATCATCTCCCTGGCGGGAGAGAGCCCGAGAGAGGGCAGCGCACTCTCTCGGACCAGACGCAAGCGCCTCAAGGCTTGCGCGGATCGTTCGCGGACCTGGCCGGAAGGCCGGGCCTGCCGCCCATCCTGCAGGCCAATGTCTTCGACACGCGCGGCGGCGCGGCGCGCATAGCCTGGCAACTGCACCGGGCCTATCTCGCGGCCGGCCTGGACGCGTACATGGCCGTGGGCGTCAAGTTCAGCGACGACCCCCGTGTCCTGGCCCTGCCCAACGACGAACGGCGGGGTCCGTGGGCCGGACCGCTGCGCCGCCTGGAGCGCGAGCTTGTCCGGCGCCGCGTGCGCTACCTGCCCGGAGCGGCGCGCAGCCTGTCCTACCTGGCCGAGCCAAGCCGCTTTTTCGATGCGCGCGCTGGCCGCGAGGACTTCCACTATCCGGCCACGCGGGAGCTGCTTGCCCTGCCGCCGCGCAAGCCCGGCATCCTGCACGCGCACGTGCTGCACAGCGGCTGGTTCGACCTGCGCGAACTGCCGGCCTTGAGCCAGGCCCTGCCGACGGTCGTGACCATGCACGACGAATGGATCGTGACCGGCCACTGCGCCTATGCCATGGATTGCGAGCGCTTCCGCTTCGGTTGCGGAAACTGCCCGGACCTGCAGGCCTACCCGCCGGTCAAGCGCGACGCCACGGGCTTCAACTGGAAGCGCAAGCGCAACATCCTGCACCGGGCCGATCTGCATGTTGCCGCGCCGAGCCGCTGGCTCCTGGATCGGCTGCTGGCGGTCTATCCGCCCTTCGAGCCCCGGGCACGCGTGGTGCGCAACGGCGTGGACCTGAGCGTTTTCCGGCCCGCCGACAGCCTTGATGACCGCCTGTACGCCAGGGCCTCCCTGGGCCTGGCGAACAGCGACAAGGTAGTGCTGTACATGGCCCATGGCGGCCAGGACAACCTGCGCAAAGGCTTCGGCACGGCGAGGCGGGCCTTTCTCAAGGCGGCCGCCAGTGCCGGCCAGAGCCGCGCGGACAGGCACGTCCTGCTCTGCCTGGGCGGCGACATCATCGAGGAAAACGGCGATGGCTGGTCCATCCGCTCGGCTGGGTTCGTGTCCGAAGCGGCCCGGGTGGCCCGTCATTATCAGGCGGCGGATGTGTTCCTGCACGCCGCCCTGCAGGACAACTACCCGAACACGGTGCTGGAGGCCCAGGCCTGCGGCACGCCCGTGGTGGCCACGGCGGTGGGCGGAGTGCCCGAGCAGATCGACGACGGCAGCACCGGCCACCTCGTGCCTGCGGGCGACGTGGAGGCCATGGCGGCCAGGCTCGGCGGACTGCTGGATGACGAGGAGGGGCGCAAGGCCATGGGCGGACGCGCGGCGGGCACGGCCAAGGAACGCCACGGCCAGGAGCGCATGGCCCGCGAGTACCTGGACTGGTACGCCGAGTTGCTGGACGAATCCATGCACGGACAGGGGAGGCCATGAGCATGTCCTGGCCTGTCTTCGCCATAGTCACGCCTTCCTACAATCAGGCGGCCTTCCTGCCCAAGACGCTGGAGAGCGTGCTGAGCCAGGAAGGGGATTTCGGCATCGAGTACATGGTCAAGGACGGCGGCTCCACGGACGGCTCCGTGGAGATCCTGGCGCGCTTCAAGGACATGGTGGACAGCGGGGAGCTGCCCTGCCGCTGCCGGGGCGTGTCCTTCCGCTACGAATCCGGCCCGGACGGCGGGCAGTACGAAGCAATCAACGCCGGCTTCGCGCAGACCTCGGGCGAAGTCATGGCCTGGCTCAACAGCGACGACATGTACCTGCCCGGCGCACTGGCCACCGTGGCCGCGGTGTTCGGGCAGTTTCCCCAGGTGGCCTGGATCACCTCCAACCAGATCAAGCTCAACGGCAAGGGCATGCTCGTGGAACTGGACACGGTCGGACCGTTCCCGCGCGACATGGTGCGGCGCGGGCTCTACAACGGCCGCGACAACCGTTTCATCCAGCAGGAATCCACCTTCTGGCGGCGATCCCTGTGGGACAAGGCCGGCGGGCTGGATACGCGCTACCGCTACGCCGCGGACTTCGATCTGTGGACCCGCTTCGCCCGCGAGGCGGACCTCGTGCTCGTGAACACGCTTCTGGCGGCTTTCCGCAGGCACGGGAACCAGAAAACCGCGGTCTTCGAGCGCTACGAGCGCGAAATGGCCCCCATGGTGACAGGCAGCTCCCTGGACAGGGCGCGCATGCTCGCCAGCCGGGCCATGTCCCGTGTGCACGGCCTGGACCGCATCAGCCTGTGTGGGCTGAAGGCTCCGGCCGTGGTATACTGCCGGGAGACCGACACGTGGCGGATGCGCACCCTGCGGGGAACCAGGCGCTAACCAAGGCGGAGCCTGTCCGCCTGATAGGGAGTGAGTGCATGCACAAAGCGCGGCAACGGGCCGGGAAGGACAGTCCCGCCCCGTTCTTCAGCATCGTGACCGTCGTGAGGAACGGGGAGGACACCCTGGAGCGGACCATCCGTTCCATGGCCATTCAGGACTTCGGCGAGTACGAGTACCTGATACTGGACGGAGCCTCCACCGACGGCACCATGCGGATTGTCGAGCGCAATGCGGCGCACGTGACCATGTTCCGCAGCGAGCCGGACAGCGGCGTTTACGACGCCATGAACAAGGCCCTGGAGCTGTGCCGGGGCGAGTACGTCTATTTCCTCAACTGCGGGGACTGGCTGGCCGAGCCGGACATCCTCTCGCGCATGGCCCGAGAGATCAGGGCCGCGCGAGCGGACATAGTGCACGGCAACGTGTACAGCGCCTGGGTGGCCGAGGAGCGCATCGACAGGACGCGCATCCTGGACCCGCGCGACCTGCTCTACGATACCGTGTGCCACCAGGCCATCTTCGCCTCGCGGCGGGTCTTCGAGTCCACCGGCGGATTCGACATGCGCTATGCCATCTGCGCGGACCGCGACTGGCTTCTGCGCGCCGTGCTCAAGCACGGTTTCCGGCTGGCTTACACCGATATGGCGGTCTGCGTCTTCGACGGCGGCGGGCTGAGTTCCAACGAGCGCAACAAGCAGCGCAAGCGCTGGGAGAACTGGCTGCTCAACGTGCGCTATTTCCCGCTGCGCAGCGTGGGCTTTTTCATGCGCAAGGCGGTGGTCAAACTCACGACCGAAACGACGTCGTGAGACCGCCTGCGCACTGCCGCAAACATCCCGGGACAGGGCGAGCACGCGGGAAAGCGGATTGCCGGAATCCGGACGAGCGTGACCGCCCGCCTGCGCGGGCCGGACAATGCTTAGGAATTGACGCAACCCGGCGCCACGTATAATTCTTGGTCCCCCAATTCCTCGCCCGGGTGGCGGAAGTGGTAGACGCAAGGGACTTAAAATCCCTCGGCCGCAAGGCCGTACCGGTTCAAGTCCGGTCCCGGGTACCAGGAATAGTGCACGTTTTCTTCTCCTGCGCAGCTTTGATGTCCCAGCCATCTTTCCGCTGGTACAAGGATGGTACAAGGTTTTCAGTCTACGTGGCGTGAAGCACAGTGAAAAGGGAGGAGAGCGCAACACCAATGAATCAAGTTAAGCTTTGGTCTAACCCTCTATTTTAAAATTCTTTTTCTCTACCTCATCCCTAAATTTTGTCGGAAAGCTACGGTTGGCATAGCTTAACCAAATTGGGTGCCGGACTGATTTCTCAGCGAGCACTCTTTGTGCTCAGGTAAGGAAGCAAAATGTCATTTTTAACATGTATACGGAACTCAAAAAGGAACAAGTGTGATTAGCTATGGAAGCTGAAAACAAAGAAGAGCAGCAAGCTAGAGAAAGGATATTTTGGAGAGTAGAATATATAAAACGCAAGGCACTTACAGAAGTAGATTGTTTTAAAGCAAACGTTATTGAGTCAATTAGTTGTATTATGGGATGTAATGCCTTAACTGAATTAGACTTACTAGAGGGATTAGACCCTATTTTGCTTACGTATTTTGCAAGATATAAAGAAGGAAAAGAGAAGCCTTGGTTTGATCTGTCTACGCTTAGCGATGTACAGTTATCCTCCGTAGCTTACCTAAACGACCTATCCATACGATATGGTCATTTCGCGTATGTACTCATTGAGCTCTTAGACCCAGATCTTATTCTAAAGTGGCATCTAGCAAATGAGGAAGCATTTCCTTTTTATCCCACTCAGAGCAGGTGCGGTCTTCCTCCATACCCTCGCAAATACCCAAGGCCACCAGCATCTAATAAAAACCATCTTGTTAAGACGATAAAGCGCGACTTTTACACACAAGAGGAAGACAGCAATTTTTCAAACTTAGGCCATGAAATAAATGCCAACATACTCTTTTGTATTAATGCGCTGACAGATGAATATGATCACAACGAGGTCATGAAGGAGATTGAAAGGCAATTAATATCGTTCAGAACAATTCACAAAAATATACGTGAAGATATACCGTTAGGTGATGATGAGCTATCCAGAATATACGCGATGGACAAGAAAGATTGGATAGCGCAATACAGAATTGCGAGCTATCATGCAAGAGCCGTTGGACTATGGCTATGGGATTACGCAGACATAAACAAAACGGGAAAGCGTGAAGCGATAAACGAGTTCCGTAAGAGAGGTCTGGATAAGGGTATTGCAAAGTACAATGAGTCTGGAGAGACAAGGTTGGGAAACTACTACAACAATACATGTAAATGTATTAAAGAAGGAGAAGTTCTGCCTATAGGCTAAAGGTCGTTGCATCGTAGGAAATTCGACACTCTTTATAAATTTAAGTTTACAAATGGCCTAAGTGAACTGCTGAAATGCTTCAACCTGGGCATTTTTTGAGAGTAGCCTCAGACAACAAACTCCTTAAGCGTACCGCTCAGACTCTCAATTGAGTTTTGCCATAGAGCAATTCTCTATTGAGTTGGCCAATACCCGCAGGCCCTGAACCAGCCCAATGCATCTTCGGGGGTGATGCTGTTTAGGGCCTGCGCCAGAGCTTCGTAAAGAGCCTCGTCCGTGCGAGCCTTGAACCCGCGCAAGACGGCTTTCACCTTGCTCCACATTTGTTCAATGGGGTTTAGGTCGGGCGAGTACGCGGGTAGCGGCCAATATCTGGCTCCGGCTTGCCTGATCAGCTCTCGTGCTTCTGCGTCTTTGTGTGCCGACAGATTGTCCGCAACGACAATATCTCCTGGCCTAAGCGTTTTGGCCAGAACTGCACGGACGTACTCCCGAAACACCGCGCCGGTCGTCGGCCCCTTGATGGCCATGCACTCGGTTGTGCCATCCAGACGGATGGAGGAGATCATGGTCGTGGTGTTCCAGTGCCCGCCAGGGGCTCGGTCGTGGCACCGCTTTCCGCCTTTGGCTCTCCCTCGCAGTCTGGTCATGTTCGTAGCCGCGCCCGATTCATCCAGAAAGACAAAGCGGTGCGGATCAATGCCCCTTTGCATGATCCGCCAGATGCGGCGAGCGAACCTGATGTCAGCCCTGTCCTGCTCGTCGGCTCGCAGTGTTTTTTTTACATCTGTATCCAAGCCGCCGCAGGGCCCTGTGCACAGTTGAGATATGAATATCGCGGGAAAGAGCCGCCTTGAGCTCTTCCAAGGTCATATCTGGCCTGTGTTTCACCAGCTCATCGAGCCGTGTCAACGGCAGCCTAAAATTGACCCAGTTTTGCCCTTTCGCGGCATCTTGGATTTGACCCACCTGCCTTACCCGTCGATGCTTGGAGCCGTAAGCTCTGGCCCGACTTGCTCAGGAAAACCCAACGACGAACGGTTCTCTCACCAACTCCAAGCACTTTGGCTATGGTCTTGGGGTGCTCGCCAGCCTCACGCGCAGCCAAAGCGCGCTGCCTGATTTCTGCTGATGCGATGGCCATGCTGAGCAGCTAAGCACGGCCCAATCATTTGCAAGCTGCTCTAATAGGCAATTCTCACGGCTCGGCCCCTGCGCTCTTTCATTGCCTGACTACCCCTCGATAGTCCTCATTGGACTCACCACTCTTGTCCCTCTCGACTGCATAGCCCCGGCGATGTCAACGAATCCCAAACTAGCCAGCCCTTCTTGCATCTCCATCAGATGATCCATCTCCCCTTGAAAATCGTACAAGGATAGGGTCGAGCAAGGCCTGATCCAGGAAAATCTCGTATCTGTAAATAGGCAAGCTTTCGAACAATCGCCACTGATGGTGCCTGGAATAAATCCCACTTATGTGCTTGGGGGACAGGTCCAAGCAGGGGCTACTCTGAATCCAGCTTAACAGCCAGCCAATTGACCATCTCCTTATTGGAGAAAAGTTTCTTCAAAAAGTTTCTTTCCGGGCGAGTTCTCCACCCTTCGATTAAGGATTGGGCGTCATACACGTTCATCACTTTTAAGGAGGTTATTTATGGCGGAGGATGTTCTCGAAAAGTTAAGGGCAGGGTTACCCCCAATCTTCGCTCGCAAGGAAGTCGGTCGGCTTACCGGAGGATTGGTGGCAGCGGGCACGATGGCCAACTTGGATAGCCAAGGGCTAGGCCCCTCAAGGCGGATACGTACTGGTCGCCATGTGATCTATGAGCGGGACTCCTTTATCGCATGGTTGCGCAGCCGCATACGCCAACTCTAATTTCAGTAAATGCTATTGATACCCACTAAGCAGATTTTAAGTGATCACGTTGATAAAACGGCTCGCAGGCCACAACACGCAGCCATGCTGCAAAAGAAAACTATGAATCAATATTCCTACATTCACCTTAGAGAAGCAGGCCAGAACAATTGGCATTACGGTGTAAATAATACTCTGACTGAAGAACTTTGTCGAGATTACGTAAACAGGTATACTCAGATCCACCTAAATCAGGTTCTGAAGAGGCTCTTTCCGCTCGGAGAGCAAAGACAAAGCTCTTACTATATTGGTAACTTCAAGATTAGCTTGGAAAGCGAACGTCTTGGCCAATGGCAGACTAATCGTTTGCTCTGTCTTCCGTCAGCAAGCCCTGTTATTCAGGGTTCAACCTTTGGCTTTCAGAATGGGAGCAGTCTAGAGTCTCTTTACTCACATTACTATGGTGTCCCTCTTGAAATGGCTGCTACAGAGATTGGTCGGAGTACATCGATACAGCAAAGTTTATCAAAGAGATATTTGTTGCATGAATTGCCCGGCCATGCACAGATTTCTGCTTTTCGTATTGACAAGTGGGAGCATGGTGCCTTGTGCGCTGGTCAGTACCAGCATGCCTACCGCACTACGTATGCATACACGACCTTAGACGGCTCTTTTCGCAACTTTGTTGAGTATTTCGCCCTGGAATCGTCCCCCTACCTCCTTAAGATGCCACTTACGCTGTGGCAAAATCAGCATGGCTGGCTACACCTCGACTATCTCCATCCAGCGCCACCATACCCAGTCTATAACCTTAACCTTATTAGCGAATCTCCCAACAGTTCGGTGCTGATCTGCGCGGATGAGCTTCAGGCCGAGCACATACGAAAACAACACCAGTGGATACTGGATCACACCGAGCTGACCACCTGGTCCGGCGGTCTGGAGGGCTCCATCGAGGGTACGGACTGGGGTTATCTTCAGGGGCGTCCAAGCGTGGCCATCTGGGCAGGCTCTACGAAAGAGGGCTTTTCCAAAGCTTACAAGGTTTGCCGCGCCCTGGGGAAGGCTGGAGTTGGGCACGCTTGCTTCCTCATCGCTTACGCCGGACTTGAAGCTGGCAGTTGCGATCATGCAGCACACCATGGAGCTCTGGCAGAAGATCTGGCTCGTGCGTACCTCCATGGAAATTTGCAATCGAAGGCACAGTTTCTCACGGAGGCGAACCGGCTATTTGGCCTTCGCCTGGAGGCCGATCACGAGATAGCGGCGATTAGCGCCAGAGAGCTTCTGGCGTTGGAAGAAGCTCCCATGGAATTCGCCCTAGCCCCAGTGCTTGCCCGAGGCGACAAGGCCATGCTGTGCGCTCCCCGAGGATCTGGAAAGACTTGGTTTGTCACAGCGGCTGCGCTGTGTATGGCTTCAGGCGGGAGCCTTCTAGACGGGGGTCTGAGCTGCCCCAAGCCGCTGCGGGTTCTCGTCATCGATGGCGAGTTGAAGCTTCGGGTCCTGCGCTCCAGGATGTGCAGACTCCTCAAGCAGTTCTCGCTTGTATCCGAGGACTTGGATAACCTCAGGCTCATCGCCCTCGCTGATCAGGGCAAGAGGACTCACCTTGAGGCTCCAGATGGCCTGGCAAGGCTCAGGAAGGATTTGGCCTGGGCCGACGTAATCATCGCTGACAGCGTGTACTGCCTCTGGCCTTCGGCGATGTCGCACCAGATAGAAGGGTGCCAAGCGCTGAACGAGTTCATGGCCGAGTGCAGCAGCCAGGGTAAGACGCTCATCATCGTCGATCATACGGGACGCGACCAAAAAGCTTCCTACGGCACCATCGGCAAAGAACTTGGCCTGGACCTGATGTGGATGCTCAAGAAGCCGCACAAGGGCCAGGACCGCTTCCATCTCGAAATCTCCAAGGGACGCAACTTGAGCAGCGCGGATACGCCTAGCCACGTCTTCGACCTGATTGAGGATGAAGCCGGCACGAGCGTCAGGCTCGAATCCGTGAAAAGGGCAGGCGTGCACATTCACCCAGCTCCCAAGGCAAGCTTGGCTCTTCTGGCCACTGAATCCGAGATGCTGGAAGTCCCCAAATCAGCCTTGTCAGCCAAGACTGAAGCGACCCACGACGCGCTGGATCAGCAAATTCTGGCGCTCAATAAGGAAAACCCAAACCTTACGGGCCGGCAGATAGCCAGAATAATCGACGGGAAGCCCTCAACTGTCGCCGAACGGATAAAAAAATTGAAGACAACGGATCTTTGGATTGAATCTGCCTCGTAGCCGTCTCAAATGAAACAATAAAAGCCCCCTGTTCCGTGACAGAACAGGGGGAAGGAGAGTCTCACATGACCGAACAGACTGAAAAAACTCGCTACTTATATTGGGCCGCAGGTGATCCGCCGCGCGGAACTTGGCAACTTATCGAAGACACGCCACAAACGCGGCAGCAGGCTATCGAGGACGGCGCAGCAGCCTTTTCCACGATGTCATTCTCGCATGCTTACGAAAAGGGCAAGCCTGAACCGGTACGCTATGGCGATCTCATAGTTGATTTTGACTGTAGAGAAGACCCAATGAAAGCAGTTTCTGACATGATCGAATTTGTGCACTATATTAAAGTAAAATATTCTGTTGATCCTAGAATGTTCAGGTTTCATCTTACAGGAGGCAAGGGATGCCACTTGGCTATTCCGGCTCCAATCTATGGCGGCAAGGATGGTAATCCATACTTGCCGCTCATACACAAGAGCATGGTTAACAAGTTATGTGACTTGCGCCCAATGCGTGACGGTTCAGAATCAATAGACTTTAGCTTGTACTGCATGGGCCGTGGAAAATTGCTGCGCATAGAGAACATCCGGCGGCAAAACGGACGATATAAGGTTCCGGTTACCTATGATGAGCTTACTCAGGTCGGTTACCAAGCATTGTATAATCTAACGGAGGCTCCTCGGCTGTTGAACCTCAGTGATCGAGGGTTGCCCCCAGAGAAATGTCCTGGCCTGGAAGACCTGTATATCCGGGCACAAGACCAGGCCGAGGCCATGCCTCGGCTTTACCGACAATCCCAGGGCGTGGAAACGGCTGAGGCGGAATGCCTTTTCATCAGGTACTGCCGAGATAACGCCGCCACTCTTCCTGAGCCCATGTGGTACGCCATGATATCGAATCTCTGCCGCCTGGGTAAGGTCGGGATCGCCCTCACTCACGAGTACAGCCAGAAACATCCAGGATATACATCTGCGGACACTGACCAAAAGATAGCTCATGCAAGAGCCGGCAGTGGTCCCATTACCTGCGCCAAGATCAAGGAGTTGTTTGACTGCGGCAAGCTGTGCGGAGTGACGAGCCCCGTACAGCTGTACCGGGCAAACAACTTTCAATCGGCATGCACCGCAAGCTGCTTTCGCCTTGAACCGGACGGAGTGTACTTCCACGAGAATCCGGAAGACCTGACGGCTCCAGGGACGCGCATTTGTTCCCATCTGGACGTCATAGCCCAAACGCGGGATCATAATAGCCGTTCTTGGGGCCGCTTGGTGGAACTGACCGATCCGGATGGACAACTCCACCGACTCGTGATCCCCAGCGCGGACTTGAAGGGCAATGGCGACGTTGTCCTTGAAAGACTACTGGACGCAGGCCTGGCCATCGAGCCTAATCGGCGTGCCAAGGAGAAGCTCATAGCCTACCTGCAGACCATCCAATCTTCCAAGCGAGGGACTCTGGTCAGGAAGTCCGGATGGCACGGCCAAGTGTATATCCTTCACGATCTCTCTTACGGCGGGCGTGAGGACGAGATCTATATTCCCGAGGCCCCCACCGGCCAAAGTCCCTTCAATGTGCAGGGAACACTTGACGAATGGCAAGAACGAATCGGGAAGCGCTGCCTTGGGCACCCGATCCTTGAATTTGTGGTATCCTTTGCCTTCGCCGGGCCACTCCTAACTCCTTGCGGGCATGACGGAATCGGCATCCACCTGTTCGGCCCCTCCTCGTGTGGCAAGACAACCGCCAACCGAGTCGCGGGGTCGGTGTGCGGAGGAGGTGGCCAAAGTGGGTTCATCCGACAATGGAGGGCAACGGACAACGCCCTGGAGGGCACGGCCGCCCTGCACAATGACAACCTTCTGTGCCTCGATGAAATCGGGCAGGCCAGTTCGCGGGTCGTAAGCGAAACCGCCTACATGCTTGCCAACGGTCAGGGCAAGGGCCGCGCGAACAAGGAAGGCAATGTCCGGACACGCCATGAATGGCGTCTGGCATTCCTGTCCACAGGCGAGTTGACACTAAGCGACAAAATCGCGGCCGATGGACGGGACAAGGCCATGGCTGGACAAGCTGTCAGGGTTGTGGACATCGAAGCGGACGGAGGAACTGGGCATGGCATATTCACCAGTCTTCCCGAGGGAATGGAAGGCCGGACACTCAGTGTCCAACTCACGGATGCCTCCAGACAGTTCTACGGGGCACCGCTTCGGACCTTTCTTGATAAACTAGCGGTGGACTCGGACAAGGCCGTGGACCTAGTTTCCGCCAGCACACAGGACTTCCTGGCTGCACATTGCCCTCCGGACGCTTCTGGCCAAGTGAAAAGAGTCTGCGACAACTTCGGCTTCATTGCCGCAGCTGGCGAACTCGCCATCCAATACAGGGTGCTGCCCTGGCCAGAAGGCACTGCTCAAGCAGCCGCAGTCCACTGCTTTAAGCGCTGGATTGATCAACGCGGGGGAGTTGGCAACATGGAAGTCGAGTACGCCCTTGAGCGAATCAAAACCTTCTTCCAGAAGTACCGGGACACCCGCTTCCGTGGGCTTAGGTCGAGCGAAAACGAAAAACCTGTATACAACCCGGCAGGCTATGTCTGGTATGAGTCAGGAGAGTGGCTGTACCTGGTCGAGCCGAGCATATTCCACGAAGAGATCCGTAAGGGCGTATCGCGGAAGATGCTTGTTGACGAACTGCTGAAGCGCGGATGGTTGGCTCGCAACCGTTATGGCAGGCTCATGGAGACGAAAACCATTCCTGATCGCGGAAACGTGAGGGGATACATATTCGTCCCGAGGAAGTGGGAAGATGAGTTAAGCATGACCGCATAGGGACAACCGTCGCACGGCGCACAGCACGCACTTGCCGCACGGTGAATTTGTGAGTTGCTGCGCCGTGCTCCCAGTCTATCTGTCCATCTGTCCTGTCCAGCGCGTAATACTAGTGCTCCCCCTTAAGGGGGAGCACTAGGTTGGACAGGTCACATTGGACAAGTTTGCTTACGCAGCATGGTCTAACGACAAATACACGTGTGCGTGCTGTGCGGCGTGCGCTAACTATCAATACCCCCGGCAGTGTTCTCTTAGATGGCAAGGCCAGGAGTTTCGATAGGAAATCGCTCGCTTGATCGCCAACCTCCCAGAAATGGACAAATAGCTAAGCAGGGAGCAAAGCCGTGGACCCACAACAAAAGGGCTTGCCCCAAGGCGGAGCAAGCCCAACTCTTGCATGTCATGGGTCTTGAATGTCTTAACCCGCTGTCGCTGGCTGAAGAGCCGACTGAAAGTCGGAGAACTTGGCTGATGCATCTTCTACAAGCGAGCCATCCTCATTGAGAATGGGCGTATCGATCAGAGCCTTGACTAATTGCGCGTACTTGACGGCGACGAATACCTTATTCTTGGCTTTCTGGGAATAGGCGGAGAAGTCTGTGCCGAATTGCTCGATGACCTCTTCAAGTTTACCGTTTGCCCGTCTAAGTCTGCCACGCAAATTTGACAGCGTATTGGAAGCTAAATCAGTGACTTCTTGAATCATCTGTAGCTTGGAGATGACTCCCTCTACTTCCTCTTCATAAGTGCGGGCTTTCTCCAAGTTCGCACGAGCCTGGTCCAACTTCTTTGAGGCGCTTGCCCCAAGGACGCTACCGAAAATCAGTAGGGCCGGTCCAGCAACTAACGCTCCCAGCACCATTGTGCCGCCAGCAACCCCAAGTCCACCAGCAGCAAGGGTGCCACCACCGAGCCAAGCCATGGTGGCATTGGTAGCCGCCACACCGCTTAAAGCGGAAATGGCAGTACCTGTTCCGGCCGAGGCAAGCATCATGGTTCCGCCGTAAGCGCCAAAGGCCGTTAATGCACCACCAACTGCGCCAGCAGCTGCGCCTCCTGCGAAATCAGAAGCAAAGGAGCATGAATGCTTCAGCTCTGACAATGCCACTTCAGAAAACTTACCTATGCGCAAGTTGCTGAGTTCAGGACTTTCAGCAATTTCGACATTGTTCAGTTGTCCAAATAGATCAACAAATTGCTGTATATTAGTCTGGCAAGCCTGAAGTTTTTTTTCGCCATACCGGGCAAGCTTGTCATTGCAAGATTGTTTGTTTTCCTCAAGGTTTTTATCAGCTTCACTGGCAATTCGCTCTGCAGATTTACCGATGTCATCAGCCTCGTTAGAATCGACAGCGGCTTTTACTGCCTTTCCTGCTCCAAAGAGCCCTAGAGCTCCCAATGCAATCGGAACGAGAAGTGGAAGGGGCATATTCGTCTCCTCTTAGGCTACTCAGTTATTATTGCGAGCCCTTTCGCGTAAAGATTGGAAAAAGAGACAGCGACGTCTCTCATTTCATAAATAAGCTCACGATCTAGCTGCAAAAAGCGACATAGCTCCTCAATCACATATGTTTCATTTTCGGATTGATTATTATCAGCGAGTCCCATAGCTATGGATTCAAACAAGATGGCACGACGTGCGTCTTGCGAGAGGGTGCCCTTATATAGTTCAATAATCCTACTTAAAGCTGTAGATAGAATTGTATTTCTAGAGCATAAATTGCTAGTGTCAGCATCGTTACATTTTGTAATAGTATCTTTAATACACTGTGCCATTCTCCAATGCCAGTTCCCATTGTCGGTTAACATTTTGAAAATTTGATCGCTAATATCGTGTTCAAAAAGTGAATTCTGTGTGGGGGCTAAAACTTCTATCCTGCTGCCAGTTTTGCCCAAATCAATGCCAAGTTCCTTTCCATATTCTTCGAGCATGCTCAACTCTAGATCATTAGGGACAAATCTCTTGGCAAATTGTTTTCCATTTAAAGAAATCAAGCCTGGGTCATAAGGGTCTGCAGCCCCAAGCCATTCGTCGCTAGGTTCAGCTACGGCAACAATGTATGCTACGCTCATAAATAGAAACTTCTCTTCCTCAGTTTTTAAGAAATGAAGGTACATATACGGAACTCCTTCTGTTATTTAGAGTATCAGCGTCTTGTCTGAGATCATGAATTGCTCAAAATCGTCCATTGTCTCAAAGCAAAAACTTTTGCCGAGCAATTTACCTAGACCGTTTGCAGCATTAGCAAATACAGCCATATTCTCATTCTTTGTTGCTGCATCCATTTGGTCCAGAAGATTTCCAAGATCTTTCTGAACAGCGACGAGGTGCTCTGCAAACAATGCTTCAAGCTGCAGTCGATAGGCCTGCATAAGTTCACGGGCGATTTCACACTGTGCTTTAACCCGCAGGTAATCCTCTCTGGCCTGCTTGGCTTCTTTAAAGGCTGCTAGACTAGATTGGTAGAACATTGAACTTATGCTATACCCAATCATGCCACCGATTAAGCCGCCAACAATCGGGATAGGGATTGCTATTTGTGCGAGCGTAGCCCCTAGGCCGCTTGCAAGCATGCCGCTCCCTTTCTCTCCTAATTCCTCAAGAAATTGTACTCCGTCAATTTCACCCTTGGCATAACGAGCTATCGTTCCACCCACTTCAAGACAAACCGAAACCGCAAGCGCAGGAAGTGCTGTTTTTGACAGGCAACGCGCCTTAGCAGCTATTTCTTTTGAAGTATGTGCAAGCTTTGTAAACTCTTGGGCACCTATGCTCTGGCTCTTAGATGTCAAAACCTGTCGCACTGTCATCGCCATATCCAGAACGGCATCATCACTCATCTGCTGCATGACACCTTTAAGGGCTGAACCAACAGCTGCCGTTCCATACCCAACAATGGTTGCCTTGCCTGTAGAAATTGAAGCGTCCCAAATAGCTTCTTCGAGATCTTTGTCATCTTTGATCAGGGCAACGGCATTTTGTACGATAGCTATAGTGCCGCCAATGGCAGCACCGATCATAGCCCCCTCGCAACCTGCACGATGACTCGTTTTAAAAATGTCACCTGCCGTAGCAAGCTCAGGATGCTCCCGATAAAGCATTGCTTCTTCTTTCGATATGCCGCTATCACGAATATTATCTTTGATTTTTTCATAACGTTCTGCCTGCTGCTCCATTTTTGCTGCAAGCTCTTGTTTCCCTTCGCCTTTTAGATGCTGAGCTTGCTTCCTCAAGCTCTGAGCTTGATCGTCACAGTATCTTTTGGCTTGTTCAAATTGATCAGAGGGAAGATCAAGTTTGGAATCCAAATATCGAGATAAGTCCTTTTTCCCTCCACCTTCACCTTTTGCAATTCCATCCAGAATCTTTTCCGGATGGTTCACAAACTTCATTTGTGAACCAGAACCCTCGATAATCAATCCATCAGTCATTTCTACATGATCGTATATTTCATGATTTGTTTTTAATCCTGGGCAATCATCTGCTCGAATAGTACGTTTATTGTTGTTCTGGATAATGTTTTCAGCATTGTCTCGGCTTGTTTTTACGACTTCCGCAGAAAAGCCAGCCTGCTGATTCAAATTTTGCTTTATATATTTTTGGTTTACTTTGTACTGTGAGATTTCCTTTAGGCCTTTGTTAAAAACTTGACCTGTCTCAGCATCGTTTCCTTTATACCCTTTAATGTACTCTGCGTTAGCGCTGCCATATCTATTTACAACTTCCGAATTTGCTGATGCCACACCAACATTTCGGATCGTTGCAGCGCCATCTATTTCTTTTTTTTTACGATCATCAGAACTCATGCGGCCTCCAGCTAGCAGCTATTGATGACTACCTTGTGTCGATCAGGGTCTTAAGCTCGCGTCAAAAATTGAATAATGAGGTAAGAGTAGCCTCTAGCTAATATCGGCTCTTGGTAAATGTTTCTTTACCTCACCTCCTGCCCAGAATATGGAACGGCTTTCCGCTAAATTCGCGCCAGGAGGTGACAAATGCCGCGAAAAATAGACCCTGACAGCAACCCCACACGTAAAGCCTTGGGCCTATATGGGCTTCTTCTATTTTCTGGGAGTAGTTTTTCTCTAACCTACCTGTCTTCTAAATTCAAATGCTCCAAACAAACGATCAGCCGCTGGTTGGAGCAGATCGAATTAAGCGGTGAGACGAAGCTTGAATCTATAATTGAAGATGGAGAGAAGTGGTATAAAATAAGAACACCACCTAAGCGCCCAAACGTGTCCTTGACTTCTGATGACTTGCAGCGACTTGTCCTATGTAGAGATATGCTCTGTAATCTACTTCCTCAATCTTATAAGGATGAAATCAACAAGACACTCAGCCATGCGACTGTTCTGTTATACGACCAGGACCAAAAATCATCAGCTCTTCAAACAATCTCTCAGTGTGCAGTAAAAGGTGGAATTGACTATACTCCTTTTCAGGACTTGTTGAGCAGACTCGCTGTCTCAATCAACAACCGTGCGGTCTGCCAGATAAAATACCAAGCTCCGCGTCACACAAATCCAAAAACATATCATTTTGCTCCCATTCGCCTGATCGCCTTCAGAGAAACGCTCTACGTGCGCGGACTCGAAGTACAGCCAAAAGGTTCCGTGGATGTAATCCGAGTGATGACGTTTCCTTTACATCGCTTCCATGACGTTCAACCCACGCGAAGAATTCTGCCCAAGAATGCCGAGAATGGTTATAAGACCGAGTTGGACGATACAAACACATTCGGGATCATCAACAATTCTCACTTTGAAGTGGAGGTCCGTTTTACTACGCCCACGGCTGCCAAATATGTTGGTGAGCGCACATGGAGCCCCGATCAAGTCATCACGCCGAATGAGGATGGCACCTGCATATTGCGTTTCACGGCACAAAGCGAAATCGAGGTGGTCAAGTGGGTGCTTGGCTTCGGAGCCGACGCTGAGTTGATCGCTCCCGAGAACCTGCGACAGAAGGTCATTGATGAGCATGCGAAGGCTTTGGAGAGGTACAGACGGACATAGCCGCAGATCTTTTCCTGTCAGATAGCTTCTCGTTGAAGAATTGCTGAACCGCATTCCAAAATTTGGAATGCCAGCCGTTTATACCATCAGCAAGGAGAACGAATTAAGGGAGTTGCCGATCACGGCATGACCAGGCTGCTCCCCATCCAAAGCACGCTTACCCTGTTGCGAGGACGAGATGGAATACTGCTGCGTTATCCTGCTGGCGTTTGCTCTGGGCTGGTGTTGCCGTACCGGTTTTGATTGGCTGCGAATCTCGAAAGCAATCCGCAGGCAAATCCCTTTCTCTTCCAAGAACCTGCAGGTCATGGCGCTCACTGATCATCTGACCGGCCTACCCAACCGCTTCATGCTTGAGCAGTGCGCTAAAATGATCCAGCGCCGCTCGCGTCCTCAAGGAAAAGCGGTTGCAGCCATTTTCCTCGATCTGGACGGCTTCAAAGAGGTGAACGATAGCCTTGGCCATGCTGCTGGCGACCTCGTGCTCAAGGAATGTGCAAAACGATTCAAGGCGCGCCTGCGCTCCACGGATTTGATTGCACGCTGGGGCGGGGATGAGTTCGTCGTCCTGCTGGATAGGCTCAACAGCGTTGACGAAGCGCACATTGTTGCCCAGGCCTTGCTTACCACACTGGAGACACCCATCGTTGTTGATGGGAAAAGCATCGTGATTTCGTGCAGCGCAGGCGTTCAGTCTTGCCAAGACAAGAACTTTAGCCTGGAATCGCTCATAAACGGCGCGGATGACAAAATGTATTCCAGCAAGAGAGGCAAATCGGCCAAACGATCCCAGGCAAGAAACCATATCTTGCTGAACGATTTTATTGCTGCCTTTACCTCCTGATCCCAGAAAAGCCTACCGGATGCGATTTGGCATCCGTAAACTGTAGTTCATTTCAGATTCGAATATATATTACTTAGTTGAAGTAAATCGCTTTTTCCTGCTCCACATCTTCCTACTTCTTCGTACCCTGCTGGGACTCGCGCCAGCAGGGTTTTCTTTTTTCAACACTCACCACCAAGGTATGGCTATGAGCGCAACTTCATTCTGTTCCCCGGAGATCAAGGAATTGGCCAAGGCCCTGATCAACGTTCAACGCACCCTTCAGCCCGCTCTCAAGGACCGCGAGAACACATTCGCCAAATCCCGTTACGCCACCCTCAACTCGGTCATGGATTCCTGTCGTGAGGCGCTCCTCTCAAACGGCATCTGGGTGACCCAGTACCCGGTGCCGGCTGATCCAGGACACCTGGGCCTGGTCACCAAGCTCACTCATGCCGAATCCGAGCAATGGCAATCCTCGCTTCTCGTGATGCCTCTTCCGAAGACCGATCCGCAAGGGTACGGCAGTGGGCTGACCTATGCCCGCAGGTACGCGCTCTCGGCCATGCTCGGGATGGTCACCGAGGATGACGATGATGCGGAACTGGCCACGCACGGCCATCCAACTCCTCGACAACGTGCGACCAAGCAACCCAAACAAGTAGCTACCAAATCCGTTCCCCAATCCGCCCAAACATCAGTTCCAAACGAAGCACCCCACCCTGCATTGGCCGCCATGCCCAGGCTGGACGGCATCAGCTACAAGACCGCAAGCGCTCAGGATGGTAGGCTGTGCATCGTGGCCACCGGCAATGTCTCGGCCAAGCAACAGGTACTCAGAGCTTCAGGCTTCAAGTGGAATGAGGAGCGCAAGATGTGGTGGAGGTACGCAGACTCCGCCTAGCAGACGCAAGCGACATTACCTGAACGACCACGGATCACGTGGAAACCCGGCAGGGAGAGTCCCGGCTTCGGGCTCTTCCGCCAGTCGGAGAGAGCCATGGATTTACACCTTCCCGCCAGATCTACTGCCTTGCTCAGCCTTCTTGCCAAGGGCCTGCAGATCCACTCCCATAATAGCACCATGACTCAGCTTGGGGACCGATCAAGCTACATCGGTATGTCGGACATCGGCAAAGCCCTTGAATGCCTTCGCGCGGCTGTCGCGGCCAAGCTTCAGCCCGCCATAACGCCTGAGGGTTTGGAAGAGCTGATGGACAATATGCGCACACGGCAGTTGCTTCGGCGCGAGCTTATCCTTCAGCGTGGTCATTGGCAGGAGGCCGGCATTGCCTCAGCGCTCACTGCCGCCGGCCTGTACCCTATCCCTCAGCTTGAGATCGAGGCCACCTGCTTTGGTGTACCCATCAAGGCGCATCTTGATTTGACCTTTGTCTGGGACGGCAATGTCCCTGCCGTGCGGATTCTGGAACTCAAAAGTAACGAGCGCCTGCCCGAGACGCTTTACGGCTCCAACGAGATCCAGCTCTATGGTCAGCTGGGCCTTCTCCAGACCACTTGGAACCGGCCCTGTTTCAACTTGAGGGACGCGCAGGGGCAAACGATCTTCACCCGCAAGAGCTTCCCGGAAGTCGCCCAAATCCTGTTCGGAATCGATCTGCCAAACGATGCAGGAGCCGTCGCCATCGAAGGCTGGGTTCTCTCGGTGTCCATGTCGGATGCCAAGGCGTTTGGCCCGTACCTGCCCAACCGGAGTATGCTTGAGGTTTGTCTGCAAACCGCCAGGTCGCTCTGGATAATGCTTCAGGATATCCAAGGCGGCAGCATAGCCCTGGACGAGATCTCAACTTGCAGCGGTTTCCATCCTCTATGCGACTGGTGCAAGGCAAACTCAGATTGTCCCAAGTTCCGTCCCATAAGCATAAAGGGGCAGCAGGTTGAGCTACCTCCCGAATACGCTTCCGACCTTGTGCAGCTTGATGCCCTCAAGGAGCAAAAGCTCGCCCTGGAAGGCAGTATCGAGGATCTTGAAAATCGCATTCGCTCGGCCTTCCAGCGTTTCGCGGCCCATCAAGATCAAGAGTATCCCTTGTGGTTGACAAGCAGTGATTACCGCTTCCGAGTGATAACCATGCCTGGCAGAAAGAGCATCGACCAGGCAGCGCTTCTATCTGAACTCCTGGCCCTGACAGGAGAAGAGGACTCGGCCAGGGACATTTTGGCGCGAGTTCAGAAGGCGGGACAGCCCTATGAGCGGCTGACAATTGGCAGGATCAACAAGAGAGGGAAGGATGCCTGTGCTACCGGGGAAGCCTTGCTTTGCCCAGGTTAACTCTTCATGAGAATCCTATGGATAGATCTTACTCCCCAGCTCCAGGCCAATCCCTGCGCTCATGCAGGGCACGCAGGATAACCAACCGGTCCGTCTCTATCATGTAGACCAAGACATATGGCGCACGCTTCACAAGAAGCTCGCGCGTGCCTTTGACTCGTCCTTCACGTCCCGCCCGAGGAAAGCTCGTAAGCATTTCGGCTGCCGCGAACACGCGGTTCACTATGGCCGTAGCTGTCGCCTCGTCATCCTGGCGCAAGTAGCTGACGAGATCCTCTAGGTCCCCAAGTGCTGGGACCGACCACTCAATCAACATGGATGCCCAGAGCCCGAATGCGGCTCTTGGCCTCGTCATGGCTCACGACCTGCCCCGCACGGGCAGCCTCAAGGCCCTGCCTGACTCTCGCGCGAAACCAGGCATCATACTCCAGATACTGGGCCACGGCCTCCTTGATGACCGCTGCTCGCGTGCTGTCCGTAGCCGCCGCAACCTCATCAAGCCGTGCCAGCGTGTCCTGATCCAGGCGGATCGTGGTGGGGCTTTGCATATGTCCCTCCTGTATTCGCTTTGAAATACATACCGCTCCACTTCCTGTCAAAGCCATCCCGCTCCCAAGGAGATCACCATGACTCATCCCTTTTACGACCTGAGGAACCTCACGGTCATTGAAGCTGATGCCGGGACTGTGTTCAGCGCCGCCCCATCCGGGCGCATGGTCAAGGGCTACGCGGCCCCGTGTGCCTACACGCCGGCTTCAGATCCCAGCTACCTTTTCCATGAGACCAGCAGGGACATCATCGTCTGGTTCATGAACACGTCCGATCCGCTCTACGTATTCGGCCCAACCGGCAGCGGCAAGACAAGCGCCATCAAGCAGCTGGCCTCACGCCTCAACTACCCCGTATTCGAGGTCACAGGCCACGGCCGGCTTGAATTCCCAGATCTGGTTGGCCACCTGAGCCTTCGCCAGGGCAATATGGAGTTTCAATACGGTCCACTTGCCTTGGCCATGAAGCATGGCGGGCTATTCCTGCTCAACGAGATTGACCTGCTCGATCCGGCGACTGCTGCGGGCCTTAACGGCATCCTCGACGGAGAGCCCCTGTGCATCCCGGAGAACGGTGGGGAACTCATAACTCCATCACCAATGTTTCGATTCGCGGCCACAGGCAACACCAATGGAGGCTCGGATGAGACTGGGCTCTATCAGGGTACGCTCAGGCAGAACCTGGCCTTTCTCGACCGGTTCTGGCTGTGCGAGATGGGCTACCCGGCACCAGAAGCCGAGGAGAGACTCCTTGAGAGCTGTGCCCCTGTTCTGCCGGAGGCGATCCGCAAGAAGATGGTCGAGTTCGCAAACGAAGTCCGTCGTCTGTTTATGGGCGAAGCTGGGGCAGGCTATGGATCGAGCATCGAGGTGACGTTCTCGACCCGCACCCTGATTCGCTGGGCAGACCTCATGGTCCGTTTCCAGCCGCTTGCCAGACAGGGTGTCCAACCCGTGTCCTACGCCCTGGACCGCGCCTTGGGATATCGAGCCACACGCGAGACCAGGGCGGTCCTACACGAGCTTGTACAGCGTCTATTCCCCACGTCTATTGGGAGCTAGCCTCGATGCACCAGCCAGACCTTCGAAAGGAACAAACCTGAAGAGAGCCCCTTGCACGGGGCTCTCTTCGTTTTCAGGAGGAAGACATGACCGACAGAATTCTCGACTGCCTCATGGCCATCAACCTGGACGTGAACATCTGGTCAGCCCGCAAGAAACTCACCCCGGCCGATTTCGGAGGCGCGGAGCTTCCGCCAGAGGATCTGGCTTCGCTTGGTAGTAAGCGTATCTGCAACCCCGAGGATCTCAGGGTATTTGGAACACTCAAGGCCCGAGCGGTGAACCTGCTTGATCGGCATGGTGTCCGCTTTCTGGGCGGTTGGGGTGTACCCGAGGACAAAGCCCAAGACATCGTGGACGAACTGCGCAAGATCCAAAGCGAGTTCGCTGCCGCCAAGGCCGACTTCCTCTCCCGCTATGACCAGGCGGTGCAGGAGTGGATTTCCAGGCACACCGGATGGGAGCAGCTCATCGCCGACTCCACGGTCAGCGCCGACTACGTTCGAAGCCGCCTGGGATTCAAGTGGCAGGTCTACCGGATTATGCCGCCGGGGACGAATACGCCCATTGACGAGGGATTAAAGGAGGAGATGCGCGGGCTCGGAGGCACGCTCTTCGACGAGGTGGCCAAGTCCGCAAGCGAGGCTTGGCACAAGAGCTTTGCCGGCAAGCTTGAGGTGACCCACAAGGCGCTTTCGCCGCTTCGAACCATTCAGCAGAAGCTCGCGGGGCTTATCTTCATCGAGCCCAGAGTGGCTCCGGTTGCGGACATCATCCAGACCGCGTTTGCCAGCCTGCCGCGCAGGGGAATGATACAGGGCGGGCATCTGCTCATGCTCCAGGGGCTTGTGGCCTTGCTGCGCGATCCCGAGGCGCTCATCGAGCATGGCCAAAGGATCATCGAGGGCTGCACTCCTGCCGCAATTCTGGATGGGCTTCTGGCCGGCGGAAGCGCTCAGGCGTCCCATTGTCCCGATCCTGGCCAGCAGGAGATGGACCAGGACCAGCCCGTGGACATCGGGGAAATTCTTGATGCCGAAGATGGCCCCATCTTTCCCGAGGAGATGCCGGGAGTACGGCCTCCCCAGCCCGTGCTGCCAAGCTGTGGGCTTTGGTAGCGGGAGGTGGCCATGCACGATCCCAAAGCGGTCATGCGCTCGCTGCCCTTGGTGGCAAGCGTTCTTGGCCGGAAATACGGAGTGAAGGTGGAAATAGGAGGCAATGCGGCCTACACCGACGGCAAGGCCATCCATCTGCCCTCGCTACCCTTGGATGCGCCGGAGATCCTCATAAATCTGGCCAGGGGGTACATAGACCACGAATCCGCCCACCTGCGGGAAACAGACTTCCAGGCGCTCAAGGAGGCCGAGCTTACACCC
>JAEYOJ010000136.1 GCA_023411815.1 Pseudomonadota bacterium | reverse complement strand
GCCTCTTTGGCAACCTTGGCCTTGAATTCTGCCGAATAACGTGTCCGCTTGCTCTTCAAAGGTGTTCCCCCTCGTTCGTCGGCTCCACCTTACACACCTGTCCAAATTTTGGGGACCACCTCTAAACTACTGGCATTGAAGCTGCAGTCACATTGCCAAAAGCCGTGATCGGAAGTAGAAAAAAGAAACCGCACAGGGTGCCATATGCTTGGTCATTTCTCCCACGTTATAAACCGTAGCACAGTGAAGATCATGAAAAGAGCGCTTGTCAGTAGAGGTTTCGCCTGTCTGTTTCTGACCCTCGGTCTTTGGCTCGTCGGACTGATGGCGGTGTCTCCGGCCCTGGCTGCGGAGATCGAACTGGATGTCCAGCGCATTGAAGGCGAAAATCAGCAACAGCTCCAGGCTAGAGCCCTGCAGGCCGCCTTTACCCGCGCGGTCTATAACGAGGCGCTGGATATTTTGCCAGGGCAGCTCCAACCGCTGCGCAGTGAGCTGCTCTATGCCTTCCTGTCCAATCGGTCGGCCAGGTACATCCAGGGGTATTCCGACGTTTCCAACGAGCCCATTCCCAATGGCGTTCGTATCTATGCCCGTGTGGCGGTCAACCGGGCCGCCCTCAAAAAGATGCTGCAGGACTTGGGTGTCCTGTACACTGTCGAGGCGTTCTTGCCATATACTTTGTCCATGGGACAGGGGATGGGGGCGATCGGCGAACAGATCACCAGGCTGCAGTTCCTCTCCGGCCTTTCATCCATACACGGAGTCAAGCCCAGGCTGACCCTGGAGAGTGGACCGCAGGATGTCTGGTCCGGACATCTGGAATCCGACGTGGGAGAGTGGCGCAGCCGCTCGAAGGACCTGGAAACCCTGTGGTTGACCCTATGGGGCAATTATTTCTCTCGCACGGGTATGACCGGCAAGGGCAAAAGAGCCATGAGCGTGCAGGTGGTGGGTTGGAAGGCGCCGGATGATATTCGCATCTTTGACGAAGAGCTGCAGACTTGGGAGCACAGCGTATCCGCTGCGGAACTCGTGGATATCTCCCTTGAAACCGAAGGCCTGACAGCCCGGTGGCAGATTCTGACAGATAAGGTGCAAGAGGTTCAGCAAGCCCTCGACGCTAGGCTTACTTCACAGGGGCTTTCCGTGCTCTTGCAATCGCCGGACGCCGCACTCGATTTGTTGCCGGCCGCCTCATCCCAGCAAGCGGCGCCCTGATTCAGGCACTGCCGAAGAGCAGTGCAAGGAGCATGATGGAGCTGAACAGAAACTGGACACTACCCAATTTCTTGACCCTGGTGCGCATCCTGCTCACCCCCGGCTTCATTATGGCCTTTTTGCAGGAGTGGTTTACCCTTGCGTGGATCCTGTTCGCGGTGGCTGGTCTTACGGACGGGCTGGACGGCTTTTTGGCCAGGGTCCTTCGGCAACGATCCAAACTTGGAGCCATGCTGGATCCGCTTGCCGACAAGGTGCTCCTGGATGCCAGCTTCATCACTCTGGCCATCAAGGGATGGCTGCCCGACTTCCTGGCTGTTCTCGTCGTGAGCAGGGATGTGCTCATCGTTGGCGGCCTGATCGTGCTCAATTTCTGGGGCATCGACGTCAAGAACATCGCCAGGCCTGCCTGGACCAGCAAGCTCAATACACTGCTGCAGATTTCCCTGGTGCTGTTCGTTCTTCTGGAGCAGACTTTTGACTTTGATCAGGATGGAGTACGCATGTTGCTGTTGTTGGGAGTCACCGGGCTGACGGTGCTGACGGCTGCCCAGTACATCACGCGTGGCATGGTCATGGTCAAGGACGAGGCATAGTGGGCCGGAAGTACCTCCGGCTGTGATATGTCCCGTTCATTGCCGTTAAGCTAATCAGAAGGCCTTTCCGACCGTTCGAAAAGTCCGGAGACGTGGATTGATCAAAAAAACCGGAAAGCTTACGCTTCCCGGTACTTGCAGTCAGCGGGGAGGACCGTAGATTATTTCGATTCGTCCTTGGATTTTTCCCCGGAGTCTTTATTGTTCTTTGGAGTGATATCGATTTCCTCGGGCTCGTTGGTGGCCTTGCGGAAGTTCTTGATGGCCCGCCCGAGTCCTCCGCCGATTTCCGGCAGTTTGTTAGCGCCGAAAATGATGAGTATGATCACCAAAATGATGATCAATTCAGGCATTCCGATTCCAAACATGAAAACGCCTCCATTTACGAGTAGACTCGGGCTATACACGCGCCATTTGATGAGGTCAAGACGAGTTTGGGCGCACTTCTGCGTGGCGGAAAGAGGCAATTGTTGCGTCCTGCGGTGTAGCTGAGGTAGGTATGAAAGAGCATTGCGCAAAGGAAGGCAAGCGGGTAAATAGCATCCCCCACGCGAAGCGGGTGGAGAGGAGCAGTGCGATAGTCAGCCGGATGCCCGGAAGGGAGTGCGCGTATTATGCGCAAGGGCATTGCACCTATGAGGAGCGCCTTAATCCCGGTTTTCAGACGGGTTTTCGTTGTGTTGTTCTGACGCGTTGGGAAGACGAATACGATCAATTTCTCGATCAAGCCGAAGTTTTTCAGTTGGACGACGAAACTGCCGGCCGAATATGGGACAAGCGTTTCCGCAAATTGGCAGAGGGTCCGCTGCAGTGCCCGCAGTTCTCATCCGGCGGCGATGTGGCGGTAGTTAACTGCATCCATCTTTTAGACGACGTTTGCGTGCTGCGATTGCCTCCATGTCAGGGCATGTGCCGCAAATTTAAATCTCGCTGAAAGCTCAGCTGCGCAACCAATATGGCGAGGGAGAATATGTTGCTCTATTTCCCATCCATGCATGTCCAGTTTGCCTCGGATGAGCCGCCGTTAAGAGTCCGTTTCCTTGATCCAGGCCTTGTCGAACAAGCTGACGGCCGCTTTGTCCGTCCTGAAGGACTGCCATTGGATCCCAGGAGCGCCAGGGCCTTCGTGGAGGAATCCTTGCGTTTCGGCGAACAGTTCCCCACTATAAAGGACTTGTCCTACTATGCGGTCGGCAGGCATGAGAATTGTTTCGACCAGACGAGTATGGCCATCCGCTCGGAACTGCGTGCGCGAATCGAGGGTGTGAGCAAGGCAAGCGATTCAACCACCACGGCTCAGAGCCTGCTTCTGCTCGCCTACAGTCTGGAGCAACGTATCCTTGAGACTGATGCCTGCCTGAAAGGTGTGCAGGGTGGGCATGCCAAGCTGGTCACAGCACTCGGCTTCAGTGAAGAGGATTTGGAGGACTTGCGCGAGATGGGCTTACGAGACGCGGAGGATATCCATCAAGAACCCGCTCCCTTGGCCTCTGCTTGGCGCAATGTGCTCGAGGCCATGCTCATGCTCACAGGCTGCGTCGAATACTATACCGATGACCCGCACGTTCTGGCAGATCTCGAAGAGCTGGGATTGCTTGGAAGCGGCTGTGACAGCGGTGGCATCGAGGATCCGGCCTGGAAGATCCTTGGTCTTACGAAACCCGACGACAAAAGACCCTGGCTTAACGCCGTGATTTCAGTGTTCTGCCCCGCAAAGGTTCTGAAATAACGGATACGCATATCATGCACGTTTCCCTTTTGGATAACGGATTCTTCACTGGCGTTCGTGGTTTCATTTTCGATTGCGACGGAGTGCTCGTGGACTCCATGGCCGCCAATATGGCTTATTACAACATCTTTCGGGAGCACTTCGGGCTGCCGCCCATGAGCCGTGAGGATGAGTTGTATGTGCACAGCGCATCCAACCAGGAGTCGCTAGATCGCATATTGCCGGCGGAATTCCGTGCCGAGGCCGAGGAATTCCGCAAGACGCTCGATTACCGGATGGTTCTGCCCTGGTTGAAGCTTGAAGCAGATATCAAGGAACTTTTGACCTGCCTTCGAGGCAAAGGGTTTCACTTGGGTGTGAACACGAATCGGACCAACACCATGGACATGCTCCTGGAGCATTTCGGCTTGTCCGGCATTTTTGAGCCGATCATTCAGGCAAGTTGCGTGTCAAAACCAAAGCCCAGCCCCGAAGGAGTGCATATCATATTGGATGCCTGGCGCATACAGCCCGAAGAGGTTGTGTTCATTGGTGACAGCCATGTGGACGAGCAGACGGCCAGAGCTGCCGGAGTACGCTTCTGGGCCTACCGCAACGATCGCCTGCAGGCTCAACTGCATTTATCCGCTTATGCGGAACTGGCAAATTTTATTAAATGGACGGACGTCAGTTGCAATCATTGTATGCCCTAAAAATCTCTTGATTTGTCCGTCCCGCTGTGCAAGGTTTTTAGCCATGCGACTGCCCCATTAGTATTCCATGGGAAGCCGCCATCCTGGGGAGGAACAATGCTCCTGAGCAATTTCCTGCAGGCCATCGCCGTTGTCATCGAGGCGATTCTTTCCATCTATTTCTGGATCGTCATCATTTCCGCCCTTCTTTCATGGGTGAACCCGGATCCTTACAACCCCATAGTCCGGATTCTACGTAATCTGACGGAGCCGGTCTTTATGCGTTTGCGGCGTTGGATGCCCTTTCTCGTCATCGGCGGGTTGGATCTTACTCCCCTGGTGGTGTTGCTCGGCATTCAATTCTTGAAGATATTCTTGGTGCAGAGCATCCTTCAATTAGCGTTCTCCGTGCGGTGATTACATCATGAATTTGTCCAAGATAGACTTGCTCAACAAGCGTTTCAGCAGGCGATTCCGCGGATATTGCCGCACTGAGGTGGATCAGCTTCTTCAAGAGGCGGCCGAAGCCATCGGCGACCTTTCCGAAGACAAGAAGGAGATGCACCGCCGCATTGCCGATCTGGAGGCCAGTCTCGCCGAGCATAAGCAGCGCGAGGAAACCCTGCGCGACACGCTCATGACGACGCAGCGTATGATCGACGACCTCAAGGTCAATGCCCGTCGTGAAGCCCAGCTCATCATCGATGAAGCGCAAGCCAAAGCCGAGGCCATACTCAATCGCGCACACCTTCGCCTGGCTCAGCTCCATGAAGATATCACCGAACTCAAGCGCCAGCGTACGCAGTTCGAAGTCAAGCTGCGCAGTCTTCTTGATGCTCACCTGCGCATGCTTGAAATGGAAAATCAGGATCAGGAACAACTTGAGGCCCTGGAATCCAAACTGAAGTTCTTCAAAAAGGCAAAGTGAAAAGGAACACAGCCACACCTGCTGCATCAGCACCGCTTGGCTGCGTGATCGAGGTCGAGCCAGGGGTCTGGAGACTCAACATCTGGGTACAGCCTGGCGCGAATCGAAACGAGCCCGTCGGCCTGTACCAGGACTGCTGTAAGATAAAGCTGTCTGCTCCTCCAGTTGACAACAAAGCCAACAAAGCCTTGGTCGCTTATATTGCCGACCTTCTAGGATTACGTAAAAATCAGGTTTCACTTGAGAGCGGTTTGACCAGCCGGCGCAAATCGTTGCTCATACATTCGGCATTAGAACCAAAATGGTCTGCCGTAATGATGGAACAGAGGTAATAAAAAAGGAGAGGACTCCCATGGAACAGCATGAGATTGAACTCATCGAAAAGTATGGCCAAAAGGACAATGAGCTCAAGGCGCTTTGGGACCTCCATGCCGATTACGAACAAAGACTAGAAAAGCTACTAAAAAAGCCCGCGTTAACCCCTGTGGAGGAAACGGAGGTCAGGGAACTCAAGAAAAAGAAGCTTGCGGGCAAGACAAAGCTGCAGCAGCTTCTTGAGCGTTACAAATCAGCGGAGGCATGATCCTATGGAGCTCACCGGAGCTCAGATTCTGCTCGAATGTTTGAGGCTCGAGGGCGTTGAAGTCGTCTTCGGTTTCCCTGGGGGAGCTGTCATCGACATCTATGACCAGCTCCCCAATTATCCTTTCAAGCACGTCCTCGTGCGCCACGAGCAGGGCGCGATTCACGCCGCGGACGGGTATGCTCGAGCCACCGGAAAGGTAGGCGTCTGCCTGGCCACATCGGGGCCTGGGGCCACCAATACAGTCACCGGTATCGCCACGGCCTACATGGATTCCATTCCTGTGGTCATAATCACCGGGCAGGTGCCAACGCCGCTCATCGGCAACGACGCCTTTCAGGAAGTCGACATCGTCGGCATCACCAGGCCGTGCACCAAGCATAATTACCTGGTGAAGAGCGTGGACGAACTGGCGCTGACGCTTCGCAGAGCATTCTATCTCGCCAAGACCGGGCGCCCGGGCCCGGTCTTGGTGGATATACCCAAGGATGTTCAGCAACAGGTCACCAGCTTCGTGTTCCCGAAGGCCGAGCAGATCAAGATGCGCAGTTACCAGCCGAACCTGAAGCCCAATGTGAAGCAATTGCGCAAGGTTCTGGAGTTGCTCAAAGGCTCCAGGAAGCCGCTCATCTATACGGGCGGCGGTGTCATCTCTTCGGACGCTTCCACTGATCTGACCTGGCTAGCCAGGACGTTCAACGTTCCGGTCACGGCAACCCTCATGGGCTTGGGCGCTTTTCCGGCCTCGGACCCGTTGTGGCTGGGCATGCTCGGCATGCACGGCACCTATGCCGCCAACATGGCAGTGAACAACGCCGACCTCATCCTGGCCATAGGCGCGCGTTTTGACGACCGGGTCACGGGCAAGGTCAGCACTTTCGCTCCCAATGCCACCATCGTGCATATCGATATCGATCCGACATCCATTCGCAAGAACGTCAATGTGCACGTACCCGTGGTGGCGGATTGCAAGACTGCCTTATCGGAGTTGCGTCAGGAGATGGAAACCAGGCCGGAGGAGTTCACGGAATCCGACGGACACAAAGCCTGGGTCGAAACTGTCCGCGCCTGGGCTGCCGAACATCCCCTGCGCTACAATCGGAAGAATGGCGTCATCAAACCACAAGCGGTGGTCGAAGCCATCTATGAGCTGACCATGGGCGAAGCCATAATCTGTACCGAGGTGGGACAGAATCAGATGTGGGCCGCCCAGTTCTATGGTTTCCAGAAGCCCCGCACCTGCATTAGCTCGGGCGGCCTGGGCACCATGGGTTTCGGTTTCCCGGCCGCCATCGGCGCTCAGATGGCTTTTCCCGACAAGCTGGTCATCGACATAGCGGGTGACGGCTCCATCCAGATGAACAGCCAGGAGCTGGCCACGGCGGTTTGCCATAAGTTGCCGGTGAAAATAGTGATCCTCAATAACCGCTACTTGGGCATGGTGCGCCAATGGCAGGAGCTCTTCTACAAGAAGAACTATTGCGCCACCTGCATGGATGCACAGCCGGATTTCGTCAAGCTGGCAGAGGCTTACGGTGCCGCCGGTTTCCGTGTGGAGCAGGAAACGGATCTCATTCCGACGCTTCAGGAGGCCTTTGCTCTGAACATTCCGGTCATCGTGGATGTGGCGGTCTGTCCCGAGGAAAACGTCTATCCTATGGTGCCGGCCGGAAAATCCTTAACCGAGATGCTTCTCGTCTAGGAGAGCGCCATGAGCCACGTTCTCTCCGTACTCGTGGAAAACGAGCCGGGCGTCCTCGCGCGGGTGGCCGGCTTGTTCAGCGGCCGTGGGTTCAACATCGAATCCCTCAATGTGGCCCCCACACTGGACGAAGGCGTATCGCACATGACCATCACGACCGTCGGCGATGACGCGATCATCGAGCAGATCATCAAACAGCTGCGCAAGCTGGTTACGGTGATCAAAGTCGTGCACATGAACGAGGTCAAATCCATCCAGCGGCGCATGGCGCTCATCAAGGTGCATGCCGGCGATTCCGGACGCGCCGAGGTGCTGCGTATCGCGGACATCTTCCGCTGCAAGGTGGTGGACGTAAGCCCTGACGAACTAACTCTTGAAGCAACTGGTGACGAGGAGAAAATCCTTGCCCTCATCAGCCTTCTGCAGCGCTTCGGCATCAAGGAAATCGCGCGCACAGGCGCCGTGGCCATGAAACGCAGCATGCAGTAGCCTTTCGCCGGACTCGATAGAATTCAGCCAGACCTGTCCTGACACTGATCGATCTACGGAAGCTCCTGTCCGTGCCTCGTTGTTCAGTGACAGGTCAGAGGCATGTCCAAGGCCCGGGAGCCGCATTCAGATCCGAGGGCGGCTTCCGGATGAAAATCTGTCCACGCAGAAAAAGAAGAGAGTAGAGTAATGAAAGTTTACTATGACCAGGACGCTGACCTCGGACTTCTCAAGAACAAAACCGTTGCCATCATCGGTTATGGAAGTCAGGGCCATGCCCACGCCCAGAATTTGCGCGACTCCGGCGTTAAGGTCGTCATCGGCCAGCGTCCGGGCGGCCCCAACTACGACTTGGCGCGTGAGCACGGCTTCGAGCCCGTATCCGCCGCGGAGGCTGCCAAGCAGGCCGATATCATCATGATCCTCGTCCAGGATCAGTACCAGAGAGCCATGTACGAGAACGAGATCAAGCCCAATCTGACCCCGGGCAAGGCTCTGGCCTTCGGTCACGGCTTCAACATTCATTTCCAGCAGATCGTGCCGTCCAAGGACATCGACGTGATCATGATTGCCCCCAAGGGGCCGGGTCACCTCGTGCGCCGCACGTATACCGAAGGCGGTGCGGTGCCGGCGCTGGTGGCTGTGCACCAGGATGCCTCGGGCTCTGCCCTGGACAAGGCCCTTGCTTATGCCAAGGGCATCGGCGCCACCCGCTCCGGCGTCATCCAGACCAACTTCCGCGAGGAAACCGAGACCGACCTGTTCGGTGAGCAGGTGGTCCTTTGCGGCGGCGTATCCGAGCTTATCAAGGCCGGTTTCGATACACTCGTTGAGGCCGGATATCAGCCCGAGATGGCCTACTTCGAGTGTCTGCACGAACTGAAGCTCATCGTGGACCTGCTTTATGAGGGCGGCCTGTCCAAGATGCGCTGGTCCATTTCCGATACGGCCGAATACGGTGACTACACGCGCGGCCCGCGTATCATCACCGAGGAAACCCGCAAGGAAATGAAGAAGATCCTCAAGGAAATCCAGCAGGGCGAGTTCGCGCGCGAGTTCATCATGGAGAATGTGACCGGCAAGGCCTACTTCAGCGCCATGCGTCGGCTGAACCAGGAGCATCAGATCGAGCAGGTCGGTGCCAAGCTGCGTTCGATGATGACCTGGCTCAAGAAGTAGCAAGGCGGATCAGGGATTAAAGCAAAGCGCCCGACCCAAACCGGGTCGGGCGCTTTCTGTTTGATGATCGAGACGCGTGGCAAGCCATTTCATTGACTTCATTGTTCTACTCATGCCGTAACAGGCCAATTTTTCTCATCATCAGCCAAGTCACCAGGCACAACCCGCCGCAGCCTACGCCCAGAAGACCGATGACAGCCTGCTTGTTCTCCCAGTCCAGGGAGACGAACCACATGGCGACGGCACCGAGAATGAAGTAGATGAACAGCAGCAGGGACGACGCCGCGCCGGCCTCGTGCTTCACCTGCTCCAGGATGAGGTTGTTGCTCGGCGGGCGGCTCAGGCCGCCCGAAAAGGCCAGCATTGCCATGGCCAGGGCGAAACCCCAAGGCCCCAAGCCATTTCCAAGCAGCAAGCCAAATCCTCCAGCGAAAATTCCCAGGAAACCAACCGTGATCAGCGTCTTGGACTCATATCCCCTGACCAGTCGCAGGAAGGCGAATGACCCGGCCATGATGCACATTGCGTTGAATGCGAAAAAGTAGCCGAAACTCTGCTCGCTGAGGCCGTAACCGGTGATGTAGATGTGCGAGGAGCCGGCAATGAAGCCGAAGAACGGGAGCATGGCCGTCGCCATGAGCAGGGTCAGAATCACATAGGTAGGATTTTTCGCCAGGCGGAAATAGGCCCCGGCGACTTGCGCAAGCGAGTTGCGTGATCTGGTCGTCAGGGTCTCGGGGCATCTGCTCACTCCGATGAGCGCGATAAGGCCCATGAAAGCCTGGGCATAAAATATCCAGTGCCAGGAAAGCACAGCCATGATCCAGCTGCCGAAGGTTGGCGCCAACATGGGCGCCAGGGGAACGATGATGCCGAGATAAGCCAGCACGCGTTCGCGGTCCTTGCCGGTGAAGAGATCCTTACTCATGGCCAGAGCCAGGGATGGTCCGGCGGCTGCGCCGGCACCCTGGAGCGCACGGAAGAGGATTACCGAGTTCACGCTGTCCATTACTGCGGCCAAGAGGCTGGAAACGATGAACACGCTCAGGCCGACCATGAGCGGACGGCGTCGGCCGTAACGATCCGACAGGGGGCCATACACGAGGAGGAAGAACGCATAGGTGATAACGAAGCAGACCAGGATCAGGTTGATCGTGGCGACCGGCTGGTTCCATGACTCCGCCAGAGCCGGCAGGGCAGGCAGGATCATGTCGATGGACAGGGGCGGAAAAGCGGATAAGAGGGCCAAAAGGAGTATCATTCCTCGCACGAGCATTCTCCATATGTGAATGGGGCAGGTTGGTGACCTGTCCATTCAAACGCTATCGGTGACGTCGGTGACGGGCGATTATGTGGCTGGCGTACGTCCAAGATCAGGTTGAGCGCTGACGAGCCAGATTTGCGTATACTTTTTTCAGAGCATCAAGACATTGATCCAATTCCGACTGCGAGATGCCGCACAGCGCCTGTTTGAGATTCAGCCTCGCGAGTTCACTCAGCCTGTCGGTCATGACCTCCCCATGCGGCGTCAGGGCTATGTAGCGGATGCGTCTATCCGTAGTATCCATGGTTCGGGAGATCAGGCCCTTGGCCTCCAGGCGGCCTAGAATCTTGGTCAAGGCCGGCTGATTCTTGTGCACACGGACTTCAAGATCCCGTTGGGCGATCCCTGGTTCACGCTGAATGTAGACCAGCACCTTCCACTGTTCGCGGGTTACGTCATACCCGGCATCCTGGAAGCGTTGATTAAGGGTGGACCGGAGCAGGTAAAACACTTGCGCCGTCCAATGCCCGAGGCTCGTGTTCAGGTTATAGTTCATCATGGTTCCAGTAAGCACATGCCATGGAATATATTTAAGTAGCATTCCGCGCCACTTGTGTAAACTTCTGGATAGGGCGCCGTTCGAAAAAGAACAGTCGAGACCATCCGCACAAAGTGAATGGTCCGAAGATAGTTGGCGTGTCGGCTTATTGTCCGACGCTGCGCCTCCTTATAGAAAAGCCCCCGTAAGGGATCGTCTACGGCACGCTTTCATGAACAATGATAAATCCGCTCGCACCTGGCCGCGAGATGCTCGACCAGGAAGCTCGAGTCGGGCTCCTGACCTGTGACACGGCGAACGAGATCCCTGGCGAACAGGGTTTTGCCGCGGGAGTGGATTTCCCGGCGCAGCCAATGCAGCAACAGCGCAAACTCGCCGCGCGCGAACATGTCATCCAGGTCACCCAACTCGCGCTGAGCGGCGGCGAAAAACTGGGCAGCATAGATGTTGCCCAGTGTATAAGTCGGAAAGTAGCCGAACATGCCGCCGGACCAATGCACGTCCTGCATGACTCCCTTGGCATGGCAGGGCGGCTTTAGGCCTAGATAGTCCTGCATCTTCACGTCCCAGGCCTCGGGCAGGTCGGCCACGCCGAGGCTGCCGCGCATGACTGCCAGTTCCAGGTCGAAGCGCAGCATGACGTGTAGATTGTAGGTTAACTCGTCGGCCTGCACGCGGATGTAGCCTGGCTGCACGCGATTGACCCAGCGCTGGGCATCCTCAGCGGATACCTTGCTCAATGCGGGAAAGACCATTTGGAAGTACGGCTGGAAGAACGCCCAGAACCCGCTTGAGCGGCCCACGAAATTCTCCCACATGCGGGACTGTGATTCATGGATGCTCAGCGAGGCATGCTCGCCGCGCGGGGTCCCGTGGTGCTCCCCGGGCTGGCCTTGGCTGTACATGGCATGCCCGGCTTCGTGGATGACCGAAAATAGGGCATCCGTGAAGTCTTGCGGGTCATAGCTGGTGGTGATGCGCGCGTCGCCCGGCCCTATGCGCGTGGAGAAGGGGTGCATGGTGGTATCGAGCCTGCCGGCATCAAGGTCGTAGCCCAGTTTGGCTGCCACGGCCTTGCAGACGCGCTCCTGGTCAATCAGGGGATAGTCTTTCCCGGCAACCATTGTTTTGGGCTGTTCCAGATCGCGCAGGCGATCCAGAAGCTTGACCGTGGCCTCGCGCAGGACCCGAAAGACGGGTTCGATCTCAGCGGCTTTTGCACCCGGTTCATATTCGTCCAAAAGGGCGTCGTAGGCCTCTTTTTCGTAGCCCAGGATTTCGGCCTGCTCCTTACGTAGTCCCACTAATTCTTCAAGACTTGGCTGGAACGCGGCCCAGTCGCTTTGAGGCTTGGCCTTTTCCCATGCCGACTCGCCGTGAGCCTGGGCCTTGGCCAGGGCCACGGCAAGATTCTCTGGGATTTTAATGGCTTTGTCGTAGGAACGGCGCCATTCGCGCACATTGACCGCCTCGGCCGCTTCTGGATCGGCCACGACATCCGTGACTTCCATGGCCGCCAGCCATTCGCCGGCACGCGGGTCGGTTTCGCGCTGGTGGTGGATGCGCGCCAGGGTCGCGATCTGCTCGGCGCGGTTGTCGTGGCCCTTGGCCGGGATGTGCGTGCGTTGATCCCAGTGCAGGAGCCCCATGGTCGTATCCAGGTTGACCAGTTCGCGGCTCCAGGCCAGCAGCTTGGCATAGGCTTCGCGGGGTTGCATGGACTATTTGCTCTCAGCCAGGTCTTCGAGCCAACTGAGCACCGCGGCCACGTTGGGGAAGCCAATGGTCGGGATGGTCAGCAGCACGGCATGGCGAAGTTCATCGAGCGTCGCGCCTGCGGCCAAGGCCCGGCGCGCATGGCTGTGCACACCGCCTTCTGAGCGGATGGCCGCGCAAGCCGCGAGTTGCACGAGATGTCCTGTCTTTTCGTCCAGGGGGCCGGCCTTGAGGGCCTCGTCCCTGGCCTGGTCAAGCAGGGCGATGACTTTGCCGTAGCGGTCCTTGATGCGCTGGAAGTTCTTTGGCAGCTGTTCCATGGTCCTCTCCATGCTACAAGTGAACCGGCAAGGGACCGGTATCATTTCTCACTAACGCGATATGATCGGCAATTCAAGCCGCGAAGCGTGCTCGCCGCCCCAGAGCACACGGATGACGGGTGTTCCGTCGTCGGGCAGCCGCGCGAACTGGTCTGCATCATGACCAGCAATGGCCAGACGGACACGGTGACCCTGGCGCACCAGGACCGAGAGGGGCAGCAGGGCGAAGCGCAGCCGGGTGGGTTCGTCGGGAGTGAGCAACTCACCGTCGGCACGCAGGAATGTATGGTATGGTCCGTCGAGGACATAGGGCGGGATTTCGTCCGATATCTTGCGGTGCAGGGCGTGCAACATGCCTTCAGAAAGATAACGCACGGTCCCATCAGGCGCTACGTCCTCCATATAAGCGAAGAAGTGGCCATCGGTGGCCGTGCTCGTTATCCAAATATCCGCCACCGGCGTGCCCGTGATCTCCAGGTCGGCGGACAACGGAGCGCTCTCATAGATCAACAGCTTCCGATCGGCCTCAGCCCGGTCGGAATAGACCACGTCAGTGCAAGAAAGCTGCGTACGCCAGCGATTGAGCTTGCCGCTGCCGGCCGAGAAATCCACCTTGTATTCGTCGGCTCCGGTGCTGTCCGGATCGCTCCAGGCAAGGCCGCGGTCCGGACCAAGACGGAGCGCGCGCATACCCGCGCCTTCCGGCGGCCAGACCAGGCTGCGCTTCCAGGCTTCTTCGCCCATGGTATAATAGATAATTTCCTGCATCGGCATATCGCCGTGGCTCTTGAGCCAGTAATCCAGGAAACGACGTTGCTCCATGAGCTGCACCAGTGGGCGCGGGTCCGTGTCCCGGTCCTTGTCAAAATATGGGCTGACATGCTTGCCGCCGCCATGGTTCCACGGCCCGATAACCGCGCGCTTAGGTCCGTCCAGACTGGCAAAACGCTTCAGCAGCGAGGCCGCGTAGGCCCCGTCGAACCAGCCTGCCCAGGAGTATACGGCCACGTCATTGCGCTGCGCTTCGCCGAGGTAAGTATGTGGGCTGAAGCCGTCCACGTCCGTTCCGGCCTCTTCCGCCACGTCATCCCGATAGGTCACGCTCCTGGAAGCGGAGTAGATGTCCAGATTACCGGCGTGTCCGGCCACGGCCTCAGCGAGCAGTTCGCGACCGGACAGGCCGTCCCCGTCAGACTCCACAGGTGCCACACCGCGCGCGGCAAGACGGGACAAGAGGCTTGCGCTTTCAGGCAGGCGGTTGGCGTCCAGGTCTTTATTGAGTGCGCCCCAGTGTAGGACGAACCATTGATTGAACACTCCGCCCGGAAAGGCGATGTCCGTGTAAACGTCATACAGGCTGAAACGCGGAAGCACGGCCTTGAGCGCAGGATGGCCCAGGATTGAGCAGAATTCCGCCGCCGTACCGACATAGGAGGCCCCACTGGCCGCAATGCGGCCGTTGGACCAAGGCTGTGCCGCGATCCAGTCCATGACTTCGCTGAAATCGAGCACCTCCTCGGAAGACCATGGGTGCGGACGTAAACCGAAAGATGCGCCAGATCCGCGCACGTCCACGTCCACTACCGCATAGCCGCTACGGCAGAAGAACTCCCGGAACAGGCCCGGCCCGCGCAGTCGCTCCAAAGGACCGCGCAGGTCCACTGCCCGCCAGTAGCGAGTCGGGCGCAAGATGGCAGGGATGAGTTCCTGGACCTGCTCCGCGGCGATTCTTCCGGGGAGATGCACGTCCACGGCGATGCGTACGCCGTCGCGCATGGTCAGGTAGAGGGAAGTCGTAGCTGGAGGTCCATAGTCCGGCTCTTGCATATTTATTTGGACCTGCCCGCCGAAGACCTCCAACATACGCTGGTAATCCTGTGCCGTAGGCTGAGAGTCTTCGCCGCAAGCCGAGGTCAGCAGCGCCGAAAGCAGCACAAGCCAGCCTCCAAAATCGGCCAGAGTACGCCGGGATGCTCTCTTGCTCGACATGCTCGCTTTTCCTTGATGCAAGTGCGATGCGGTTAAGATATCGGTGAGGAGCCGCCTACCATATGGACTAAAATGCATATCCGGGCAAGACCTGACCTAAGCACGGAGGCTGGCATGATCCATAGACTCGGCTTCACTGCACTGGCTCTGTTGGCTTCGATCCTGATCGCCCATGCCGCTGGCATCCATCCCAAAGGATCTCGGCCACAGGGGTTTGATCCGTTCGGCTGGGGCCAGCCCATACCCTCAAGAAGTGATGTGGAAGTCGTGGAGAGCGATGGTCGGACTCTATTCCTGCGCCTGCGCAACCGGCAGGTACGCATTGGCAAGGCGGACGTAATGGATGCCCTGTACGGTTTTCGCGAAAACAAGTTCTATATAGCGGTGCTGACTTTCCGCGGATTCACTCAGTATCGTCGGCTGCAGTTTGCCTTGGAAACCATGCACGGCAGCGCTGACGTGCAGGATGCCTATGCTAAACGCTATGTATGGAAATGGGAGGACGTGCAAGTACGCCTGACATGGAACATGAATACTGGATACGGAAGCATGGTATACATTTTCCTTCCATTGGCTGAAGCTGGCGAGAGAGGAGGGTGAACGCTTTACTGAGCCTTCGCTTGCAGATCGCAGTCAAGGCGAAAACGGAACTCTGCCGGTGATGCTCTCGACAGGTCACGAGGTCATGGTTTGGCAAGGCGGATGCCCCCGAGAAGCAGCGTCATGAAGAGCGGCTGGCGCTGCTGATCTGTGCTTGAATCCATCTCAAGAGGCAAAGGTGCTCGCTGAATTGATTGGGCAAGACCGGTCTTGTGACATTATAGTCCCCCGCCTCAGGAAATTGACATAACGGGTTTGCAGCGCTGCAGCACCTCCTTTGGCCTGTGAGCCAAAGAGGCGGCAAAGCTCCTGAAGGCCTTGCCCAAATCCTTGAGGTCGTTCCAG
>JAEYOJ010000095.1 GCA_023411815.1 Pseudomonadota bacterium | reverse complement strand
CTGTCCTCGCAGTACCACGCGGGCGGCACGTCCATCGGCCGCGACGTGCTGGAGAAGGGCCTCGGGTTCGGCAAGCAGGAGTCCATCAAGGGCACGCAGTGGGGCGTCATCGTGACCATCGCCATGGCCCTGGTCTGGGCCTGGCTGCTGCCCGAGTCGGTCATCGCCAAGGCCACGGCCTTCTTCTTCGGCCTGTGCGCCGCGACGTTCCTGCCGGTCTACTTCCTCGGGCTCTACTGGAAGCGCATGAGCAGGCCCGCGGCCGTGGCTTCCATGCTCGGCGGCTTCGGCTTCTCCATGTTCTGGCTGCTGTTCGTGTTCGAATCCGTGGCCAAGGCCGTCGGCCTGTGCCAGGCCCTGACCGGCAAGGCCACCCTGGTGACCGACGCGGCCAAGGGCTCCTGGGTCTTTTTGCTGCAGTGGCTGGACCCCAACATCGTGGCCCTGCCCTTCTCCCTGCTCCTGGCCGTGGGCGTGGCGCTCGTCACCAGCCACGAAGCCGAGCACGCCGAGTACTGCTGGCGGAACTACTGAGGGCAAGAGCCGGGGGGGCTGTGCCCCTTTGGCGGCCGAAGGCTTCCTCATACTGAACGGATGCGTCCGACGGCCCATGCAGAGCCCGCGAATCCTGGCAGGCTCCTTGCTATTCCGGCCTTGCGTTCCGTGAGCCCTACGCAGTAACCACGCGCGCGGGCGAACCATCTTCAATCTTGCAAGGAACCACTGTGTCCATTCAAGTCTTGCCTCGTACCGCACGGCATCCACGTTTGCTGGTCTGCGTGCTTCTGATCGTGGTCTTCGTATGGAGCGCCATGGCGCATGCCGCCACTTCACCGTTCTTCGGTCCGGCCAAGGACCGACCGACGGCCGAATCCTCCGATGCCGCGCAGGAGCCCCCGGCCGCAGTGAAGGCCGGCGGGGCTCCGGGCTCGTCACCCTTCTTCGGCGGCGCGCCGAGCGCTCCCGCCGCCCCCGAGGCCGCAGCGCCCCAGGTCATCGTCTCCGCCGACGATGCCTCCGAGCCTTGGCTGGCGGTGCGCCTCTGGCAGCGTACCCTGGCCTGGTCCGCCGGGCTTCAACGGGAACTGCGCGGAGTCATGGCCTCCTTCGCCCGCGACATCCGCGAGAATCCCATGGGCCCCGCCTTCTGGCTCTTCCTGCTGGCGGGCTTCGCCTACGGCGTGGTGCACGCCCTGGGTCCCGGCCACGGCAAGAGCTTCGTCTGCAGCTACTTCCTGAGCCGTCAGGGCAGCGTCCTGCAGGGGCTGCTCCTGGGCACGGGCAGCATGCTCACGCACGTGGGCTCGGCTGGCCTGCTGGTCATCATTCTCAACCTCATCCTGGAACGCGCGGGCATGGCCGACTTCGACAACCAGGGCGCACTCCTGCAACGCATCAGCTACGGCCTGCTCATGGCCCTGGGCGCCCTGCTCACGGTCAAGACCATCCTGGATCTTTTCCTGGGACGGGCGCACGAGCACGCCCACTGCCGGGCCGACGCGCGCGGCATGACGGCCGTATCCCTGGGCGCTGGGCTCATTCCCTGCCCCGGCTCGGCCCTCATCCTCATCTTCTCCATCACGCTGGGCATCTTCTGGGCCGGGCTGGCCGCCCTGTTCTTCGTGGCCCTGGGCATGGCCCTGACCACCTCGCTGTTCGCCGTGGCCACCATTCTCTGCCGCCGCGCCGTGGAGCGCAGCATGCGCCGGGACGGCAAACTGGCCAGAATGTTCTTCACCACCCTGAACCTGTGCGGCTCGCTGGCCATCATGCTGCTGGGTGCGGCTTTCTTCTTTGCCTGATCATGCAGGAGAACCAAATGCGCCACGCCATTCTCAGCCTGCTGACCCTGTACCTTTGCCTCGCGCCGCTTCCCGCCGCCGGGCACCCGCACGTCTTCATGGATGTCGAGCTGACCTTCGTCTTCGATGCCCAGGGCCTGGCCGGCATACGCCAGCGTTGGACTTTCGACGAGTTCTTCTCGGTCCAGCTCGTGGACATGGTGGACGCCAACGACGATGGACGCCTGAGCGAAGCCGAGGCCCGTAAGATCGAGCAGGAGGCCTTCGCCAACCTCAAAAATTTCAACTATTTCAACCACATCAGGGTGAATGGCCGCGAGATAGTCTTCGGCAGGGCCACGCAGTTCGTCGCCCGTCAAAAAGGCGGCATCGTGAGCTACGAATTCGTCCTGCCCTGTAGCGTGCCGGCAAAGGCCGGCTCACAGAGCACCATCACGGCTTCGGTCTACGACCAAAGCTACTACACGGACGTTCTGCTGTCCGAGGCCAAACCGGGACTGCTCGGCGCCGAGGGGCTTGCCGTGGACGTGAAGGTCAGGGACGCCAGGACCGTCAATACGGAGTGGGGACCCATCAGGCCCAAGGAAGTGCTGCTCAGCTTCACGCCACGCTAAACGACCCGCACAGGCGGTTCGGGCCGAGGCATGCTAGGGCCCATGAACCGGGCAGGCTCACACTCAGCCTCAAGCGCAGGCGCGGAACAGAAGCCACACGACCACGGCCAGGGCCGCCAGGAAAAACGCGAACTTCGGATGGCGCGGGTGGTAGACCCTGCGGCGCGGGGCGTTGGGGCTCTTGAGGTGCTCTTCGCGGCTATACTCCATGTTTATGGAGTACCGGCCTTGCGGGCAGGGGTCAACAGGTATCGGTGATTCGTGCAGGCCAGGAAACCAAGATGGACGCGGGCCGTACGGGCCCTACGGGCCGTGGATGGCGGGCCGAAAAGCGCCAATGGCCTTGGCCAGGCCGAGGCTCAGACAGTGCGCGCGGTGGGAATGGACGGCTTGCCTGCGAGCTCGGAACGAGGGTAGCGGCCGCGCGAGGAACTGGACCGTTCATTCCATATCAAGGCCACGGTCCTGACGAAGCTGACCAGGAAGATGAGGCTGACGATGATCATGAATACGGTCAGGCACAAGGTGGAGAAGATATCGGAGTTCCCGATGATTTCCCCTTTGAGCAGGCCGAAACCGTCCTGAACGGTGCTGACGACTATTCGTGTATTCTGCATGGTGGTTTGCATACTATAAATACAAGCTCCATGCCAAACTCAAGGGCTGAAAAACATCCGGCATGTTGGAGCGACCCGATGCATGCCGCATGCCCTGCGCGTTCAAGCGCAACTTGATGCGCTTGGCGATGAATCCACACTTCATGGATGGCATGAACGAAAACGGACGGGTCCGCCAATTCGACGACCCCGCCCTTTCTCAACGCCGATCAGGCCGGGGCTCAGGCCACCTGCTGTCCATCCGTGGCGGCGTCGCGGTAGAGCATGTCCCAGGTGGCGGAGAAAGCCTGCTCGAAGGAACGCTCCTCCATGTAGGTGCGGGCGCACCGGCCCATGGAGTGCAGACGGTCCGGATCGTCCAGCAGGGTTTCCATGGCCCTGCAAAGCTCCCCGGGATCTGCCGCGCCTACGACCATGCCGGTCCTGCCCTCCAGCACGTTCTCCCGGGGCCCACCCTCATTCGTAACTATTACCGGCAGGCCCGAGGCCTGAGCCTCCAGCACCACGTTGCCGAAGGTGTCCGTGCGGCTGGGGAAGACGAACAGGTCGCAGGAGGCGTAGAGCGCGGCCAAGTCCTCGCCCTCCAGATAGCCGGTAAACACGCAGGGCAGCCCGCGCAGCCGTTCCCGCAATTCCTCCTTGTAGGGGCCGTCTCCGGCCAGCACGAGGCTCGCCTCTGGCCGCAGGCGGTGCAGGCGCTCGAAGGCCTCGGCCAGCAGGTCCAGGTTCTTCTCCTTGGAGATACGCCCCACGTAGAGCAACGCATTGCCTTGCCTGACTGCGTAGCGCTTGAGGAAGCCGTTGCGCTTGGCCGGGTGGAAGCGCTCCACGTCCACGCCGCGCGGATAGACCCGTATCTTGTCCGCTGGCAGGCCCTTGGCGATCAGTTCGTCCGCCGTGGCGCGGGAAGGGGCGAAGACCAGGTCGCACTGGTTGTAGTACCAGAGGATGTACTTCCAGGAGAGATCCTCCATGGCGTTGTCCTCGGTGAGCTTGCCCACGTACTGCGGGATCTGCGTGTGGTAGGTGCCGTAAAGGGGCAGCTTGAGGATGCGCGCGATGAGCAGGGCCGTCAGGCCGATGGGACCGGGCGTGGCCGAGTGGATGTGCGTGAAGCCCTGCTCGTAGGCATGCTGGAGCATCTCCAGCACCGGCGGATAGAAGACCTTGAGCTCCGGGTACTCGGGCAGGTCGTAGACGCCCACCGGCTCGAAGTTGACCACTCCCTCGCCCTCGGGCGCCTGCGGGTGGCAGGTTACGACGGTCAAGTCGCGGCCGGTCTTCACGGCCAGGTTCACGGAGCGCTGCAGGGTCTTGGCCACTCCGTTGACCTCGAAGAAAGTGTCCGTGAAGTGGCCGACCTTGGCCTCGCGCTCGGCTGGCCTGCCGGCGAAACGGGCGGCGACCTCGTCGCAGAAGGCCCGGTCCTTCTTGAACAACCCGTAGGCCACGAAATAGGGCGCGAGCACGGTGTACAGCGCCCCGGCCGAGCCCACGGTCTGGAAGATGTCGAAGATATTGGCCCCGGAGGCGTGGCCCAGCAGGTTGTCGGCGAAGATGGTCAGTACGCGGCTGGATGCGCGGGTGGTGAAACGGAACCACTCGCGTTCCGCCTCGCCCTCGGGCAGGACCCGGCCCTTGGCCACGGCCAGCAGGCCTGGATCGTCGCAGACCAGCCGGGCCGCCTCGAAGCGCACCACGTCCTGCACCGGGCCGGTGTGCGACTTGCCGCGCAGGTACTTGCGCGTGGTGAAGTAGGCCTGCAGCCTGTCCATGACCCCGCTCTCGCGGGGTGCGTCATCCGCGCCCAGGAACCTGTCCGCGAAGCGCAGGAAGATATCCTTGTTGACGTAGCGCTCCAGCTTGAACCTATTCTTGTAGAACTGGTAGGCGATGGAATAGAGGTTCAGGGCCATGGCCTGCGGGTTGGAGCAGCGGCCCTCGGGTCTGGAGCGGCATTCGCGCAGGCCCTGTTTGAACTCCTCCAGGCTCTTCGCGCCGTCCACCACCGTGTACAGGCTGGCGATGTTCAGGGCGCTGTGGTCGTCGGAGCCGCCGGTCAGCCCCTTCTTCCAGGGCTCCTCGAGACCGGGCTCGATGCCGTGGCGCTCGGCCAGCTCGTCCATGACCTTCGGGGTCAGGCCGGCCAGGATGGCCCGCAGCACGTCGTTCTGGTAGCCGTCGCGCGTGCCGTTGCACTCGAAGGTCCTGAACAGCAGGAGCAGCTGCTCGAAGTGCTCCACTGTCAGCTTGTCGTTGACCCCGTAGAGCGGGTGGGCGCAGACGTGCGTTATGCCCTTCTGCCGCAAATAGGGCACCAGCTCGAAGATGTTCTCGCGCAGCTTGTGGACCTCGCGGTGGATGGCTTCGTCGATGTCCAGGGCCAGCACATGCACCTTGCAACGGTCCTCGGGGAAATAGGCCGTGATCTCCTCGCTGATGAACGTGTCCGGCAGATGGGCGATTTCCAGGGCGCCGTCGATGGTGTTGTGGTCGCTGATGGTCACCAGATCCATGCCCCTGGCCTTGGCGATACGGTAGAGCTGCTCGGGCTGGGTGAAACTCTCGGGGCAGCCCAGCTTCTTGAGGATCCATTGGGACGGTTTCGTGGAATACTTGCAGTGGACGTGCAGATCGATCTTCATGGCGTCATCCCTCCAGGCATGGCGGCCGTCGCAGGGTCCGCCGGCGGAGCGGCGGAGGAAGTCCCGTCTCTGATCGGCAGGTACCTGACCTCGCCGGAAAGGATCTGGCCTTCCCCCGACCGCAGCAGGCCTCACCCGGCTGGACGCGGCGCAAGATCGCGCACGCGCTTCAGCGGCGGCTTGCGCCGGCGGTTCTCCGCCGGAGGGACGCGGGCGTGCACGGGTTGCCGGTTCGGGTGCAGGAAGACGGGTTGTCGGGTCGGGACCGGTCGCGACTAGGCCGGTTCCGGGTGGATTCTTCGTACGGGCTGGCCGTTACGTCCTGGTGACGCTCGCATGACTGTCGGTTACGCCCTGCGTACGTTTCGCGGGCAATAGCCCTGCAAGGCGGACCGATACTCTGGTTATACCGGATTATTGATCCTTGCACTCGAACCGGGAGAGGGCCCGCCCTCTCCCGGACCCACACAAGGCAGGGGAATAGTTCCCCTGCGCCCCTCACTTCATCTGAAGAATGCCCTAGCGGGCGGTTTCTATGGTGTCGAAGTAGTCGTAGTCGGAATCAAAGGACCGGGCCGAGCCGAAGAAGCTGCCGCCCCAGCGCGCGTCGGTGAGGGTCAGGTTGTAGCCGAAGGCGATGGTCAGGGGGCCGGGAACCCCGGCCGGTTTGGGCAGGCTGAACTCCAGCTCCACGCCCTTTCTGTACCAGCTGGGAATGAAGTAGCCGGCGTACAGGCTCCTGGTGTCCTGGGCCAGCAGATTGCCGGCCTGGTCGGCAAGATAGGCGGCGAACCAGCCGCGATTCACGTACTCGGCCCATCCCGGGAAATTGTCCTTGCGCCAGGCCGTGGCCCGTACACGGTAGGAGTCGGGCAGCGGCTCCACGACATAGCTGAAGGACCAGTAGAGCATGTCCAGGGTTTCCGGCGCGTTGAGCGAAAGCCGGCTGCTGTTCAGGTGGGCCACGGAGTCGGCCATGCGCCCGGCGCAGCCGCCCGCCAGGAGCAGCGATACGGCCAGGATGAAGCCGAGGATCGGGGCGGGCGGTTTCGTGCGGCAGCCGGACTGCAACATGTCGTTCTCCTCCGTCTGATCCGCCACGCTAGCAGAATGCACACGTGAAGACCACCAGGGAGCGGCATGCCGCGCTTCAGCTCGCTTCAACTCAACAGGGCTGGCACCATGGTTCCCGCCGAGCGCAGGGCCGCGTCCAGACGCTCCATGTCCGGCTCATGGGCGGACAGCAGGGCCTTGAAGCGCGGTGAATGGTCCATGTGTACCGTGTGACAGAGCTCGTGCAGGATCACGAACCCGGCCAGTTCGCGGGGCAGGAACAGGAGCTTGGCGTTCAGGTGCAGCACCCCGGCCGAGGTGCAGCTGCCCCAGCGCATGCGTTGGGCCCGGTAACGCACGGCCGAACAGGACAGCCCCGAGCGCAGCTCCTGCTCCTGCACCAGGGGCGGCAGATCACACGCAGCCCTGTTCCGCAACCAGGCCGACAGCAAAGAACGCAAGCCAGGCAAGTAATCCGGGGACTCCGCGTCACCACTGACCAGCAGCCGGTCCGGGCCGCTGGCGTTCAGACGCAATTCCTGGCCAGCCCGGCGCACGTAATCCAGGCGAACGACGCAGCCCGCGGCGCGCAGGCACAGCTCGGCCGGCGGCTGGACGGCCCTCCCGCCGAAAGCGCCCAATCTCCGCAGGACTCGCTCGGCCCAGGCCCTGTGGCGGGCCACGAGCGCTGGGGCAAGAGCCGGATCGCTGCCTTTGGGCAAGACCACCACAAGCCCCTGGCCGGCCGAGCAGACCAGCTTGGCCCGCCTGGCCCTTGGGCTCACACGTACTGAAAAGGCCGGAAGTTCTTGGCTCACGGGCCGCAGAGTGTCCATTTCAGGTTGATTTGGCAAGGCTTGCAGCTTACGATCAGCGGTCGGGGCTGGTGGCTTCGCAAGGCGGGCCCTCCCACGAGAGTGTTTCCGGCCTGCCGCGCATCCGGCGAGCCATACCGTCCCGCACGGCCTGTGCCCGGACAGGCTGCCAAAGAGCCAACAATGGAGAGACCAATGCCCCGTTCATATGCCGTTTTACTGGTCGTCCTGCTGCTGGTGGCCGGTTTCTCATCCAGTGCCCCGGCGCAGCAACTCAAGGATCAGCAGTTCAAGGAGCAGCTCGCCCGGACCCTCAAGGAGAATCCCGACATCCTTCTGAACGCCATCCGCGAGATAGACGTGGAAGTGCTGGACGCCCTGCAGCAGGCCGCGCTCAAGAAGCGGCAGCAGGATATCCAGCAGATGCAGGAACGGCAGGAACGTGAAAGACAGAATCCGCTCAAGCCGGTGGTGGACCCTTCCCGTATCCTTGTGGGCCCGGCCCAGGCTCCCGTGACCATCGTGGAGTATTCCGACTTCCAGTGCCCCTACTGCGAGCGCCTGTCCGTGGAGCTGGACAAGGCCCTGGCGCAGCTGGGTACGCAGGCCCGCATGATCTTCAAGCACAACCCCCTGCGCTCGCACGAGAGCGCCATGGCGGCAGCCAAGTTGTTCGAGGCCGTGAGCATGCAGGACAAGAAGGCCGCGCTCAAGCTCTACCATCTGCTCTTCGCCAACCAGGAGCGTCTCGACGAGCTCGGGGAAAACGGCCTGCTCGACCTGGCCGTCCAGGCCGGCGCGAAGCGCGAAGCGACCAGGAAGGCCATGCAGAGCCCGGAGGTGCAGAAGCGTATCGATGCGGATATGGCCGAATTCAGCTCCTTCGGCTTCTCGGGCGTACCGGTGCTGGTGATAAACGGCGTATCCGTGCGCGGCGCGGTGCCGGCCGAGGAGATCCTGAAAATCGTGCGCGACACGACCGGGACCCGCGCAAAGTAGCCTCCGATCCAGATTGATCCCTGCTTACGGGGCGGTCCGCCAGCGGACCGCCCCCGTTTCATCTAACTCCCATGCCTAGCCTCCGGCCCGCATCCCCATTCGACAGCCCGGCCGCATCATGTTACCAGACCCGCACCACGCGGCCCCACGCAAGCAGTGGCGCCCCTGAAGCCATCTGGAGCAGATTGCTTGCAAGACACCCGCTCCGGCGTTGACGGCGCAAGTGAATTGCGCCTACGCCTACTCGGCGGCAAGCCATGCCGACGCATGGCTTGCAAAGCATTTTCAAAAGCAAATGCTCCAGCCGCTCACGCCTTGAAACCAAAAAGTTTTGAGGAAGGGATGGGGGCTCGGGGGGAAGGGGAACCCCTTTCTCAAAAGGGGTTCCCCTTCCCCCCGATTCTCCCTGCCTTTCTCCCATAAGGATCACCATGCGCACGAAACTCACCATAGCCACGCGCGGAAGCATGCTGGCCCTGTGGCAGGCCGAGCACGTCAAGAGCATGCTCGTGGAGCGCCACCCCGGCCTCGAAGTCGAGCTGCTGATGCTCAAGACCCAGGGCGACAAGATCCTGGACGTGCCGCTGGCCAAGGTGGGCGGCAAGGGCCTGTTCGTGAAGGAGATCGAGGAGGCGCTTCTGGACGGTCGGGCCGACCTGGCCGTGCACAGCATGAAGGACGTGCCCACGGAGCTGCCCGAGGGGCTGGTCATCGGCGTCACTCCAAGGCGCGAGGAGCCGGCCGACGCCCTCCTGTCCGTACGCTATGACAACCTGGCGGCCCTGCCCGAGGGTGCGGTGATAGGCACCAGCAGCTTCCGCCGCCAGGCCCAGTTGCTCATGCGCAGGCCCGATTTCGAAATCAAGATGCTGCGCGGCAACGTGAACACCCGGCTGCGCAAGCTCATGGACGGCGAGTATGACGCCATCGTGCTGGCCATGGCCGGACTCAATCGGCTGGGGCTGTCCGCGCCCAAGATGGAGGTCATGGGGCCGCCGGATTTCCTGCCTGCCGTTTCCCAGGGCGTGCTGGGCATCGAGTATCGCCGGGACGACGTGGAACTGGCGGATATGCTAGCCTTCATGGACCACCCGGAGACACGCGTGCGCGTGCAGGCGGAACGTGGCTTCCTCACGGCCCTGGAAGGCGGCTGCCAAGTGCCCATCGCGGGCTACGCCGAGGTGCGTGGCGATGAGGTACGCCTGACCGGCCTGGTCGCCGATCTGCAAGGCAGGCGCGTGGTCCGCCGCGAGCGCAGCGGCCCGGCCGGACAGGCCTGGGAACTGGGCGAGGCCCTGGCCCGTGAGGTACTGGACGCGGGCGGACGAGAAATACTGCAGGAAATATACGGCGTTCAGGCCGTGGACCCGCGCCTGACGTAGGTTCGCCGCCTCGGGCAAGCGCCTGTATTTTCGCGGCGCAGGCCGCATGACGAGAGGCCGACGGGGACCACCCCCGCCGGCCTCTCGCCGTGTGGAGGGAGCATGGCCTACCTAAATACCCAGACATCGGCCACGGAAAGGCCGATTTCGTCACCGTCCCTGCCCAGGCCGGCGAAGCGCGTCGCGAAGAAGCCAGGCTTGAGCGCGGAATCCTCCGCGGCCTCGGTCAGGAAGTAATAGTCGTCTATGAGGTGCAGGTCCCTGCCGTGCAGGTAGAAGCGGAAGGCCTTGGTCTCGGAGCCGAACTCCGTGCCGATGGACAGGGCGGGATCGCCGGCGCCCGAGAACTCGCCATCCAGGGCCGCGCCGAAGTCGTATTTTCCGAAGCGCTCCGCATACACCGCGCCATGCGGAGCATCCGCGCCGAGCACGTGGAAGCCGTTCGGAAAATCAGGAGCGGGTGCTATCCGCTCTATGCGGCCTCCGGGATTGTTCAGGGCGAAACCCGTGATCTGTCCCGCGCCCAGGTCCTGCAAATTGGTCAGGGTGATGGTCAGTTCCGCCTCTTCCGGGGAAAAGGGGTGGTAGTGCAGTCCGGCCACGAAGCGGCCCAGGCAATCGGCCTGCTCTCCGCCTCGCAGGATGGCCCCGTGGGCCAGGGAAGACAGGAGCGTCAGCAGGGACAGGAGCAGCAAGAGCGCGACCGTCGCCAGCAGACGCTTGAATCCCTCGAACATGGATGCGCACCTTTGGATATGTTGTGCCCGGCAGGCCGGCGGGTAGGGACAGGATCCGGAAGAGATGGACGAGCAGCCGGTCGGCCTGGATAGCCGTATTCAAGCAAGCCCGGTGCCAATTCCATGGAGCAGATATATTTCAACGCATAAAACGATCATGCCGACAGACATGCGCCCGCCAATCCACAATTCGTTGCAGGTTGCGTCCACTGATCGAACGGAAATGGTGACACTGCCGGCTTTCAGTGCCCCAGTCCGGCACGGGACCAGGCGTTTGCCCTTTCCGGCAGGGCAATCCGGGCTGATGGTGCGTCCCTCGGCCGCCTCGGCTCCCGCCGGACACCTTTCATCAGCCGGAAACTCGGCCCGCGCAGGGAAACGCTCGCCAGCATGTTAATTGCATGCTGAGCAATGAAGGCCTTCGGGCCAGAGTCCGCGAGCCGTTTCCAAACGATCCACCCGCACACAGCGCAAGGGCTTCGAGCCGGCCCGAGCGCGCCTGCGCCCTCCGGCTCGGCGTTCGACGCCAGACGACCGCGTTCGCAGGACGTTTCCATGCACCCGCTTCCAGTTCCTTCACGGGGGAGGACATGAACATTTTCATTGGAGGCAGCGACTCCGGCGTCGCAGCCCTGCTCGGAGAAGTATTCGCGGCACACCCGCGCGTGCTGGCCTTCCACGAAACCAGCCTGTTGGGCGGACGCAGCGGCGCGGCCGACCTGCTGCGCGGCACCTGCGACCTGGCCATGTTCGAGCGCAGATTTTTCCGCGTGCGCCTATCGGAACTCAACGAGGCCTTCGCCAAGGCGATACCGGGCCGCTACGATCTGCTGCCCCGCAAATCCGTCAAGCGTCTGTTCTCCACGGCCTTCAATGGCCAGGGACTGGAGGTTGGGCTGGGCATTTTCGTGCGCGGGATGAACCTCATCGCCATGAACGAATCAGCCAAGGCCTACTGGGCCGAAATCCGCACCCTCGCGCGCACGGATGTGCGCCTTTTGCACAGCCTCTTTCCGGGCATGCGCTTCGTGCACCTATTCCGGCCGCCAGAGGAAAGCTACATGGCCACGGCGGGCGAGAACCGCTGCCCGGACACCCTGGCCAGCTTCATCTTCGATTACAAGCGCGCCACGCTGCACGCCCTCTCGGCGCTCAAGACCCTGCCTCCCGAAAACGTCATCGCCCTGAGCCTGGACACATTGCTCGACTCGCCCGGTGATCTGCTGGCCCGCATCCTCGATTTCTGCGGCGTGAGCTATTCCCGGGATTTCCTGGCCCAGGCCGCCGCCCAGCTGGCCGAGAAGAAGAAGGCTGCGGCCGGACATGGGGCCGGAACCGCCGAGATCGATTCCGACGAGCAGCGCCTGCTGCTCAAGCACTGCCAGCACTTGCACCGGGCCTGCCAGACCTTGGAGCAGGAGCTGTCCGGCGCCTGGTAGCGGCCGGGGCGCGACCGATCCCGCGCCGCAACGCATGATGCCCTGCCTGCACTGAACGAGTCATTTCCGGTACTTCAAAACCTCCCGTCGGGCGCCTCCCGGCGGGAGGTCTACACCCTCCGACCCGGCCGCGCCGCCTCGGCGCAACGCACCACGGAAGTCAAAGCCGACTTTCCCCGTCCCTCCATGTGATGTTCACCCGAATTCCATGCGCCAGGCGACTTTACGCCGCCGCGCGTCGGGTTTATAAACTCCGGACTGCGCGGCCGCCCCAATATCCGACGCAGGAAAGCGAGCCCAGCGCATGAGTACAGCCGCCCTCATACCGCAAACCATCTGCGTGAGCCTGATCGGCATGGCCGGAGCGGGCAAGTCCACCCTGGCCCCGCTGCTGGCGCGCGCCCTGGGCTGGCCGTACATGGACACGGACCAGCTCATGGAAGCCTACATGGGCGGCTCGTTACAGGAGATCTACGACGCGGCGGGCTGCGAGGATTTCCTGGTCTTCGAAGAGCGCACGGTGGCCTCGGTGGCCGCCAGCCGCATGATCCTGTCCACGGGAGGCAGCGTGGTCTATTCGCCGCGGGCCATGGCCCGGCTGCGTCTGCTGGGCCCCGTGATCTGGCTGCGCATCGCCTTGCCGACCTTCCTGGCGCGCGTGGGCAAGGCCGACAATCGCGGCTTCGTACGCCGCGCCGGGCTGGACCTCGCGGACATTTACGCCGAGCGCCAGCCCCTGTACGCGCAGGCCGCGGATTTCGTGGTGGACACGGATCTGCAATCCCCGCAGGAAAGCGCCCAGGCCGTCATGGCCTGGCTGACCTCGCGCTATGCCTAACGCCTTACCCCCTAGGACCGCATGAAAAGCACACGCCAGGCCGTCTTCCGCAAGCTGGCCATCCTGTACGACCGCATGCAGGCCGAGTATGCGGCCGCCGCGCAAACCCTGGGCCTCTCCTGCCAAGGTTGCGACAAGAACTGCTGCTTGAGCCATTTCCAGCATCACACCTATGTGGAATGGCTCTACCTGTGGCAGGGCCTCAAGGAACTGCCCGAGGAACGCCGCGCCGAATATGTCCGACGCGCGCATGAACATGTGGAGGCCTGCCGCGCCTCCCTGGCCTTGGGCCGCACGCCCGCGGTCATGTGCCCGCTCAACGACGGCGGCCTATGCGGACTGTACGCCCACCGGCTCATGATCTGCCGCCTGCACGGGGTTCCCAACTTCCTGCGCAGGCCAGACGGCCGGGAGATCCGCTTCGCCGGCTGCTGGCGCTCCCAGGAACTGTCCGCGGGGCTGGCGCAGATCCCGGTCATGGACCGCACGCCGATCTATCGTGAGCTGCTGGGCCTTGAGGCCGCTTTGCTGGGCAAGAAGCTCGGCAAGCTGCCCAAGGTTGATCTGACCCTTGCCGAGATGATCGTGGCCGGACCGCCCGACCTGACCTGACGCTCCGCGTGGGTGCGGGGAACAAGAAAAAGGCCCCGTGCGGGGCCCTTTCCTTGTGATGGCTAAGCGATCTGGTCGGTCTTGCTCTACTCGGTGGTGGTTCCCCTTCTCTCGGGCTCGATCTTGCGCGGGTCGTTCACGTCATAAGTCTGCGTATCCCACACATCACCCTGGGCAGCGCCGCGCTCTTCCTCACGCATGATCTGACGCTGCTTGTTGACCACGCCTTCACCGTAGGCCCGTTCCTCTTGAGGGGTCTGCCCGCTTTCGGTGGCCATGGGTTCCTCGGTGGCCATGGGCTGCTCGACCGCGGCTCCGGTTTCACCTGCCTGGTAGGCGCGCCACTCGCTCTCGCTGATGATGCCGTCGTTGTTCTGGTCAATGACGCCGAAAAGCTGCGCCTTGTCGCCTTCCTCCAGGCTGTACTCCTCGAACTCGCTCTGCGTCACGACGCCGTCGCCGTCCTCGTCCATCTGCTCGAACAGGGTGACGCCCTCCTGCTGCATTCCGGCCGGAACATCCGCATAAGCGCTGCCCGCAAGGAGCAGTGCAGCCACAGCCGCTGTCGCAATGACGGTTCCCTTCATTCGGACCTCCCTGAGTTGGTGTTCGCAACGCCCTGCCCTCCCCATCGGGCCGGACGCATCCTTATTAGCCTGCCCGCCCTGAGGCGGACCGGTCCTCGATCTTAAACGAACGCTACCCTATTCGGGCTGCACTCGCGTACCTCTGCTCTTGGGCTGGATCTTGCGCGGGTCGTTCACGTCGTAGACCTGCTCATCCCACACGTCGCCGACGTTACGCCGCCGCCTTTCCACCTGCACGGGCTCCTCGACGGCCATGGGCTCTTCCATGGGCTGCACGGCGCCGCTTTCCTGGTAGGCGCGCCACTCGCTCTCGCTGATGACGCCGTCGCCGTTCTGGTCGATGACGGCGAAGAGCTGAGTCTTGTCCTGCTCTCTCAGGCTGTAGGCCTGGAACTCGCTCTCGCTCACGATGCCGTCGCCGTTCTGGTCCATCTGCTCGAACAGGCTGTACCCCTGCTGCCGCGCACCGGGGGGCACGTCGGCAAAGGCAAGGCCGGCGAAGACAACCGACATCGCGACCGATGCCATGATGAATGAGAATTTCCTCATTGCACTGACCTCCATTGGCTCGAGTGAATCATAGAACCGCAAACGTCTTTCGGCATCTGGCTCACCGCTACTCCCTGGCCATCTTTTCTTCCAGGATCCTGCGCTGCTTGTTCTCCACGCCAGGACCGTAGGCGCGTTCGCTGATTCCCTCGTCCTCAACGCCGTTTTCCATGCCGGGGCTCATGGGCTCCTCCATGGCTGGCTCCTCCATGGCCCTGGGCTGCACGGCGCCGCGCTCCTGGTAGCTACGCCATTCGCTCTCGCTGATGACGCCGTTGCCGTTCTGGTCGATGATGGCGAAAAGCTGTGTCTTGTCCTGCTCCTCCAGACTGTACTGCTCGAACTCGCTCTGGCTGACGATACCGTCGCTATTCTGGTCCATCTGCTCGAACAGGCTTGCCTCTCTCTGCATGCCTGGGGAAACATCCGCATGGCCGATCCCGGCGCTGAGGATCACGGCCAAGATTGCAAAAGCGATGATGTTCTTCATGGCTCACTCCCTTTCGCCATTGCGTTCGCGGGGGTCACGCATGACGAGTGCTTTCCATCTTCCTCAAATCTAGCAGCTTTAACATCCCTGCCACTGATTTTCCCCTCACTCTTCTCTCAGCCACAGGCCCGAAAGCCTTGAGGCTTCAACGACCAAGGGCTCCGGGTCTCCCCGAAGCCCTTGCCCTGCCCCCGTCGAGAGTGCGCGGTGTCAATCAACCCTGACTCGTCGTCCATGCGGGCTTCCCAGGCCTGCGCGGAGGCTACTGGGCAGCGCTCCCGCCCTGCATATTCTCCTGCCATTCCTGCTGGGTGATCTGGCCGTCCTGGTCGGAATCCAGGGTCGAAAAATCCTGAGTGATGGAAGGATCCTGGGCCCTGTACTCTTCGAATTCGCTCTGGGTGACCTGGCCGTCGGCATCCCTGTCCACCGCCGAGAAGTCAGCCTGCGCTCCGCCGGTCGTGGCGCCCATTTCCTGCGTACCGGTATCGGTAGCGCCCATTTCCTGCGTGTCCGTGGCTCCGGTATCGGTAGCACCCATCTCCTGCGTGTCCGCAGCGCCGCTATCGGTAGCACCCATCTCCTGGGTGTCCTCGGTAGCGCCCATTTCCTGCGTGCCGGCAGCGCCGCCTTCCAGGCTGCCGCTGCTGGCTTCATAGGCGGTCAGCTCTTCCTGGGTGATCTGGCCGTCCTGGTTCTGGTCAATGGCCGAGAAGAGCTTGGATTTCTCCTCGTCGTCAAATGAATAGCCTTCGAACTCCTCCTGCGTGACCTGACCGTCCTGGTTCTCGTCCATCCTCTGGAAGAGGCTCTGGTCCTGCTCGCCACCGCCGCCGAAAATGCCCGCCTGGGCCACGCCGGCGAAGAGGAGGCCTGCCGTGCACGTCACAAAAAGAAGCTTTTTCATCGGTACATCCCTTTGGTTGCAGGTTCCTATTCCGACGACCGCGCACCCCCCATGACGCAGTACCCCGACCGGAATTCTGACCGATACAGAGTATGCCGAATTTACCAGCTTCATTCAGGTATCCACTTGTTTTTTGAACGTGGGACCTCTAAGCCTTTGATTGTAGGACTCCAGACTATGGCCGGTCGGCTCGAATCCGACCAAAGCCCGGCAGCGGGCAAAAAGACAGGCCCCCGAGGGGGCCTGTAACGAAGATGCCTGCAATCCGGATGCTTAGGCGGATAGTATGACGAGACTCCGAATGGACTACTGTCCGGAGCCCGCACCACCGGTGGTGCCGCCGCCAGTGTCGCCTGCCGAGCCGCCGCTCATGCCGCCGCTCGTGCCGTACTCCTGCGTGCCGGTGCCACCTTCGGTAGCTCCGTACTCCTGGGTGCCGCCCTGCGGGGAGCCGGGCGTGTCGCCGGTCATGGGCGGAGCCACCTCATCCGTGGTGCCGTATTCCTGGGTGCCGGTAGTGCCGCCGGTGGTCATGCCGCCGGTCTCACCTTCGGTCGCACCGTACTGCTGCGTGCCGGTATCACCCGTGGCGCCCATCTCCTGCGTGGAGCCGCCCGTTCCGCTCCGCTTCATCTCCTGCCACTGCTGCTGGTCGATCCGACCTTGGCCCTGCTCGTCGAGCATGTTGAACAGCTGGGTCTTGTCCTCATCCTCGAAGCTGTAGTCGCTGAATTCCTGTTGGCTGATCTGGCCGTCCTGGTTCTCGTCCATCTTCTGGAAAAGGGTCTGGTCCTGCTCGCCACCGCCGCCGAAGATGCCCGCCTGGGCCGATCCGGCAACGAGAAGGCCTGCCGTGCATGTCAAGGCGATAAGTAGTTTTTTCATCGTTTCCATCCTTTTCGGTTGAGGTTCGAGCCGGGAAACATGCGTTCAGATGAGTGCTCCCAACCCATTCCAAACCTGATCAGTATGGTCCGAGTCTAATGATCATCGCCGGGTTGCCACTTGTTTTCGGGACGTGAGATATCTAATCACTTCGATGTACGGCTCACGCCGACGGCTCGTCGGCCTATGGCCGAGGGGCGGACGCATCGGGCGGCATCGGCTCCGCGGAAGAGCCTGCGTCATGGTCCTCTCCACCGGATGCGTCGGTTACGTAATCCGCCCATTCCTGCCAACTGACCACGCCGTTCCCGTCGACATCGATATCCGCGAAGGGCGTCTGGGCATCCGGATGCTCCAGGCCGTATAACTGGACCTCCTGCTGGGAGATCCAGCCGTTGCGGTCGGCGTCGATGCTCTCGAAGAGGCCCCAATCGGCGATCCTTTCTCCGCCGATATCGGCAGCCTGGCCCAGGCCCACGAGGAAGAGCATTGCCGCGCATGTCGCGGCGAGCGGCAGCCTGTCCATGAATCCATCCCTCTGTCTTCCGCCGTCCGCGCCTGGGCGCGGACAGGAACGGATGCGCATGCATCCACCCAATATGCACTACCAAGGCGAGACCGGCCTGCCACTTGTATTCGGAGCGGACTCGTCTAACGGAATGTTTGAAGGCAAGGACTGGCTCTCGAACCATTCCGGCGTCATGGCCCACACTTCGGGAGACGACGGAGAAGTATCCCGGGGTCGAGCGGCCACGCCATTGCGACCGGCTTGTGCTCCGGTTCGGCCGGCGCAAAAAAGCAGGCCCCCGGGGAGACGAGGGCCTGCTCCTTCCGCCTGGGCGGGAGGTGAGAAGTGATGCGAGGCTAGCTTTTGGGCAAGGTCTTGGATCGGATCATGACCACGTAGGGCGAGTAATCCCGGACCAGCTGCTCCAGACCGCCGGGGACCTGGACCTTGGCCGGACGGATCTTGCACTGCCCGGCGCCGGGAATGAGGTCCACCATGCTGTGCAGGTAGCCGATCTTGACCGCGAAATTCACGTTCTGGGGCACGAAGCCCTTCTTCTGCAGGTAGTACTCGTCATCCAGGGCGCCCACGACCACGCCGACCACTTGGCCCTTATGGTTGAACACCGGGCCGCCGCTGTTGCCGGGCTGGATGGAGTTGCTGATCTGCATACGGCCCGGCTCGCCGCGCACGCCGTTGAGCGAGCTGACCACGCCGGTGGTGATCTTGTGGCTCTCGCCCAGCTCGGAGCCCAACGGGAAGCCCATGGTCACGATGTCCTGGCCGAGGTTGACCTCGTCGGGACGCGCCAGGTGGTAGGGCAGAGGCCCCAGCTTGGCCAGGAACTCATCGGCGTCGCGCAGCTTGAGGATGGCCAGGTCGTTGCGCTCGTCCTTCATGACAATGTCGGCCTCGAAACGCTTGCTCATGTTGGGGAAGGTCACGTTGACATCGATGGCGTTGCGGACCACGTGGTGGTTGGTGGCGATATAGCCCATCCCGCTGAGCAGGAAGCCGCTGCCCACGGTGGAGCCGGTGACCGGCTTGGGCTTGGACGCCTGGGCCGAAGCCGGGTACTCGCGCACGAAGGACATCTTCAATTCCTTGCCCGCCGAATCCTTGAACATGCCGACCAGCTCGCCGGACTTCAGGCTGAAGCTGCCCTCGAACTCGCTGCCCTTGGGGCCGCGGAACATGGCCGGATAGGCCTGGTCGGCCTTGGCCGAGATGTCCAGCACCACGTCGCCGGGCTTGTAATTCTTGTCGCCGCCCTTGAGGTACATGCCGGCGTACTCGCGCTTGCCTTCCTGCTTGTCCTGAAAGATGGCCATGCTGTAGCCGAGCTTCTGGTTGCTCCAGATGCCCTCGACCTCGGCCAGATCCTTGCCGCGGCCGTCGAAATACTTCTTGAGTTCCTGCTCGTCGCGGGTCATGCGCTCAAGGCCCTGGGCGTCCTTGCTCGCGTCGCTGGACACACTCACGGCCGGACCGGAATCCTCGACAGGCACGGGCTTGCCGACCACGACCGGCTTATCGGCCACCAGCAGGGCCAGATCCGGCGACGGAGCCTTGTACTGTTCGTAGAAGCCCAGAAGCGCGGAACGCGTGGCCTTGATCACGCTCTCGGGATACGCCTCCCCTTCGGCGGAAGCCTGGCCGACATACACCTCGCGGCCCGAAGCCAGTTCGTACAGGCGCACCTTGGCCCTGGTCTTGCCCGAGGCGGTGAGATGCTGCAGGCTGAGCACCAGGGTCTGAGCCTTGTCCTCGGTCGGACAGGACTGCCGCACGTCGAAACCTAGGCCGTTGAAGGTGGAGCCGAGATCATTGCCGAGGTCGCCCGCCTCGGGCAGTATCACAAACTTGTATTCGCCCAATTCGGCCCGGGGCTCGGATTTGCGCGCGCCCGCCGCACAGGCGGCAAGGACCGCCAGGCCGGCCAGGATGATGATGAGTAGGATGGCTTTACGCATGATTCTCCCGTGTGTCTTTTGGTCAGCGGCCATCCCCCCCGAGACGGCCGCGCGCCTGCGCTGTCGCGCCGGCACGACCGACCTGAGCAAGCACCGTGCCGCACGCAATAGGGCTTTTATTTCAGCCTTCAACAACACACATGGAGACAGGGACGGAAAATTTCAGGACCAGGCGAGCAAATGTCGTAATCGCCAGCCGGAATCGAAACTCCAACCAGACTTGATTTGCTGGGCGCTACACACCTTGATTGCGGAAGTCGTTTCCTTGAAGCATCCCGGTTAAAGTTGTTCAGCATGCGTGAAACAATCGTAGCAACTTACATTCAACAATGGCTCTGCAGTCAGCCCGCACAACAACGACTTTGAGCCGAAAATTCTCCCAATCCGACACTGGAGCACAATATGCCTCGGCATCAATACACGAGCAATCACGGCCGATTGACATACTTGCCACTCCTTGATAGAGACCGCCTTTGTGAAAATCGTCACGTCGCACGCACAAAAGAGGGGAACGGAATGAAATCAGCGATGTATTTCGTCGGCGCAGGCGTGGTGTTCGTCCTGCTGGTGGCCCTGTTCGTATCGCAGATCTCCAGGACGCCCGAGGCCATGGCCTCCGAGGCCAAGGCCGCGAGCATCGAGGCCGAAACCGTGCTGCAATTCCCCGTCTCGTTCAAGTTCAACCGCCCCGAGGGACGGCCCACGGCCCTGTTCGCCGAGGTCAAGTTCAGCCACTACGACCACCAGTCCGTGGCCTGCACGACCTGTCACCACACTTGGGACGGCTCCGGCGAAGTCGAAAGCTGTTCCACCGAAGGCTGCCATGACGACCTGGTCAACCGCGGCGAGGTCAATTCCTACTTCCGCGCCTACCACACCAAGGCCAGCGAGACGAGCTGCCGCGGCTGCCACCTGAAGATGACCCTGGAAGGCACGGCCAACCTGCCTACCTCTCCCTGCGGCAACAACGCTTGCCACCCCCGGGAGCGCCGCGCCCAGTAATTTCCCGGCGCGCCATACATTCGGATTCAAGACCGCTCCGCGAGGAGCGGTCTTTTTTGTTTTTCGACGGCCAGCGATGCGAGCCTGGAGCGAGCTGCCGCATGCGCGCACTTTTCGTCACCGCGTTGCGCATCCTGAAACCGGGCAGGGCTTCGCCCTACCAAGGCCCCTCCCACCAGGGAGCGAGGCTCCCTGAACCCTGCTTTCGAGACGGCCGGAGGAACCGGCCGTCTCGGGCAATTCCTGGTCACTCTTGTCGCGCCACCACATAAGCGCGGTTGCCGACATTCCCACGTCGGCAACCGCGCTTACGCAAATGCGGGGGTCCGGGGGGAATGATTCCCCCCGGCCGCCGGAGGCATATCCTTCTTTGCTCTTTGCTGTGCGGCGCTACTGGCGCAGACGCGGGTCGAACAGGTCGCGCAGGGATTCGCCCAGCAGGTTGTAGCCGAGCACGGTGAACAGGATGGTCAGGCCTGGCAGTATGGACAGCCAGGGCGCGATCTCCAGGACTTCCTTACCCTCCAGAAGCATGTTGCCCCAGCTCGGGGTGGGCGGCTGCACGCCGAGGCCCAGGAAGGACAGGGAGGATTCCACGAGGATGGCCCCGGCCACGCCCAGGGTCGCGGACACGAGCACGGGCGCCAGGGCGTTGGGCAGGATGTGGATGAACAGGATGCGCAGCGGCCCGGCCCCGGACACGCGCGCGGCCTGCACGTAGTCGCGGCGCTTGAGGGTCAGCGTCTCGGCGCGCACCAGGCGCGCCACGCCCATCCAGGAGGTCAGGCCGATGACGACCATGATGTTGAACAGGCTGGGCTCCAGAAAAGCGATGACGGCCAGAATGAGGAAGAAGGACGGGAAGCAGAGCATGACGTCCACGCCGCGCATGACGATCTCGTCCACCAGGCCGCCGTTGTAGCCGGCGATGAGCCCCAGCACCAGGCCGATGGACACGGACAGCCCGACGGCCACGAAGCCGACCCACAGCGAGATGCGCCCACCCCACAGCAGGCGCGACAGCACGTCGCGGCCCAGGGCATCGGTGCCCAGCAGATGGTCGGGCGACAGCGGCGGCAGCAGAATGGAATCCACGTTCAGCTGCGAGGGATCGTGCGGCGCGAGCCAGGGCGCCAGGATGGCCGCCAGGGATATGCCGCCCACCAGCACGAGCCCAGCGATGAGCATGCCGTAGCGCGAGAAGAGGTAAGCGGCGCGCGTGGGCCTCCTGAAGACGAATTCAGCGGCGATGTTGCTATCTGGCACGGCCGCCCCCGGAACGGATGCGCGGGTCGGCCAGGCCGTAGGCCAGGTCAGCCAGCAGGTTGCCCGCCAGGGTCAGCACCGCGCCGAGCACGAGGTTGCCCATGATAAGCGGATAGTCGCGGGCCATGACGCCCTGGTAGAAAAGCTGGCCCAGGCCCGGCAGGGCGAAAATGGACTCTATGATCACGCTGCCTCCGATGAGGCCGGGGATGGACAGGCCAAGGATGGTGATGACCGGCAGCAGCGCGTTGCGCAGAGCGTGCTTGAAGACCACCGTGCGCGTTGGTAAGCCCTTGGCCTTGGCCGTGAGGATGTAGTCCTGGCGCAGCACCTCCAGCATGCTGGAGCGCATGAAGCGCGACATGCCGGCCAGGCTGCCGAAGGTATAGATGAAGATGGGCATGGCCAGATGGCTGGCCAGGTCCATGAGCTTATCCCAGGTGGACATGTAGGCGAAATCGAGCGATGTCAGGCCGGAGATGGGCAGCACCTGCCAGTGCACGCCGAACAGCAGCATGAGCAGCAGCGCCAGCCAGAAGCCGGGCATGGCGAAGCCCAGGAAGACGAAGACCGTCATGGAGCGGTCGAACCAGCCGCCCTGCCAATAGGCCGAGGCCACGCCGATGGGGATGGTGATGACCAGGGTCAGGACCAGGGCCAGTATGTTCATGCCGAAGGTCAGCGGCAGCCGTTCCTTGATCTTGTCCCACACGGGCCGGTGGTCGCCGGACATGGAGCGGCCGAAATCGAAGGTGACCATGCGCGAAACCCAGTTCGCGTATTGCACGTACAGCGGCTTGTCCAGGCCGTACAGCTCCTGCAGCCTGCGGCGCGACTCGGCCGAGACCTCGGGATTGAGCGTGGTCTGCAAATCCGTGGGCGAGCCCGGGGCCAGGTGGATGACCCAGAAGCTGATGACCGTGATGCCGAAGAAGACCACGGCCACCCACAATATCTTGCCCAGGATGCGGGTAAGAATGCCAATCATCGCGCCTCCGGACGACTAGAGCTTCCAGCGTTGTAGGACAAGACGCGGCGCGAGGCAACGTACGACCGCCCTCCTCCGCTTCCGGAGAAAATAATTTTTGCCCGGCATTATTCCCGATTGACTTTCAGGACAATTTGGCTATTTTCGCTTCCTCCAACGGCGTGGGGCTGTAGCTCAGTTGGGAGAGCGCTTGAATGGCATTCAAGAGGCCGTCGGTTCAATTCCGTCCAGCTCCACCAGAAAAAATCTACTAAGAGAAGGGCTTACGAGGGGTTCGTAAGCCCTTCTCTTTTGGCGCTCAGAACGCGAAGCAACTTTGTGCCAGTTGTGTGCCAGTTTTTGAGATGAAAGGGCAGGAGGGATTAGGAAATCAGCATTCAACAATGGAGTAAATCTTGCATGAAAAATACGCCCGCATAACGCAAAAAACGGAAAAATATTTCCTCATTTCCGTGACAAAAGTCGACAAAACTCATTCACTTTTTCTTTTTCTCGTCCTTATCCCTACTCGGCACCCTTGACCCCTTGATGTAGACCCACCAAAAAACGCACACGAATCTTTTCAAAGGGCGGCGCTACCTTCATTTTTTTGGTCAAACGGACAACCCTGGCAACGGCAGCCGCTCCCTTCGCTGCCTGTTCTGAAGTCAAAACCTGAACAGAGCTTCGATACAGACAATCACTTTGCCCTTGTGCTGAAACGTTGCAATTTGGTGAAGGCACTTCTGAGAAATCTTCCGTTGTCTGAAGGTGAGCGCGCTTCCGCAGGAGCCTGTGTCGCGTGGAGTTGGCATTTCCACGACCGGCTTCGGAGCACCAAGAAAGGATGGAACGCCCCTGGACTGCCCCTCACTTTGTGCCCCAGGAATGACAGAGTAAGCCTGTTCCTGTTGGTGAAGCCTGGACGACATTCGCATTTCGTGACCGATAAAACTGATCAGGATCTCCTTCCAAGGCCGCTCGCTCTCCAGATAGCCCTCCCCATACTGCATCCTATTGAGATTTTGGATTTTTTGCTTACCCCTTAACCGGACAGCCCGAGCACCTCGCCATCAATTCGCCCGAGGTCTCCACTGTCGATTGGCACTAAACGGCGGAGGTCTACACGACGATTGCCAGCCAAGCGGCAGAGTGTGCAGCTTTGGCCACGTCATGCCTTGCGGCGGGGAGTCCGCCCTCGGAGCCGCCCAGTCCAGTATCCAGACCTTGATTCTTGGCCTTCCTGTCCCTGAGCGTTTTGTAGGAGGCTTTGTTGGCCGAAATGATACGTGGTTGATCGTCCAGAAAGACCAGTGCCTGACGTCCGAGGCAGTCGCCTCATGATATTGATGTCCGAAGCTGTCTATTCAGCCATCAAGTGCAACCTGCACTGCATAGTAAGCAAATCAAATAGAATATAAAATATTAATTCAGACACTATAATATAGTGAGTTGAATCACAATAGTGTGCAATTGATCAGAATTTTAGTTACTATTCTTACATCATGATTACTAGGTCAGAGGTAATATCTAATTAATAATCTAGTTAACATAATAGAATCTAGTTAATAATAAAGCCGATTGGCGCATAAAAACCGATTAATACATAATAGGATCAACTCAGCATATAACAAAATCTAATTCCCATACAACATAGCATGCAACACAACATCCATTCTCATATCTAACATATACTCCAAGAGTGTTGCTTAAATTATAAATGAGATGCTCAATACGAATTGATGACTATTCCACTTATGATCACATAGAGATTAACCACAAAAAAGATAACTTTAAACGAGGTTAAGTATGATTGTCGAAACCAATATCTATCAAGGATTTAATATCCAGGTTGACGAGTCAAGGTGTCAAGGATGCTACCAAGACATACTTCAACGCATTCTGGACTTGTTTATCTTCTATATTTCTAAACATAACAAAGTTCTATTTATCAGATTCGATGTACGTTTTCCATCTGAGCAGTACAATGACATCTCTAATCAAACGTTCTCCAAGTTTCTTGCTGACTTTATAAAGCTCTATAAACGCAAAGGATTAGATCCTGTATATGTGTGGGTTAGAGAACAATCACGCGAGAAACATCAACACTATCACTGCATATTGTTACTAGATGGGAACAAGGTTCAAAGTTACTATCACATACTACAACAAGCAGAAGACATGTGGAACCGTAAATGTGGGGTTAGCCAGCCAGGACTTATCAACTATTGCAACAAATCAAGATCAGGAAAATTCCAGTCAAACGGTATTATGATCAGAAGAAATGATGACAACTTTCCAGATTTGTTTAACCAGTGTTTTCATTGGGCGAGCTACTTGGCTAAAACTTCAACCAAAAACTATGCTCCGTTCAGAACAAGAGAGTTCGGTTCTTCACGTATCCCGCAGGACCATCCCATCCATCCTAAAGTATACAACACATTTCCCCAAATTAACAATATACACTGATTCACAACAACTTAAATTGATTCAAATCAAAACCTGTAAACGATGATAAGCAAAAGGTATCTGTAATGAGCAATGTAAAGAAAGAAAAGAAGAACAATATTTCCGAAGTTCAAGACAAACCCAAAATCAAAGCATCATCACTTATGAAAATTAAAGGAAGAGATATCGCAACATATGAAGGTGTAATCGATTACGCACATCAAAATGGCCTTGTCAAGCTCAAGTCTCAAATTATTCAATATCCATCGCCAGATAACAATGATACGGCTATTTGTGAAGCTGTTGTTTTGACTGCAGATGGAAGGGAGTTCTCTGATATTGGGGACGCCAATCCGACAAACACCCCAAAGGGATGTTCTGCGCATTACATAAGAATTGCCTCAACTAGAGCTAAAGCCAGGGCTCTTTACGATGCTTTTAACATCAAATCAGCCCTTAATCTAGATGACGTGTATGATACATCAGCTATCGATGTGGACTTCACAGTTATTGAACGAGAGTCTTTGCCAGAATCGCATTCAGCCTCTCATCCTAATCAAATCAGCCCTAAGCAAATGTCGTTTATAAAGAACCTATCTTCGGCCCGTGGGATAAACGATAAAGATATCCAAAACATAGCGAAGGATATGTTTAACAAAGACATCAATTCTCTCTCAACCAAAGAAGCTCATGCAATCATCAAAAACATTAAGGAAAAACCTGCATAAAGGAGATACATGAGCTGGGTTAGGGTGTGTGGGAGTACTACTGCACACCCTATCTCTATTTTATCGTAAGCGAAATTTATGTAACCATATTTGTGGCTTGACTGACGTTTAGCCGGAAGCATGGTTCATGGTGGGCTGTCCAGGCCCTGGTTCATGATGTCGATGTAGCGTGCGTAGCTGAAGATCCGATTGCGTTTTTGCTGCGTCAACTCTCGGACAATTCCAAGCGCGGCGAGATGCGCCAGGCTCTTGTTGACGGTGGCCGGGGTGATGCCCGTGTGCCCTGCCAAAAAACCTGCCGTGGCGATGGGCTGTTGCAACAGCACCTTGTGGACCGTCAGCGCGGAAGGGGCCGCCCGGCCCAGACGTTCTATTTTCTCCCGATCCTGATCCGCCACGCGCAACAGTTGTTGAGCCGTGTCCACCGCCTGGGCGGCAGTGACGATAACCGCCTCGGCGAAAAAATCCAGCCAGGCTTCCCAGTCGCCGGTAAGACGCACGGTATTGAGCAGTTCGTAGTAGTGCTGCCGGTGCGTCTTGAAATAGAGGCTTAAGTAGAGCATCGGCTCTCTCAGGACTTTGTGTTCGCATAAAAGCAAGGTGATCAGCAGGCGACCGAGCCGGCCGTTTCCGTCGAGAAAGGGATGGATGGTCTCGAACTGCACATGGGCCAGAGCCGCCTTGAGCAGCGCAGGCGTGGGTTTGGGCGTATCATGCAGAAACAGTTCGAGATCCCCGAGACACTCCAGAACCTTATGCGGCGGAGGTGGCACAAAGGCCGCGTTGCCCGGCCGCGTACCGCCGATCCAGTTCTGGCTGCGCCGGAATTCTCCCGTGGAGTCGTCCATATCCGTCGCATCGCCCTCTAATTGACCATTCCTCGGCTTGTCCTCATCGTACTACCAGGATAAACTCCGCCACATGAAGCGCACTCATAATATCTTCGTAGCAACCTTCATCCTGATTCTGGCTTTGATCGGAACTGCAAATGTCGCCGGGAACACATCTAATGATTCATTCAGTCGGGCGAAGAGGAACCTCGCTCAGGTCTATGCCGACCACCGGATCACCGTGTATTGCGGGGCTCTGTATGACGAGCGTGGGTACGTGACGTTACCTGCTGGCTTCATCACACTCAGCCATCAGAAACGAGCCGAGAAGATCGAATGGGAGCATATCGTCCCGGCGGAAAACTTCGGCCGTGCCTTCTCGGAATGGCGCGATGGAGATCCCCTATGCGTCGATAACCGGGGAAATGCCTTCCGGGGACGCAAGTGCGCCGAGAAGGTCAACATGGAATACCGGCACATGCAGGCCGACATGCACAACCTCGCTCCGGCCATTGGAGCCGTGAACGCCGTCAGGCAGAATTACAATTTCACCATGTTGCCGGGCGTGGCGAACACATTCGGGACATGCGCCATGAAGATCGAAGGCAATAAGGTAGAACCGCCGGAAGCGGCCAGGGGAATGATCGCCCGGACATACAAGTACATGGCTGACGCGTATCCGCGCTACAACATGGGCAGGCCGACCGAGAAGCTGATGGACGCATGGGATAAGATGTACCCGCCGGGTGCATGGGAATGCACCAGAGCGAAACGCATCGAGGCCATCCAAGGCAACGAGAACCACGTGACCAAGGCGCGATGCCTTAAGCTACGACTTTGGAATTGATTGACAACTTCGCCTTGTCAGCATACGGAAAACGGTCATGAAGGGTATATTGATATCATCGCAGGATAACGGGAAGGTCGTGCTCAGCAAGGAGTTCTTCGAGCGAGAGCCAGTCTTCGCCGCTGCCTCCAAGTTCACGGATAGGTACTATATCGGTATCCAGCCTGCCAGCGAATACGATTTCGAAGTCTCTATACAGCCGAAGAAGGCCGAGGATGCCAACGCGGACATCGTGAAAATCTTTTGCAATGAATTGATCGAGCAGCAAGTCCGGCATGACCTCCAAAACAGGTTCGGGAAACTTCGAGAAATGATCGTTGAGCAGGCTTTTTACCCCCTTGAGAAGAAATGAATAGGCTCCTGCCGTTCCAGTTCAGATATCACCCGAATGGTCGCGTCCTGCTGGTCAACGAATGTGGAGACTACCTCTTTGTCTCGCAGGAGACCTTCGAAGAACTCATTTCCGGGAGGATAAAGCCGGACAATGTGAGCTATTTCGATCTACAGAGTCGCCTTTTCCTCAGGAGGACAGAAGAGGATTTCTTCGCCATCCAGAAGGCAGCGGCGAAATATCGCTCGCGGAAGGCCTATCTGCGGGACTTCACGTCCCTGCACATGATGGTTGTCACTCTGCGGTGCAACCAGCGATGCGAATATTGCCAAGTATCTTGCGCCGAGCAGGATGCTCATAAATACGATATGCCAGTATCCACGGCATATAAAATTGTGGACACCGTTTTTGAATCGCCATCGAAGGCAGTCAAGATTGAATTCCAAGGCGGAGAACCCACCTTGCACTGGGATGTGGTCAGGGAAACGGTTCTGTACGCCAAGGAGAAGCGGAAGGAGTCCGACAAAGATCTCCATTTCGTCCTTTGCACCAACCTCGTCGGGATCACCAAGGAACAGTTGATTTTCTGCCGGGACAATAACGTATGCATCTCCACTTCGCTTGACGGGCCGAAGCTGCTGCATGACAAGAACCGGGTTCTGAGGATTGGTGATAGCTCATACGATCTGTTCATCCGAAATTTGGCCCTTGCGCGTGAAATTGTCGGGGAAGAAGGCGTCGATGCCCTGATGACCACGACAGCCCTTTCCTTGAAGGAAATGCCGACCATCATTGAAGAGTACATCGGACTCGGGTTCAACGGCATATTTATACGCTCGCTGAACCCTTATGGCTTTGCCGCCGAAAAGGCCGAATTGCTCGGGTACGACATGCATGAGTTCGTCGAATTATACACCGAAGCGCTGAGGCATATCTTTGCCATCAATAAGGAACGCTTTTTCCCCGAATACTTTGCCACTATCCTCCTCTCGCGGATACTGACACCATTTTCGACAGGATTCGTGGATCTTCAGTCGCCGGCAGGGACGGGGATCAGCGGCGCGATATATGACTACGATGGATCGGTTTATCCATCCGACGAAGCCAGAATGCTCGCTCGCATGGGAGATTCTCACTTCAATCTCGGAAACGTCCATCGCGATTCCTATAAGGCCATTTTCGGAGGCGCGAAGCTCCGAGGCATCATCAAGGACGCATGCGTGGAGGTAACGCCAAGCTGCGCGTATTGCGCATATCAGGCATATTGCGGCACCGACCCAGTGAGGAACTACCTGGAGTCAGGGCACGAGACGCGGAAGATGGAGGGGACGCCCTTCTGTATTAAGCACAAGGGAATATTTGATTATATATTTTCCTTATTGGCCGACATGTCGGAGGATGAGGAAAACACCATTTGGAGATGGATCAGCCGTTCCTCCACGGTAGAGCGCAATGCGTAGAGTCGCCGGTCAACCCTCATCATCTTTCCCCATGGCTATAGGCGAAGTCACAACCGAACGGCTTCCGTTTTATGCGCGACACGACAAGGTACTCGTCACCGAAAAACTCGACCTGGGGTGCATGGGTTATCTCGCCATCCTTTCGCCAGCACCGCCACAAGGCAAGTTCTTCCTTCCGCATATGGTGGGGGACATCTGTGCCGAAGACCTCGCCGCAATCAAGCATGGAGACATCGTCAGCGTCTCCGGCGACGGAGAGATACTCGTCGTCTGGGAAACAGGCTCGCATCAGAACAGCTTGATGCTCACAGAGTCTTGCAACTGCCTATGTAAGATGTGTCCCCAGCCGCCCCAAAAACATGACCCCGCCCTTTCCACGGCAGCAATTAGGACATTGGATCTGCTCAAGGGAAAATCTGTTGGAAACATATGTATCACTGGTGGCGAGCCGACTTTGATTCCTGAGAATTTCTTGTCCATTCTCCGCAAATGCCACGAGGAACACCCGGAAGCTCAAGTTAGCATCCTGACAAATGCCAAAAAATTCGCGTCGGAGCCGTTTGCGAAAAAAGTCGCTTCGGCGGCTACCGAGAATGACTTATTTTGCGTATCGCTCCATTCGGATATAGACTCCATCCATGACGACATAGTCGGGAGAAGGGGGAGCTACAACGAGACGCAAGAGGGAATATATAATCTGGCAAGGAATCAATGCCGCATTGAAATCAGGCATGTCATAACGAGGGATAACCATACGAGACTGCTTGAATTCGCGGAACACATGTACAGGTATTTCCCCTTCTGTTCTCATTATGCATTTATGTCGATGGAAACACATGGAATTGCGAGAGAAAACATTGAGCATGTATACATAGACACGATTGAATATAAAGAGCAGTTACGTAAGGCTGTGCTGGCTTTGCATATGAGAGGACTGCACGTTTCCATCTATAATACACCGCTATGCCTTTGCCATGAAGATGTCAGGCCTTTTTCGAGGGCGTCGATATCATCTTGGAAAAATGTCTGGGGCGAAACTTGCGCCGCGTGCTCGGTCAAGGATGCCTGTTGTGGTTTCTTCTCCACATCGGCGATCCCCATCAGCAGCCACGTCAATCCTATCGCTTGATTTTATCTTAAACCTGTTATACTGAGAACCAGTAGGAAAATTTCTAAGGACACCGGGAGGGGTGGACATGCGTAAGCTCATCTATAAGCTTTTCTTCGTAGCGGGAATGTGCGCCTCGGCCTTTGGCGTGAGTAATCCGGCTAATGCGGCCATCAGCCCCATTCCGGCAAACACAACGCCCATCTTGAAGGCCCCGCATAGCAGCGAGAAACTTTACTTCACCGACGCCATCCAAAGCAGCGATGATTCGCAGTTGGTTGCCGCACATTACAGCCATAGAAGTCATTCGAGTCACTCCAGCCATTCGAGCCATTATTCGCACGTATCCAGCCGTTAGGCTTAGCTCTACCCCCATTCCAAAGTTTTTTCAGGGCCGCATTGAAGCGGCCCTTCCTTTTTTGAGGGCAAGCCCAGCCCATCAAAACCTACCAGGATTTTTTTGTTTGACAGGAGTTTCGCCGCAGGCAGCCTGTTTTCATATGGATATTCAACAAAATAAGAATATTACGCGGTGGATCTCTGTAAGACAGGAGTTTCGCCACAGACCGCCTATCTGGAAGTTTTTCTTAGCAATTTCACGCAGCTAACCGCCACCTCCTCGTAAGACCCCACTTCTGCTTCCAAAAGCACTTCCGAAGCCGCTATTTTCAACATCTTCATCCCCACCCCTTGAGACGCAAGCGGCACCCAGTGTAGCTCATCCAGATTCACATATATATTACATACTTGATGCAGGGCATTTTCCCTGCGCCACGATTTTCCATCTGCCCTGCCGAGCCTTGTGCCTGGCAGGGTATTTTTTCACCCTTACTTTCCCGAGGTAGGCCATGGAAACAATTTCGTACTGCTCAGCAGAGATCAAGGAACTGGCCAAGGTGCTCATCAATGTCCAGCGCACCCTGCAACCGGCCCTCAAGGACCGTGAGAACACGTTCGCCAAGTCCCGTTACGCCACCCTCAACTCGGTCATGGATTCCTGCCGAGAAGCGCTCCTATCAAACGGCATCTGGGTGACCCAGTACCCGGTACCGGCCGAGCAGGGGCATCTGGGGCTGGTCACGAAACTCACTCATGCTGAGTCCGGGCAGTGGCAATCCTCGCTGCTCATTCTGCCGCTTCTGAAGTCCGATCCGCAAGGGTACGGCAGCGGACTGACCTATGCCCGCAGGTACGCACTCTCGGCCATGCTCGGCATGGTCACAGAGGATGATGACGATGCGCATCTGGCCACGCACGGGCAGCATGCGCCACGGCAACGCTCCGCCAGGCAGCCCAAGCCTGTATCGCCGTCTCCTGCTCCCGCAATGCCCGGCGACATTCCGCACCCGGTGCTCATCAGCATGCCCAAGCTGGACGGCATCACCTTCAAGACCGCAAGCGCTCAGGATGGCCGACTGTGCATCGTGGCCACGGGCAATGTCTCGACCAGGCAGCAGGTGCTCAAGGCCTCGGGCTTCAAGTGGAGCGAGGAGCGCAGGCTGTGGTGGAGATACGCGGACTCGGCCTGACAAGCGCAAGCAGTATCAACCGGTCACGACAAGACCATGAAAACCCGGCAGGGAGAGTCTCCGGCCGGGGGCTCTCCCGTAAGTCCTTTTGGAGAGAGCCATGGACAGACATCTTCCCGCCATCCCTGCCATCCCCTCCAGATCGAGCGCCTTGCTCGGTCTGCTCGCCAGGGGCCTTCAGCTTCATTCCCAGAATAGCACCAGAACCCAACTCGGGGACCGCTCAGGCTACGTCGGCATGTCGGATATCGGCAGGGCTGTTGAATGTCTGCGCGCGGCCGTGGCAGACAAACTTGCGCCTGCCACGAGCCTTGCCCTGGACGCACCCATGGATGAAGCGCGCATGCGCCGGCTGCTCAAACGCAGGCTCATGCTTGAGCGCGGCCACTGGCAGGAGGCTGGCATTGCCTCGGCGCTCAGGGCCGCCGGCCTGAACCTCATCCCGCAGCTTGAAATCGAGGCGACCTGCCAGGGCGTGCCCATCAGGGCGCATCTTGACCTGGCGCTTGTCTGGGGCGGCTGGGACGGCCAAGCGCCTGCCGTGCGGATTCTGGAACTCAAAAGCAACGCACGCCTGCCCAAGGTGCTGTATGCCTCCAACGAGATCCAGCTTTACGGCCAGTTGGGCCTGCTTCGGGCCGGCTGGAACCGGCCCTGTTTCAGCGTAAAAGACGCCCAGGGCCAAACGGTCATGGCCCGCAAGAGCTTCCCGGAGCTCGCCAAGGCCCTGTTCGGAATCGAGCTGCCAAGCAATGCCAATCAGGTCGCCATGGAGGGCTGGGTGCTTTCGGTGTCCATGTCCGACGCCAAGGCCTTTGGCCCGTACCTGCCCAACCGAGGCATGCTTGATATCTGCCTGGACACTGCCTGCTCGCTCTGGACAGCCTTTCAAGATGTCCAGGACGGCAGGCTGGCCCTGGACGACGTGTCCATCTGCCAGGGGTTTCATCCACTGTGTGACTGGTGCGAGGCAAACGCGCATTGCCCCAAGTTCCGGCCCATGAGCATTGACGGGCAAGCTGTCGAGCTGCCTCCCGAGTACGCCGTTGACCTTGCGTCGCTCGACGCCCTCAAGGAGCAAAAGCTCGCCCTGGAAGGCAGTATCGAGGATCTTGAACACCGTGTCCGTTCGGCATTTGGACGCTTCTCGGCCCAGCAGAATGGTGGACAGCCCGCCTGGCTTGCAAGCGATGCTTACCGCTTCCGGGTAGCAGCCATGCCGGGCAGGAAGACAATCGACCAGACAGCGCTTTTATCTGAACTCCTGGCCCTGACGGGTGACGAGGACACGGCCGGAGACATCCTGACGCGTGTCCAAAAAACCGGACAGCCCTATGAGCGGCTGACCATTGGCAGGATCAATCCAAAATAGACGCAAGGAGGAAGGAGATCATCATGACTCTTCCCATTTTCGACCTGACAAAACTGAAGATCGTCGAGGCAGACGCCGGGACCGTGTTCAGCGGCGTGGCCTCCGGGCGTATGGTCAAGGGCTTTGCCGAGCCGTGCGCCTATACGCCTGTCCCAAACCCTGGCTACCTCTTCCACGAGGCCAGCCGGGACATCATCGTCTGGTTCATGAACGCGTCCGATCCGCTCTATGTCTTTGGCCCGACCGGCAGCGGCAAGACAAGCGTTATCAAGCAACTGGCCTCGCGCCTGAACTACCCGGTATTCGAGGTCACAGGCCATGGCCGACTGGAATTTCCAGAGTTGGTGGGCCACTTGAGCCTGCGCCAGGGAAACATGGAGTTTGAGTACGGCCCCCTGGCCCTGGCCATGAAGCATGGTGGAATACTAATGCTAAACGAAATCGACCTGCTCGATCCGTCCACCGCTGCGGGTCTTAACGGCATTCTGGATGGCGAACCTTTGTGCATCCCGGAAAACGGTGGGGAACTTATCAGGCCTTCCCCCATGTTTCGCTTCGCGGCCACAGGCAACACCAACGGAGGCTCGGACGAAACCGGGCTTTACCAGGGCGCGCTGAGGCAAAATATTGCATTTCTCGACAGATTTTGGCTGTGCGAGATGGGCTACCCGGCCCCTGAAGACGAGCAGAGGCTTCTTGAAGGCTATGCGCCTGTGCTTCCGGAGGCGATTCGCCAGAAGATGGTCGAGTTCGCCAACGAAGTGCGGCGGCTGTTCATGGGCGAAGCCGGCGCTGGTTACGGCTCCAGCATCGAGGTGACGTTTTCGACCCGCACCCTGATCCGCTGGGCAGACCTCATGGTCAGATTCCAGCCACTGGCCAGACAGGGCGTGCAGCCCGTGGCCTATGCCCTGGACCGCGCCCTGGGATACCGGGCCACACGCGAGACAAGGGCTGTGCTGCACGAGCTTGTGCAGCGCATATTCCCCACGTCCACAGAGAGTTAACCTTCTACCTTACAGACAAAACAGACTTAAGCAGAGCCCCTCGCGTGAGGGGCTCTGCTTATTTTCAGGAGGACGACATGACCGACCAAATTCTTGATTGTCTCATGGCCATAAACCTGGACGTGACCATCTGGACAGCCCGCCGCAAACTGACCCCGGCCGACTTTGGTAACGCTGAGCTTCCGCCCGAGGATCTGGCTTCTCTTGGCAGCAAGCGCATCTGCAACCCCGAAGACTTGAGGATATTTGGAACCCTCAAGGCTCGGGCGGTGAACCTGCTTGATCGCCATGGGGTCCGCTTTCTCGGCGGCTGGGGCATCCCTGCGGACAAGGCTGAAGGGCTCGTGGACGAGCTGGGCCAGATCCAAGGTGATTTCAATGCCGCCAAGGCTGACTTCCTGGCCCGCTATGACCAGGCGGTACAGGAATGGATTTCCAGACACAGCGGCTGGGAGCAGCTCATCGCCGGCTCAACGGTGAGCGCTGATTACGTGCAAAGCCGTCTGGGCTTCAAATGGCAGGTCTACAGGATCATGCAGCCTGGCACGGATACGCCCGTGGACGAGGGGCTGCGAGAAGAGATGCACGGCCTTGGCGCAACGCTCTTTGGCGAGGTGGCCAAGTCTGCCAGCGAGGCCTGGCATAAAAGCTTTGCCGGCAAGACCCAGGTGACGCACAAGGCGCTTTCGCCGCTTCGGACCATTCAGCAAAAACTTGCCGGCCTTACCTTTGTCGAACCCCGCGTGGCTCCGGTTGCCGATCTCATCCAGACCGCCTTTGTGAGCCTGCCGCGCAGGGGAATGATCCAGGGCGGGCATCTGCTCATGCTCCAGGGGCTGGTGGCCCTGCTGCGCGCCCCCCAGGCGCTCATGGAGCACGGCCAGCGGATCATCGAGGGCTGCACTCCGGATGTGATTCTGGACAGCCTCCTGGCTGGTGGCAGCATCCAGGCGTGCCATTGTCCCGAGTCCGGCCCGCAAGGGACGGAACAGGACATGCCCATAGACATAGGAGAGATTCTTGATGCCGAGGATGGCGAGGACAGCGAGAACGGCGAGGACGGCGAGGACGGCCCGGTATTCCCCGAGGATATGCCGGCAGCACCCTCTTCCCAGCCCGTGCTGCCAAGCTGCGGGCTTTGGTAGGAGGCGACCATGCACGATCCAAAAGCCGTCATGCGTTCGCTGCCCCTGGTGGCCAGCGTTCTTGGCCGGAAATATGGGGTACGCGTGGAGATTGGAGGCACTTCCGCCTACACCGATGGCAAGGCCATCCATCTGCCTTCCCTGCCTCTGGATGCGCCGGAAACCCTCATAAATCTGGCCAGGGGCTTTATCGACCACGAATCCGCCCATCTGCGCGAGACCGACTTCGAGGCGCTCAAACAGGCCGGGCTTACGCCGCTTGAGACGTTCATCTGGAACTCCATCGAGGACCATCGCGTGGAACACAGGCTGGCAGCGGTTTTCCCAGGCTGTCGCCGCAACTTCAACTGGCTCATCGAGCACATCTTCGGAGGTGAAAAAAGCGCAGGCGCGGTCACCAATCCAGCCCTGCTCGTTTTGAACTGGCTGCTTTTGACCGTGCGCGCCTGGGATGCGCCGGTTTTGGCTGCCCAGCGAGACGACCTGGCCGGGCAGATGGACCACTGCTTTCCCGGACTGCGGCTGCGCATGGAATCCATCCTGAGCGCTGTGCGTGCCGGATGCGGTTCAACCCAGGACGCCATCGAGTATGCCAGGCAGCTTGCCGCCTTGCTTGCCCAGGAATCCAGGCGACCCGCTCAAACGACTCAGCCAACTCAAACGGCCAGGCCCGATAATTTAGGTCAGGCCGAGGACTCGAACCAGGACGGCGGTGAGCCTGATCCGGACAAGGCCAGAAAATGTCTTGGGGATCTGCTCCAGGCCCAGGCGGATTGTCTTCCCCAAGAGCTGGACGCGATCCTGGCCCAGGCCCTGGAACAGATGACTCCCGGTGATCCAGACCAGCGGTTGACCGTGGCCAGTCCCAGGCCCAAGCAGGCCTTCCCGCTGTCGCCTGACGAGCTTGCAAAGGTGCGCAAGGCCTCCACGGCTCTCACCACCCGCCTGCACGGGCTGCTGCAGACCACGACTCTGACCAGAGGCCACACGGGCCGCACGGGCAGACTCGACACGCGCAGGCTCTACCGGGCGGCAACGGCTGATCCACGCATGTTCAGGCGACAAGGAGAACGACAGGGGATCGATACCGCCGCCCACATCCTGCTCGACTGCTCAGCCTCCATGGCCCAGCGGCTTGAGCTGGCATGCCAGGCCTGCTTTGCCGTGGCCAAGGCGCTTGAGGCCTGCGCCGTCAATGTGGCCCTGACAACATTCCCGGCCACGTTTAGCCAGGACGATCCCGCAAAACAAGGCTCATGGGCAAGCGTTGGACAGCTCATCAGGCATGGCGAGCGCGTGCACGAGCGCGTCGTAGTCAGACCCGGAGGCTCTACTCCCATGGGCGAGGCCCTGTGGTGGGTGCTGCAAGGCATGCTGCCGCTGCCTGAGAAGCGAAAGCTCATCTTGATTGTGACCGATGGAGAGCCGGATTCCGTGCCGTGCATGCAGGATGCCGCCAGGCAGGCCGAACAGCTCGGGCTGGAGGTCTACGGCATCGGCATAGGGGCAACGATCATCGAGAGCCTTTTGCCGGGCAGGGCCAAAAGCATCACCTCGCTTGGGGATCTGACCCCGGCCATGTTCGAGATGCTGCAAGGAGCGCTCATGCGCAGGTAAACACCCTGCCAAGCGCCAAGACATATATGGATACCGGAAGGGGAAGCCTTGTGCTTCCCCTTCTCGTTTTTTCCAAAACCACTGGCCAGATAAGGAGAAAACATGCGCTGGCTACCATTTTGCCCATGCCTGCCCTGGCAGAGCTGCACAATGCCGCCACCTGGATGCTTCATGTGGGACCATTGCCTGATGCGTCGTACAGGCGGCCTGGGGTCAACCCGGCTGGGTGACCAAGGGAGGCTCCCATGAGCTGGGGGCCGCTCATCGCCATCGCCATCGGCGTACTGGAACTCGTCAGGGAGCAACTCGACGACTGAACTCAGAAAAAGAAGACAGGAGAGATGGGCATGAACAAGCTCTGGATTTTCATAGGAGGCTGTGTAACCGGCGTGCTGGGGCTGCTCGCGGCAGCCGGATTGGCTGACGAAGGCACGGGTGTGGCAACGAATACCGGGGCAGCGAATACCGGGGAGGAAGACGACGAGAGGAGCCCAGAAGAGCAAGCGGAGGACGAGCAGGCAGAGGATGAGGCGGTGAAAGTACTGGAGTAGGACAAGATGCCCCCGGCATCCGTGAGGGTGCCGGGGGCATTGATTCAGAAACTTCAGCTATGTCTGGTTGATCCTAAAGGTCTAGAGCCCATACTGGCTGATCAGTTCATTGCAACGACGACGGTCTATCAGAAACTCAGGGTTTCTGGGCCTCCCTGTAGGTTGAGCATAAACCTGATCGTATGGAGTAATAGCTGCTCTATCAAGCAGCCAACCAATAGCATTCTCAGCCTCACGCGCCTTGAGCCTAAACATCCTTTGTAGATCCCGAGACTGAAAAATATTTATGTCTGAGCGATATTTAATCTTGGACAGAAAGAATAAAGCTTGCTTTTCCCCATGATCAGGAATCATCATCTCAAGAACTTTTTGAAACATCTCTCCATAGTGTCCAAATATGCAAATTGCATGCCTCATTGCTTCGATGTTAATGCTTTCATGATTGTAAGCCGCATCAGAGATGCTGATAAGGGCTGCAATATTGATAGTGTGAACCAAGAGTTTGCCTATGAACTCCATTCTAATAGACTCTCTGATAATACTGTCAGGAGATGGAACCACGATTTTATATGTAGTACTCCAGCGGTCAAATAGTGCTTTCGCATCCTCATCTATATTCAAAATGATCCTGCCATCAGTCCCTTCAACACGATCAAGGATCGTATGAATAATCTTCGTGTACTCAGACCTGATGCTGGCCTCAACGCCTTTGTTCGTGGTTATGGGTCTGTGAGGCCCATTGGCCACTGAAAAGAGAATGCGCCCGATCAGGCCACGCCCCATGATCGCCTTGTTTCGGGCCAAGTGCGCTATCACCGAAGGCTGGACCATCGTGTTAAGAGCCAGGGTCGGTTGCTCAATGGAGATCGGGCATTCGCCACTCCGGTTGAACTGGATTGGTTCGCCAGAGAATACCTTGAGCAGGGTATCCACAATCGGGCTCGTGGGTTTGGCATTGACAATGTGCCTGAATACGCTGGCTTCGGCTTCCATGACGGCAACGCGGCCCTTCTGCTGAGCCAGAGCTTCGATCAGCGACTTATTCGTTATGTCATCGACAAACATGGCTAATTCATGCCCACCTGACATGGTGTCCATTTTTTTCAGAATATCTACTATCTCCTGCTGGTACCTATCGACCTCGCCCACATCATCTATCTTGGACGCCTTTCTCTCTAGTTGTTTCATCCGCTTTTTGTATTGCTCTAATTTAACTCGCTCTAGGTACAATTTGTCTTTATTTTCAGCGTTCCATTGTTTCTGGAATTCGAGTATCGGTCTTTTAAAAAACTCGTTGACCGGCGTTTTACCTGATCCAGAATCGGCGATCTGCACCATGAACAAGTTCGTTGGTTGGTACCAATCATCAGTGACCTTAACTCCAACCTTACCTCGTATGCATGCATTTATCGCCGCTAAATAGGTGCCTAGGCACATTTCTTCTGAAGCACTGTATGCCTCACTTACCGCTTGGGTGATGCGGCTGATTGACGTAAGAGAATACTCCTCCCTGCTGGTCGGCAATTGAAATGAGTAACCGGTTGCTCCATTAGGAGGATCGAATTGTTGTCCGCCAAACGTCAGCCCGCGCTTCTCGGAGCCCCCCCAGAAGTATTGATTATTGCTGTAGTATCGATTCATCCCTACTCCTAACCGCTGTCGCTTGAAGGTATTGGTGTAGCCAGGCCAGGAAGGTTTCACGCTCGTAGGCAGCGTGTCTCTTGAGGCGTATCGTTGGCGGCCCCTTTTTCTGGCTATTCAGGTTCGCCAGGCTGCCTGCGGCCAGAATGCCCCCCAGTTTCTCCGAGGCCGTCTTTCGCGTGAAAACCACTGGAAGCTCCTCGGCCAAGCCAGCGATGATGGCCTCGATCATGGCGTTGGTTGTTGACTGTCTCTCCATACTCTCTCCGCTGAAACGATAGTGTCCTGCATGTAAAGAGCCACCAGATCTCCTGGGGCCGGCCTCTGACTCCTCTCTGGCTGAACCAGCCTTGTTCGAAACTGTTTTAGACGGGCTCTCCCCGGAAACAACAGGACAGTCTTTTTTTAAAAAAAATGTTTATATCTCAGCAGATTGAATAAACTTGATGACCATCCTGACCCGGTTGGAAAAGACGAACAGTTGCCTTGAGAAGGGATCGAGCTTGAGGCGGGTCGAGACCATGATTGACAGGCCGTTGATGGCCTTGCGCATGTCCATGGCCTCAAGGATCAGGTAGATTGGCTGTGCTACATCTATGTGTTTCAAAATATAGCCAAATATGCTTGTGTATATGCAGCTTTCGTCTAAAGGGTGAGGGGGCTTGATTTGTATCTCAAATGAGTTACATATTTTGGGAAAGGAGGGCTTACTATGGCCGCTCAAACCTCAATGCTCCATGTGCGAGTAAACACCCAAGTGAAGAATGAAGCTGCGGAAAAGCTGGAAGATCTTGGCCTTACCCTGTCCGATGCCGTGCGGATTCTTTTGACTCGTATTGCCAAGGAAGGGGGCTTACCGCCGGGCTTGGTTGCGGACAATACCAGCTATGACGCATGGTTTAAGGCCAAGGTGCAGGAAGCCTTAAACGACACGTCACCAACCGTACCCCATGAACAAGTTATGGATGATATTCAGTCTTTGATAGACAGGAAGCGTAGTGCCGCCCGTTGAGTGGAAAAGGGCCGCACACGCGGACTTGTGGGCAATAGTCGATTACATATCGGACGATAACCCGGAAGCCGCGCAGGCATTAAAAGACGAATTGGTAGCCACGGTGGAGAAACTTCCCCAAAACCCGCAAATGTACCGGGTGGGGCGCGTTCCAGCTACACGGGAAATCGTAGTCAGAAAAAACTATATTGTTGTTTACTCCGAAACCCCAAGCCAGATAACGATATTGCGGATATTACACGCCGCCCAGGAATATCCTTAATTCTTTCTCGTGCCTGGAACGGACGGAAATCATCCGTCTCCCCCATTGGCTACGCCGAATTGGTAGCCTCAAGCTTTGAGGATGAGGGCTTGGTCGTGGGTGGGTTCTTCGAGCAACTTGAGGGGCTTTCCCTTGCCGGCGTGCCAGCACAGGCAGGAGTGGAGACTGCGCATCCGCTCCATGGCCTCAAGGATCAGGTAGATTGGCAGTGCCGACTCGGATCATGTCAGCGCCGTAAGCGTCTGGACAAGCCTGGTGGCAGGTCGGGACCGAAGTCACCATCGGCATCGATCCGATACCTTTTTATTTTTCTTGTTTAGCAGGCACTATGTCCTGGCACTTAAGAACCTTGCAGTGTTTTATGCAATTTGCGGCAAGGGCGTAGTCCCGACGCAATACCCGGTCGTCAGAGGCCTTCCGGTAATGACCAAAAGAAGCATCGAGAACATGCTTAATGGCTTCCGTCTGAGACATTTTCTCAAAATGGACAAGATCCCAAAGCCATAGACCAATGGCTCTTGCCTGATCTGGAACCTGTTCATGTCGCGGGACATATATATGCTTTATTGTTTTTGCGGCAAGCTGGCTGTCTGCCAACTTGGCATAATCAATCCAAGTGTTGTAGCTCAAAACGAGGTAGTCTAGCTTCGCATCTATCTCTTTAGCCAAATCATGCGATGATCCAGCGTTGTGGATAGTTTCACCGTTGACAATCACTTGAATCAATGCTTTGTCATTATGCTGGTAATAGCCAAGGCCCCTCCTTTTTTTCCACGCGCTTATAACTTCTGATATATTTTGGGTATTCTTTCTGGCGTGATATTCCTCTGGATCAATGTACAAATATAAGTTGCCGCCTTTTTCATTTTCAAAAAAAGAACGCCCCTGTCGGTTTACAAAATTGAATCTCACGCCATCGTTTTTGTCCCCCCGGTATTTTATGAAACTTCTTTGCTGAATATGGTCAAGATTTAAATCGTAGTTGGGATTTCTCAATATTTGTATAATCCTAGAATCAAGCTGGTGTGGATATACTCTCTTTGTAAAAGTATATCCATACTTAAATGACACATAGAGGAAAAACCTCGCGGCCTTAAGCTCGTCTTTTGTTAGCTTTGATATCCTGTATTCATTCCTTTGCTCTCCAGGAAGAATCTGATAGCTAAACTTAGGATTTTTGTTATACTCAGCATTATAAGCAATCACAAGCTCGCGAATAGCCCTCTCGAAGTAATGTTCGCTTATGCCTTCATGTTTCATCAAAAAAGAAAGGATGACAGTGCTCACATCGTATCTTTTTCTAAACCACACCTTCTCCTTAAGGTCTACGATAAAAGACCGAGCTGCATAGTTATAGTCCCAAAAAAGTATATACTGGGATTTTTCAAGGGTTTCGTGAACCTTGATGTCTTTCTTTTGACTTCTCAGCACCGCCTGCTTAAATTTCTGAACTTCTTTAGCATCCTCAGGGGAGCAATCTTCATCCCGCACTTCATTATTCACCGCGTACCTCTTGAAATTTAACGCGTTGCGCTTTCGGCAGACCCTCACTATTTATGCACATTATTGAGCAAATCTCGTAAGTTATCTGAAGACAAATGTGCATATCTTTCGGTCATCTTAATAGATGAGTGTCCGAGAAGCTTTTGTACCAAGTAAAGAGTTCCCCCTGCGGCTACAAGGGACGACGCAAATGTATGACGAAGTGTGTGAAAACACACCCGATTTCGAGGATCTTCAACATCTTTGTTGAAAAGCTCATTGGCAACCCTTGTAAAAGTTTTGGAAATCCGCGCCATTGGCTTACCTTCGTGGTCAGGAAATATCAACCCCGCTGGGCGTGGAGGACGACGTTCCTCGATTACTTTAAGAAGAGTGTCAGTGATAATCGCGTGCCGATTCCTACGAGACTTGGGATCACGAATGAGGATTGTTTTGTTGTTTAAATCCAAATCCTCCCACCGAAGTTTGGCGATTTCACCAAAACGTAGCCCGCATTGAAGGGCAAAAAGGGCCATGTCATGTGTCCGCTTAGATCTTTGCCGCAGGGTGTCCAGAAGCTGCTTTGCTTCATCAGGCGAAAGAAAACGCTGCCGCTGGTTGTCTCGCTTAGGAAGCTTGATTTGTTTTGTTGGACACGGCCCTTCGAGGACACCATGGGTTACTGCCAGGGTCCATAGCTGTGAAAAAAGAGCCATCGCGTACTTGATGGTGGCAGGCGAAAGATCGGCTTTGATCATACGCTGCTTCACCATCTCCAAGTCAGGAATTCCAATTTGATAAAGTGGGATATCGCCTAACACCGGAGCCAGCCATTTTGCCCAAAGGGCCTGCTCGGCGTCTAAGCTGCCCTTGGCTTTGTGCGTTTGGCATGGCCAGTAAGAATCACGCCAGAAAACTTCGCATGTGATCGCCCTAAACTTGGCCTGCTGCGCCTCTCGCTCTTGTCGATCCCGCTGTGCTTTTTCCTGCTCTCGACGCTCCCTCATCGTTTTTGAACCCAGACCCGTCCGTTTTGCTTCTTTAAGCTTGGCGAGTTCTACCCGTGCCTTTTCAAGAGTAATCCCTTCCGAAGCCCATCCGAGAGCTTCTTGAGCCATTTCGCCGTCAACAGAAAAACGCAGCACGAAATATCGGTCAGACCTAACCCCATGCCTTCGCGTTGGATGCTCCCGGCAGCGGATACCTCGCTCCAGTTTGATCCACTTACTCGATCCCATGGCCCATCTCTCGATTTTAGGGGGAAAAGCACCTGAAACTGCCTACAGGGATTTGTGCCAGTTTTGTGCCAGTTTTACAAATGAAAATGGGTGGCAGAACGTGATGGATTGGGACACTGTAAATTGGTAAATGGCTAAAATTAAAAAGAAATAAGCTTAACAACCCGCTACAGAGAATCATCAATGCATTGAATGGCATTCAAGAGGTCAAGAGTTCAATTCTCTTCAGCTCCACCAGATTAGACGCCAAAAGGGCCGGGTAGCGAAAGCTGACCGGCCCTTCGTTTTTGAGCAGCCAGGTTGTTTCAGGTTGCCTTCCGACACCGGGACGGCATAAGTTCGCTCCACCGTGACCACCCACACCCCCAACGTCATCATCATCGCCGGCCCCAACGGCGCGGGCAAGACCACGACCGCCCCGGCCCTGTTGCGCGACGTTCTCGACGTCCCGTTCTTCGTCAACGCCGATGTCATCGCTCAAGGTTTGTCGGGGTTCAACCCCGAGAGCGCGGCCATGCAGGCAGGCCGGATCATGCTCGAACGGCTCAAGTTCCTGGCGGCGGATGGGGCCGATTTCGCTTTCGAGACGACCTTGGCGGCCCGCAGCTATGCCGCCTGGATCAGAACAGTGCAGGAGATGCGGAGCTACTCGCTGCATATCGTTTTCCTCTGGCTTCCGAGTCCCGAGATGGCTGTCGCCCGCGTGCGCAGCAGAGTGAGCCGGGGCGGACATGCCATTCCCGAGGAGGTCGTACGCAGGAGATACGATGCAGGCCTGCGCAATTTCTTCACCTTGTATATGCCCTTGACCGCACCCTGGCGCTTCTACGATAATTCGCTGAAATCCGGACCGCGCCTCCTGGCAAGGGGTTCGGGCGAGAACGTTCTTGCCATTCCTGCCCCACGGAAGTGGGAAGACATACGGAACCGGTATGGAAGAAAAGACAAATAGGGACATCACCGCGATTCTGATGGAAGGCCAAGGCCTGGACGAAGCTATGCAAGCCGCTGTGCGCAAGGATATTCTGCGTCACGTCGCCGATGGAGTGTCCGCCGTGGTCTGGGAGGATGGCCGGATCGTTGAAATCCCGCCGGATAAGATTTCCGAGCAATTATGCGCTTCAAATAGAACGGAGTGACCTTTTTCTCCTTTCCTTCCTCCGACTGCTTCAGTCTCGTATAATCCGCCGTAGAGTCCTTGATCCTCACCTCATTGCGCGGGGCCTCCCCGCGCGGCAAACTGCTGCATTGTTCCGCCCGCCATTTTCCGCTACTCTAGCATCTTGGCATGATCGCCTGCTCCTGAATCCACCCTCCCGCCGCTTCCAGACCGCTCTTGCGAAGCGCGCGGCAATCCACGTTTGGAGCGCTCGCATGAATGAACTGAACATCGAAGCCTTCCGCGACCTCATCGAAAACCAACTGCCCTTCAACAAGTTCATCGGCATCAAGCTGCTCTCCCTGGAACCGGGGCTTTGCAGGCTCTACGTTCCCTACAAGGACGAGCTGATCGGCGACACACGGCGCGGGGCGCTGCACGGCGGGGTCATCTCCACCCTGGTCGATACCTGCGGCGGCTTCGCGGTCTGGAGCATGTGCGACATCACGGACAAGCTGTCGACCATCGACCTGCGCGTGGACTACCTGAAACCCGCCTTCGGCAACGACATCGTGGCCGAGTCGCGCGTCAAGCTGCTGGGCAACAGGGTGGGCAACGCCTCCACGGTGCTCTACTCGCGCGACGACCCCGAAACCATCCTGGCCGAGGGCCGCTCGGTCTACAACATCCGCAGGGGCGATCCGGCCGACTCGGGTAAGCGCAGGGGAGACGCACTTGGCGGGACGCGCCGGCACCACAGCGGGGCATCGGCGCGCGATGCCGCCTCAGTATATCTTCCGCTTTGAAAATGAAGCACCCAGCACGTTGAACGTGTTCTCCACGATGAACAGCGCGTGATCGTCATTGGTGAACACGATCTCCTCCAGCTTCTTGAGCTGCACGTTGTTGACCACGGTCATGAGGATGTCCTTCTCGCGGCCCGAATACGCGCCGTAGCCCTTGATGTACGTCGCGCCCTGGCGCAGCTTGTCCATGATGTCGCGGGCGATCTCGCGGTTCTTGTCCGAGACGATGAACACGCTCTTGCGCTGGGAGAACATGGACAGCACGTACTCCACGCCCACGCTGGTGATGAAGACCATGATGAGCGAGGCGATGACCAGGTCCACGGGCAGGACCGTCAGGGCGAAGGCGAACAGGACCAGGTTGTAGGCGAAGTAGAGCTTGCCGATGCCGATGTTGTAGCGCTGGAAGAGCAGCACGGCGATGACATCCAGACCGCCGTTGGAGCCCAGCGAGCGCAAGACGAGGCCCGCGCCCGCTCCGACCAGCGCTCCGGAAGCCACTGCCGCATATAGCTGGTCCTGGATGCCCGCGCTGGATGGCATTACCTCGTAAAGCCCGGTGATGACGGCCATGGCGAAGGCGCTGTACCAGAAGAAACGCCTGCTCACGTACATCCAGCCGACCACGAACAGGGGCAGGTTCAGCAGGAAATAGAGGACGCCTGGCGTGAGCCAGCCCGAGGCGTAGTTGATGAGCATGCCGGCGCCGAAGACGCCGCTGGCCACGAAGCCGTGCGGCACGGCTATGGCCTTGAGGCCAAAGGCCTGGACGGCGCTGCCCGCGATGATGAGCAGCAGGTTCCACCACACCGAATACGTGTAGTCGAATCGTTTCGTCACTTCCCCTCCTGTCGCGATTGTTATCCGCGCACCGCATAGGATAATCGCAAGGCTCTGACAACCAGCGCGGACAGGGCAAACGCCAGATCGCGCAAGGAGGGCGTATCGCTCGCAGGCAGGCTGAACATGGTCTTCCGAAATGGTTTTGCACGAGGCCAGGAACCAATTCACAGGCCGAAGGCGCATATTGGCCTGATTTTCGCTTGCAAATCAGAGCCTTGCTTTCAAGACACATAGGGCCGTCACGTCGCCGCGCTCGTGCACGCAAAGCCCTGAAATCCGCGCCAGCAAAGGAGGGATGCATCATGCGGGCGTATGTGATCTGGTTCCTGGTCGGAGCCGCTTTCCTTCTCCTGGAAATGCAGCTTCCCGGGTTCATCCTGTTCTTCTTCGCCGTCGGCGCCTGGGCAGCGGCCCTGGCCGTCGCTTTTCTCGACATCAGCCTCAGCCAGCAGATAATGATCTTCACCGCCGCATCGGTGGTTTCGCTCGTCCTGCTGCGAGCCTACCTCAAGCGCGTCTTCCACGGGCGGCTGATAGGGTCGGCTAAGGGCGAGGAGTTCGAGGACGGTGTATTGGGTTCCATTGTCAGCGTGACCGAACCAATCCGGCCCAACATGCCCGGAAAGGTCAAATACCGCGGGTCGTACTGGAAGGCCTATTCGGACGATATCCTGCAAGCCGGCGATTCCGCCCGCATCATTTCCCATGCCGAGGAGGGCCACGGCGCCTTCCGCGTGCGCAAAGTCGAGGAGTAAGTACATGGAAGGATTAATCGTAGCGATCGTTCTCGCGTTCCTGGTCATCTTCACCCTGGTCAAGACGGCGGTCATCGTGCCGCAGATGAACCGCTATGTGGTGGAACGTCTCGGCAAGTACAAGACCTCCATGGACGCCGGCTTCCATATCCTGGTCCCGTTCATAGACAAGGTCAGCTACAGGTTCTCGCTGAAGGAGACCGTGATAGACACCCCGAAGCAGTCCTGCGTGACCAAGGACAACGTGGTGGTGGACATCGACGGCGTGATCTACATCCAGGTCATGGACGCCAAGCAGGCCGCCTACGGCATCGACAACTACCTGTTCGCGGCCACCCAGCTGGCGCAGACCACGCTGCGCTCGGTCATCGGCACCTACGAGCTGGACAAGACCTTCGAGGAACGCGAGGAGATCAACCGGAAGGTCGTGGACGCCGTGGATCAGGCCGCCTCCAGCTGGGGCATCAAGGTGCTCCGCTACGAGATCAAGGACATCACCATGCCGCAGCCGATCCTGGAGTCCATGCAGAAGCAGATGCAGGCCGAACGCGAGAAGCGGGCTGCGATCCTCAAGTCCGAAGGAGAGCGGGAATCCGCGATCAACCAGTCCCTGGGCGAGAAGGAAAAGGCCATCAACGAGTCGCTGGGCTACCGCGAGCGCCTCAAGAACGAAGCCGCCGGCGAGGCCGCCCAGATCGAGGCGGTCGCCACTGCCACGGCCGAGGGCATCCGCAGGGTAGCCTTGGCCCTGCAGGAGAACGGCGGACATGGCGCCGCGTCGCTGCGCCTCGCCGAGCAGTACATCACGCAGTTCGGCAACCTGGCCAAGGAGACGAACACCCTGATCCTGCCCGCCAACCTGGCGGACATCGGCGGCACCGTGGCCGGTCTGACCAAGGTGCTGGACGAAGTCAGGAACAAGGGATCGTTTAAAATCAGCTAAAGCTTATTATAATCGAACTGGGAGAGGGCTTACTCTCTCCCAATTCTAACTTAAACAGCTTTAATACCTTATGCATATATACCAATGGGTATTATTTGAATAACGGGACCATCAATTTCCGTGACCATCTCTGGCAAGTTAATACCAGCAGCCTGAACTTCCATTAGAACAGTTGAAAACTGCTCAAATAAACTTGCCTGTATCTTCCCCATACTGGTCTTTCTAAGAAGGCTGATCTTCTCTTCATCTTCTTTACGGATAACTTTCGTCACCTTACCCAGAATGCAATACTCCCCATCTACCAGATCAGACATAGAAGGATCGCTTAAAAATGACTTATCAATAGGAATCACTAACTTTTGAGCAGGATCCTCAACAAAACTCCCAAAAAGGTCAACAGTCCCTCCTATGGTCAACTGATCTATAAATTCGTTGACTTGAGTGAGCATAGCCTTCTGAGAATTTGCACTTGATTGCTTTCCTTTTGCTTTTGCTTTTGCTTTTGGCTGTTCATCAAATATTAATGCAAGTGACAATAACGATTTAAGTGTTTCTAGTGCTTCAATTAATGGATTTTTTCTTATCTGTGCTTTAATCTCAACAAAAAATCCTGTCTGTATCTCAAAAAAATTACTTGTAAATAATATATTCTCTTTGAGAAGCCTTTCTCTCATCTTTGAAAAAAGAGAATTTGGTGTATGAATCCGTTGGCGAGTCACTTCCTTCGAACTTTGTGATTGATCGTTTTTAAGTGTCTCCGCTCCTATTGAAACACCTAGCAACGCAAACACATTTTTTAATCCAATTTCACCATGCATCCTATCTTTTTTATCCTCATGCGTTGCTTGTATATCCCTCATACTCTCTATATGAGAAAATCCATTTTCCATCATTGCCAATATATCAAACACGCATCTTTGATTTAAATACAAAGAAACAGGATAAGTACTAGACATAACCACACTCCAATGCAGTCAATATCGGACGCAATGCCCTGCAAAAGGGTGACTCAGCCAGGGAGAGGGAAAACACCAACGGATCGAAAGAAGGCGAGTGCAGAACTAGCGTATTTACTGGTGCGCCCGGAGAGATTCGAACTCCCGGCCGTCGGATTCGAAGTCCGATGCTCTATCCAGCTGAGCTACGGGCGCGGTTCCGGACTGCTAGCCCTGTCGCCGAGAAAGGTCAACTCAAACTAGAGCCTAGCCCGCCCGAATGGTCTTGCCGTGATGGCGGCGCGGGTCCGCGTCCAGGATGCGGGCCAGGAAGGCCGCCGACTCCTCGGGCGTGATGAGTTCGCCGCGTTCCTTCATCTCCCAGAACACCTGGCGCACCTCCTCGGCCGCGCCGCCTTCGGCCTCGCGGGCCTGCCGCTGCATGCGCGTCTCCACCACGCCGGGCCTGTAGACGATGGTCGCCACGTCCGGGGCCTCGGCCGCCAGCTGCCGGGCCATGTGCTCCTCGGCGGCCTTGGCCGCGCAGTAGGCCGCGATGCCCGGCTGCACGAGATCGGCCGCGCCCGAGCCGAAGAACACGGCGAAGGCCCCTTCCTTGCCGCGCATGGCCGGGATCGCATGGCGAGCGAGCTGCCAGCCCGCCTTGACGCTGGCGGCGAATACCGCGTCGAAGCGCTCCTCGGCCAGCTCCCACAGGTGCGGGCCGGGAAACAGCACGCCGGCCGCGTGCACGAAGCCGTGCGGCCCGCCGGTCTCGCGGGCCTCCTCCACCAGCTTGGCCGCCACGTCGCTATCGCTCGCGTCGCCGACCACGGCCGTGCAGCGCCTACCCGAGCCGCTGCAATCCTTGGCAATCTGGCCCAGCAGCTCCCCGGAACGGGCATTGATCACCAGGGTCGCGCCTCGGCCGGCAAGGTCCAGGGCCAGGGCCCGGCCGATGCCCCTGGACGCGCCGGTAACGATGACGGTTTTATTTTCCAGGCTTCCCATGTATCCTCCTCGATCGGACTACAGCCAAAAGGAGCCCCTCATGGTTGCTGATATGTTACACGGATTCAGGCTCGAAAGGGAAGCCGAGGTCGCGGAAATCTCCTCCACCGTACGGCTGTACCGCCATGAAAAGACCGGTGCGCGGCTCATGAGCGTTATCGCGCCCGACGAGAACAAGGTCTTCGGCATCAGCTTCCGCACGCCGCCCAAGGACTCCACGGGCGTGGCGCACATCCTGGAGCATTCCGTGCTGTGCGGATCGGACAAGTATCCGGTCAAGGAGCCTTTCGTCGAACTGCTCAAGGGCTCGCTGCAGACCTTCCTGAACGCCTTCACCTACCCGGACAAGACCTGCTATCCCGTGGCGTCCACCAACGTGCGCGACTTCTACAACCTCGTGGACGTGTACCTGGACGCGGTATTCCATCCCCGGCTCACGCCCGAGGTCCTGCAGCAGGAAGGCTGGCATCACGAACTGGACGACCCAGCCGGGCCCATGACCTACAAGGGCGTGGTCTTCAACGAGATGAAGGGAGTTTACTCCTCGCCCGATTCGCTCATCTCCGAATACTCGCAGCAGGTCCTGTTCCCGGACACCACCTACGGCCTGGATTCGGGCGGCGACCCGGAGGTCATCCCGCAGCTGACCTTCGAGGCCTTCATGGACTTCCACCGCCGCTACTATCATCCGTCCAATGCCTGGATATACTTCTACGGCGACGATGACCCGGAGGAGCGGCTGCGCATACTGGACCGCGAGCTGTCCGCCTACGAGCGCATCGAGACCGACTCGGCCGTGGCCCTGCAGCGGCGCAAGACCGCGCCCGAGCGCGTGGAGAAGAAGTACGCCGCCGGCGAGGACGAAAGCCGCGGCATGGTCACGGTCAACTGGCTGCTCTGCCCCACGGACAACGCCGAGCTGAACCTGTCCTTGCACATCCTGGAGCACATCCTTATCGGCATGCCCTCCTCGCCTCTGCGCAAGGCGCTCATAGACTCGGGGCTTGGCGAGGACCTGGCCGGAGTCGGCCTGGAAGGCGACCTGCGCCAGATGTATTTCTCCGTGGGCCTCAAGGGACTCAAGCAGGCCGGCCCTGAACAGGTCGAAACCATCGTGCTGGACACCCTGCGCGAGCTGGCCGACGGAGGCATCGGCGCGGACATGATCGAGGCCGCGGTCAACAGCGTGGAGTTCGACCTGCGCGAGCTGAACACGGGCCGCTTCCCGCGCGGCCTGGCCCTCATGGTGCGCAGCCTGAGCACCTGGCTCTACGACGCCGATCCCCTGGCGCTCATCGCCTTCGACAAGCCGCTGCTGGCCATCAAGGCGCGCCTGGCGGACAGGGAACCGGTCTTCGAGTCCCTGCTGCGCGGCCGTTTCCTGGACAACCCGCACCGCGTGACCGTGGTGCTCTCGCCCGATGCCAAGCTGGGCCAGGAGCGCGAGGAGCGCGAAAAACGACGTCTGGACAACGCCCTGTCGGCCATGGACGAGGCCGAACGCCAGGCCGTGGTGCAGGCCAACAAGGAACTGCACGCCCGCCAGGAGGCCCAGGATTCGCCCGAGGCCCTGGCCACTATACCGCGCCTGTCCATCGAGGACCTGCCGCGCGAGAACACGCGCATCCCCTGCGACAAGGAAACCCTTGCCGGCATCCCGACGCTGACCCACGACCTGCCCACCAACTCCATCGCCTACCTGGACGTGGGCCTGAACCTGTCCGCGCTGCCGCAGGCCTACCTGCCCTGCGTGCCGCTCTTCGGCCGGGCCCTGCTGGAGATGGGCACCAGAAAGCGCGATTTCGTGGCCCTGACCCGACGCATCGCCAGCCGCACGGGCGGCATCGACCCGACGCCCTTCTCGGGCAGCCTGGAAGGCTCGGCCCAGGCCGTGCCCTGGCTGTTCCTGCGCGGCAAGGCCATGACGGACAAGGTACAGGACCTCATGGACATCCTGGCCGAGGTGCTCCTGGAAGCCCGCCTGGACGACCGCGAGCGTTTCCGCAAGATGGTCCTGGAGGAGAAGGCCAGGGCCGAGCAGCGCGTGGTGCCCTCGGGCCACCTGATCGTGGCCTCGCGGCTCAAGGCCGGGCTCACACCCTCTGGCTGGGTCGCGGAGCAGTTCTCTGGCGCGGAGAACCTGTTCTTCCTGCGCCGCCTGGCCGAGGCCGTGGACAACGACTGGCCGCGCGTGCTGGCGACCCTGGAGGAGATGCGCTCGCTGCTCGTGCGCCGGGACAACATGATCCTCAATGCGACCATGGACGCCGCAAGCTGGTCCAAGGCGCGCAAGGCCGTGGGCGGCTTCGCCTCGGCCATGCCCCAGGGGAGCGCCGATACCGCGCCGCTCGCGCCCAAGCCGCTCCTGCCCACCGAGGGCCTGACCATCCCGGCCCAGGTCAACTACGTGGGACGCGGCGCAAGCCTGGCAGAGGCGTGCTACGCCATCACGGGCAGCGACATCGTGGTGGCCCGCTGGCTGCGCACGGCCTACCTGTGGGACCGCGTGCGCGTGCAGGGCGGAGCCTACGGCGCGTTCTGCCTGCTGGACAGGCTGAACGGCACCATGGTCATGGCCTCCTATCGCGACCCCAACCTGGAGCGCACCCTGCGCGTATTCTCCGAAGCCGCCGACTTCCTGCACAACCTGGAGCTGGACAAGGACGAGTTGACCAAGGCCGTGGTCGGAGCCATCGGCGACTTCGACGCCTACCAGCTCCCGGACGCCAAGGGCTTCACCTCCCTGTCCCGCCACCTACAGGGCATCGGCGAGGAGCGCCTGCAGGAGGTGCGCGAGGAGATCCTGGCCACCACCGAAGTCAGCTTCAAGCGCTTCGCCGAGGCCGCGGCGATCCTGCGCGACGCCGGCCGCACCGTGGTGCTGGGCCGCGAGGACGCACTGGCTGGGTTGAAAGAGCCCGCGCTGACGCTGACAAAGGTGCTTTAGGAATGTGGGAGGGCGCCGCCCTCCCACACCCACCCGCCAAAGGGGCTCGGCCCCTTTGGAAACCCTCTTTTTGGAAACCCGGTTGGTATTGCGAATCGTGCATCGCGCCCCTGACCAGAAAAACCCGCCTTCTCAGGCCAGGTAATCATCTTGCTCAGGCCTTCCATCAGTTCCGATGAGGGCAAGGCCAATACCTCGTACCTCTGCCCGGTTTCACGGGAATCCGACTGGGCTCTCCTTTGGCCCCCTCCTGCGTCAGTCGAGAGAACCCCAAGCCGCGGGTCCTCCCGCCGATCGCCAATCTTTACAATCATGCCGGAACACTTACTTACTGAAGTTGGGGACTGACACCTGGGATGCTCCTCCCCGCGAGCCAGCTCGCGTGAGAGAAGGTCAATCCGCCTACGACAATTGTTCCTGCTTTATATTGCTACAGCATATAATTATTGCCAGGGGTACTTGGCTCATCCCCAAAGGGCAGGTCGAACAAAGATGCAATGCAGGATCGCACGCAATACATGCGAGATGAGTAGAATCATACATTTGATGGTCCTGATTCTTGCCTTAGGCTCCTTTCTGGGCGGATGCCGGGGAAAGCAGGAGCTAGGCGAAGAGGCCATCAAGATTACCCTTGCTACAACGCCCGTCGTCTACACCGGGCTTATCGCCATCGCCGACCAGAAGGGCTTTTTCAGGCAGGCCGGACTGGATGTGTCCATCCGGAGCGATTATCCCGCCGGCTTGCAGAGCATGCAGGCCCTGGAACGCGGCGAAGTGCAGATGGCCACGGGGGCCGCTTTCGTCTTCTCGGGAATGATGGAGGAAGACCAATCCTTGCGCATCCTGGCCACGGTGGGATCCACGAGCGACCATGAGATCGTGGCCAGAAGGGACAGGGGCATCCTTGCACCGGCCGATCTGCGGGGCAAACGGATCGGCGTCGTCCTGGACACCGTAAGCGAATACGCCTTGTCCATGTTTCTCGACATGAACTCCATCGATCCCGCCGCGGTGACATTGGTGGACATCTCCCCTCCGGAAATGGCCAAGGCTTTGTCCCAAGGCGAGGTCGACGCGATCTCCATTTGGGGTAAGTTCTCGTTCCTGGCGCGGAGAGACTTGAGCGACAAAGCGGTATCCTGGCCATCGCAATACGCCATGGAGTACTATTGGGTACTTGCGGCCCGCAAGGACCTGCTGGACGACTCGCCGGAGATCGCCACGCGATTTCTCACGGCGCTCAAGCGGGCGGAGCTGTTCGTCTTGAGCCATGAACGAGAGGCGAAAGACATCATCAGAAAAAGATGGGACCTTGATCCGGACTTCATGGCCGAGACCTGGGAAAAGAACAACCTGCGGGTCGTCCTCGACCAGTCCCTCATCATCTCGCTCGAGAATGCCATCCGCTGGAGGATGCTCACCAAAGGGGAGCCGGTGGAAGTGCCGAACATTCTGGACAAGATCCGCAAAGCCCCTTTGGAAAAGATAGATCCCAAGGCGGTCACGATCTACAAGTAGTGTTCATACAGGTGCATCCTCTACGGCCAGCGCGTAGGAAGGACCAAATTGGATGTCGGGTGAGTCATGGGCAGGCGAAAAGCGAGAACGCGAACATTCGCCGAGCCCGACCCAGTTCCGTGCCAGCCGGATTGTGGGCAGGCACCTCCGAGGCTTTCGAAACCGACCCGCCGCGCACGCTTGATTCGCCGGACCTGGGCATTGTGAGATAGGACCATGCGCATTCGTAGAATTCTACAGATATCCGCCGTGATCAGCATAATCAGCGTCGCGAGCGTGTTCGCGACCATCGTCGCCTTGAAGGCCATGGATGCCAGGCATGAGGCGGAAGCGCAAAGGGTGAACAACGCGGTGCGCAAGATCACCCTGCTGCTCAGCCTGACGCAGGAAACCCTGGGGTTGCACAATCAGCGCATCATCCTGCAGTGGCAGGCCCATTACGCCGATCTGACTCCGACCCTGCAAGCCTTGCCTGATCTCACGGCCCAGTCCCGGTCCCTGAAAGCCCGAATCCTCCGGGAACATGACTCGATCGGCATCCTGTTCGGCAACCTGCTGGAAACCAGCAAGGACAGCATGGCCATGGGGATCAGGGAAACGATCCAGGGGCAGCTGCTTGTCCGGACCTCGTCCATGGTGACCGACGTGTTCGCCATCAATGATCTGACCGATGAATACATCTACCGCGAGAAGCGGCGCATGCTGGCCTGGCTGGCCGGTGAGGCCGTTTTCCTCGCGGGTGTCGTCGCATCGCTCCTGTTCATTCTGCTGCGCAGGGTCGTCGAACCCGTCGTGAGACTGGAAAAGGCTACGAGAGCCCTGAGCGCCGGACAACTCGACCAGCCGATCCGGGTTTCCGGCAGGGACGAGGTCGCCCGGCTCGCCGCTGGCTTCGAACACATGCGGGTCGCCTTGCGGGACCGGCTGCAGGATCTCGGCGCGGCCAATTCCCGCGCCGAGGAGGCGCGCAGGGAGGCCGAGCTGCGCGCGGCCGAGCTGGATGCGGCCCTCATGTCCCTGGCCGAGGGTCTTGTCTTCTATGACACGAACCATCACATCACGTACCTGAACCCCTCGGCCGAGAAGATCCTGGGCTTCACCCTTGCGGAGATACGCGGCTTGCCGGCGGAGGCGCGGATGAAGCTTTTCACGGTCCGCACATTGAACGGCGGCAGCCCCTCCAAGAAGGATTTGGTGGGCTGGCGGGCGCTCCAAGGCGAGACCGTGCGAGGCGAAGAGTTCGTCATCTACCCGAAGGGCTCCTCCCTTCCGGTCCATATGCTCTCCAGCGCGGCCCCAATCAAGGCGGCCGACGGCAGAACCCTCGGCGCGATCCAGACCTTGGCCGACATCACCGCGCGCAAGCGGACCGAGGAGGCCCTGCAGGAGAGCGAGGAGCGCTACCGTTCGATCTTCCAGAACAGCCACGCGGTCATGCTGCTCATCGACCCCGGGACCGGAGAGATCGTGGACGCCAATCCGGCCGCATGCGCCTACTACGGCTACTCGCCCGGGGAGTGTCGGCACATGAACATCGACCGGATCAACACCCTGCCCCCGGGAGAGCTGACCGTCAGGATGGCCGAGGCTTCGTCGGGAATGAGGAACCGGTTCGAGTTCAAGCACAGGCTGGCCTCGGGCGAGGTCAGGGACGTGGAGGTTTTCAGCGGTCCCGTGCGTGTCGGCGGCCGACCCCTCTTCTACTCCATCGTCCACGACATCACCGCGCGCAAGCGCGCAGAGGAGGCCCTGAGCCAGGCCAAGCAGGCGGCCGACCAGGCCAACCAGGCCAAGTCGGAATTCCTTGCCAGCATGTCCCACGAAATACGCACGCCCATGAACGGAATCCTCGGCCTGACCGACCTGGCGCTCATGCAGGAGCCCAAGGGCAAGGTCCGCGACTACCTGGGACTGGTCAAGCAATCCGCCAACTCCCTGCTGGGCATCATCAACGACATCCTCGACCTGTCCAAGATCGAGGCGGGCCGCGTGGAGCTTGAACACGCCGATTTCGATCTGCGGGCCATGCTCCAAGGCCTGTTCGAGACCATGCGCCTTACCGCCGAGCGCAAGGGGCTGACATTCCTGGCCGACATAGCTCCCGACGTACCTGCCAGGCTGCGCGGCGACGAAGGCCGGCTGCGCCAGGTCTTCGTCAACGTCATCGGCAATGCGATCAAGTTCACCGAAGCCGGGCGGGTCTCCGTGCGCGTGGGCCTGGAGAATGGCCGGAACGCGCAGGGCGCGGCCTACTGCGACAGCCTGGAGCCGTTCTGCCTGCTGACCTCGGTCAGGGATACGGGCGTCGGCGTCCCCAGAGACAAGCTCGACAGGATCTTCGAGCCCTTCGATACCGGCACGCGCAGCGCCAAGCATGACGGCACCGGCCTGGGACTGACCATCACCAAGCGGCTCGTGGATCTCATGGGAGGCAGGATCACGGTCCAAAGCGCACCGGGCCAAGGGAGCACGTTCACCTTCTCGGCGGTGCTCCGTCCGGCGGCCACTGCGACGGTCGCCGATGAGGACGAGCACACCGCGATGCGGCGGGACGCCAGGCCCCTGCGAGTCCTGCTCGCCGAGGACAACGAGATCAACCGCTTTCTGGCCGAGGAGCTGCTCAAGGGGCTCGGGCACCAGGTCACGACTGTGCATGACGGCAGGCAGGCCCTCGACGCATTGGCCAGGGAACGCTTCGACATTGTGCTGATGGACGTGCAGATGCCCGAAATGCACGGAGACGAGGCCACCCGGCGCATCCGCGCCGGCGAGGCCGGAGACCCTCATGTGCCCATCGTGGCGCTCACCGCCTATGCCCTCAAGGGTGACCGCGAGACATTCCTGGCCGCCGGCATGAACGACTACCTGTCCAAGCCCATCGACGTGCAGGAGCTGGTGCGTGTTTTGGACCGCTTCGGTGTGGAGCGGATAAAGCAAGCCGGGCCGGACGCGGTCTAAGCGCGGCGGAAAGGTCCGTCATCCAGCCCTGGAACCGCCGAGTGACATCATTTTCCACCGCACGGCGCCGCAAAAATACGGAACGGCGTTGAATCGTCCATCCGATCAGGATATCCCTACTAGGATCAACCCTGAGCGGAGGTTATCCATGAGACGCCTGTTCCGTGCGCTTCCACCCCTTTATCCTCTGGTCGCCCTTGTCTGTGCCACCGTTGTCCTGGGCGCTGTCCTCGCGCCCGGCACGGCCTTGGCCCAGAAAACCCTGCAGCAGGAAGCCGCGGCCATTTTCCGGCCCATTCCCGAGAATCCGCCCAAGCTGTCGGGCAACGCCCTCACGCCGGCCAAGGTCGAGCTCGGCCGGCTGCTCTATTTCGACCCACGCCTGTCGGCCTCCCAGCTCATAAGCTGCCAGACCTGCCACAACGTGGGCCTGGCCGGGGCGGACCTCCAGGAGACCTCCATAGGCCACGGCTGGCAAAAGGGACCGCGCAACGCTCCCACGACCTTCAATTCCGTCTTCAACGTGGCCCAGTTCTGGGACGGCCGCGCCAAGGACCTGGCCGAACAGTCCAAAGGGCCGGTTCAGGCCGCCGTAGAGATGAACAATACCCCCGAGCGAGTGGTGGCGACCCTGGCCAGCATTCCCGAATACGTGGATCTCTTCGCCAAGGCCTTCCCGGGACAGAAGACCCCCGTGAGCTTCGCCAACATGGCCCAGGCCATCGAGGCCTTCGAAGCCACCCTGCTGACCCCCGGCTCCCCCTTGGACGCCTTCATCACCGGCGACGAATCGGCCCTGACGCCCACCCAGCAGGAAGGGCTGCGCCTGTTCATCGACAGCGGCTGCTCCGGCTGCCATTACGGCATCAACCTGGGCGGCATGGGCTACTATCCCTTCGGCGTGGCCGAAGCCCCCAGCGAGGAGGTCCGTCCCGCCGACGACCCCGGCCGCTTCGTGGTCACCCACACGGCCAGCGACAAGTACGTGTTCAAGTCGCCCACCCTGCGCAACGTGGCCATCACCCAGCCCTACTTCCATTCCGGCAAGGTCTGGCGGCTCCGGGACGCCGTGCAGATCATGGGTTCCAGCCAGCTCGGCTTCGAACTCGAGGGCAAGGACGCCGACATCATCACCGAATTCCTGAAAGCCCTCACCGGCAAACAGCCGGAGGTGGCCCATCCCGTCCTGCCGCCCTCCACCGAGTCCACGCCCAAGCCGATTACGACGGTGCTTCCCGAAAAGGAATCCGGCAAGAAGAGTTAGGCATCAAGCGCATGGAGGGAGGGCCTTGTCCTTCCCTCCTTGCTCCAGGTTCGACGGTCCAGGGCCTGCTGCCCCGGACACCCTGCCGACGCTTCGCGCTTCTTGGCTACAGCCGCAGGACCGCTCCGATTCTTGACCACGCAGGAAAGAAGGAAGGCGCGAGAAGGATATGGGCCTGATTAGGCCGATGACTCGTTTTCCTGGTACCCGGGACCGGACTTGAACCGGTACGGCCTTGCGGCCGAGGGATTTTAAGTCCCTCAAAGCAGCTTTCACACTAGTTCACAAACCACCACAAAATCCTTGCTGGCGCTTGATTTTACCCCTACTTTGACTTCACGAAGCATCACGTAAAATAACGCTGTTTAGCAAGAAATCCTTGTACCAGCCTTGTACCAGGAGGAGCCATGGCCCGGCGGTGGATCAAGACGAGATACGCGGGGGTCCGGTATCGTGAGAGCGAGAGTCGCAAGCATGGGGTCAGGCCTGACCGGTATTACTGTCTGACCTACTGGAAGGACGGCAAGACGGTTTCCGAAGGCGTCGGCTGGTCTTCAGAGGGTATGACGGCGGACAAGGCAAACGCCGTGCTATCCCAAATCAAGGAAGCGATCCGCACCGGCAAGGGGGCAAGCTCCCTCGGGGAAATGCGAGCGTCCGCCCAAGCCGAGCGGGAAGCCGAACGCCGGACCGGTCTTACTCTGCAAGCCTTTTGGGATGAGGACTACGGGCCCGCCCTCAAGAATCGAGTGAAGGCTACGTCCAGTGAGAAGGAAGAAAGCCACTTCAAGCACTGGCTTGGGCCACACCTTGGCCGTATCCCCCTGCGAGAAATCCGGGACGTTGACCTGGAGCGCGTCCAGGATCGCATGCGCGAGGCCAAGTTATCCCCCCGGACCCAAGAATACATCCTCGGCACATTCCGGCGTATCTGGAAGCATGCGGCCAAACGCAAGATCGTGAACCCACTCGAAAACCCCGTGGCTCGGATTTCCATGCCCAAAGTGAACAACTGCCGGCTTCGGGCCGTGACTCCTGACGAGTTGCGGGCCATCCTGGTAGAACTGGAGATCAGGGACCGACACGCGCGAGACATAACCATTTTCGCGGCTTTTACGGGTTGCCGGGCCTCGGAGGCATTCAGCCTCAAATGGGAGCATGTGGATCTTGTGCGCAAGGCCGTGCTTTTCCCCCTGACGAAGAACCGTGATGCCCGGGAAGTCTTCCTTGCCCAGGAGGTGGTGGACGTACTCAAGAGCCGAGACCCAGGGGCCACTGGCAAACATGTCTTCACCAAGGAGAACGGCTCACCTTGGAAAGAGGCTCCGAGCGCCTTTCGTACTGCCGTGATACATCTTGGCCTTAATGAGGGCCGCTCTTCCCGCGAGAAGATCAGTTTCCATTCCCTACGCCATTCGGCCGCGACCTTCGCAGCGCGCCGGGGAGTACCCATCAAGGATCTACAGATCATCTTCGGCTGGAAGACTCCGGCCATGGTCTTCCGCTACGCCAAGGGCTCCGAGGACGTGCAGCGTCGGGCCATGCAGGGGCTTGCCCAGGCCCTCACAGCAGAGCCGGGTAAGGTAGTGCAGCTCCCGGTTCGGGGTCGAGTGGCAGGGGAAGAATAGGCAAGAATGCTCCCCTCACACAGGCATGCGCTTTTCCGAGGACACTAGCCTACTAAGGCTACGTGGTTTTGCTAGAGGCCAATTGCATATTCTCTGAACCAAGGGCGGAAGGGATCGATCTGTTCCTATAACCGAGAGCTGAAAGCCTATATGTTTGGCTTTGTGCGAGGCGAGCCCGCGACCCTACGAAGTCTGAATATATTGGCTACGCAGCTGACTCATAGACTCGTCATACTCTTCTTTGCTGTCGTAGACCACGCAGAGGCGTTGATCCGCTCCGGCGGCTTTTATCTTTTTCCAGTATTCCAGGCGTTCTGCCGCTGCGGGAACAATTCCCTCAAAGATGCTCCCAGATTTCATGTTTGGGCCAGAGAAACAGTTGGAGGCAAGGCACTTACCTTCTGGCACGGAGAATAAAAACTTCTTTGTTAGGGCGTGCCCTCAATTGGGGTTTTCAAGTGGATTCGTCGTGCCTATTTGGTAGTAGCCTGAGGGAGGGGCTGAGCCATGGCACGTCGTTATGCCTTACGAGATGACCAGTGGGAACGCATCAAAGACCTGCTGCCGGGCCGAGTGGGTTCGGTGGGAGTGACGGCAAAGGATAACCGCCTGTTTGTCGAGGCGGTGTTGTACCGGTACCAGGCTGGGATACCCTGGCGGGATTTACCGGAGCGGTTCGGGCCCTGGAAAGTGGTCCATACCCGGTTCAGCAGATGGGCCAAGCGTGGCGTGTGGAAGCGAGTTTTCAAGGAGCTGGCCGCTGACGCCGACAATGAGTACGCGATGATCGACACAACCATTGTCCGGGCGCATCAGCACAGCGCTGGCGCTAAAAAAAGGGGCGATGCGAGGCCCTCGGGCGCAGCAAAGGAGGCCTGAGCACAAAGATCAACGCCACGGTTGATGCCTTGGGCAATCCGACTGGCTTTGCCCTGACGCCCGGACAGGCCTGTGATCTTGATGGGGCGGATATGCTTCTGCCATATATAGAGTCCAAAACGGTAATAGCAGATAAAGGGTTTGATGCAGATCAGCGGGTCATCAAACCGCTGCTGGCGGCAGGCAAGGAGCCTGTCATTCCGCCCAAGGTTAACAGGAAGTATGCGCGTCCCTATGACAAGGAACTCTACAAGGCGCGGCACCTCATCGAGAACTTTTTCTGTAAGCTCAAGCAGTTCCGAGCCATCGCCACTCGTTATGACAAGACTGCTCAAAACTTCCTGGCGGCAATATACCTCGCCTCGACTGCCATCTGGCTCATTTGAGGACACGCCCTAGTACATTGCGAGTGCACACTGTATTTCCTCCTTTGGTGAAAAAAGATTTGCAGATGGTCGGCAATGAGTCTCTGCAACGTTTTACTTTCAGATCAGGCCCTATGAGCAGCTGTGCCTGAACAGGCATTCAGGTGCCTACCGCACACGCCAAGACCACGTCTACCTTATCCACCACTCCATCCGCAACCGAAGGCATCCGCCCAGGTACCAGCCCCTGCAGAAACCAATGCCGATTCCGAACATCACGGTGAGGACTGCAACACCCATCTTGGCGATTAGCTTTTCGCCGCCCTCTATCGTTTTGGATTTGTAAGATATCCTGAAGAGTTGCCTCCTCGGCTAGCGGGTCTTGTCGTGGACCTGTTTTTTGACTACCCCGATAGATACTATCAGCCAAGGGAGCACAAAAGCGATGCCTGAGTTGACCAAGGCCGAGGAGGTTGCAGTTTTTTCCAATTCGAGAGGTGGCTATTGAAGCTCATTGACAACATCAATAGCCTGCTTGGGGAGGATTTGAAGCAAACCCTCAAGCCGGGAGCGACGTTCAAGGTCGCTGCATCGTGCTTCTCCATATACGCCTATGAGGCGCTGAAGGCAGAATTGGAGCAGATTGAAGAACTGGAGTTCATCTTCACAGCGCCTACGTTCGTCGCGGACGAAGTAACCGACAAAATTCGCAAGGAACGACGCGAATTCCACATTCCTAAGCTGGGCCGCGAACGCAGTCTCTACGGCGGCGAGTTCGAGATTCAGCTTCGCAACAAGCTGACCCAGCGCGCCATTGCCCGCGAATGCGCCGACTGGTTGCGCCGCAAGGCCAGGTTCAAGAGCAACCGCAGCAACGCGCCCATGCAGCAGTTTGCCTGCGTACAAGCTGGCGGGGCGGATACCGCCTACATGCCCCTGCACGGATTCACCGCTGTCGATCTAGGCTACCAGCAAGGCAACGCCGTCTCCAACTTCGTCAACCAAGTGGACGACCCGGCGCTGACAAGCCAGTACCTGAACCTGTTTGACCAAATCTGGAACGACCCGGCAAAGCTGGAAGATGTGACCACGCAAATATGCGATCACATTGCCACTGTTTACAAGGAAAACTCGCCCGAGAGCATCTACTTTCGGATGCTCTACAATATCTTCAATGAGTTCCTCGACGACATGAACGAGGACGTTCTGCCCAACGACCGCACAGGCTACCAGGACTCCCTGATCTGGAACAAACTCTTCAACTATCAAAAAGATGCGGCCACTGGCATAATCAATAAGCTGGAAACCTATAGCGGCTGCATCCTTGCCGACAGCGTTGGGCTAGGCAAGACCTTCACTGCATTGGCGGTCATTAAGTATTACGAACTTCGCAACAAATCGGTGCTGGTGCTTTGCCCCAAGAAGCTGGCTGACAACTGGCTGACCTACCGACATAATCTCAAAACCAACATCTTTGCCAAGGACAGGTTCAGCTACGACGTGTTGAACCACACAGATTTGAGCCGCACCAGCGGCGATTCCCACGGCATTCCGCTGAACCGGATCAACTGGGGCAACTATGATCTGGTTGTCATCGACGAATCTCACAACTTTCGCAACAACGAGGCGGTCAAGGACCGAGAAACCCGTTACCAGAAGCTGATGAACCAGGTCATCCGCCAAGGCGTCAAGACCAAGGTGCTGATGCTCTCGGCCACGCCGGTCAACAATCGCTTCACCGATCTGCGCAACCAACTGGCGCTGGCCTACGAGGGCGATTCTGAAAACTTGAGCAAAAAGCTGCGCACTAGCAAATCGGTGGAAGAGGTCTTTCGCAACGCACAGAAGGTTTTCAACGCTTGGTCGAGGCTGCCGCCTGAAGAACGCACGCCGCGCGCCATTCTGGACGCGCTGGACTTCGATTTCTTTGAGCTTCTGGATAGCGTGACAATCGCCCGTTCGCGCAGGCACATCCAGACTTTCTACGACACCAAGGACATCGGTCATTTCCCGGAGCGCCGCAAGCCGCTGACATTTCAGCAACCCTTGTCCACGCAAGCAGGGACGATGAGCTTCAATGAAATCTTCGACCTGCTTACCCAGATCAGGATGTCGGTATACGGCCCAATCAGCTACATCCTACCCAGTCGTCTGAAGAAATACGAAGACCTGTACGATACCAAGGTTGGCGGCAAGGGCACACTACGCCAAGCAGACCGTGAAATGAGTTTGCAGGCCCTGATGACCGTCAACCTGCTCAAGCGACTAGAAAGCTCAGTGGAGGCTTTCCGTCTCACCCTGCAATCCCTGCAACGCAAGCATCAATCCACGCTGGGCAAGATCGCTGCGTTCCAGCAAAACGGCGCAAACGGCATCGTGGGCGACATGACCAACGCCCTGGAAGGCATTGAAGCTGACGACGATGACGCCCTGGACGATGAGCTGAGCGACAGCGAAATCGGCGGCAAGGTCAAGATTAACCTGGCCGATATGGACTTGCCCCGCTGGGAACACGACCTGGAGTCCGATTTGGCTCATATCGAAAACCTGCTGGCCGCGATGAACAAAATCACGCCCGAGCAGGACGCCAAGCTCCAGCACCTCAGAGCCCATGTGCTGGATAAGATTGCCAAGCCCATCAACCCTGGCAACAAGAAGGTGCTGATCTTCACCGCTTTTGCCGATACTGCTGACTATCTCTACGCCAATCTCGCCCCGGAATTGCTGGCAAGCAAAAAGCTGCATACCGCCAAAGTCACCGGCAAGGGTGCGCCTCAGTCCACGCTGGGCAGGGGCTATGACTTCCAGGATCTATTGACCCTATTCTCGCCGCGCTCCAAGGAAAAGGCGTTGGTCTTGCCCAATGAGACAGAGGAAATCGAGGTATTGATCGGCACGGATTGCATCTCCGAAGGCCAGAATCTTCAGGATTGTGACTACCTCATCAACTACGACATTCATTGGAACCCGGTGCGCATAATCCAGCGCTTTGGCCGTGTGGACCGTATCGGCTCGCCCAATACCAGCATCCAACTGGTGAACTACTGGCCGGACATTTCACTGGATGAATACATCAACCTCAAGGATCGCGTGGAAAGCCGCATGATGATCGCCGATGTCACCGCCACGGGCGATGACAACGTGCTCTCAGCGCAAGCCAATGACATGGCCTATCGCAAGGAACAACTGCGCCGTTTGCAGGAAGAAGTGATTGAACTGGAAGACCTGAAAACGGGTGTTTCCATTACCGATCTGGGCTTGAACGATTTTCGCATGGACTTGCTGAATTATGTAAAAGCCCACGGCGAGCTGGCGAACGCCCCCAATGGCCTGCACGCCATCGTGCCCGCCGCGCCAGAGCGGGGCCTTCGCCCCGGCGTCATCTTCACCTTGCGCAACCACAACAGTGGCATCAATCCGCCTGCCAACCTGCCGCAGCATAACCGCTTGCATCCATATTATCTTGTCTATATCAGCCGGGAAGGCGAGGTCGTCCACAACCACACTGAAGTCAAGCGCCTGCTCGATCTGGCCCGCACGTGCTGCAAGAGGCGAGGGCAACCGCTGTCCGACCTTTGCCAACGCTTCAACCGGGAGACTGCCGACGGCCGCAAGATGCAGATTTATTCGAACCTGCTGGGCCAGGCCATCCGTTCGATGATCGAGGTCAAGGAAGAAAAGGACATCGACAGCCTGTTCTCCGGCGGCAAGACTACGGCCTTGACGCAGACCATCAGCGGACTGGACGACTTTGAGCTGATTTCCTTTTTGGTGGTGCAGGAACCCGCATGAACCAGCTAACGCGCCAGCGGCCTTGTCCCGCGCTTGTGGCTTGGCCGCCTCAGGCCGCCTTTGGCCGTTCCGTGCCCAAGATCAAATTTTACGAACAGGGCCAAGTCAATGCCCGGTTGAAGGCGCTATTCGTCAAGCAGGTGGAGCAAATCGTCTGGCAATACAAGCTGGCTCCGGAAACCATCAACCTGCCCGCCACGCGCGGCGTCCAGGAGATCCAGGTTTTCAGCGTCCACCTAAAAACCTCCGAACTCCACCCGGACGTGCTGCGCTGTATGGATGCAGCCATTCCCCTACCCATCGTCTTCGAGCTTAATGCCGAGGGCCGCATCCAGGTCATCGCTGCCTACAAACGCCCATCTCTGGCCCACGGGGAGGCTGACCCCAAACGCCAAGTCATTTCTGACTACTTCGCCACGGACTGGTTGCCCGCAAGTAGCCCGCGCGATGCACTGCCCGTTGCGCTCAACCTGGGCAGCCTGTATGAACAGATACTCCACAACCTAATGCCATTGCCTGCGCGCCCGCAGGAAACGCTGGATGCACTAGTCGAGCGGCTGAGTAAAGCGCAAGCCATCCGGCGCGAACTGGAAAAAACCGTCTCGCGGCTTGAGGTTGAAAAGCAGTTCAAGCGCAAGGTGGAAATTAATGCTCATCTCCGACAGCTAAAATCTGAATATGAAGCCCTTTGCAAATGAGCAAGCAAGGAGTGGTGACGTGGCGAATGCCGATGAAAAAGCTCCTGACGAAAAACGATCAGAGAACATCGTCAAAGTCAGGGATGACTATAAGCCGGTCCGCTTCGTTTCTGGAGATAAGAGTGTAAAATGTAAGCTTGCCCATGGTAGTGAAGCATCATGGGTAGGTGCTGAAGAGGAATTTTGCTGGAAAGAATTACGCAGTCATATTGAACCGTGGCTGACCTCGCTTTTCCAGTCGGAGCATCTTTCCGTACTTGCCGGTTCTGGCCTCACCCATGCCGTTCATTACCTGGCCACAGGCAGGAGTGCGACTGGCATGAGCGAACTCGAACTGAGTGTCCACAAAGATAAGATCGCCGCGCAGGCCGAGAGGTCTGCGAAAGCCGCTGGCCGGGCAAAGAAGAACCTGGAAGATCAGTTACGCGTTGCTAATGAACTGCTTCGAGGTCTGGAGATTCTTGGAGATGACAAGGCTGATTCGCTTCGCAAAGAACTCCAGAGTGGAATGGCCGACTTCGCCAAATCCATCCTGAAAAGTGAAGAAGGGATTGCTTCCGCTGCAACTGAAAAACGCGAGCAAGCCTTCAACACGCTTGTCACCTTCCTGATGAGCTTCGCAAGCAGAACAGGCGTGCGTGACCGCCTGAACATCTTCACGACAAACTATGATCGTCTTATCGAGGTGGGAGCCGAACTTGCCGGCCTGCATCTGCTGGATCGTTTTCTGGGAACCCTCATGCCCATCTTCCGCTCCTCGCGGCTTGACCTGGACATGCACTACAACCCGCCCGGCATACGCGGTGAACCCCGATATTTGGAAGGTGTCGCCCGATTCACCAAGCTTCACGGCTCCGTGGACTGGATTCATAACGGTGAGGACATCCGCCGGATTGGCCTTCCTTTTGGAGCGGAGGACATTGCGCCATATCTTAGAGCGCCCGGATTGGACGGGGCAACTGCCCACCAGTTGATGATTTATCCCAATGCGGCTAAAGACAGGGAAACAGCCGACTACCCCTATGTCGAGCTATTCCGGGATCTGGCTTCGGCGGTTTGCCGTCCCAATAGCACGCTATTGACCTACGGATACAGCTTTGGCGACGAGCATATCAACCGCGTAATTCGGGACATGCTTACCATCCCGTCCACACATCTTGTCGTGATCTCGTATGACGACCAGCTCGGTCGCATCATGCAAATCTATGAGAAGGTCGGCAGGCCTTCTCAGATCAGTCTGCTAATCGGTCCTGCCTTGGCTGATCTGACTACACTGACGGAATACTATTTGCCCAAGGCAGCCATCGACAAGACAACCTTCCGCATGAGTGAGCTTTTGAAGCAACGGGGAATCGTGCAATCTGCACCTAAACCCCAGAGCGAAAATTCAGATGGCGCGAGCGATCAGACATGAGCCTATCCCCAATAGCCTACGCTGACTCGCTACGCATAGGTACCATTGATTACGTCTCCCCAGATGGGATCAAGGTGCTCTTGGATATTGAAGCGCCGGATGGCGTTGTCTTGAATACGGGCACGGCTCGTCCGTTCCCTCGCGTGAATGGGTATGTGTTGGCCCCCAGCGACCAGGGCTACCTTGTGGCGCAGGTCGAGTGGATTACCGTCGAACGCTCTCAATATCCGAAGCGCAAGGGGATGCAGGATTTCGGCCTGGTGGATTTGCCGTACCCACTGCGCAAGATGAGCCTCAACCCACTGGGTTGCCTGTTCTATCATGCAGAAGAGAAAGAGAGCCAAGCCAAGTATGTATTCCGGCGCGGAGTCGAGGCCTATCCATCCGTTGGAGATCCGGTCATCCTGCCCACGCAGGAACAGCTACGCGCCATTGTCGAATCTGGCGAACATCGCCGGATAAAGATCGGCATCAGCCCGCTGGCCGCCAATGCCGAGGTCAAGGTTGATCCTGACAGGCTTTTCGGTCGCCACCTGGCTGTTCTTGGCAGCACCGGTAGCGGGAAGTCCTGCTCCGTGGCCGGGCTGATCCGCTGGTCTATGGACGCTGCCAAGAAAGCGCGTAATGGCGACGATCCCAACGCTCGCTTCATCGTGCTCGACCCCAATGGAGAGTACGCCAACACGTTCAAGGACATGGGCAAGGTCCGGGTTTTTGCCGTGGAGCCTTCCGATGGCGTAGAGCAACTTCAGGTGCCACTTTGGTTCTGGAATAGCGCCGAATGGAGTGCTTTTACTCAAGCAAGCTCCAAGACTCAGCGCCCGACCTTGATTCAGGCACTCCGTTCTGTCCGCGATGGGGGGATTGACACTAGTGTTACACCGAGTCGCGACCTGCGACGATACTTGCGTACGCTCGTTACTGCTATCCACATCGAGAAGAACTCTGGAAATCCGTGGAAGGGCGCTGGTCAAGCGAAAGGATTTCGTGACCGGTTGAACAAGTGGAAAGAAGGACTGACAGGTAACGCTTCTTTCACTCAAGCTGAGAGTGCAGCACTGGGGGGATTGACCCAGCATATTACGCAACTACTTGCCGCTCATCAAGGTGAATGGCCTGCGATCTTTACCCGGCAGGAGATCGCCACATTGTTGGAGCAGATGAGCCAAACACATTCCGTCTTCGGTGGAAGCGACACCGACGTACTCCCCATTGATGCCGACGTTCCGCGCCCCTTCACTGGCGATCAGCTCTTGCGTAGCGTGGAGGCCAACGCCGAGCTGCTGAATATCTCGGAGCACGTTGAGACGCTGTTGATGCGTATCCGAACGATTCTCTCGGACAGCCGTATAAAGAGCATTTCCAGTGGCGTGGGGGATACCACCCTGCACGGCTGGCTAACCGAATACATCGGCGACAACCAAGCCTCCAACGGCTCGGTGACGGTGATCGACCTCTCGCTGGTTCCAGCCGAGGTAGTCCACATCATCACCGCCGTGATCGCCCGCATGACGCTGGAAGCCTTGCAGCGTTATCGCAAGCTCAATAGCGGCAAGACCTTGCCCACCGTGCTGGTGATGGAAGAGGCACATACCTTCATTAAACGCTACCCGGATGATGCGGAAAACCAAAACTCCGCCGCCATCTGCTGCCGGGTCTTCGAGAAGATCGCCCGCGAAGGCCGCAAGTTCGGCTTAGGGCTGGTGTTGTCGTCCCAGCGACCCAGCGAGATTTCACCCACGGTACTTTCCCAGTGCAACAGCTATTTGCTCCATCGCATCTGCAATGACCGCGACCAGGAACTGATCTGCAAGCTGGTGCCGGACAACCTGCGCGGCTTGCTGCGCGACCTGCCGTCCTTGCCTTCACGCCATGCCATCCTGCTAGGTTGGGCATCCGAGTTGCCGGTGCTGGTGCATATGAATAACCTGCCCAAGGAGCAGCGACCGAAATCGGATGACCCCGACTTCTGGGCAGTTTGGTCTGGCGCATGTGAGACTGAACAGCCCGTTGAAAGGGCTGTCGATTGGCAGACCATAGCGTCCGATTGGCAGCAAACCGCCACCGAAGTCCAACCAGCGGTTCCTCAGGCTCCGGCCAACGAGACCGAAGGCGAAGATCAACTTCCGTTCTAGACAGACGGAAGCGCCAGCGCCCCCTACTATCGAACACGCAATACATCCCAAGGAAGCAAAAATGGATAAGCTGAAAATGCACTCCCCTAACCTGACCGATGCCAATATCGCACGGCTGCGCGAGCTGTTCCCTGGCTGCGTGACCGAGGCGCGGGGGGAGGATGGCCGCGTAAAGCTGGCGGTCGATTTCGACCAGTTGCGGCAGGAGTTGTCGGCGTCGCTGGTTGAAGGTCCGCAGGAGCGCTATCACCTTAACTGGCCGGGCAAGCGCGAAGCGTTGCTGGCGGCCAATGCACCAATTGCCAAGACCTTGCGCCCGGTGCGAGGGGAGAGCGTAAACTTCGACACGACGAAGAACCTGTTCATCGAAGGGGACAATCTGGATGCGCTTAAGTTGTTGCAGGAGACGTATCTGGGCAAGGTGAAGATGATTTACATTGACCCGCCGTATAACACGGGCAATGACTTTATCTACGAAGACGACTTCGCCGAGGACACGAGCGAATACCTGCGTCGCTCCAACCAAGTGGACGAACAGGGTAACCGCCTTGTCTCTAACACGACAGCCAATGGCCGGTTCCACTCCGATTGGCTAAGCATGAATTACCCACGCCTTCGCCTCGCGCGCAACTTGCTCGCGGATGACGGAGCTTTGTTCATCTCGATTGATGATAACGAAGCCTCCAACCTTATCGAGGCATGTTCGGAGATCTTTGGCGCGGAGAATTTTGTTGCTCAGCTTGCCGTTCAACTGAATCCGCGCGGCAGACACTTGGATAGGTTTGTCGCCAAGACACACGAAAGCATTTTGGTATTCGTTAAAGATGGCCTGAATTCCGATGCAATCAATGGCATTGAAAAAGAAGGTCGGATGGTTGAAGAATACAAGCGAAAGGACGCCAAAGGTTCGTTTCGTCCACTTGGCTTGCGTAATCGGAATCAGGCGTTCAATCCAATCACCCGCCCCAAACTCTATTACCCACTGTATGTCAATCCTACGGATGGGACGATTTCGCTCACGAAAGGGAATGGTCACATCATTGAGGTGTGGCCAGATGCGCCAGACGGAACAAAGACGTGCTGGACGTGGGGGACGGGCAAGGTGAAGGAAGAAAGCTCGTTATTGTTTGCAGAGCAGACCGGGGAGGAATGGCGAATTTATCGAAAAGACTATCTCTTGAACAAAGATGGAGAGGTTGCAAAAACACTCGTCAAATCTCTTTGGACTGATAAGGAGATTACGAATGACCATGGGCGGAAGGCGGTGAAAGATTTGTTCGGCTCCGCAGTGATGGACTTTCCAAAATCGCCAGAGCTACTAAAAAGGATCGTTCAGATGGGGGCAGGTAAGGAATCCTTGATTCTTGATTTCTTCGCGGGCTCTAGTTCAACCGCCGATGCTGTCATGCGCCTCAACGCTGAAGATGACGGCAATCGCCGCTTCATCATGGTGCAATTACCTGAGCCGTGCGACGAGAATTCCGAGGCGTTCAAGGCTGGCCACCAAACAATTGCCGAAATCAGCAAGGAGCGCATCCGCCGCGCAGGCAAGAGAATCAGCGAAGGCAACCCACAGGTGGATGTCGGCTTCCGCGTGTTGAAGATCGACACGTCCAACATGGCCGATGTCTATTACAGCCCCGATTCAACCACCCAGACCAGCCTGTTCGACGCCGTGGATAACATCAAGCCCGGCCGAACCGCCGAAGACCTGCTCTTCCAAGTCATGCTCGACTGGGGCGTTGACTTGGCCCTGCCCATCGGAAAGAAAACCATCCAGGGCAAGGACGTGTACCTCGTGGACACCGACGCGCTGGCCGCCTGCTTCGATGCCAATGGCGGCATCGACGACGCCTTTGTTAAGGAACTGGCCAAAGCCAAACCCCTGCGCGCCGTGTTCCGCGACAAAGGCTTCAAGAACGACGCAGCCAAGATCAACGTCGAGCAAATTTTCAAGCAGCTTTCGCCTTCAACGGAAGTGAAGACCATCTGATCAGTATTTTCGCGCTGGCCAACGAAACCATCCTGCACGGGACCGGGCGCAGTTGGCTTGGAAGCTTGCGGAATGAGCGCGGAAGCAGAAGCGGGATAGTCTAAAATTTAAATTGGTTGCGCCTTTCTGCAAGCCTGTTTCGCAGAAAGAACGCAGAAGTCCCCTAGGAAGCGCATGAAGCTCAAGTTCAAGAATCAAGCCTACCAGACATCCGCCGTGCAGGCGGTGGTGAACTGCTTCAAAGGCCAGCCGCCGGCTAGCCCGCAAGCTGTCCGCTACCGTATCGACCCCGGCCGGCAGGCCCAAAGACAAACCAGCGGCACCCTGCTGAGCGACGGTTTTCGCAACGCTGATCTGCAATTGAGTGATGCGGCCTTGCTGGACAACATTCAGCAAGTGCAGCGTAGCCAGAACCTGCCGATCTCTGATGCGCTGAAGGAAACCAAGATCGCCAAGGTGAATCTGGATGTCGAGATGGAAACCGGCACGGGCAAGACATATGTCTATATCAAGACGATATTCGAGCTGAACAAGCAGTACGGCTGGAGTAAGTTCATCATTGTGGTGCCCAGCATCGCCATCCGCGAAGGCGTGTACAAATCTCTGCAAATCACCGCCGATCACTTCCTGGAAGGCTACGGCAAGAAGGCACGCTTCTTTATCTACAATTCCAAACAGCTACACCAGCTGGAGAGCTTTTCCTCCGATGCCGGCGTCAACATCATGGTCATCAACGTGCAGGCCTTTAATGCCACCGGCAAGGACAACCGCCGCATCTACGAGGAACTTGACGATTTCCAGTCGCGCAAGCCGATTGACGTGATCAGCGCCAATCGCCCCATCCTGATTCTGGATGAGCCTCAGAAGATGGAAGGTGGCAAGACCCTAAAATCATTGGAAGCATTCAAGGCGCTGGCGGTGTTGCGCTATTCCGCCACGCACAAGACCACGCACAACAAGGTTCACCGACTGGACGCGCTGGATGCCTACAATCAAAAGCTTGTGAAGAAGATTGCCGTGCGCGGCATCGCGGTGAAGGGACTGCCTGGAACGAATCCCTATCTTTACCTTCAAGACATCGAACTATCTAGCAAAAGTCCGCCAATGGCGCGGGTGGAATTCGAGCAGAAACTGAAGAATGGCGAGATCAAGCGCATAATGCGTAAGATCGGCAAGGGCGACAATCTTTTTGACCTGTCAAACAGATTGGACCAATACCGCAATGGATTCGTGGTCGCGGACATCAACGCCAATACCGACACGCTCAGTTTCACTAACGGCGTGGAGCTGAGCGTGGGCGATGCATCCGGCGATGTGAACGAAGCGGCGATGCGCCGCCTCCAGATTCGGGAGACCATCAGGGCGCATTTCGACAAGGAGCAGGCGCTGTTTCAGCAGGGTGTCAAGGTATTGAGCCTATTTTTCATTGATGAGGTGGCGAAGTACCGCGACTACTCACGTGCCGATCAGAAGGGCGAATATGCGCGTATCTTCGAGGAGGAATACAGCCACTATCTCAACGAGATTCCGCGTCTAGTAGAGACGCCGTATATCAAGTACCTGAAGAGCGCCCCTGTCGAGAGAATGCACAGAGGCTACTTCTCCATCGACAAGAGAACGAAGCAGCTCACCGATCCTAGCTTCAGAACGCGTGGGGAAGATGCCGGGCTTTCCGATGACGTGGATGCCTACGACCTAATTCTGAAGGACAAGGAGCGCCTGTTGTCATTCGGTGAACCAGTGCGCTTCATCTTCTCCCACTCCGCCCTGCGCGAAGGCTGGGACAACCCGAATGTGTTTGTGATCTGCACGCTCAAGCACAGCGACAGCACCATCTCGCGGAGGCAGGAGGTGGGGCGCGGTCTGCGCCTTTCCGTGAACCAGCAGGGCGAGCGCATGGACCACCCTGCTACCGTGCATGACATCAACGTGCTGACAGTGGTTGCAAGCGAAAGTTACAAGGCCTTTGTGGCGGCGCTGCAAAACGACATTAGCGAATCTCTCTCCGCTCGCCCAAGAAAGGCGGACGAGGCATACTTCACCGGCAAGGTCCTCAAGACGTCGACTGGCGATGTGACCGTTACTCCGCAGATGGCGAAGCAAATCTACAAATACCTGCTCAAGAACGATTACACCGACGACAACGACGCCATTGCCGAGGCTTACCACCAGGCCAAGAAGGACGGCACGTTGGCCGAGCTTCCGACAGAACTGAAACCGTATGCCCAGCAGGTGTTCGATCTGGTGGACAGCGTATTCAGTGACAGGCAGCTTCCCGAAATTGGCGACGATCGCAAGCCGAAGAAGAACCCGCTCAACGACAATTTCCACAAGCAGGAGTTCAAGGCGCTTTGGAGCCGCATCAATCGCAAGGCGGCGTACAGCGTTTCCTTTGATTCCGGTGAGCTGGTCAGCAAATCCGTGGAAGCCATCAATCATGCGGCCAAAGGCCTGCGCGTTACGCCCCTGCAATACACCATCGAACACGGCCAACAGGCAGACACGATCACCTTCGAAGAGATGAAGGCCGGTAATGGATTCCGAGTTGAAGAAACTCGTATTGAATATAACCGGCAATCCGTCCATTCAGCCGTTCAGTATGACCTGATTGGAAAAATAACCGAAGGCACGCAGCTGACCCGCCGCACTGTTTCTGAAATCTTAAGAGGCGTTAAACCGGCAGTGTTTGCCCAGTTCAAGACGAATCCGGAGAGCTTTATCGCCGAGGCAATCCGCCTCATCAATGAGCAGAAGGCCACAGTGATCATAGAACACTTGGCCTACAACCCGATTGAGGGCGAGTACGACCTGGACATCTTCACCGCAGGGCAGACCAAGCAGGATTTCAGTAAGGCCGTGCCTACGCCGCGTCGCCATATCTACGATTATGTGCTGCCAGACTCCGGTTCAAATCCCGAGCGCAAATTCGCCGAAGCCCTGGATACCAGTGAGGATGTCGTAGTCTACGCCAAGCTGCCACGCGGTTTCCTGATTCCGACGCCAGTAGGCGACTACAACCCGGACTGGGCGATTACCTTCAAGGAAGGCTCGGTCAAGCACATCTACTTCGTAGCCGAAACCAAGGGCTCCATGTCTACGATGGATTTGCGCCCCATCGAGGAAAAGAAAATCGAGTGCGCCCGCAAGTTTTTCGAGGAGATCAACCGTCGCTATGCACCTGAAAACGTCAAGTACGACGTAGTGAACAGCTTCGACAAGCTAATGGAAGTGGTGAAGACGGTGTGAGCGTTGCGGAGGCTACAAGGGCAGATGGCTTTTTGCTCCTGGCCTGTTCTTCTGGCTTCACCCTCAAAAAAATAAAGAAGTTGGCCTGAAAGGCCATTGGCAAGCCCCCGACACCCTCACGGATGCCGGGGGTTTCCATTTTTTACTCCACGACTCTCACCATCTCTCCTTCTTCCTCCTGCTCCTCCGCGATCGTCTCACAGTCTTCCTCCCCGGCATTCGTTGCCACCGCCGTGCCCTCGTCGGCCACAGCCGCTGCCGCAAGCAGTCCCAGGGCTCCAGTTACACAGCCTCCTACAAAGACCCAGAGCTTATTCATGCGTATTCCCTTCCTTCCGTTGATGTTCAGTTGTCGAGTTGCTCCCTGACGAGTTCAAGCACGCCGATGGCGATGGCGATGATCGGCCCCCAGCTCATGGGCACCTCCCGTGGTCATTTGATTCCAAGCCGCCTCCAAGCCGCCCTAGACAGCAGGCCCACATGAAGCATTCAGATGGCGGCATTTTGCAGGTCTGCCAGGGCAGGCATGGGCAGAATGGTAACCAGCGCATCAAATCCTCTTTATCTTGTTAATGGTTATCGAAAACAGAAGGGGAGCCTGATGCTCCCCCTTCCCAAAGCCGTATATGTCTTGGCGCTTGGCCGGCCGTTCACCTGCGCATGAGCGCTCCTTGAAGCATCTCGAACATGGCCGGAGCCAACTCCCCAAGCGAGCTGATGCTTCGAGACTTGCCTGACAGAAGGCTCTCTATGCTTGTTGCACCTATGCCGATGCCGTAGATCTCCATACCGAGCCGAGTGGCCTGCTCGGTCGCATCCAGCATGGAAGGCATGGAATCCGGCTCCCCATCGGTCAGGATCAGGATAAGCTTTCGCTTCTCTGACAGGGGCACCATGCTTTGCAGCACCCACCAAAGGGCCTCGCCCATGGGAGTGGAGCCTGTCGAATTGACCAGGACACGCTCATGGACGCGCTCGCCATGCTTGATGATCTGGCCAACGGTTGCCCATGTGCCATTCCCGCCGTGATCAGCCTGAACAAACGAAGCAGGGAACGCCGTCAGGGCCACATTGATGGAGCAGGACTGGAGCGCCTTGGCCACGGCGTAGCAGGCCTTACTTGCCAACTGAATCCGCTGAGCCATGGAAGATGAGCAGTCGAGCAGGATGTGGGCGGCGGTATCGATCCCCTGCCGCTCACTGTGGCGTTTGAATACGCGCGGATCAGCCGTGACCGACCGATGGAGACTGCGCGTGTCGAGCCTGCCCGTGCGACCTGTATGGCTTCTGGTAAGCGTCGTGGTCTGAAGTAGCCCGTGCAGCCTGGTTCTCAAGGCTATCGAGGCTTGTCGCACCTCCTGCAGTTCATCAGCAGATAACGGCATTGTCGGCTTGGGCCTGGGAGTCGCTACAGCCAGGCACTCGTCCTTATCCCCATGCGCCATCTGCCCCAGGGCCTCAGCCAGTATGGAGCCCATCTCCTTGGGCAGAGAATCGGCCTCCATGCTGAGCAGTTCCTGAAGGTCTTTTCTGGCCACCTCAGGAAACAGCCTGAGGCTCACGCCGTCGCCTTCAGAACTGACTAACGCGGCAGTTGTGGAATCATCCGAGCTGAGTTCAGCTGGTCCTATCCCGGCGTCATCCTGGTTCGAGCTGTCCTCCACGCATGAATCCCCTGCGGGACACGGAGCCTGAATCCCGGCCTCGCTGGATTGATTATCCTGACCCGAGTCTTCAGCCTGACCCGCCTCTCCTGGGTTAGTCACCTGAGTCTCTGTGGCTGACATCTGGGAGAGCAGAGACGCAATCTGCCTTGCATACTCAAGGGTATCCTTGGTTGACCTGCACCTGGTCTGGACCGAGTTCAGGATGAACTCCACTTGCACTCTCAGCCCGGGGAAGTGGGCATCGACCGATTTCACGATGCTGTCCCGCTTGAGGTTCAGGGACGGGACATCCCAAGAGCGCACGGACAGGAGCAGCCAGTTCAGGATGTTCAGGGCAGGGCTACTCACAGCGCCTGCCTCGCTTTGGCCTCCGAAGAGGTACCCAATCAGCCAGTTGAAGTTCTGGCGACAGCCTGGGAAGAGCGCAGCCAGCCTGTTCTCCACGCGCCAGTCCTCGATCGTGTTCCAGATGTGCATTTCAAGGGGTGTAAG
>JAEYOJ010000089.1 GCA_023411815.1 Pseudomonadota bacterium | reverse complement strand
TGGCCTCTTTGGCAACCTTGGCCTTGAATTCTGCCGAATAACGTGTCCGCTTGCTCTTCAAAGGTGTTCCCCCTCGTTCGTCGGCTCCACCTTACACACCTGTCCAAATTTTGGGGACCACCTCTGAGTAGAATGGGTCCATGACACGAGGAAGATCCTCGGGCCTGATGCCGATCCCTTCGTCGCTCACGGCGATGCGCACGGTTCCGCTTTCCTTGTGTAGGAAGGTCTCGACCCTGACGGCCTGCCTGCGGCTTTCCAACGCATTGCACGCGTTCTGGACCAGGTTCACGATGATCTGCTCCAGGCGCTGGCGACGGCCGCGCACCATGGGCAGTCCGGCGCCGTACGACACCGAAAATCGAGCAGTGCATAAGCCGATGGTCTTGCTCAGGAGCAGAACGGCCGACTGGACGACGTCGTTCACCGACAAAGCCTCGAAACCGCTGTCATTGTCCTTCCGGCTGAAGGTCTTCAGCTCCCTGACAATGGCGTTGATGCGGTTGGAGCCCTCGATGATGCCCTGAAGAAGCTGCGGCACATGGTCGATAATGTCCTCGAGCGGCAGACCTCCGGCAACCTCGGCCTGCCCTTGGGCCTCGACTTCCTCCAAGATGGGCGCGATGCGCCACCATAGATCCATAGCGAGGGGCGCATTGAGCATAATGAAGTTGTTCGGATTGTTGATCTCGTGCGCCACGCCGGCGACCAGCGTTCCCAGCGAGACGAGCCTGTCCGCGTGGATGAACTTGGACTCAGTGAGCTTCTGGTCCGTGATGTCCACGCCGATGGCCTGGTAATCCTTGATGTGACCGGTTTTGTAGAAGAATCCCTGCACGATCCACCTGATCCATAGCGGCTTGCCCTCGAAATCGCTGATGTGCTGCTCGATCTCGGCCACGGGCGTCATCTCGCTGATGGCTTCAATCGCCTGGCTGAACCGCTCGCGCATTTCGGATGAGAGGTAGCTCAAGAGATTTTCGCCCACGATATCCCGGAGCGTTCCCGCAAGACACCTTCCGCACGAGGCATTAACGTAAGTCAGGCTCCAATCGGGAAGAAAGCAGCAGATCGGGTCTGGCCGGCGATCGACTATGGACTGGTAGAGTTCCTTGCGGTCGAGCAAGGCGTCCATGTGCTCCTTGTACTTGGACACGTCCTCCACTAGGAGCTGCTGGAAACGCTGCCCATCGCACTCGATGCTCGTGATGTGGAAGCGCACCCAGGCCGTGCTCGCGTCGTGCCTATAGATGTACTTATCCACGTTGTACCACTTGTTCTCCTGCCAGGAGCCATCCCGTACCCGCAGGCTTATCGGGATGCTGAACATGCTGACCACGTCCACGAAGTCCATGAGCTCAAGGTCGCGTTGGGTGCACTCGGTGAGCCTGAAGAATTCGCGATTGGTGAAAACTATCTCGTTCTTGGGTGTGGCCAGGACGACTCCCATGGGCAGGTTGCCGTACAAGGCCCCGAAGGTGGACAGGCAGTCGGGAGCGGAATTTCGAGACGCTTCCATGTTTAGCAGACCCTTATCCATATTGATAACGGCGGACCTAGAGCGGAAATCAAAATGCCAAATTTTTCAGGCTTCGAGCTGCTCCTGAAGAGCATCGCACAACGCTCGACCCCTTGCTGGACGTTCTCGGTGTATGCCCCAGCTCGAAGACAGTGCTTTGCCGCTGTTCGTTGGCTCAAGTTTTCCGGCACGGCTCGCCAATGCCATTCTAGTTTGGTATAAAATATGTACGATAGGTAGGGCTGAAATTGTGGCAAGAGGCATGAAACATAAGCCGTCTGGAGACGTGCGCCTTGCCGCAATCAGCCTGCCGCCGCCTCAAAAGCCCGGAAGCGAGAGAGGATCGCCCATAGCTCAAGTGCGTACCGGCGCGAGCTATTCACCGGTGGGATTATGCCGCCCAGAGATCGATTCCCTACCAAACGAGTATGAATTGTCAACGAAAGCCTACTTGATAAGCCTTCGCTATGTTCAGAATGCAGCCTTGGGAACCAGGCCCAATGGACAGTGTGAGGAAATGCGCCGGGACTGAATCAGCGTATGATCATCACGGAGGTTTCGGCTTTGCGCAGCACCGTGTAGCAGATTTCGGAACCAAAGCGCCGCCTGAGGCCTTTCCTGGAAGGTTCGGCGATCATGATAACGGAGTGGTTGCGTCCTTCCCTGACGATCTCCTCCGCGGGATCGCCGTGCAAAACAACCTTGTCGGCAAGCACGGCCGATTGTTCCAGGACTATACGGCCGGCTTCTTCGGCCCAGGATCGCGCCAAGTCCAAATCGGCCTGGGTTGGAGCCACCGCAATGATGGTGATTGGGCAACGGCAATGACTGGATAGCCGGGCGGCCTGGGCCACAGCGGCCTGGGCATGGCTGGATCCATCAGTACAAACGAGATGACTGTATCCACCCTCAAGATGGCGGGCGACCAATACGGAGCGACAAGCCTCGCGTGCAATGCGTTCGGACAGAGGCATGCCCTCAAGCAGACGTTTGAAAGGACCGCGCGGAGCGCCTGACACACCTACGATAACCAGATCGTAGTTTCGGCGTCTGCACTCAGCCAGAATAGCAGCAAGCAGATTTTCCGAGGCTCGCAGGCAGAGGCTGATACGGCTGCCACATTCGGTAGTGTACTCCAAAGTATAGTCTCCGAGCGGGTCACCACTTGTGCTTGCATGCCGGAGTGTGACGGGCGCATCACGAGACAGCTCTCCCAGCTCGACCAGAATATCGCGGCCTTTCTTGAGCTGGCGCAGTCCGGGCAAGTCCAGACCCCAATCAAGAATATTCTCCCGCGCCACACGAACTTCCAAACCTCCCGAACGCATTCCCTGGTCCAGCGGGCGGACATAGAGAAGGTCGATGTTGGCACACCCGTGATCCTGAATACGGGCCGCGTAACGCAGGCCCAGAAAGGCGTCCTCGCCGCCGCCGATGCTCACCAGGATCGAGGGGCCGACGTCAGAGTCATGCTTCTTGTTCATGGGACCCACCTATACTCCCAGCAGTGGCCAATACAGTCCGGCCAGGACCAACAGAGTGAGAATGGAAACGATGCAGATCTTCCAACCGATCTTGAAGAAGTCAGAGGGTCTCAAGTAGCCTGACGAATGCACGATGGTGCTCGCCGGAGTACCTACTACGGTGAAATAGGCGAAAGCAGAAGAAATGGCCGTGATGAAGCCTATCGTAATCGGGCTGCTGCCAGAGCTCTGGGCCAGCTTGAGCACTATGGGCCCAAGCACGGCCACAGCCGCGCCGTTGGACATTGTGTTGGTGATGAGCGTGGTCAGCAAGGCAACCGCCAGCCATAAGCCCAAGCCTTTGTCCGCACCTAACGGACGCAGCAAAGCCAGGAAATTCTCGGCCAGCCACCCGGCCGCCCCGCTCTGCTCCATCTGCACACCCAGAGATATGGCCGCACCGTACAGGAGCACCACGCCCCAGTTCACACCCGAGTTGATGTCGTTCCAGCGCACCAGCCCGGCCACCAGAAAGGCCGCCGCACCCGTGATCGCGATGGTGCCCATGCCAAGCTTGCCTGAAAAAAAGATCCAGCTGACAAGAACCAGAATGAACAAAGCGATGGTCGCCCAATGTCCCGGCGTCAGGGGGCCTTCCTTCTCGACCTGTTCCTTGAGCTTGCGCACGGCCACGGCGAGATCCAGTTTTTCGGGCTTGAATGTCTTGTATAGCAGAATGCTCAGCACGGGCAGCTGGATGAGCAGCATCGGATAGGCGAAAGCCATCCAGCGCGGATAGTCGATGAGATACTTGGCCGTGGTCGGGTCTGAAACGTCGTAGAAGAAAGACCTCCAGTAGCCGATCATGATGGCGTTGCGCGCTCCACCCGAAGGGGTTCCTACGCCGGCGAGAGAACAGGCGAAGGAGATGGAGAAGAGCAGCAGCACGGCCAAGTTGCGCTGCTCCCGCCCATCCTCTTCCGAGAGCTGGATGAGCGAAACGGCTATGGGCAGCATCATTGCCGCAACCGTATGCTCGCCTATGAGCGAGGCCAGCAGGCCGGAAACCAGCGATATGCCCATGGCCACACGGACAGTGCGCGTGCCCGTGAGCGAGACGATGAATAATGCGAGGCGCTTGTCCAGTCTCTGCTTGACCATGGCCACGGCCAGCATGAGCGAGCCCATGATGAACAGAACGGAATCGTTCATCATGCTTTTGGCCACGCTGCTCGATCCGTGCCCCAACAAAAGCACCTGCCCCGCGACTATGAGCAAGGCGACCGTTGGCAGGGGCACGGGCTCGGTGATGAACATGATGGTCGAGGCCACGGTCATGGCCAGCACAATCATGCCCTCCCGACCAAGTCCCGCGGGCAACGGAGAAAGCAGCATGACCAAGGCCACTGCCATGGCTGCGAAAAACCAGCGTTTTTCTCTCAGGAACCGGAGCACGCGCGGATCCTCACTTGCGTACTGGCCCGAAAGCCAGCAGATACAGCAGATGCTCATCAGGCGTCAGGCCTAATACCTGATTTGCCTCATCATCGAAAAAAGCCCCAACGCCACAGCACCCAAGATTCATGGCCGAAGCCGCTAGGTAGACACGCTGACCGAACTGGCCGCTAAGCAGATGCACCACCCGGTATGCCCTGGGTCCAAACTCCTGCTCCAGGGCAGACAAATTCGCCCAGGCCAGAACTACCATTGCAGCCTGGGCCATCCAACCTTGACCCAGGCTCGCGGAAGCCAAGTCCTTCGCCAAGGATCTGCCGAGTAGAAGCTTGAGCCTGCCATCCGCTTCTAGTCCATACAGGCCAGGAAGAAAACCTTGGACTCGTTCGAGCATGATCCCCAGCCGCACAACCTCGCTCGTCTGCAGGTCAGCAACCAGGGAGAGCAGCCTGTCAAACTGCTGCCTAGTGAGATCTTCCAGCATGAATTTTCGCTGCGAACGCCGTTGTCGCACGGCCTTGGCATATGCGCCGAGGTCGCCAAAGCTATCAGTTGGTTTCGACGATCCGCGCCCGATAGACTTAAAACCCATTGGTCCCGCAAACGATCTGCTGGTCGTTGCGTGAACCTCCATGAGTTCCGGCGAGGGGAGGTCGTCTTGCGCACAACGGCTTGCGGCAATAAGCGCGGATTCGTCGATCTGTAGCAAGCCGGCAGGCAATTGGCACACCGGATTGCCCATGGCGGCAGCCAGACAGACCTCGCGATTCGGGTCGAGGCACAATTGCCTGTTTGTTTCTTGATCTGGAAAGTCATGACAGGGCTGCAATTCAATCCCCAGATTCATGGATGCCAGGAGAATACTCTCGAGCAGGTGGCCGGCATCCAGCAGACAGTAACGGTACGCTCTGAGATCATACTTCCAGGCCGCTCGATGGAGGATAGCCGTAATAAAGAAGCTGAGTCTGGGAGCCTCAGCTTCGGACCTCCGCAGCAGGCACAGATCGTAAGCAAAGGGATCATAGTGGTAGAGACCGCTTTCCAAGCCGCTGATGCCATCAGCCTGAACATAGAGTTCGCAGGGATAAAGAGCACCTGCCGACGGACAACTCAAAAGTCGCAGCGTTTCGCCCATGCCGCGGTACTGGGCTGTTACCGAGTTGGCCAGCAAAAGCAGAGTGGATAGCTCGGCAAGAGTCACTTGCGGTCTGTTGCTCAGGGGGAAAAGGATTGCCAAGGGCGCGCCGGGCAGTTTCGCGTTAGGTCGAAGATGGAGTCTCGGCAGCCCAGGGTATCTTTTGGGGCACTTCGGTTTATTGCACCAATCCAGGCTCACGCCTCGCAACATGCCCCTGCCGAGGCTTGAGCGCTGGTGATAGCGCAGAACAGATGTGAATTCGTGAGCGCCCATGACATCCCCTATCAGATCTGCTGCTAATTGAATACCGTAGGGTGATTATGGATACAAGCAAGACAGTCAGGACTGCACGGTCCACGGCGGATGGGTTGAAACTTGACGGGCTACTCACTCCTGTGGGACTAGAACCCCTGTCAATTACTCCAAGGGAGGCCTCTATGACCCAGACCCCCCTGGCTGCCTTGCACCGTCTCGTCTGGACCGCGCTGATGGCAGCGCTCATCGCGGCTGGGGCCTTCTTGCACTTTCCCTTGTGGGGTGTGCCTTTTTCGCTGCAGATTTTCTTTACTTTTTTGGCCGGGTTGACGCTTGGGCCTGTCTGGGGCAGTGCCTCAGTCGGTCTATACATCCTGGCAGGCCTCATAGGATTGCCGGTCTTTGCCGGCGGCAGATCCGGCTTGGCAGTGCTGCTTGGACCTACGGGCGGCTACATCTTCGGTTTCCTGGCCTGCGCGCTGATAATGGGTATTGCCGGCCGCGGCAGAGGCCCTGTATTCTGGGTCCGCGGACTAATCTGGGGCCTTGTGGCCATTCTTGCTGTCTACATTCCGGGCGTGCTGCAACTCAAGAGCGTGCTAGGCATCGGCTGGGACGAAGCTCTGACCATCGGCGTGGCCCCCTTCGCGCCGCTCGATATCATCAAGCTGGTGTTGGCAATCATCACCCAACGTTATATGTGCCGAAGCAGGCTGCTTCCAATTTGATTCATCTCGCCGATATCCATTTCACATATGACCAGGTCGAGGTCCTCCATGGCATATCCCTATGCCTCGAACGCGGCTTGACCCTGGCACTGGTGGGAGCCAACGGGAGCGGTAAATCCACTTTGCTGTCCTTGCTGGCGGGCCTGTACGTTCCCAGCAAGGGCATCCTGAAGGTTGCCGGTCATACCTCTCCTAAGCAGGCACAAGCCATCCGCGCCATGAGCGGGCTCGTTGTTCAGGATGCTGACTTGCAGATTCTGGGCGCTACGGTGGGCGAAGATCTATGCCTTGGACTCGATCCCGTAGATGCGGCAGGCATGCTCGAAGCCAAAGGTCTGGCCGCGAACTTTCGGCTTGAGGACTTGTGGGAAGAGCCCGTGCAATCCTTATCCTGGGGCCAAAAACGCAAACTGTGCATTGCTGCCACTCTGCGCCGAAAGCCGCACCTCCTCCTCCTAGACGAACCTTTCAGCGGACTGGATTACCCAGGCGTACGCGAAATGCGCTCCGTACTCATGGCCAATAAGGCAGTTGGACTGACGCAGATCATCTCAGCGCATGATATCGAGCCTCTCGCCGATATTGCCGATTTGTGGGCCATACTTGAAAGGGGACGATTGGTCGCCTTAGGCACGGCCACGGATATCTTCCCCTTTTTGTCCAGGCACCACGTGCGGCCACCCTGTTCGTGGCAGGCCGGCTTGGGACTGCGGCCCTGGGAGTAGCGCGAAGTGCTCCTACGGACTTTTGATCCTCGCTTGAAAATCGCCCTCGGGCTGATGCTGGCGGTGCTCGTTTGGGTTGCCGGTCCTGCGGGAGTTGCCGCCTATGCCTTGGGCCTGACGGCCCTGATAGCGACTGCGCGGCTTGGGTCTGTATTCTGGCAGGCTTTCAAGAGCTACCTTCTGTTCCTGGGCGTCTGGACCGGCCTCAAGATCCTTGCCGGAGCTATCGCCGCCCAGCCCCTGGAGCAGGTCTTGGCCGAAGCCGCTTTCTTGGCGCTGCGCCTGTACACCTTGTTGATCCTGGGCTTGATCCTGTCGACCTCATCCTCGCCTCGCTCGCTGGGACTGGCTGTAAGCTGGTACATGCGCCCCTTGGGGCGTTGGACTTGGCAGCCAGCTTTAGCCTTGGCGCTCATGATTCATTTTCTCCCGCTCATCTGGCAGACATTCGCGCATGTCGGACAGATGATTAAACTGCGCTGCCATGGATTGCCTGCCTACAAGCGCCTGCTCCTGCTGGTGCAGGCATCCCTGCGAGCACTGACACAGAAAACCTGGGATCAGACCCTGGCTATGGCCAGTCGTGGGCTCGATACGCCCGAAGCTTGGCAAGTGCGCATGCCGTGGGCAGCAAGGGACTTGGCAACCGGTTTTGCACTGGCTTCGACTCTTGTCGCCTTGGCTTCATTCTAATTCGGGGCAGACGATACCTGGCTCCAGAAGTCTTTTTCGGGCTGCTTGATCCCTCTTCTCAATCTGAGTTTCCATCTGCTCCGGGCTTATCCTGATTGAAGTGCGGCAGCGGAAGCAGCGCCAAATGCAGCCAAGCTTCGGCCATGCCTTGGCTTTACGGGGCAGTAAAACTTCTTTATGAGTTGCTCCATGCACGAGATGTCAATCGCCCAAAGCCTGATCAATATCGTTGATCAGGAAATGAAGAAGCACGGCGTCACCAAACTTCTCAAGGTCAAGGTGATGCACGGTCGGCTGGCCAACGTGGTGCCTGAAGCACTACACTTCGCGTGGCAGGCTCTGACCCTCGAAACACCTTTGGAAGGCGCCGAACTTGTGACAGAGGAAGTGCCGCTCAAGGTTCGCTGCAGGCAATGCGGGACCACCTTTGAGCCGGAAGACCCGACCCTGCTTCTCATGACTTGCCCGCAATGCGGTGAGGAGCTTGGCCATGAAGTGTTGAGCGGCAAGGAATTGTACATCGAAAACCTCGAGGCCGAATGAGTCTTGAGATGCGAGGGTGTGGTTAAGATGGAAATACCCGTTGTGCGAAACCTCCTTGAGGCCAACAAGCGCATTTCAAAAGACCTCAAGCGCCGTTTCGATGAAAAGAAAGTTCTGGTGCTCAACCTCATGAGCTCGCCAGGCGCGGGAAAGACCTCCCTGCTCGAACGAACCTTGCGCGATTTGAAGTCTGAATTCCGTATGGCTGTCATTGAAGGCGACCTGCAGACCGACAACGATGCGCGACGCGTGGCCGCCACAGGCGCCAAGGCCGTGCAAGTCAATACCGACGGCGGCTGCCATCTTGACGGCAACATGATCCAGGCGGCTTTGGAAAGCATCGACCTCGACGGTCTGGACATCCTGTTCATCGAGAACGTGGGCAATCTCGTTTGCCCCGCGGAGTTCGACCTGGGAGAGGACGCCAAGGTCACCTTGCTCTCGGTAACCGAAGGCGACGACAAACCTGAGAAATATCCGCTCATGTTCCATATTTCCCAGGCCATGGTCCTCAATAAAATCGATTTGCTGCCTTATGTGGATTTCGATCTGGAAAAGGCCAAGGGCCATGCACGCAAGCTCAACGAAAGTCTGGCCATATTCCCGGTCTCCTGCCGAACAGGCGAAGGTCTTGCGCCTTGGTATGATTGGTTGCGCCGAGAGCGTGCCGCCAAGCTGTAGCAGGACGGCAACCTATCACTACCCCGCCCGTCAGGCTCTCCCGACCGGCCGAATCGAAAGGGTCAGGTGATGAAGAACGGCGCCACGCTTCGAACCCCGTAATCCGCCGTCTGCTATATCCAGGCAATTTCAAGACGTGGTGCATATCTGTAGAGAGGGAGCTGCCCTCTCTACAGATTCTCTTCTGCCAACAGATTGGAAAAGAACTGGGAAGGGTTTTGCCGGCCCCCAACTACCAGAGACAGAAACGCCCCTAGCCCCACGCAGTCAAATGCCATAATCAAGCTGCGCAGATACACTGTTCTGCATTGAAATAAGGATTGATGCGTGAAAGAGTGATTATTGTAAAGGCAGGGAGAAAGAGGTCGGCCAAATGAAGTGCATCCAATGGTGCGGAAGGGGGGACTCGAACCCCCACGGCAATTGCCACTACCCCCTCAAGATAGCGTGTCTACCAATTCCACCACTTCCGCGGGCGGAGCACTGTAAAAGAACTTTTAATCGTCGTCCTGCAGTACGAGGAGACGGCAAGGCTTCAATAAATGCGATCCGCAGATCGCCATGCAGATGCTGCACAAATGCTATATGGTGCGGAAGGGGGGACTCGAACCCCCACAGCAATTGCCACTACCCCCTCAAGATAGCGTGTCTACCAATTCCACCACTTCCGCTTGCCAACGAACACAAAACTACTGGGCTTGCTGACCTTCCGGGGCAGGTGCTGCTTCCGGAGCTTGTTGAGCGCCTTCCGTCGGAGGAGTGCTCGGCTCTTCAAAAGTAACACCCGGCCTCTCCGGTTCAGGAGCAACCGCCGGCTGCTCTGTGCTCACGCCGCGCATAAGGGAATCTCCTTCCCGGAGACGCTCCTTGAGCAACAAGTTATAGCCCAGGGACGTGAGCAGGAAAATGGCGGCGCAAACTGCGGTGATCTTGGCCAACAAGCTGCCGGCACCAGAACTTCCGAAAAAGGACTGACTGCCGCCGCCAAAAATCACACCCATGCCTTCCTTGCCGGACTGGAGCAGCACCATTAAAATAAGGATGATGCATACCAGGATATGGAGAGTCAGAACCAGGGCAGTCAAGTTCGATCCTTGTCTAGCACTCGCGTGAAAGGTTCAATCAAGCCAAGGCGATACGGCTGAAGCTATCGGCCTTCAGGCTCGCGCCTCCTACCAGCACTCCATCCACATTGTCAAGGCCGAGGATTTCGGAGGCATTTTCAGGTTTGACACTCCCTCCATAGAGGATGCGCATCTCCCGCCCTCTTCTACCCATAGCTATCCCGAGCTGTTGCCGGATGAATTCGTGAGCCTGAAGGATGTCGGCGGGTTTTGCAACCTCTCCCGTACCAATGGCCCACACAGGCTCATACGCAATAGAGAGCCGCTCGGAGGAGAGGGATTTATCCACGCCTGACAGCCCTTTGTCAAGCTGCTTCTTGAGAACCTCTTCAACTTTGCCGCCTCGGCGTTCCTCAATGGTTTCGCCAATACACATAACTACTCTGAAACCCTGGGCAAGCCCCATGGAAGTCTTATCCGCCACCAGGTCATCGCCCTCGCCGAACACATGTCTGCGCTCGGAATGCCCGGTCAGCAGATATGTACAGCCAAGCTCGGCAAGCATCCGCGGCGATATCTCCCCCGTGTAGGCCCCCTCCTCCTTGGGGTAAAAGTTCTGCGCGCCCCAGGAGAGGTTCTTGCGTCCCTTGAAGGCCTCGCCTACGGCATAAAGCGCTGTGAACGGAGGGAAGACGAGCACCTCACGATCGTCCGGCAACAGAGTTTCCAGGCGCTTGACCAGATCCTTGGCGGTATCGGCGGCTTCAGGCCTCGTCTTGTACATCTTCCAGTTGGCAGCCATGAGTTTCATCATCGGCCACACTCCTGGAGAGCCGCAAATGCAGGAAGCTCCTTGCCTTCCAGGAACTCCATGAAGGACCCTCCTCCAGTGGATATGAAGCTGAACTTATCCGCCAGACCCGTCTTGTGCACCAACGCATCCGTGTCGCCCCCACCCACTACGGTCAGGGTGTCGGGAAGTCCGGCCACAGCCCTTGCCATGGCCAGGGAGCCATCCGCAAAAGCAGAGTTCTCAAAGGCTCCCATGGGACCATTCCACATGACCGTCCTGGCCTTCGAGACAGCCTTTGCATACTGCTCGCGAGTTTTGGGACCGATGTCCAAAACCATGGCGTCATCCGGAATCGAGCCAACATCCACTGTTCCCATGGATTGTTTGTCATCGAGACCGTGCCCCAGCACGACATCCGCTGGCAGGTGCAACTCGACCCCGCGCTTCTTGGCTTCGTTCATGATCTTCTTGGCTTCGTCCAGCAGGTCCGGCTCCACCAGAGACTTGCCTACGGAATGCCCCTGAGCCAGGAGGAAAGTATTGGCCATGGCCCCGCCGATAATCAGGGCATCGACCTGTGACAGCAATCGATGCAGGACAGCTAGCTTGGAGGAAACCTTTGCGCCACCGGAAATGGCGACATATGGACGCTTGGGATCGCCAAGGTTCTCGCCGATGTACTCCCACTCCTTCTTGAGCAGGAAGCCCGCACAGCACTGAGGGATGTGCTTTGGGACGCCGACCATGGACGCGTGCGCACGATGGGCGGTGCCAAAGGCGTCGTTGACGAAAATTTCGCCCATCTTGGCCAAAGCTGCGCTGAACTGCTGATCGTTCTTGGTTTCTCCCTCATGGAAGCGCAGATTCTCCAGCAGGAGTATCTCGCCCGGCTTGAGGGATCGAGCCATTTTCTCGACTTCAGGTCCAATGCAATCTGGAGCCATTTGGACCTTGCACCCGATAAGCTCGGACAGGCGCTGAGCCGCCGGCTGTAACGAGAAGGCTGGATCTGGCTTGCCCTTGGCCTTTCCGAGATGGGAGCACAGGACCAGAGACGCGCCCTTGTCCAGACAATACCGTATCGTTTCCAGGCTTCCCTTGATGCGGGTGTCGTCCTGAACAGCGCCGTTTTTGACAGGCACATTATAATCCACACGAATGAGAAGCCGCTTGCCTTTGATATCGATTTGGTCAAGGAAGCGCATGCTCACTGGTATCTCCTTTCGGTTCGCTCTATCGGGCCAGCAGGTCTGCAAGGTTCAACTTCAACAGCAGAGCGTCCTCGCCGGTCTCGGGATAATAGCCTCTCCGTACTCCCATTTGGCGAAAACCGGACGAAATATAGAGGTGAATGGCAGCCTCATTGGAGGCTCGCACCTCCAGGAACCCAACTCGTATGCCTTCTTCACGCCATTTTTGCAATACATACCCCAAAAGAGCTTTCCCCAGACCTTGCCTGCGCCAAGCCGAGTCGACAGCGAAATTGATCACCTCTGCCTCGTCGCTAATGGCATAATAGGAAAGATACCCCAGAAGCTTGGCAGGAGTCATGACCCCGTAGATTTTTATACTGCCTTGCTCCATGCCCAGGCGCAACTGTTCCGCGCTCCAGGGCGTCGGAAAACACAAACGCTCCAGGTCCGCCACTTGGTCCGATTGATCCGGCCCAAGCTGACCTATCTCCACGCCCTTGGCCTTCAAGTCTCTCGTCCTGGCAAGCGCTTTATCCGCTTGACCTTCATTTCCAGGCATGATTCCATCCTAAAAAGCCTGAGCGCCTTGGTCATGACTGCCAAAAAGAACTTAAAAAGAAATATGGTGCCCCTCTCCGCCTCTTCTTCCGAACTAGTGGAGGTGGTGGATCAGCAGGATCAGCCCATAGCCGTGCTGCCTCTCCATGAAGTGCACAAACAGAGCTTGAGGCATCGCTCGGTAATGGTCCTGCTCTACAATCAACAGGGCAAGGTATTTCTTCAAAAACGTGGTTACGCCAAGGCCCTCTTCCCTGGGCGCTGGGATATTTCAGCCTCTGGCCATGTCCAGGCCGGCGAATCCAGCGAAGATGCCGCTTTGCGTGAACTTCAGCAGAAGCTTGGCATCCAGGTGGATTCGTTACGACTAAAGCAGCGCCTTGAAGCTGGCCCAAATACAGGCTGGGAGTTCGTCTCGCTCTACTCAGCAGGCAAGGTCGATCGGCAGCCCGTTCCGGCACCCCTTGAACTGGCCGGCGGCTACTTCGTGGATGAGCAGGAACTCGAAAGCTTGGTAATCAACTTTCGCGATCTGCTTACCCCTGGGCTGGCTTACTTTTGGGAAAACGGGCTTATTTTCCCCTCCGCGAATTCCCACGCCACCGCATCTTCTTAATTAGACCAGCCTGACGACTCTTTTGCAGGCGATTGCCTCTCAGCCCTTGAGCAAAGCGCTCATGGCCTCATGAATTCGCCCATTGCTGGCCAGGATGGTCGAAGCACCCAGCGAGTAAGGAATCTTGCTGTCGTAAGAGGAAACCTGACCGCCAGCTTCCTTGACCAACAGCCAACCCGCGGCTGTATCCCAAGATTTCAGGTCCGACTCGTAGAAACCGTCGAAACGTCCGCAGGCCGTGAAGGCAAGATCAAGGGCTGCCGATCCTGCCCTGCGCACACCCTGCGTCTGCAAGAGCATGTGCTTCAGATTGGCCATGACGACGTCAATCTTCTCTCGAATTCCATATGGGAAGCCCGTCGCGATAAGCGACGACTCTAGGTCGGTCTGGTTCGAGACGGAAATCGGTTGTCCATTGAGACAAGCCCCCTCCTCTTCCACAGCCGTGAAGCACTCGCCGAGGAGCGGCGCATTGACAATTCCGAGCACGACACGCCCATCGCACCATAAGGCCACGGAAGAGGCTACGAAAGGAAAGCCGTGCGCAAAGTTGGTAGTCCCGTCCACGGGGTCGATGATCCAGGTCAACTCACCCGGCACTGTGGCATTGGCTGTTTCCTCGGCAAGAATATCCGCCCCCGGCAGCACACGCTGCAGGTTTTCCTTCAGGAATGCTTCCACGGCCATGTCGGTACGCGTAAGCAGGTCTATGCGCCCTTTGAGATACACGTCCCTAGGCTTACGCCAATCCGCGGCAATGATGGCCCCGGCATCACGTACAACCGCCTCTGCCTGACGCAGCAAGTTGCTTCTTACGCTAAACGTCATGCCGGAACTCCATGGAGCAGGACGAATGGATTCGTTGTGGAGCGCACATGGCACGCAAGGCTAATTGATGAAGACGGCCTTATATGCCTTCATCTGCTCCATGGCCTTGCCGGTCCCACGGACAACGGTCGTAAGAGGATCATGATCCAGACGAACGTTCAAATCCGTTGCCTCGGCGATACGTCGATCCAACCCTTTGAGCAACGCACCACCACCAGCCAGGAGAAGGCCATTATCGGCAATGTCCGCAACCAGTTCCGCCGGTGTTTTCTCCAAGGCCTTACGCACCGCGGAAACGATGGTGTTAACGGGATCGGCAATGGCCTCACGAATGTGCTCATCGGTAACGGTGATCATGGTCGGCGTACCATTGACTACATTCTTGCCCGAAATACTCATGCTGAGCGGCTCCGGCAGCGGCATGGCCGAACCGATCTGCATTTTGATCCTTTCAGACATATTCTCGCCAATGAGCAGCTTGAAACGCTCTTGAATATACCGCTGGATCGATTCATTGAGCTCGTCACCCGCGACTCGCACTGATTCGGAGTAAGCCACGGCCGACAGGCTGATGACCGCGACCTCAGTGGTTCCGCCACCGATGTCAACGACCATGTTGCCGACAGCCTTGTCGATCGGTAGTCCAGCGCCGATAGCCGCAGCCATGGGCTCCTCGATGAGACGCACCTCGCGCACACCAGCAAGTTGAGCCGACTCGATGACCGCGCGCTTCTCCACCTGAGTGATGCCTGTCGGCACGGCTATTATAATACGAGGTTTGACGGCTTGGTAGCCGCGAGTCACCTTACGGATGAAATAGGCGATCATCTGCCTTGTGACTTCAAAGTCCGCGATTACGCCGTCCTTTAGGGGGCGTATGGCGCGGATACGCTCCGGCGTTCGTCCAAGATAATCTTTTGCCTCACGGCCAACGGCGATAATCCTTCCCTCGCGCTTATCTAGGGCCACGACCGACGGCTCATTGAGCACTATGCCATCACTCGGAAGATAGATGAGCGAATTGGCAGTACCCAGGTCCATGGCCAAGTCCTTGCCGAATAAGCCAAAAAGCCTACCGAAGATCATGTCACTGATTCCGCCGGCTAGAGTGTGACCCCGATTTCGGGGGAATTCGCAGGGATGCGCTCGGTTTTATAACGGCTTTTTTCCTATCGTTAGCCGCCGGAACTGGTCAATCGGTTTCTTAGGTAGAGGTTCTCAAGAAAAATTGACAGGTTAGATGCAACAATTTTGACGAATGCTCGAAGCTCCCGACCGGTCGACTGAGGAGTGGTACTGGCCAGCACAATAACGCCCCTTGTGCGCTTATGAATTGCGACGGGCACGCAGGCCACACTGACGAAATCCGGAAGCGGGACGCCTGGCCCTAGCAAGGATGCTGAAGGTGACGTTAGATCTTTCTTGTTGGCGAAGATTGGCGAGCCATTTCTAAAGACCCAGCCTATCAAGCCATTATCTATTGTGAACTGCTGAGTCAGGGCGTCGACACCAGGCACAAGCTCCTTATTGCAGCTTTCCACCGAATAAAAATGGCCCTGTGCATCACAAACAGCAAGAAAGCAGTGGGAAAAACCGGTAACTCCGGAAAGCAGACTCAAAAAGTTAGTCAGGTATGCCAACCAACCTGAAACTTTGTTGTGAAGTTCGCTAAGGAGTTTTAAGCCTTGGTAGTAACGCTGCTCAGCGCATCCTGCAGTCAGGCGTTTGAATTCAGCAATCAAAGTATCCACCAGCCTGACGAACTGATGCAGGATTTTCTGATCTTTATCGCTGAAAGAATAGGTTCTTTTGCTATCTAGGCATAACACACCCTGGCCTTGATCCAAGGGGCAGCCCATAAACGCCCTAATCTCAGACTCCTCACCTACAACATAATACCCAAGATGCCCCTTGGCTCTATCGAAATTATTGATGAGCAGAGGCTTGCCATTGCGTATAATCCAGCCTGTTAGTCCTGTGCTGGTTGAAATGACGACATCGTGCCGGATAGAGTCACTCAAGCTGAAAAAAGAATTGATACGATATTGATCCTCGCCAACCTGCAGAAACAAAACAGCTGAATGAGCCTCAAATACGTTACACACAATACAGAGTATCTGATCAAGATAAGTCTGCTTGTCCAATGAAATAAGTGTTGTCATTATAGCCGTTCTAGCTGCATTAAAACGATCTTGGCGGTTCTATTAAAGCAATGCAGTTACTAGTCATCTTTCCAGAGAGTAGAAAAACAGAAAGCAGCATCAAAATCTGAATACATAAAATTATCTATCATACTTCAACAAGCGCGTGCGGATCAACACCTGCTGTTTCATGTCATGTTTTCTGTTTTGCGGGAAGAGCTTTTTTCATATGGTTCAATAAGCCGCTCCCCCGAGGCGGATCCAACTTAACGTGCCCTGCCAAATGCAGGTATACAAGACCGAACACGCCATGAAGAAAGCATTTTATCCTGGGATATCTATCAAGTATAGTATTGTCATTTGCTGCCTTCGATGACTAGAATAAGGTCCCGGAAGGCAACACGCAGCGGTTTCACGGGAGAAGGACAGGGCCTTTTCACGACAGCACTCAGGCCAAGTTCATCGAAGCGGCATGCACATTGGAGGAGAGAATACTCTCATGGCCATGATATGGGAAGAGGCTTTCACTAAAAGCGCTGGACTCGCCTGGAAGGACAATGGCAAGGCCATTGAAGGGATTCTGCATATCAGTACACTTGATGCCCTGAAGCGCTTCCTGGATGTCGTGCACGTTAAATACTGCCTTTTGAAGCCCTATCTAGAGCACGAGAGCTATCCCCTGGTCGAATCACGCGAACTGTTGCCTTCCTTTGAGGTCGATCTCTTTGAATACAAAGAGCTTCCTGGCTTCAGCATGGTAGCTTTTGAACGGCCTATCGATTCATTGCATGAAATCTTCCAGTTTGATCGCGTTCACAATATTCTCGATCTCCCGGAAACCAGTGATGGCGTTGCATGTCCATTGCTGAACACGGTTGGAGCGCAGAATCTGCAAACCCTCCGTAGCCGTCTTCCCCGAAAGAGTCACAACAAGCTCATGCAGCAGTTTGGCGGCAAGGATATTTCATACCTGGAGCATTATCCAACATTGCTTGAGTATCTGCTACAGTTGGAGCGCGGCCAGGTCATGTCCACGGATCGCAATGGGGAATTCTATCTTTCAGGCATTTACGCATCATTTCCCTCAGACTTGGATTCCGAGATCAAGCGTTTCGGCTTTAAAATCAAAAAATTTAGGCCGGGCGACAACTGCCTCTATGAACGGAACAGGCTTTTCGTCTACCAATTCTTGATGGAACTGTACGGCTTTCCCATCGTATCCGAGCGGCGTACTTCCTCTGCCCTTTTTTCACGCAGACTCTTCCGCATGGGTGAACGATTCCTCATCAGGGTACTTGGCCAGTCTGATCGGACCATCACAACGCTCTACAGTCATCCAAGAGCCAAACATTATCCTCGCGCTGAAAAGGTCGCCCTAGTTTCAGTGGACAAGGAACAAAAGGAAGCTCTGGCCATACTCAAGCGAGGCGGATTCTTCGTGGATGAAGAAAACCGGGTAATCATCCTGCGCATCCTCTATAAGCAGCACCGCTTCAACCCTTTTAACGTCAGGGAAGACAGAGCCTTGTCGGTGCTGCGCCAGGAGGTAATTCATCCCCTTACTGGCGAGGTGCTTGGCGATCTGAATATCATCAAAGACACTTACAACATGATTTTGCGCCTGACAGATATTGTCCGGGGCGAATACATGGGTATTATCACGTTCAAACGCCAGGAAATAGTCAAGGATACCGACACGCATGATAAGCGTCTCAAGTTCCTTTATTCGTGGCTTTCCAAGCATCAACGGCGCATCATAGGTTATTCGGACGAGTTCTACGCAGGAGTCGTAAAAGCCCTGGACAGCTATCTCCTCAATCCAGACAATTACGACACCTTTAACGATCTCCATGATCTCTACCAAGAGGTATGGGCGAAATACAGCTATATCCAGCAAGCAAGAAAGGTGAAGCTGCTGGAGGATCTTCTTGACCGAGAATACAAAGGCAAGAAGGTTTCCTACCTTGAGATGCTTCAAATCATGACCGATGTGCTCAACGACTTGAAATTTGAAATCGTCAACTACTTTGACGAGCTAGTTGGTAACGTGCTGGCCATCGGTGAACAAATACTCAGCGATCGCTACTTGCTCCGTAATTATTTGGAAAAAGATGACGATGAAGTGACCGAGTATGGTAAAAAGACCAAGAAGCTCTATAGCCGTTTGGTTTCTTTGCTGGACGAGTTTCGCTCCATTCGGAAATCACGCCGGGAACGCAATCCCCCTCCCGCATTGACTACGGCCATGTGAACCACGTCCGAGCCGAACCGCTCGTTTAATCCGAGACAGGAGGATCACTTTGGAAACGCTCAAGACCACCCCGCTCAACTCCTGGCATAAGGCCCATGGCGCCAAGATGGTGGATTTTGCCGGATGGGAGATGCCGGTGCAGTATGCAGGCATTCTCGCGGAACACCAGCACACCCGGCAACAGGTCTCCATTTTCGATATATGCCACATGGGTGAGTTTTATGTGCGTGGACAGGGGGCAACCCAGGCCCTGAGTCGAATCGTAACCCACAACCTTGATACGCTACAGCCCGGCAAGTGCCGCTACGGCTTTATGCTCAACGAAGTCGGCGGCGTGCTGGATGATTTGATAGTTTATCGACTTGCACAGGATGACTACATGCTCGTGGTCAACGGCGCCTGCGAGGGCTCCGACTTCGATTGGATCAAAGCTCATCTTCCTGCAGGTCTGTCCCTGGAAAATGCATCCGATCAAGTGGCAAAAATCGACGTACAGGGTCCCTTGTCCCTCCAGGCTGTCGAAGCTCTCCTGGGAAAAACATGCAAGCATCTAAAGTACTTCGGCTTTGAGCGCACGACTTATGCTGGAGCGTCAATGCTCGTCAGCCGTACGGGTTATACCGGCGAACTTGGTTTCGAGCTTTATCTGGACGTGAGCACGGCTCTGGAAGCGTGGGAGAAGCTGGCAAGCCTGCCTGAAGTGAAAGCCGCTGGGCTGGGCGCGCGTGATACATTACGGCTTGAACTGGGTTATCCGCTATATGGTCAGGACTTGGACACCACACACACTCCAGTCGAAGCCGGCTATGGATTTCTTATGAATTCCCCCGCAGAATTCATAGGCAAAGACAAATTGGACAGAGTGCGCGAGAAGCTTATCCCCCTGGAAATTCCTGGCCGCCGCAGCGCGCGACACGGAGACAAGATAGCCCTTCGCGACGGCTCCGTGGTCGGTGTGGTCACGAGCGGCTCATTCTCGCCTTCTCTGGGACACTGCATAGCCTTGGCCTATGTGAGTGCACCTGCAGCCGACGGCAAGGAGTATCTCATACAAGCCCAGCGCAGCGAGTTATGCGCCACAAGGGTCGAGTTGCCCTTCTACAAGAACGGAACAGCTCGCATGAAGATTGATTGAGATACATGGCTCGACTCAATTCCTTCTACTGTCCACCCGATCAATGGAGTGAGCCGTTTGTTCTCGACAGCAGCGAGACGCAGCACCTTATCAAGGTGCTGCGAACTCCAATTGGTGCGACTGTACGGCTTTTCGATGGTCAAGGTCGGGAAGGCCTGTTCCGGCTTGTGTCGGCGGATCGTAAAGGCGCTCTGCTGGAGCGTCTGTCCGAAACTTTTTCCGATCGGCCTAAATCCGGGCTTGTCGTGGCTGTGGGCTGGAACAAGGCCGACCGGCGCGACTGGCTGCTGGAAAAGGCCGTTGAGTTGGAAGCTGCAGGTCTTTGGTTCTGGCAAGCCAGTCGCAGTCAAGGCCACATACCGGATCAGCCCAAGGACAGCTGGCACCCTAAGCTTGTGGCGGCTGCCAAGCAAAGCGCCAACCCTTGGTTACCGGAACTGGCCACATTCAGTAATATGAATTCCCTTGTCGAAGCAGCACAAAGCTATTCTAGGCGTTTTTTGCTGTGGGAAGCTCAGGGTAAGCAGCTCATCGACCCAGTTCTTGATCTGGGTGGACAGGACAACGTGCTCATGGTCCTGGGACCCGAAGGAGGACTGGAGAATGCCGAGGCAGAGGCGCTCATCAAGGCGGGATTTATGACGCGCAGCCTGGGAAACCGAATACTGCGTTGGGAGACGGCGGCGCTGCTGGGCATGGGCTTAGCTTTCTGGGCCAAGCAAAAGTAGTCAGGCAGCTGGCCAGCCTTGAGGGAAATGTAATGGATAACAACCAGGATCGCACGCCATTGGCCGAAAGCATCAGGCCGGCTGATCTCGGCGATTTCGTCGGCCAGCGCCACCTCAAGGCCAAGCTGGATGCGCTGCTCCGAGGGAAGCGCATGCCAAGCCTGCTTCTTTTCGGCCCGCCTGGCAGCGGGAAATCCACTTTGGCTTTGCTTTTGGCCCGTTCCACGGGCAGGCCATACCGCCGGGTCAGCGCACCGGAAACCGGTCTGGCCGAACTGCGCAAAAAACTTTCAGGTGTGGATCTTCTTATCCTGGATGAACTGCATCGCTACAGTAAAGCTCAACAGGATTTTTTCCTGCCTCAGCTGGAGAACGGCGAAGTCACGCTCATCGCCACGACTACGGAGAATCCATCATTCTCGGTAACCCGACAGCTTCTTTCCAGACTGCATGTATTGCGGCTCATGCCTTTGACCGATTCGGACCTGCTGGAGATCACGGACAGAGGTCTCAGGGCTTTAGGTCTGGAATTGGCTGAGGAAAGCCGCCGTCTGGTGGCTGGCATCTCTGGTGGAGATGCTCGCACCCTGCTCAATTTGCTGGAGTATGTAGCTGAGTTGCCACCGGAGAAACGCGAACCCCAGGCATTGCGACCGGCACTGCCCGAGGTAATCCAACGCGGCGATCGCGGAGGCGATAGCCATTACGAGCTTGCCTCGGCAATGATCAAATCCATCCGGGGATCTGACCCGGATGCCGCACTCTACTACATGTCCTGCCTGCTGGAGAGCGGCGAGGATCCACGCTTCATCTGCCGCAGATTGATCTTATCAGCTTCCGAGGACGTCGGGCTGGCCGATCCCTATGCGCTTTCCATGGCCGTCGCCTGCCAACAGGCCGTGGAAATGGTTGGCATGCCCGAAGGCTTCATTCCCATGGCAGAAACAGCTGTATACTTGGCCCTGGCTCCCAAGAGCAATTCCACATATGCAGCCTATCTTGCCACTCAGTCGGAGATTCGTGAAAACGGCATGCGCCCCGTGCCTCTGCACCTGCGCAACGCCACGACGCGTTTGCAGCGTGAATGGGGCTACGGCAAGAACTATAAATACCCTCACAACTTTCCGGAAGGGTGGACTGAGCAGCTTTACCTGCCCGATGATCTCATTGGCCGGCGCTTCTACCAGCCCAAGGAATATGGGGCTGAACGCCATCTTTCACAGCAGCACACCATTAGGTTGAGACGATCATTGCACAAATTTTCTTCTAAATCTCCTTCTGACAACGTTGATAAATGAACTAAAATTGTTCATCTCGTTTAATCTCCTGCTTATTGTTCGCCACCAAGCCCACTCAACATGGACGCGATGAATGAGCCTATATTCTTTATCCTCACTTGATCATTTACTTGTTTGAGCTGTCAGGATATGCCTTCCGCCACCGGGATTACTTACGATCAAATGCATGCAGCGCTAAGAGAGCTATATGCCCCTACAATATGTAGCTGAACGCAGACCTGCGTTTTGTTTATGCTGCACGGCAATCTATTTGACGACGCCCCTGCCGAGAGGGTTATGCATTATTTGCGCTGAAGGGAAATCCGTACATGGATAAAAAGACGGACTTCATACAAGGAATTTTCTCTACGGCGTCTCGCACATCCATCGGTTTTGGCCCCACCAAAGGCAAAACCGAGAACAAATGCTATTGGATCGCTGAAGATACCCGTGAAGGTTGTGTCAGTTTGCGGTTGCTTGGGTCCGATCTTCGCCCCATGGGTAGTCCCAAGAGTGTCAGCTTGCCCATTTTCTACGAAAAATTCTCTCCAGAAGTGGAACTCTGGGACTTTCTCGTTCTTAAAAAAATCGAAGAGGGAGACCGGCACCGTGAGAGCGGTGAGTATGATCAAGCAGAAGCATGCTATGAAAAAGCCATAGCCGTGGACGAAAGGAATGTTCGCGCGGCTTTCGGGCTGGGAATGACTTATCTCTCCGTCGGTCGCGCTGAAGAATCAACCTTGATTTTCAATAAGCTCTCAAGGCTAAAGCGCGGCCTTACCCAAGAGCATAAGCATCTTTTCAACGAATTTGGAATGGCTTTGCGAAGGAAAAATATGCTGGATGAAGCAGTCAAGTACTACGAAAAGGCCTTGGAACTGGCAGAGAATGATGAAAATCTTTTCCTAAACGTAGCCCGTGCATATTGCGAGAAGGGCCAGTTGGAAAAGGCTACTGAATACGTCAAGAAGGCACTTGCCTTGAATCCATGTTTTCCCGAAGCTCAAGCGTTCAAAAAGTATTTGGAAAAGAAAGGCTGCATGGATTTTACTTTCAGCTAAAAGCGCATTCAGCTCTTCTCATGGGCTTGAATAAGCAGCTACAAAGGACAAAAAGGCGCGAAATTACGCATGCTGCAGTTTTTCTACTTCTTAAGACGGTTCTCAGTTTAACCGAGTGAGGGCGCCCTCCCTCTCGGGCACCCTTTCTTGGCAGAGAACGGCGCTCCCTGTATCTTTATCTTTTCGTTACATCCGCGAGACGCTTAGCGTGCCCATTTAAAAAACAAGACCCCGCCAACAGCAGTTGGTGGGGTCTTCAACATTTCAGTACCTATGTCATCACCTGAGGTTTACGATGCAACTTCGGCTTCTTGACGTTCATCCAGAGAACGTCCAGGGCCAAAGCCAAGCAAAATCGGAGCGGCAAGAAAGATGGAAGAGTACGTGCCGGTGGCAATTCCAACGAGCAGAGCCAAGGCGAAGTCGTGGATCACGCCGCCGCCAAACATCCACAGGCACAGAATAACCAGAAGCGTAGTACCCGAAGTGAGTATCGTACGACTCAACGTCTGATTGATGCTCGAGTTGATGGTCGCCGCGAAATCCTCGCGTGCACGACCCTTCATGTTCTCACGAAGTCGGTCAAACACTATAATCGTGTCATTCAGCGAGTAACCGATAATCGTCAAGATGGCCGCAATGGTGGTCAAATCGAATTCCTTGCCCAATACTGAGAATACGCCCATGGTGATAAGCACGTCGTGGATGAGCGCGATTACCGCACCGAGGGCGAAGCTGAGCTTGAGGAACCAGCACAAGCACAGGGTTATAAGCATGGCAGCCAGAATAAGCCATGCCATGGGTATGCCGAGCAGCTTGAGCACATAAATACCGCCTGCAAGGCCCGCAGCCATGGCGATGGCCGCAAACCAGCGCTGCTCGAAGCGCCCTGATATGTAGATCGCTATGATCAGTACGGCATAAAACACCGCCTCCAAAGCCTTGGAGCGCAGGTCAGAGCCTACCTTCGGACCGACCATTTCCAGGCGCTGCACCTCGAAGCGCATGCCTGTCAGGTCCTCAGTCAGGGCGTCACTCACCCGTTTGCGCACCGTATCCGAGGGAATATCCGAGGCGGAGGTGCGAACCAGAAACTCATTGTCTTCTTCCTGACCAAAACGTTGAACCACGAGCCCCGGCAAATCGGTATCGCCCAAGGCGCTCTTGAGCTGGTCCACTTCGATCTGCTGATCGAATTTGATCTGCACGATCATGCCGCCGGCGAAATCGATACCGTACTGCGGCCCACCCTTGACAAGAAGAGAGCCGAGACCGGCTAAAATGACCGTCAAGGAGATGATGTAGGCAATGCGGCGTATGCTGATGAAATCAAAATTGGTATTTGGCCTGATAATCTGGAAGCCCATGGGCGCTCTCTCCTAGATGTTCAAAGTCCGCAGTTCCTTGCGGCCGGACGTGTACAGGTCAAAAAGGACCCGAGAAACGAATATGGCCGTGAACATGGAGGACACGATGCCCAGGATAAGCGTCACGGCAAAGCCGCGGATCGGGCCGGTCCCGAACTCGTAGAGAATTACCGCCGCGATGACCGTTGTCACGTTGGCATCAAGAATGGTCAAGGTGGCCCTGCTGAAGCCCTCGGCAATAGCTGCTCTGGGAGTTACTCCGTTGCGCAGTTCCTCGCGGATGCGCTCGTAAATGAGCACATTGGCATCCACAGCCATACCGATGGTCAAAATGATGCCCGCTATGCCTGGCAAGGTCAAAGTAGCGCCAAAGGCGGCCAAGCCGGCCATGATGAGCACTAAGTTGAACAGCAGTATCAGATCGGCGACAATGCCGGCCAAGCCGTAATACAGGATCATGAAGCCCATGACCACCGCCAGGCCGATTATGCCGGCTCTGATGCCTTGATCGATGGATTCCTGTCCCAAGGATGGTCCCACGACCCGCTGCTCGACGACCGTCACCGGCGCCGGCAGGGATCCCGCACGCAGGACGACGGCCAGGTCGTGGGCTTCGGCCTCGGAGAAACTGCCAGAGATGCTGGCCCTGCCGCCGCTTATCTTTTCCTGAATAACCGGAGCCGAGTAGACTACTCCATCCAGCACGATAGCCATCTGCTTGCGTACGTTCTCGCCGGTGACGCGCTCAAAGTCACGTGCGCCGCGAGCATTGAAGGTCAAGCCGACATAAGGCTGACCGAACTGGTCGAAACTGACGTTGGCATCGGTGATGGCCTCACCGGTAAGCACAGCGTCCCGCAGCAGCACGATGGGTGTTTCGATCGTCCCGCCATCGGCAGCGGTCCTGCGCATGGTCGCCAATTCGCGGCCGGGCGGGAGAACACCTGAAGCCGCCTGCTGCGGGCTCACACCGTCATCAACGATCTTAAACTCCAGATGCGCGGTCTTGCCGATGATGGCTATGGCGCGCTCGGGATCCTGCAATCCCGGGAGTTGCACCTGGATGCGGCCACCCTGCTGTTTGCGGATATCGGGTTCGGCGACACCGAACTGATCGATACGGTTGCGGATGGTCTTAACCGCCTGATCCACCGTCAGGTTGGCAAAATAGTTGCGGTATTCTTCTGTGGGAGCGAGCACGTACTCAATACGCCCGTCCTCGCCAGGTTCCTTGGATTCAATCCGCAGGCCTTCAAAGCTTTGTTTCAAGAGACTTTCAAATGCCTCCTGTTGTCCGGACTTCACCAAGGCCAATCGCAGCTTGGCGCCGCCTACGACCTGCGGCTTGACGACAGCTAGGTCCTTGTCGCGAGCCAAATCACGAATATCGCGGCCGCTTTGGGATAAGGAGTTCTCCAGCGCCTTGCGCACATTGACGTCGAGAGTGAGGTGAATGCCGCCTTTAAGGTCGAGGCCCAAGTTGATCCTGTCGTTTGGCAGGAATGATCCGATAGCCCTATCCACGGCGGGGATGGAGGGCAGCATGTAAACCAGTCCCAAGATGGCGGCGATAAGCGAGAGAGCCAGCCTCCAGCGCAAACTGCCTTTCATTATCACTCCTTGATGGACACGCTTAAAAGGCGCCCAAGTTTTAGCACTTGGGCCTTGGGTGTCAACTCACGCGCGCCACCCAAAAAAGCAAGCACCCGTCGAGGCCAGGTCTCTACGGGGCTTGCAGAAAAAGAGGGGTAAGGCGGGCGGACTACTCGGATTTCCCCTTCTCCGCTTCCTTGGACTTCTCTTTTTTATCCTTCTTCGCATCGGTCTTGGTCGTTTCGCCCGGACCGGATACAAAATTGCGGTTGATCTTGATGCTCATTTCCTTGGCAATTTCAACGGTCAGAATATCGCCATCCACATCAATGATCCGCCCGTAGATGCCTCCGCTGGTCAACACATAGTCCCCACGCTTGAGGCTCCCAAGAAACTCTCTGTGCATCTTGGCCTTTTTCTGCTGCGGCCGGATGAGCAGGAAGTAGAAGATGGCGAACATGAGGATAAGAGGCAGGAAAGCGCCGATGGGATTCCCACCAGCTCCTCCACCGGATGGCGCAGCCCCCATGGCGTGGGCAATGCTCGTGAACGACATAACTCCTCCTTGATCTTGCTATCGCGTCCGCTCAGCAGGGTACGTACATGTTGCCGTAAGGTCTATGAGAAAACGGCTTTACCTTGAAGAATGATTCCGCAAGGATACGCTGGGCATCCAGGCCAAGTTCCTTGGCGAAATCCGTGACCAACTCACGGATGCGCGCCTTGTCGGTTTCATCCACGGGCTCACTGGTCAAGTTTGGTCCCAGCTGTGTCTCAGGCACAGGCCCACGCACATAAATCACGCCGCCGTGCATGCCGGTGCCAAGGCTACGGCCGCAAATAGGAGCATAAGGCTTGTCGCTGAACAGGCCGAGCAGGATTATGGAGCCTCCAGCCATGTACTCGCCCAAAAAGTCTCCGGCCTTGCCACCAATAACGATAACCGGCGACTTTTCCTGATAGGCCTTCATGTGAATGCCCACCCTGTAGCCCACATCTCCACGAATGTAGAGCCTGCCGCCACGCATGCCGTAGCCGAGCACGTCCCCAGCGAGACCATTGACGACGACCTTGCCGTCATCCATGGTATTGCCGACGCCGTCTTGGGCGTTGCCTTCCACCCGGATGCTTGGCCCGTTCATGAACGCAGCCATATCCTGGCCTGGCACACCATTGACCTGCAGCTTCAGCTCGCCCTTAAGCCCGGTGAAGATGTAACGTTGCCCATTGACATTATTCAGCTCGATCTCACGGACACCGCCGTTCACCGCATCGCGGATGCGCTCATTAAGTTGGCGGTAGTACACTCCTTTCGCATCGAGCACAAGCTTTTGATCTGCCAACTTCAACTCTCCAGCGTTGCGATTACGGGCTCGCCCGCCTTGGGTGCCCAGACCTTGTCCAATGGCCCACTCACTTCGCGGATGGAACTCTCCTCACTGGACATATAAACCCGCTTGCCTTCCTCAGCCACGACCAAGGGCCGCAGTTTGACCCGGTCATTGAGCCCCATCATGAAATCGCCGGCCGTAACCAGGATGGCGAAGGGACCATTGAGGCAAGCTGAACCATACACCATGCGCAAGGCCTTGAAGGCATCCTGCTGTTCCTTGGGCATGCGGGTCACGTCATCCCAGAAAGGCGGTGAGAATACCCAGCTGGCCATGCGCAAGGAGAGCTTGTGCCGACGCACAAGCAGATCCAGGAGGTAGGCCACCACTTCCGTATCTGTCATGAGCGTGCACAGGTAGTCATGCTCACAAAGATAGCGGCGGTTGATGCCGTAGGAGGAGATTTCGCCATTGTGAACGATGGACCAGTCAAGCAGGGTAAAAGGATGCGCTCCGCCCCACCATCCCGGCGTATTTGTCGGAAAGCGGTTATGTCCGGTCCAGATATAGGCCTTGTACTCGTCCAGGCGATAGAACTCGGCCATGTCCTCGGGGAAGCCCACGCCCTTGAAGGCGCCCATGTTCTTGCCGCTGGAGGCAACGAAGGCGCCCGAAACGTTCTGATTGATGTGCATGACCACGCCGACCACGTAGTCCTTTTCATCACGCTCCTTCCACTTGGGGCGGTCGCTTCTGACCTTGAGGAAGAAACGCCAAAGAACAGGCGGATTGGTGACAACGGGAGTCCGTCTTGTGGGGATGGGCTGGGCTTCCTTGATCTCGAAGAAGTACTTGAGGACCTCCTCGGCTCTTTCCAGTCCGGCCTGATCATCGCACATGAGATGGAAACACCAGTAATCGGCCAAGTCCGGATAGATGCCGTACGCTGCAAAACCGCCACCCAGGCCGTTACCGCGATCATGCATGGTGCACATGGCCTTGATCGGCATGTCGCCCGGAATCAGTTCGCGGTCGCGGGCGATGACGCCGAATACACCGCAGCCGGATATATCTTTCTCGAAATCATGGTATCTATGTGGCGCTTTCATGAACTCCTACTCCAGGGATGCACGACCCGGCGGTCTAGCTTGCAACCGTGCCGTTATCCGGGTTCCATTGGTTCTTGAAGGTCTCTTCCGGCCACAAAAGCGCGCAGGGCTGACCCGAAATGAGCTTTTGTTTCACCTCTGGACTTATCGGCAACTTGAAGCGGATGAATCCGGTATAGAGACCGGCACAGTCGATATCACCGACCAGTACATAGCCGACCAGGAGATTATCCTTGAAAACAAGCTTGCGATACGACTGCTTCTGTATGTTGAGCAGCTTGTGAACCTCAAACCCCTCCTCAGGCGGATTTACCAAACCAACCGAGGTCGTCGCCATGCCATAAAAACTGATCGAGTTCATGGCCAGACCGCCTTCGAATGGCCTATCAGCCCCGGCCATGTTCATTCCGGCGGTAAAGCCCTGATTGTAGGCATTGGGCCAGATCGGCACCACGCGATTGTCGCCTGCGATCATGTCCAGGGCTTGCACCACGTCTCCAGCGGCATAAACGCCCGAAATGCTTGTCTGCAAGCGGTCATCAACTTGAATGCCTCGATCGACCTTGAGTCCGGCCGCGGTGGCCAGTGACTTTTCCGGAACAACGCCGATGGCCACGACCACGGCCTCGGCTTCCAGGAAGCGACCATCGGACAGAAGCACGCCTTTGAGTGCGCCATCCTCGCCGCGCTTTATCTCCTTGGCCGAGACGCTGCAGTAGACGTGCAGTCCAACCTTATGCAGTCTGTCCTGCACCAGATTGCCCGCATCGTCGTCAAACGCGGCGGACAGGATCCGCGGCGCAAGCTCGACAATGCTCACGTTCACGCCACGATCAAACAACGCTTCGGCAGCCTTGAGGCCAATGAGGCCGCCGCCGATGACCACTACTCGCCGCAGGTTGCCGGCAAGCTTGTCCAGGATCCGCGCATGCGCGGCAGTGGTGAAGTTGTAAATGCCCGATCCCTGCAAGCCGGGAATGGGCGGATTGAAGGGCGTTCCACCCGTAGCGAGAAGAAGCTTGTCATAGGCGATTGACTCGCCCGCGGAAGTGACCGCGCAACGCTTCTGCGTGTCGATGGACGTAACCTTGGTACCGAGCTTCAACTCGACATTGTTCTTCTCGTAGTATTCTTCCGGCCGCAGCGGCAGGTTCGCTGATCCTATCTTGCCGGCCAGCAGATATGAAATGAGTGGCCTTCCGTAAACAGGCTCGTCTTCGACGCTGACGACGACGATACGCCCCTGCTTGTCATATTTTCGTATGCCTTCAATGGCGCCAAGGGCTGAAACGCCGCCGCCGACGATCATGTAGGTCATGGCAATCTCGCTTGGATTTGGAAGGATCGAGCGACTAGCGCTCCTCATACCTGAGGGCCCGGTTTGGACATGCCTCCGCGCAGGCAGGCATTTTCCTGTCCTTGCACAGATCGCACTTCACGATCTTCTCCTTGGACGGATGCCGCCTGATGGCCCCAAACGGACAGGACATGAGACACGACCAGCAGCCTACGCACCTGTTTTCGTCGTATTCGGTGCGACCGCTCACCGGGTCCTTGGTCAGGGCGCCGGATATGCAGGCGGCTACGCAGGCCGGCTCGGCGCAATGCCTGCAGGACAGGGCAACGCATACCGGACCGTTCTGATAGACTGCCTTGCGGGAGGTCAGACCGGCGGGCTTCTCTTCCTTATGCGCAATGATGACATCCTGGCTCTTGCTGTGCACGGTCAGGCAGGCCACCTCGCAGAGACGGCAGCCGATGCAGACTTCCTTGTCGGGGTAGACGCGCTTCATGTCTCCTACCTCCCGGCGTGCTTGACGCCGAGGATGTCCAATTCGGTGTCGGTTAAACCCACGCCGCGCAGCTTGTCACGGTTTCCACGCAGGCTCTCGATGGAGTTGAGTCCCATGCCGCCAAGCATTTCCTGTATTTCGTGGCCCCAGGCTTTGATGATGTTGGCCATCTTCTCGGCCGCCACTTCGGGATTCTGGCGCTTGGCCAGGCTGGCTTCGTTGGTGGCGATGCCCCACGGGCATTTGCCTGTATAGCAGCGACCGCAAACGGTGCAGCCAACGGAGATGAGAGTGGCGGTGCCGATGTACACGGCATCCGCGCCAAGCGCGATGGCCTTGACGACGTCCGCGCTGCAGCGAATGCCTCCCGAAGCCACGACAGAGGCCCGATTGCGGATGCCTTCGTCACGCAAGCGCTGATCAACGGCAGCCAGGGCCAATTCCATGGGCAATCCCACGTTGTCGCGAATCATGGCCGGAGCCGCACCCGTGCCGCCGCGCATGCCGTCGATGACTACGACATCGGCTCCGGCGCGCACCACGCCCGAAGCGATAGCCGGAGCGTTGTGCACGGCGGCGATCTTGACGGACACGGGTTTCGTGTAAGCCGTGGCTTCCTTGAGGGCATAGATGAGCTGATGCAGGTCCTCAATGGAATAGATGTCGTGATGAGGAGCCGGCGAGATGGCATCGGAACCGATCGGCACCATGCGCGTCTCGGACACGCGCGCATCGATCTTCTCACCGGGCAGGTGGCCGCCGATACCGGGCTTGGCGCCCTGGCCGATCTTGATCTCCACGGCAGCGCCGGCATTTAGGTAATCGCTGTGCACGCCGAAGCGGCCCGAAGCCACCTGAACAATGGTATTTTTGCCATACTTGTACAGCGAACGATGCAAGCCGCCTTCACCGGTATTGTACATGGTGCCGGTAGCAGTTGCAGCCCGGGCCATGGCGACATGCAGATTGAAGTTGATGGCGCCAAAGCTCATGGCCGCGAACATGATAGGCACTTCAAGCTCAAGCTGCGGCCCTATCTTGGTCTTCAGCAGCGGGCCTTCCGCGGATTCCTCGAACTCCAGCCTGTTGGGCTTGGCGCCCAGGAACGTCTTTAGCTCCATGGGTTCGCGCAACGGGTCGATGGAAGGGTTGGTCACCTGGCTGGCATCGAGGAGCAACTTATCCCAGTAAACCGGGATATTGGTCGGACACCCCATACCACCCAGAAGCACACCGCCAGTGTCAGCCTGCTTATAGATGTACTTGAGAAATTTGGGATCCCATACGGCATTCTCACGAAATTCCGAAGGTTTGTGACGTATGGCCAGACAAGCAGTCGGACAGAGCGCCTCGCAACGATGGCAGCCAACGCACTTGGAACTGTCATGACGCACACATTTACGCACGTCATCCCAGAAGTGTGCTCCGTAGGAACATTGGCGAACGCACACCTCGCAATTGATGCACGCCTCTTTGTCCCTCTCGATAGCATAGTCGTAGTAGGACTTGTTGATGGGATTAAACAGCAAGACACAACCCTCTACTGGCTGGTGGTTTGAGCGATCTCCATTGGAGCCTGGAATCGCACGGAGGCCTCGTTCAAAGGGTTGCTCCGCAGAAAGCGGAAAGCACCCTACAAATACCTACACATTAAGATTCTGAACAAGAGCCACTTGCTTTCAATTTTCCAAAGGCGGTATGATCTTGACTTACAATCCAAGATGGTTGAACCAAGCCAAAATCAAGCTCATACACGGCTCTCACATTACTCAGCTATCTCCGCACAGCGCGCTCTTTGACAATTCGTACTAATTAAAGGCAACATGATACAAAGATGTATAAAACTCACAGCCTTTCGCGTAAGGTGAAGACAATTTTTGCAACAATCAGGCCCTTTTCCTCCTAGGCTTAGAAACCGATAAATCACAGCTTTCGTAAAGCAAAAGGCTCTAGAAAGCCGCCTTTCTTACACCAGATGTAATTTGTGCCGCTCTGAAACCCAATCTTGACGAAACAGTCTTGACCCGCACTTCACATTTTAGGCAAAAAGCGACTTATTGACACCCAAAAATGTTAAAAACTGCGACAACCTGATTGGAATGTGAATTACGACTCCAACAGACTGACAACGGCAGCAGGTCTCGAAGTACGTGGGGCCCAGGGAAGAAGATAAAAAGAGGCGGCCAAAATGGCCGCCTCTTGAATCAACTTGGATAGGCTGAGAGCCAGAAGAAACGACTCACATCAGCTTTCATAATAAGAGCGCAATATCTGACTGCGCACGGGATGACGAAGCTTGCGTAGTGCCTTGGCCTCGATCTGGCGAATACGCTCGCGCGTGACGTTGAAGAGCTTGCCGACTTCCTCCAGCGTATGGTCCGACTTTTCGCCAATGCCAAAACGCTTCCGCAGGACCTGCTCTTCTCTGGGCGTCAAGTCGGAGAGAACCTTGCCGATCTGCTCCGAAAGTTTGGTGTTGACCACTTCCTCGGCAGGCGCCACGGCCTTTTTGTCCTCGATGAAATCGCCCAGGCTGGAGTCTTCCTCGTCGCCGATGGGGGTTTCCAAGGAGATTGGCTCCTTGGCGATCTTGAGCACCTTCTTGACCTTCTCGATCGGGTAGTCCATGCGCTCGGCAATCTCTTCGGGCGTGGGATCGCGGCCAAGCTCTTGAACAAGATAGCGGGAGGTGCGGATGAGCTTGTTGATGGTTTCGATCATATGCACAGGAATGCGGATCGTGCGCGCCTGATCGGCTATGGCGCGGGTTATGGCCTGGCGTATCCACCAGGTCGCATAGGTGGAAAACTTGTAGCCGCGCTGGTACTCGAACTTGTCCACGGCCTTCATCAGGCCGATATTGCCTTCCTGAATGAGATCCAGGAACTGCAGGCCGCGGTTGGTGTACTTCTTGGCTATGGACACAACCAGGCGGAGGTTGGCGCGAATGAGCTCCCTCTTGGCGCGGGAGGCATTCTCGTTGCCACGCCTTATACGCCAAAGCACTTCCTCCAACTCCGAAACCTGGTGACAGCACTTCTCCTGCAATCTGGTGAGGATCTCCATCTTGCCCGCGAGCATTTCCTTGTAGGAGAAGAACTCCTCCACGGTCAGCCCCAAGGCTTCGGCTGCGGCAAGAGGATTGAGCGAGCGGTCGTCCACCCTGCGGAACAAATCACGAATTTCGCTCTGGGTCTTGCCCGTGGACATAATGTAGGCCGCAAGGTCGCGCTGGCAGTTATGCATCTGACGCACGTAGTCTTCGACGGTTTCGATGACCCGGTCGATCAGCGTCTTCTCCAGTTTGATCTCGCGGAGCTTCTGGACGATCTCTTCCTTGAAGCTCACGATCTCCATCTGCAGGCTGTAAACGCGGCGATCCAGAGTGGCGCACTGATCCAGCTTGGTGTAGATCTTGCGCTTCTTCTTGTAATTGGCCTTGATCTCGTCGAGGAGGAAGATGACGCGCTGGCGCTGGTTCATCTCATCCTCGCTCGGGTCGTCTTCCTCAATGGTCTTGACTACATCCTTGAGCTTGATGCGGCTGTCCTTGAGGTCCTTGCCGACCTGGATCAACTCCTCCACCGCCACTGGAACTTCCACCAAGGCGTAGAGAACGTCCAGTTCGCCAGACTCGATCTTCTTGGCGATGACGACCTCGCCTTCCCGATCCAACAGCGGCACGGAACCCATCTCGCGCAGGTACATCCGTACCGGATCAGTGCTGCGCGATGCATAATCCGCGGCGTCCTCGTCGCTTCCGGCAATCTCGATGACAGAGGCGGCATCGACGTCCACCTCTTCCGTCTCGGACTCGGCGGAGAGGATCTGCAGCTTCTTGCCCTCCTTCTCCGAATCGACGATGGCGATCTCGAGCTGATCGAATATGGAAATGATCTCTTCGATCTGCTCGGGATTGTTGACCTCCGACGGCAAGGCGCTGTTCAATTCCTTGAAGGTCAGGAACCCCTTCTGCTTGCCCTGGGCGATGAGGGTCTTGATCTGCTGAATTTCCTTAAGATTGCTCATCGATCCTCCCTAAAAAGAGCTCCCGGAAGATATGGAATAGCCGGTCGGCTTCCGCAGCATCACCACGTTTGCGGGCATCAGTCATCGCCGCAACCATACTGGCTCGTCTCTCGTTCCAGCTTGCGCCATCAAGAAAACGGCACACTTCCTTGAATTCCACTTCGGCTTCTTCTGGCTTTATTTTTGAAGTAGCCGCCAATCGGGCCCATATTTGCCGCTCGTTTTCATCCAGAACGGAATACAGATAAGCATCATCATGATCAGAGTGGCTGGCGATTGTGCTCCAAAGACGACGTGACCACTCGTTTGTCAAACCAAGATGCATGTCTTTCTGAACCAAGAGCTTACGGTAGGAGGGGAAACAGATTGCAAACTGCAACATCTGCTCATCTCGCTGCTCCTCGACACTCCTAGCCTGTCCCACTGGGCGCTTTATCGGCAGTCCCGGTTGAATCTTAACCTGCGGCTTGGCCCCTGAAGAATGATCGCTGCGTGGGCGCTCTTCCGATTCTTTGGCGATCGCCCTCCGCAACTCGTCCTCCGCAAGCCCCAGCCCCTCGGCCAGCTTCGGCAGGTAAAAAGCCTTCCAGGCCGGGTCGCGCAACCCGCGCAAGAAACGTCTCGCGAAATCCATGACTTCGCGAGCCGATCCAGTGGCACGCACGCATTCGGCGCAGTAGGCAAAACCATCCCCTGCCTGCCCAAGAAGCTTGGCAAACGCGTCGGCTCCTGACTGTTTCAACAGATCATCGGCATCCTGTCCTTCTGGCAGAAGCACCACGCGACAGGTCAACCCTTGGGCCAAAATCATTTCTGCGCTGCGCAACGCTGCCTTGCGCCCGGCGTTATCCCCATCAAAAACGAGCACCACTTCCTTGCATAACGACCCCAGGCGCTTGACCTGCTCAGCGGTCAGCGCCGTCCCAAGGACGCCCACGGCCTCACGAAAGCCGTACTGGTGCAGGGAAAGCACATCCACGTAGCCTTCGGTAAGCAGCGCCCGGCGGCTCTTGGAGATGGCTGGCCTCGCCTGGTACAATCCATACAGGTGCTCGCCCTTGGTGTAGATGGGCGAGTCGCTGGAATTCAGGTACTTGGGTTCGCCATCCTTGATAATGCGACCGCCGAAGGCGATGACCCTGCCGGCAAGATCCTGAATGGGAAAGATCAGGCGACCGCGAAAGCGGTCATACGTGCGGCCTGGATCGTTTCGAGAAAGCAGACCGGCCTCAACAGCCTGGGCGGGCGAAAAGCCCTTTCGATGCAAAAAGTTCTGCAGCCCTTGCCAATCCTCGTCCGAACACCCCAGACTGAAAGCATCGACCATATTAGCGGCAAGCTGTCGTCCGGCCAAATACTCGCGTGCATCCTTACCCGCAGCCGACCCGAGCATGTGCTGGAAGTACTCGCAAGCCAGGGCGTGCATGTCCAGGCACGTCTTCTTGAGCTGCTTCTTGCGTCCTGCCAGCGGGTCTGGCTGCTCATCGCGCAAGGAGACGCCGGCTTCCTCAGCCAAGGCTTCCAGCGCCTCGCGGAACTCCAAGCCATTCATGCGGGCGAAGAAATCGATGACATCGCCGGAAGCTTGGCAGCCGAAGCAATAGTAGAAACCGAGATCCGGATTGACTGAAAAAGACGGCTTGGTTTCCTGGTGAAACGGGCACGGAGCCACAAACCGGCCTGACATGGGCTTCAGATCAACGTAGCGCCTGACGATTTCAACCATGTCCAGGCGCGACTTGATGTTCTGTATGATACCCTGATCTATGCCCATTACCGCCTCTGTTGCCGCACGATGCCCAAAGTAAGCATGGTCCCGGGGTTGGCAAGATCGCCCTCACGTCCATCCCGGAGATGATCGCTTTATTTCAGTTCCACCAGGGTCTTGCCGTCACCGCCTTCTTCTTCCGAGGCCAGCCTGAAGGACCGCACAACGGGAAAACTACGCAGGAATTCGTGCACTTCTTTGCGTAAGGCGCCTGTTCCACGACCGTGGATAACCTCTACTCCCTTGGCTCCGCGCAAAATGGCTTGATCCAAAAAGCGCGACAATTCGCCGATGGCAGCATCACTGCGCTGCCCTCTCAGGTCGATGTTCAAGGTGAAGCCCGGCTCGGCAGCCGAATCAAGAGGCGTCTGACGGGCAGGTGGCGGAGTACTGCGGCCAGCCTGCACCTCGACCGAGACATCCTTGGCGTCTGCCCACAAGGAGACTCCGCTCAGATCGATCTTGAACTGCCGTCGGCGTGTATCCTTCTCCAGGACCGTGCCGCGCTTGTTCCAAACGGCATAATGCACGAGCATGCCCGGCTGGATATCATCAAAAGTCAGTTCGCGCTTTTCCTGCTCCACTTCAGGCTCTGCCAGTTGTCTGCGCAGTTCCGCGAGGTCTTGCTGAACCTTCTTGCGGCCGACCTTGCCCTCTTGCCATTCGCGCACAATGCGCTGAGATTGCGTCTGCACGTCCTGCAAGAGTTTGCGGCGCTCCTGCTCGAAACGCTCCTTGAGCCGGGACTCCTTCTCGGCCAACACGCGCCTCTCGCGCCTGAGCGCCTCCAGCTCCTTTTCTTTCTCCACGGCAACGCTGTTCAGGCGATCCATCAGCCGCGAAGTGTCCTGACCTTCAAGGAGCAGATACTGCTCCGCCCTGCTCACAATCTCGGCGGGCAAACCATGCTCGCGCGCAACGTCCAGTGCCAAGGAAGTGCCCACCTGATCATACGCCAACTTATAGAGAGGCCTCTTCGATTTGGGATCGAAGAGAACACTGGCGGAACGCACGCCATCGCGGCTCATGCCATAGACCTTAAGCGCAGGAAAATGCGTCGCCACGGCAACTCGCGCTTTGCGCTGCATGAGGCTGTCCACCACGGCTTGCGCCAGTGCCGCCCCTTGAGCCGGATCAGTACCGGCACCAAATTCATCAAGAATTATCAGTGTGCGCTCGTCGATGTGCTCCCAAACCGAAGACAAGGAGCGGATCTGGGCCGTGAAGGTGCTTAGGTGGGCCTCGATGCTCTGCTCGTCGCCCAGGAAGGCGAATATTTTCTCCCAGAAAGGCATGACGCTACCTTCATCGACCGAGACAGGCAGGCCAGCCAAAACCATGGCCGAGAGGAGCCCCAAGGTTTTTAGACAAACCGTCTTACCGCCGGCGTTCCCCCCGCTGACAATAAGCGCGTACTCCTCCCTGCTCAGGCGGATATCGATGGGCACCACGGAATCCCCGCCGAGGACTAACAACGGATGGCGGGCATTACGCAAATGCATTTCCATTCCCTCATCCGCGGACAAAGGCCTGCCGTTCAAGGCCTCGGCCAAAGCATGTTTGGCCTGGAGCACGTCGTATTGCACGAGGAAATGGAATACACCCTGCACGGCATCCATCTCCCGACGCGCCAGATCGGTGAGCATTCGAAGCACATTCCGCTCAGCCTCGCGCTCTTCGCGACGCAAGCCCTGAAGCTCATTGTTCAAGTCCACGAGAAACATGGGCTCGAAGTAGCAGGTTTCACCAGTCTGGGAATAGTCGTGAATGATGCCTTGCAGCCGGCCCTTGAAATTTGTCTTGAGCGGAAGAACGTAACGGTCCGAGGATACGGTCATGAAGTCGTCCTGCAAGAATGCGGAGAGATTCTCCTTTTGCAGGAAGTCCTTGACCTTTTTGGTGCAAGTCTGATTGATGCGCCGAATTTCCTGACGCACGGTGAACAGCTCTGGCGAGCTTTCATCCTTAAGGCGACCGTCTGGTCCCATGCAGCGTTTGAGCCCCGCCCAAGTCAACTCTGGCCAGGGACAGTCGAAGACGAGCCCAAGGAGTTGCGTCCAGGGGCGATCGGTGTAGCCTCGCGTTGCCTCGCGCGCGGAACGAGCCACCCCTAGGGTTTCAGCGAGAGCGAAGCAGGCATCGAGATCAAGAATGTTCTCGATCCCCTTGGCAAAAGCCAGCAGTCCCCCAAGATCCTCGAAGCCCACAAGGGCGAAACCACTCTCGCGCCGGAATGCAATAAACTGATCCAGCAATTCGGCCAGCGCTGCCTGGCGCCGTGCGTCGGCAACCGGACCAATGGTCAAGCAAGCATTTCGGCCGGGCACTGATTGTGCAAAGCGTGCAAGATGGTCGAGGACCTTAGGGAACTCCAGCAACTGGAGGGTTCTGGATTCCATGGGGCAACGCTTATGTTGCGGTGATCAGGAAAGACGAGCCTTGACCAGCTCGCTGACGGCCTTGCCGTCCACTCTACCTTTGTGGCTGTCCATGATCGCCTTCATGACCCGGCCCATATCCTTCAGGCCGGAGGCTCCAAGGTCAATGACGATCTTGTCCACGAGAGTTGCCAATTCTTCCCTGGAAAGCTGTGCGGGGAGATACGACCTGAGGATATCAGCCTCAGCTGATTCCTTGTCGGCGAGTTCGGTACGGTTCGCGGCCCTGAATTGCTCTTCCGCCTCTTGGCGCTGCTTAACCTGCTTGATGATGACATCGAGAATCTCATCATCAGTCAGATCTCGCATCAGCTCCACACGGCGATTCTTAATGGCTGTCTTGAGCATTCTCAAGACAGCCACCTTGAGCTCTTCCTTGGCCTTGTAGGCCGTAACGAAGTCCTGTTCTATCTGATGTGAAATAGACATTAGGACATGTTCATCTTTCTGAGTTTCTTCAGCAGGCGCTTACGCGCGGCCGCCTTCTTCTTCTTGAGCTGCACACTGGGCTTCTCAAAATGCTGGCGCTTTTTGAGCTCGGAGAGCACACCAGCCTTCTCCACCTGCTTTTTGAAACGACGCAGGGAGATATCGAAGTTATCACCATCTTCAAGGATGACACCGGGCAAAAACATCACCCCCTTTCGCATTACTCCAAGCCGTGCAAAAACCACGACTTGGCAAGGCGGATAATTTAGATACAGACAAAAAGAAAGGCAAGCCCTTTCTTCATAAGAGAAAAAAGACTTGCCTCAAGATAAAGTGGGCGGACCTTCAACACAGAGGGTCCGCCCACAGCAGATCACGCTAAAATTAGACGCTTGCCATTTCCACACCTGACTGCCGGAATGCCTCTGCAGCTCATTTCCAAGCCAAGTTGGGCACCGCGGAGCAAACGCGACTCAACTCCGAGCCTGGCCAGCAGCTTTTGACAGCACCATTAGGCGCTTTCACATCAGGTCCGGTTTGATTCCCGTACCTGCACAAACTAGGCAAGCAGCGTTTCCGCTAATGCTTATGGTGAAGCGTATCCCACCAGGATTTAAAAATCGCGACGGCCATACCCGTGCCGACAACAGCCAGGACGGCGTAGAGTACGCCAAAAAAGATCGCATGATCCGGCTGCCACCAGGGAAGGTCCTGAGGAAGCGGACTCTGAACAGTCTCACCGTGAATCATCCACATAGAAACGCTCCGATTTACTTGACGGCATCCTTAAGCAGCTTACCGGGACGGAACTTGACAACCTTGGTCGAGGGAATCTTGATTTCTTCACCAGTGCGCGGATTGCGACCAGTACGCTCCTTGCGCTCTTCCACCGCGAAGGTGCCAAAGCCGGTCAGCGTCAACTTGCCTTCGCCCACAAGGGTGCTTCCCACGGCCTCGAGAAATGCATTCAGGGCACGCTCGGCATCGGCCTTGGAGATTGAAGCCTTCTCAGAAATCTTGGCAACCAGATCAGCCTTGGTCATGAGTCCTCTCCTCCTCTTTTGCTTAGAACATAGGACCTTCATCCATATTCCGGTCCAAATTCCACCATCGTTACAACCTGCGTATAAGAATTCATTCCTGGGCCATCGCCCTTAAGCATGATTGTCGATACAAGAGCAGCGTCAATTTGGAGAGGGCAGAAGCCTAACCTGCGACCCACAAAGCATTAAATCAATGCTTTTCCCCTGTCCAGCCGAAATGGCCATAAATTAAGGCCTATAAGAGGTCAAACTTTTTAGGGGGCCACAGCCGACTAAAGTTGGTTGATCAATCATCACCCCAAAGAAGCAGGGCTAGCTGCTGAAACTCCCTAGGAGTCAACACCTCGGGCCGGGCTTCAGCCGCATTGGCAAGCTCGCTCCCGCTACTCCCAACCCTTTCGTCCCACCAGTCGCGCAAGATATTGCGCAATTGCTTCCTCCGCTTCTGGAAGCAAAGATGCAACAATTTCGCCAGTAATGCCGGATGAGTTGGCCGATCCTCTTCCGCCAGCGGTTCGAAGCAGAGGACAGCCGAATCAACCTTGGGCTTGGGCCGGAATACCTGCGGCGACACGCGAAAAAGGTAGCGAACACGCGCGAAGCTCTGAATCCAGACGCTCAAAGCGCCGTAGTCTCCATTCCCCGGACTTGCAGTGAGCCGAAGCCCAACCTCGTGCTGGACCATGAAAACCGCCCTTGCATAGCGCGATGACCGGCTCACGATCTCCCACATCAAAGGCGATGCAATATTGTACGGCAGATTTCCAATATACTTTAGGGGCTCTACGCCGGATAAATTCTCCCATGGATAGCGCAAGGCATCCGAAACGACTATTTCCACCCGAGGATGAGTCTCGGCAAGCTGCTGCGCCAAGTCCTTATCCTTCTCAAGGGCCAAAATCCTATGAGTCGGGGACTCGGCGAGCCAGCGAGTCAGGGCTCCTCGCCCCGGGCCTATCTCCACCACCGTATCGCCTTCATGCAACTCCAGGGCGGCGACTATTTTGCGGGCGATATTCTCATCCTGCAAAAAGTTCTGCCCGAGACTGCGCTTGGCAAAAGGCTTGCCATCTGCTGCACGCATTCAATTACGCCTTTACGAGTGAAAGCTGACACCTTCCAGGGATGGAAAGTCGTTGAGGTGTCGGGAAAAGGCATTTTGCAGGAAAGAGTCCACCCACCAGAAAATATCCGCCTTGCGGATCGATTCGCGCAGCCGGTGCATATTCTTCCGGTGATCGGCAATATCCGTATGGAATGCTTTGTGGATAACCTTAGCCACGTCTTCAACATCATGCGGGTTGACCAGCTTGGCTCCGCTCTTTTGGAGCTGGCCCGCAGCACCAGCGAACTCGCTTAATATGAGCACGCCAGTCTCCGAGACATTGCTTGCGCAATACTCTTTGGCAACCAGGTTCATCCCGTCACGCAGCGGAGTAACCAAAGCGATGTCCGCCGCCCGATAAAACGCCACCAGATCCGCTCGGGGCAGCGAACGATACAAGTACTGAATGGGTACCCATCCAGGTTGAGCGAACTGCCCATTTACCTCTCCCACCAAGCGTTCGATTTCAATCTTCAGCGCGTTATACTCCGGAATCTCTTCACGGCTGGGCACTGCCAGCTGTACAAACGAAAACCGCTCACGCAAATCAGGAAACTTGATGAGCAGTTGCCGTATGGCCTCGATACGTTGAGGAATGCCTTTGGTATAGTCAAGCCTGTCGACACCTAAAAGAACCTTGCGCTGGCGCAAGGCGTCCCGAAAGTCCTTGGTTTTCTGGGCTACCTCGCCTGAAGAGGCCATGTCCGAGAAGGCATTGAAATCAATGCTGATGGGAAACGCCCCCAGCCTGGAGGTACGGCCGAAGAGCGTGACCCGCACTTCGTTGCCTCGGCCAGTCATACTTGCTTCAGGCAATAACGCCCGCACGCAGTTGAGAAAATTGCTTCGATCTCGCCCGGTCTGGAAACCCACCAAGTCATACTCCAGAAGCGAGCGCACGATCTTGGCCCGCCAGGGCAGCTTCAAAAAAATGTCCGGCGGCGGAAATGGGATATGCAGGAAAAAACCACAATTCCGCGGAACCCCCATATTGCGAAGCATGAAAGCCAAGTGCATCAGGTGGTAATCATGGACCCAGATGTAGTCGGAATCGCGGCTATATCTGACAACCACTTCGGCGAACTTAAGGTTCGCGTCAAGGTAGCTGCGCCAGTATGTCGGATTGAAATTGCAGCGCGATTGGAAATCGTGAAAGAGAGGCCAGATTACCTCGTTGGAAAAGCCGTGGTAATAGCCAGCAACCTCTTCCTCCGTGAGGTATACCGGATGTAACGAATATCCTGCCTCACGGGAAAAATCCGCCAGAGGATCGACAAGGTCCACATCGCCTTTGGCGCCAGACCAGCCGATCCACAATCCGCCCCGGTTCTTGAGCACCGGCGCCAGAGCCGTAACCAATCCTCCAGCGCCGGGCTTGATGACCCAGCGTCCGCCCTCATTACTCAACGCCACGGGCAGTCGGTTGGACACCACCACTAATCGCTTGGAGCCGATTTCCATCATGCCTCCTGCTTCAGGCTGAAAGCCCTTTCCGTCATGTTTACGAATTGTGAGGGCTTAGCGCAAGGAATGCACTCAAGTTGAGGCCGGCTCGGATCAGTTCGTGGCTATGGCTAGGATAAGCTTGTCCTTTTACGCAACAGCCGCAAGGCGCGGCGTCTGCGATAATTGCGAATAAGAGGAAGAGATACCGCATAAGTCAGCGCTCCCAGTGGGAGGCCGAGGATGGCGCCTCCAATCAGCAGAACCAGGAGGCCTTTCATGCCAATGGAGACAAAGCCCTGAACCCCCATAGAGGGGAAATCGATCCTCATATCTACGGGGATGAAAAGACTGCCGATCTTATACTCCGCCCAGTAGAAGAAAACCCAATTGAATGGATTGGATACCCAGGTCCCCACCAGCGCAGCGATCTTGCTCGCCCGGAAGAGAAAAGCAAGCAGCAAGGCGATGATACTCTGCAAAGGCAGAGCGGGCAAAGCAGGCAAGCACCCCCCGTATACCCCTAGCGCCAAGCCCAAGGCTATGCTGTGCGAGGATGTCTTAAGCCTTAGGACCTTAAGATAGTTATATCTTACAAGACGTTTAAGGTTGGAGAATACGCTCATGTGACGTCCGGCCAAACTTTCAGGTCAACACATCGAAGCGTGAAAATTTCATCACGAGACCGGCTCGCCCTTGAGTGGCCGAGCGCAAATCGGTGGAAAAGCCAAAAAGCTTGCGCAACGGGGCAAGCGCCTTGACGGTCTTCTGTCCAGCCCGATCGAACAAGTTTTCGATGCGTGCATTTTTGGCACCGAGCAGTCCCATTACATCACCTACGAAATCATCGGGCACGGTGATCTCGACATCCATGAGGGGTTCCAGCAGCATGGGCGTGGCCTTTTCAATGGCTTTGCGCAAGGCAATGGAGGCAGCCATCCGGAAACCTACAGGAGTGGACTCCCCTTCCCGCTTTTGCAATTCAAGCACCCTGACCCTTACGTTCTGTACGGGATGACCTTTGACCACACCGCTTTGCAGGCCATCGCTGACACCTTCGTACACGGATTCCGCGACGGTTTGGTGCCAGAGGGAGGTCTCGAAGGCCAGGATAACTTCATTCGCCTTGTCTCGCGGCAAGGGGGCGACATCGAGACGCACAGACCCATGATGAATGGCATCGCCGAGTTCACGCCGGAATTCGGCTTCAGCCTCGGCCTGCGCCGTGACAGTCTCCTGGTAGACGACCTGGGGTTTGCCGCTGCGCGGTTGCAGTCCATGCTCCCGACGCAAGCGGTCCAATACCACCTCCAGATGCAGCTCGCCCATCCCTGAAAGGACGAGTTGCTCCGTGGCCGCGTCCTTTTCCAGGTGAAGCGTAGGGTCCTCCTGCAAATAATGCTCAAGCGCCAATCCAAGCCGCTCGGCTTCTTCGGCGTTACGCGGCTCAATGGCTAAAGAGATGACAGGCTTGTACTCATCAATACTTTCCAAGATGAGGGGGGCATCCCTGGTGCATAACGTGTCCCCAGTCTTGGTCAAGCGGAGTCCCGCCGCGGCAACGATATCTCCGGCAGAGGCCCGATCGAGCTTTTCCTTGCGGCCAGCATGGAGATGGAAAAGACGCGCAACGCGTTCTGTCTGGCTTTGCGTGGCATTCCAAACCTCCTGCCCTTCGCTCAGCACTCCGGAATATATGCGCATGAGCACCAGCTTGCGGCCATTCTCCATGTTTACCTTGAAAGCCAACGCGGAGAGCGGCTCGCTGGGGGAAGCCTGGAAATGTACCTTGGCATTGGTTTGCGGACCCACGCCTGTTGCGCCCGGAACATCCAGGGGTGACGGCAGGAAAGCCGCTATGCCATCCAACAACGGCTGCACGCCGACATTCTTCAACGCCGAGCCCGCAAAGACCGGTACGAGCCGCAAGCGCAGAGTGGCAGCGCGAATTGCCGCCTCCAGGCGTTCCACGGAGATATCTTCGCCTGAGAGATAGCTCTGCAGAATCTCTTCATCCTCATCCGCGATTGCCTCGATCAATCGCTCCCGCCACGGTAGAACACGAGTTATCTCCTCCGCATCCAACTCCTGGGCTTCGTAGTGCTCGCCCTGACTCTGGTTTTCGAAGAGCAGCCTTTTCATGCGCAGCACATCAAATAAGGCCTTGAAATCTTCACCCTCACCATCCGGTATCACCAGCGGCAAAGGCTTGGCTCCAAGCTTCTGACTCATCTGATTAAGCACGCCTTGGAAACTCGCTCCCAGGCGATCCATTTTATTCACGAAAGCCAGCTTGGGTACACCATAGCGTTGGGATTGGCGCCAGACAGTTTCGGACTGGGGCTCTACTCCGCCTACGCCGCAAAAGACGCCGACAGCGCCATCCAACACGCGCAGCGACCGTTCTACCTCGATTGTAAAATCGACATGTCCAGGCGTATCGATAATGTTGATGCGTTTATCCTTCCACATGCATGTTGTGCATGCGGAAGTTATTGTAATGCCGCGCTCCTGCTCTTCTGGCATATAGTCCATGGTCGCAGTTCCGTCATGGACCTCGCCCATGCGATGTATTCTATGTGTGTAGAAAAGAATACGTTCCGTGAGGGTCGTCTTGCCCGCATCAATGTGCGCGATGATCCCGATATTCCGAAGCGATTCCAGTTCGCTCTTTCCGCTGAACATCTTCTTGCTCATGATGCTTCCCGGCTAATGCGCTGAGAACAAAGTCAAATTAAAAAATGGCCGCATGACGCAGACGGAAATGATTCTCTGTCAAATCAGGCCATAGCCACTGCCCAGCGCGGTCAAGACCAAGCACGACCGGAAAGGCGTCCAAAGCCGAACGACAGTAATGCTGTGGAACCAATACGGCGTCAAAACAACTCTCCCTGAAAAGGGCAAAATCTCCTGTCCTACGCTGTGCCTTGCCTGGGCCAATCTTGCCCGAGGGGCTCCACCACTCGGTCGCGATCCCCGGCAGCAGATAATCGATATCGTGCTTGAGCCGATCCGAATAGTCCTGCTCATCCGCCAGGAAAACTCCAAGCGAATAGCCGGATTGGCACTCTCCTCCACTCAGGCTTGGCCTGGGAAACCAGACAGGCAGTCTCGCATTCGAGAACGCTGCTTGCGCCTCGCGTCCAAGACACATGACTATGCCCGAAATCGACTGCGCAGGAGCCATACTTCTGGTCAATGCGCACGCTTCGGGCTCCTGCAGTTCGAAAACCCGCTCCTGACCAGCCAATTCCAGAGCGGTCAAGACTGAATGAGGGAAAGCCCCTGGACCTATACCGATTACCGCAACCTCCGGCACACCCGCAGTGAGAGCGGGTACGAGCGCGGACAAAACCATCCCGGGCGAAGCTGCCGAGGCATCGAAGCACAGCATGGCCCATGCAAGCGGCCTGTTTAGGAGCAGTGCCCCCCCTCCTTGATCCCAGCTCGATTCCTTAATTTCCAAGCGCACACGTTTGGGAGGATGTAAATGCCATAGGGCTGCGATGGAAGATTTAAGCAAGGAACGCTGTCGATCGTCCGCAGCCTCATATGCCTGGGCAAAGCGATTATCATCGACCGCATGCGTTTCGAGTTCATCAGGCAGCCAACAGTTCTGATCCATAGCTGCTCCAGGAGGAAGGCTTACTGACATATTAAAAAAGCGGCCGTTAGGCCGCCTCGTAAACATCCTTCCGACCATTAAAGCCAGTTAAACCAATCCCTCCAGCTTCCGTGCTTGGCCGCGCGAGCCTTCTCGGCCGCCTCCCGCTGGCGTTCGAGAAAAGCCAGTTGCGAGCGCTTCTCGGCATAGACAGCCGCATCCTCAACATCCTTGTAATGCTCGGCCACAAAGGAGTAACGCTCCCAGGCAGAGCCGAACCTTCCTGCACGCCAATAAAAATCGGCGATAAACAATTCATGTTCTGCAAGTTGACGCCTGGCCCGCAGCATAAAATCCTTGGCTTTGGGTACATGCTCGGAATTGGGATAAGTCTGAATAAGCCTTCTGAAAAACTCTACTGATTCGGCGGCATGCTGTTGTGGCTTATCAATGGAGCCCATGCTCTTGTAGTTGGCCATGCCGATTTGGAAAAGCACATATGGTATGCGGGGATCACTGGGGTGCAGAGCCTCAAACTCCTTATAAGCCTGCAGAGCTTCGGAATACTTGCCGTCATTGAAATACGAGTCGGCCAGGAGTAACTCGGCCTGCACGGTATAAGGGCTGAACGGGAATCGATCCCTTAATTTTGTAAAATACTCAACGGCGTCGGCCCAATCCTCTTGAGCCATCTCCTCCTGGCCAGCCTGAAAGAGATCAAGGGCCGTTTCCTCGGGAGTAGGCACAAAGAAGTAATCGATAATGCCACAGCCGGAGGACGATACGATAAGCAAGCAGGCTACAAGGGTGAAAAGAGTCCTACGCGGCATGCTTGCCTTCCAGATAGGACATGGCTGCCGTGGCTGCCGTGGCACCGTCTCCGACAGCAGTGGCCACCTGTCGGCACAGTTTGGAGCGAACATCGCCCGCGGCGAAAATCCCGGGGATGCTTGTCCGGCATTCCTGATCAGTAACTATGAAACCCGCCGTATCCAGCTCCAGACTGTCGGGCAGAAAACCATGCACAGGTTCAAATCCAACGAACACAAATACTCCATCCACGTTGATGGTGCGCGCCTGATCTTGCTTCAGATCGTGAATCCGTATGCCGCTGACCCGCTCCTCGCCGATTATTTCTTCGACAACGGAACTGCGCAGAATTTCTATCTTCGGATTGACGATGCACTTGTCTTGATAGCACTTGGCTCCGCGGAAATCCTCGCGGCGGTGGATCAGATACAGCTTCTTGACCAGGCGGGTAAGGTATAGCGCCTCTTCAAGTGCGGAATTGCCTCCACCGATAACGGCCACAACTTGGTCGCGGAAGAAGTTGCCGTCGCAAAGAGCGCAATACGACACCCCGCGTCCCATAAGCCGCTTTTCGCTCGGCAAGCCCAACTTCTTATAACGCGCTCCCGTGCAAATGACCACACTGCGCGCGGCGATCCACTCTTCTCCAATAAGAACGCGATGCTGGCTTTGTCCCGGCTCAAGGGTCTTCACCTCGTCATTGAGGTACTTATACGCGTCGTTTGCATATTCCTTGAGCTGCTCCAGCATGCGGTCGGCCAGTTCGAATGCGAACGCCCCGCCAGGAAATGCCGGATAATTATCGATACGCTCGGTCGTGAGCATCTGGCCACCGTGGGAGAGCTTCTCCACAAAAGCGACCTGAAGTCCCGAACGTAAAAAATAGAGGGCGGCCGTCATCCCTGCCGGTCCGCCCCCAATGACAACAGCATCAAAACTCTTCATTTACTTGGAGACCTTCTTGCTGATCATATCCTTGATGCTGCTCTTGGATACGGCACCAGTCACCTGATCAAGCACTTCTCCATTCTTGAAAAAGATGAGCGTGGGAATGGCACGGATGCCGTATTTCCCAGGCGTATTGGGGTTCTCGTCCACGTTCATCTTAACGATTTTGACTTGGCCGGTATACTCGTTGGCCAGCTCTTCAATAACAGGCCCAAGAGCACGGCAGGGACCGCACCAAGGAGCCCAGAAATCAACGAGAACCGGTAAATCGCACTTGAGAACTTCAGACTCAAAGTTGCTGTCCATAACCTGACCAGCCATATTACACTCCTTTTCAGTTGGACGTAACGCAGCTAATGGCATCGACTCAATCCCTGTTCCGAGGCAGCCACCTTCTAGAAATCGATGGCCCTGACCGGGAAAAAAAGATCAAGCTACACGGCTTTTACCGATTAAGACGTTATTATCACGACTTATTCCTGTCAACCCGATGCTCAAAAAAACGCTCTTCGCAGCCGTGTCCGACCGCTTAGCCGCTGCTTTTGCACAGAGGGGCTGACAATTTCCGGTAATCCCGGGGCACGGCTCTTCCGCGCGGTACGGCTTCCAGCCGCTGATCATGGGCAAAACCTTGGCGATAAATCTGAACACCAGCAGCAGCCACCATGGCCGCATTATCCGTGCATAACCACGGACTGGGCATCAGCAAGCGGACCTCATTGGCCAGAGCCATTTCCGTCATGAACCGCCTGACCATTGTGTTGGCCGCGACACCTCCGGCCACGATGACCGAGCACACCTTGCCAACCCGGTCCAAGGCACGCTGAAGCTTGATACGCAGCGTTTCGGCTACAGCCTGATTGAAAGAAGCCAGCATGACCGCCAGTTCGGGATTGGCCTCAATTTCAGCGATGCTCTGCATGCGCTCAAGGCGCAAATACGGATTGGCCGCCACGCGGGTCGCTACGGCCGTCTTGAGGCCACTGAAACTGAAATCCAGATTCTGATTGTCCAAATACGGCTTGGGAAACATATCCGGTACAGGCTCCGCGCCCAGGGCAAGGCTGTCTATGTGGTTCCCGCCGGGATATGGCAAGTTGACAAGCTTGGCCACCTTGTCGAAAGCCTCGCCTGCGGCATCGTCCAAAGTCCGGCCCAGAATCTCGAAGTCGACGGGAGAACGCAAAAAATAAATCTGCGTGTGCCCGCCCGAAACCAGCAGTCCCAAAGCCGGATACTCCAGCTCAGTTTCCAAAGACGTAGCCAGAAGATGCGCAAGGCAATGATCCACGCCGACCAAAGGCTTGCCCGCGGCAAGACTGAAACCTTTCGCATAGCCCAGTCCGACCAACAGGCTACCCAACAAGCCTGGACCTCTGGACACGGCCACCACATCGATATCACCTGCGGTTAGCCCCGTTTCCCTGAACAAAGCTTGAGTCAGAGGATGTATTAGCCGCAGATGCTCGCGCGAAGCGATCTCCGGCACCACACCTCCGAACAAAGCATGCAAGTCCGCTTGGGAAGCGAGCTTTTGACCGAGCATGCGGGTGCCGTGCACGATGGCCACAGCCGTCTCGTCGCAGGACGTTTCAATGCCTAGGCAGAGCATCCAGCGTACTTGGCGTAGGTGTCCTGGACCTTCTGCACCTCTTCGCGCGAACCAATGAACAGGGGCACACGCTGATGCAAGTCCTCCGGGACGATGTCGAGAATGCGCTTCTTGCCGGTGGAAGCCATGCCGCCCGCTTGTTCGACGAGCATTGCCAGCGGGGAGGCCTCGTACATGAGACGCAGTTTGCCCTTGGGCTTGGCCGGATCCCTATGATCGGCCGGATACATGAAGATGCCCCCATATATCAGCGTGCGATGGAAATCCGCCACGAGCGAGCCTATGTAACGCATACTGTATGGCGATCCTCGTCTGCCGTCGGGATCCTTGAACCAGGAGACGATCTCCTGGGTCGGCTTGTCCCAGTAGTTCCAATAGCCCTCATTGACCGAGTATATTTTGCCCCTCTCAGGGATGGTCAGGTTCGGGTGCGAAAGCAGGAACTCCCCCACGCTGGGGTCCAGCGTGAAGCCATGCACGCCATTGCCAGTCGTGTAGACCAGTATCGTCGAAGAACCGTACATGATATAGCCGGCGGCGACCTGCTCGACGCCCGGTCGGAGCATGTCGCCAAGGGAGGCCCCGGAACCATCGAAATTCTTGTTGCGTAGGATGGAAAAAATGGTGCCGACGTTGATGTTCACATCGATGTTGGTCGAACCGTCCAGGGGATCGAAAAGCAGCATGTAGTCGCCCTTGGGGAACTTATCCCGGATGGGGATAAGATCCGCGTTTTCCTCGGACGCCATCCCGCAAAGCACTCCCGCCCGCTCCATCCTGTGGATGAGTACTTCATTGGCGAACCGGTCGAGCTTCTTGACCTTCTCGCCTTGTATATTCTCGGTGCCGGTGAAGCCCACTATGTCCACGAGCCCGGCCTTGTTCACATCCCGAGAAATGATCTTTCCGGCGAGTATCAACTCGTTGAGCAACATGGTGAATCGTCCGGTGGCTGACGGAGATTGCTTCTGATGCAATAGCAGATGCTCTGTGACCGTTACTTGTGGCATAAGGCGCACCTTCCTTAGCGGCAGTCGATTTAGCCGTCGTCGCGGTTTCGAACCGCGTAAATTACGTAGGTATCACCAATATGGCGAGCCAGCCAAGTATAGGATCGACCTTCTCTTTCAAGAGTGCCTGACACCCTGTCACGAAGGATCGCCTCCCAGTCCACCCCGACCAGAACTTCCGCCTCGTTGACCGGCGTGGAAGGCCAGAGCAGCAGACCGGAATGCAGCAGGGTCAATCCTTCGGGAGCCGGGCTGAATTGCCTCAAGGAGCGTGGATCGAACTGCACGATAATGAGGCCCACCCATTTGTTGTGCAGGGAGACAGGCTGCACGAGGCAGACTTCCGGCCCCAGATCGGTTTGGCTGAAAAACGACTTGAACGTGGCGCGTTCCCAATCCGCCGCGAATTCCAAGAATTGCCCTGCATCCAACGGCGTGATGGCGTTCTCCGGCAACCTGCCCAGCAATCGCCCTTGGGCATCCACAGCGGCAATGCTTGTGATCCATGGATAGCGATCCAAAAGTCGTCCATACCATTCGGGCGCCGGGAAGCTCTCGATCGTGGAAAGCTCGCGAGTCAGGGCCTGTATCCGCTGGTCGACGGGCGCAAAGAGGTTCGCCAAACGCCATTTGTCTCCCGAGGGTGCATACTCCTTGTACTCCAGCTTCGGGTTGACTAAGGAGGAGGCACCATCAGAGAGTGAGTACCACCAACCGCAGCCCGAGTTTGCCAGAGCAAGGCATATCAGGCTTGCGGCAAATGCCGAACGTATGCTGGTCATGACCTATCCACATGGATGTCGCCACGCCGATCAGCCGGCAATGGCGCAGAGATTGAAACAGAACCGGGGTATGTCATGTTTCTGTCTGCCGTGCAATGCAAAGCCGGCAGGAAAAGGCTGCGGAGGATCACACGACTTCAGGGCGGGTCAAAAACACTATGATTGCGCGCGCCCCTCCAGGCCTTGCGCCAGCTTCTCAAGCAGAGTTATCAGCCTGTCGTTGGCTTGGAAACGCCCAGATGAATCCAGCATGTTTTTGGGGGAAGAGTCCTGACTCTGGTCCTCGACGCTCCGGTTACTGATACCGAAGGCTTGGCCCTTTTTTTGAGCAGCTTCGGCTCGGACGCGATCAATGGCTTCAATAAGCATCTGCTTTTGCCGCTCGTCATCGACATCACGCAAAAGCTCCTCGTATATCTCGGCCGCCCCTTCGAAATCCCCCTGCGCGGCCAGCAAATCGGCCATGGTCCTGGTGCGCAGGGAACCGCCAAGCCTGCGTTCCGGCTTGCGCTGATTGCCTGGGGCATTCTCTGCGAGCGGCGCGAAGCGCTCCATGCCTCTTTGAGAGACATCAACAAGCGAAGAATCGACGCTGACCCTCGTCTGAGCGGACGTTTGGCCTGCTTCCTCGATTCTTTGGGGCTGGACGCCAGCTTCTGTCCGAATACTCTCCTGGGCGCTTTTTACAGGATTGCCTTTAACGGCCTCCACGCTGTCGGAAGAGCCTTGTGCCTGGGACAGAACCTCAAAAGCCGATTGTATGAGTTCAGCCCAGGACAAAGCCTTGCCTTTGAAGTGATTCGACAAAAAATTCAAGGCCAAGGCAAGGTCTTTTGAACCTTTGCCGGCCTGGGTTGCCCAAATCCGCCAGAATGTGGGGAATCTGGAAAGAATGCTGATGGCTTTGTCCGCTTCGGTGACGGCGTCCTCTTTTTGTCCAAGCCGTTCCAGAGCTTCGACAAGCAAAAGCCTCGCTTCCAGGTGATCCCCATGGGTTGTCAGCCCCTGGCGAAGGATTTTGGCTGTTTCCTCCAAATGGCCGGCCTCGAAAAGAAGCACTGCCAATGGATAAAAAACCTTGGAAGAAGAGTCGATCCGCAACAATTCGCGATAGAACTCACCTTTTTCCGTCATTGCCCAGTTCCTCGCTCAACCTGTCCAGGCGCGGCACTTGCCCTGCCTTCACTTCCGATAATGTAAACCACTTCACCGTCTTTAATGAAATTGGTCTTGTCCCGTATGATTCGCTCCGTGTACTCGCCACCCTTCTTGAGCCACAGAATCTCACGGCTCAACTCCTGGCTTTTATCCTTGAGTACATTGGTAACGACTGCCTGTTCATCCCGCTCCGCCCTCATTCGGCGCAGGGAGAAGAGACCTTTGTCGCTAATCACCACGCCATAGAGTAGAAGGCAGTTGACCAGCAAAAGGATGCCTATAAGTAAATTACGAACCATCAGCGCCCCATGTGGCTATTGGACCAGACGGGAAGTGGAGCGGTCTTCAACTTGCTCCACCAGTGGCATGCGCAATTCATCAAGAAAGCTGGCCGTGGCGTTCTCGATACGCTGAACGTCCTCTTCCTCGAGATCCAACTTATCCACCTTGAGCAAAAAAGCCTTTAATAGACCGAACTCCTTAAGCAGCATGTGGCCAAGCTCCAGCTGCTTGAGTTCCGGTTCGAGCTCGAGGATGGTTTGCAGGCAGTTGGTGATCCTGTGCATGAGGTTCTGAGATTTGCCGCTATCGATCATGAGTGCTCCTCTCGTTCTCGTGCCTTGAATCCGTCGCTCAAGCTGTTTCTTTACTGATCCAATTCTGTGAGAAGCCATAAAAATATTTACCGCCGGAAAGGACCGTCAAAACAAGTGCCGCATACAAGAAGGCCATGCCGATGGGCTTCGGATCCAGGCCGAACCAGGGATAATGCAGCGTCAGCGGGCAAAGAGCAACGATCTGCAAAATCGTTTTGAGTTTGCCGAAGCTGTCGGCAGCAATAATCATTCCATAGTCCGCTGCAATGGCGCGCAATCCAGTGACCGCCATTTCTCTGCTGATGATGATTATGCAGATCCAGGCTTCGATCCAACCCAGATGGACCAGCATTATCAGAATGGCGCCAATGAGCAGCTTGTCAGCCAGCGGATCAAGAAACTTGCCTACAGTGGTGACGATGTTCCAGCGGCGGGCCACGAAACCATCCACCAAGTCCGTCAGGGAGGCCAAAATAAAAACGAACATGGCCAGCAGACATGTGATCCTGGTCGGATAATACAACAAAACGACAATGAAAGGTATTGTGGCTATACGTGCCAGACTCAGCGAATTCGGTAAGTTGAACATAGAATGAGATTGTTGAAGTTGCGGGGAGCTATCCTCGCCCGGAGTATATTGGTTCAGACAGATGGCGCCATGGCCGCAGCCTCAAGGCTTCTTTCGGCTTCACGGGCAATACGCTCGCCCAGTTCCAACAAAGCCTGCTTGGCCGGGGTATCCTCCCTGAGCAGGACAACGGGTTTGCCCAAGTCGCCGGCGACAACGGTGGCGGGATCCAGAGGCACTGATCCGAGGAAAGGCAATCCGTACCCCTCGGCAAGCTCTCTACCGCCACCTTTCTTGAAGAGATCGATCACTTGGTTGCAGTGAGGACAGATAAGTCCGCTCATGTTCTCCACAACGCCTAAGATATTGGCCTGAGCATATTGTAAAAAATTGATTGTCTTACGAACATCGGCCAAGGATATCTCCTGAGGCGTGGTCACGATGAGGCACAGGGCATCAGGAATGAGCTTCAGGATAGTCATATGCTCGTCCCCTGTGCCCGGGGGGGAGTCCACCACCAGGAAGTCCAGACGACCCCAGTTCACATCGGCTAGGAACTGCCTGATGGCCGAAGTTTTCATGGGTCCGCGCCAAAGAACAGCTTGATCCGGATCGCGCAAAAGCGACGCCATGGATACCACGTGCAAATTGTCATTGTATCGCTTGGGCTTTATGGCGGAGCCATGCTCGATTTCCAACGGTCCCTTGAGGGCCAGGAGGTTGGGAACGCTGGGGCCATGGATATCCACATCCATGAGCCCAACCCGATATCCACTGGCGGCAAGCGCCGCGGCAATATTTACTGAAATGGAACTCTTGCCCACTCCACCTTTGCCGCTCATGACAAAGATCTTGTAGCGGATATTCTCAAGTACGCTGCTTATTCGCTGATCCTGCGTGGTAAGCCTGGGTTGGGGCTTTCCACCCGTTTGGCCTTGAGGCCAGCCGCCATCCTGCCCCATGGAGACTCCTCGACTAATCAGAGCACTTGACGTGTTACAAATCTTCCTAGGCAGGGAAACCCATAGCGCACTCGCGCTTACGTGGCAATGCACCTCAAGCCGACATTTGTGATATGCGCTTTCTGGCCCCTCCGCGCTCCAGGAGCAATACGGCGACAAAACCGATAATCATGAGCAGCAGAGCAAGTAGCAGCTCTGTATCGACTCTTCCCGGAAGGACATTGGCCGTCTTTACGACGAAGGACTTGCCGGCGATGATGCGCTCCTCCAATACCACTTTCCAGGGCCAAACCTTACGTAGAGATCCGAGCATGACCCCCGTAAGAACAGCCACTGTAGCGTCATGATGGCGGCGCAAAAGGTAATGCAGAAAACGTGAGAAACCTGCGATGCCAAAGGCGCAGCCTAAACCAAAGACGATCAGGATTACAATGCTGTCAGTCTGAAGAGGATTGCGCACGGCTTGCGTCACGAATTCGTACTTGCCGAGAATCAGGAGCAGAAAGGCGCCACTGATGCCCGGAAGAATCATGGCGCAGATGGCAATGACGCCGCTCAGAAAAACGAACCACAGGGTTTCCGGCGTTTGTACCGGGATCATGTCCACGATGAAATAAGCGCAAACACCTCCGGCCAGCAGCAAGATCGCCTGCAGGATGCCGAAGCGGCTCAGGTGACCTGCGACCACGACGACCGAGGCGGTGATGAGCCCGAAAAACAGGGACCAGACCGGCACCGGACAATGGACCAGGAGATAATTGATTGCGTGCGCAGCAAGGAGGATCGCCGAAGCGATGCCGATCAGCAGCGGGAGCAGAAAGCGGGTATGCACTTCGGCGATGGCCCCTGTCAGGTCCAGGGAAAACAGCCTTTGGAGGCATCGAGAGCCCACGGACTTGATGGCCGCCAAAAGGTCTTCGTAGATGCCGGTGATGAATGCGATGGTTCCACCGGAAACGCCGGGGATGATGTCCGCGACGCCCATGCCAAAGCCCTTGAAGAAAAGCAGCAGGGCCTCGCGGCCGCTGGCCGGGCCTGGTCCGGCCAACAACGCCGAAAGAAGGTTCATATTCTTATCCGTTGCGGCAATGCAACCGCTGCGCGTCTGGACATTACCAACCGTGCTGTCCCACGAGATCCACGAACAGCACTCCGCCCTTGCGTTCCTCGCGCAATTCGCCATTCTCCTTGCGAATCAAAACCAGCTCCTGATTTCGTCGACGCTCGCCCACGGGTATAAGCAAACGCCCACCCTCAGCCAATTGCTCGGTGAGCGGTTTGGGGATCTCGGGACCTCCAGCCGTGACGATAATGCGATCGAAAGGCGCGTCTTGAGGCCAGCCAAGGGTGCCGTCATCCAATCTCAGCTTGATACGCTCATACTTGAGATCCTGAAGCAGCAATTTACGGGCGGCAGCATATAAATCACGCACTCTCTCAATTGAATGAACAAAGGCGCCCATCTCGGCAAGCACAGCGGCTTGGTAGCCTGACCCTGTACCGATCTCCAACACCTTCATGCCTGGCTTGACCTGAAGAAGCTCGGTCATGAACGCTACAATGTACGGCTGCGAGATGGTCTGCCCATGGCCAATCGGTTGAGGGCGGTCATCGTAGGCTTGGGAAGCCAAGGCTTCCTGGACAAAGAGATGCCGGGGCACGGTGCTCATGGCGCGCAAGACATCCTGATCCCGAATCCCCCTTGCCTCCAACTGCTCCCTTACCATACGTTCACGTCGGTATTTCGGGTCGATCATGTGCCGCTCGATACTCGAATGCTCATCACAACTCGTCCCCCAATCGCTGAGTCCAAGTCTTGCAGTTATCGCGGCTTTCACCGCCAATGGCGAAGGAGCAAATTTTCGCCCCTAAGTCAACCGTTACTCCCCAGGACTCTAACTTGACAATGAGTTAGCAAAACCCGAGAAAAAAAGACAAACTCAGGAGACGCAAGCAATGCATGTTGAAGATTTGATGACCCAAAATGTGACCACGCTGAAGGCCACCGACTCCGCGCTCCACGCAAAAGAGATCATGATGCGCCACCGGGTACGGCATATACCTATTGTATCCACCGAGAATGATCTCGAAGGTTTGGTGACGCAGCGGGATATCCTTGCCGCGACCCTCTCTCGTTTCGCGGATGTAGATAGTCTGATTCAGGAGGAGATCGACGCAGGCATCCCGCTGGCGAGCATAATGATAACCGACGTGATCGTCGTTTCGCCTGATTGCCCGATACGCAAGGCCGCGGATGCCATGCTCACGAACAAGCTTGGTTGTCTGCCGGTTGTCGAAGGGCAAAAGCTGGTAGGCATCCTTACCGAGGCGGATTTCCTAAAGCTCACTATTGAGCTGCTGGATGCCTTGGATAAAAAGGCTTGAAGGCAAGCCTGTCGCAAGTCGCAAAATGTCCTGTTATTCCGGCGAGCCGGTCGAATGAACGGGATCCATCAACTGGGCCATGTCACGCAGTATGCGCAATGTTTCCTTCGCCTCATTTGGATCGAGACGGCGCAGAGCGAAACCGGCATGTACAATGAGATAGTCGCCCACTGTCACCTCGTCGGCCAGTAAAGCCAGTGAGGCCTTGATAAAGGTGTCCCCCTCGCCCACGCGACATTTGGCGATCTCGTGCTCTATCTCCTCAATCTTGGCAGGAATGGCCAGACACATTTTCGCTCTTCTCCTTCATCTTTAGGGTGTAGCTTCCGCCCGCCTTGGATACTTCGGCCAACACAGCCGTCATGAGATCCGGCATGCGCGCCTGGATGGTAGCCGAAAGATCCACGGCCATTGTTTGGTAATCATGCGGCTCAATGCCGACAATCACCGCCTCGGGTCTGTTACCCAGAATATCGCAATAAACCAGCGTATCCACCAGATCTGTTTGGTGCAAAGAATTTTTAAAGGCTAGGCTCTTTCGCAAATCATCGCCCGTCAGTCGATAGATGCTGCCCGGTGCACCGTCTCCGAGGACCGCGTCCACGACGATAAGATAGCCACAAGCCATTATGGGGTCCATAAGGCGTGTGCCGAGCGTACCGCCATCCAAGAGAGTGACGTTTTCCGAAAAATCACACTCGGCTTGCAATCTTTCCACAACCCGCACGCCCACGCCTTCGTCGGTGAAAAGGATATTGCCCACACCCAGGACGAGGATGTTTCTGTCTTTATCAGCCATGCTTTTCCCTTCCAGGCAATCATGACCGCCTGTTTCAACGGATTATGCGGGCCAGAGCAGCCCACCGGATGTGAGGCATTTACGGGTGATACTTGATCTATGACCAAGTATCACGGTGTTGAGCAACGCCGGAACGGCCTTCCCCAGCAGTCAAACAAGCAGATACAGGAACCCTGCCTCAAGGCAGGGTTCCTGTCCATCACTCAATTACTAGTCTCTCTAAAGCACCTTGAATTTGTGAACTTCATTGGTCTTGGAATCGATCACATGAACGCCGCAGGCTATGCACGGATCAAAGGCGTGCACGGTTCGCAGAAGCTCCACAGGCCGTTTGGGATCGGCAACAGGCGTGCCTACGAGGGCCTCCTCCACCGGCCCCAGCTTGCCTCCGGCGCACCGTGGACCAAGGTTCCAGGTGGATGGCACAACGAGTTGGAAGTTCCTGATCTTGCCGTCCTCGATAACGATCCAGTGGCTCAATGCACCGCGCGGGGCATTGACATAGCCTACACCCTGGGCGCTCTTGGGCATTTTCCATTCCTGAGCGATCTTGGTATCGCCCTTCTTAACATTCTCCTGCAGCTGATTGACCCAATCCTCCATTTCCGCAGCTATGACAGCAGTCTCGATGCCACGGGCAGCAGTACGGCCCAAAGTCGAGAACAGGGCTTCGGGTCCAACTCCGAGATGCTGCAGGGCCATATCCACGGTTTTCTTCACCGCCGGCTGCCCTTTACCGTATGCAACGAGCATCTGGGCCAGAGGGCCGACTTCCATGGCTTCGCCCATATAGCGCGGCGCCTTCATCCAGGAGTAACGGTCCTTATCCTCAAGGCTGGTGTACTTTGGCTCGGTCTTGCCGTTGTAGGGGTGCAGAGCCTCGTTGCCCTGGTACCAGCTGTGGCTGACGTGCTCCAGGATCTCCTTGGGCTCGTAGTTCTTCACGTTGGCGAGGTCGCGCTTGAGGATGACGCCCGGAGGCAGATAGCGGCTGCTCAGGTCGAACTCTCCGCCAGGCCTCGGGAACTCGCCGAAGGCCAGGAAGTTCGTGGTGCCGCCGATGCCGGCCCAGTCCTTGTAGTAGCTGGCCACGGTCAGCAGGTCAGGGATGTAGACCTCGTCCACAAACTGCTTGGTTTCGCGCCACAGGTCGATGAAGGCCTGGACGTTCTCCTGCTTGAGGCTGTCGTAGCAGGTCACGCCGCCCACGATGGTGAACTGCGTGTGCGGATTCTTGGCGCCGAAGATGGCCATGGCCCGGGCGGCCTTGACCTGCAGGTGCAGGGCTTCGAGGTAGTGGGCCGTGGCGATGAGGTTGACCTCGGGCGGCAGATAGTACGCATCGTGACCACCCAGGAAGTACGCGTTTGTGAAGATGCCGAGCTGCCCGCTGTCCACGAAGGCTTTGAGCTTTTTCTGTACAGCCTCCAGATCGGCGGCGTTTGTTTTTCTCGGCGAGATTCCATTGGCGATCTTGGCTGCCTTCTTGGGGTCGGCCTTGAGTGCGCTGGTCACGTCCACCCAATCCAGGGCATGCAGGTGGTAGAAGTGAACGATGTGGTCGTGCAGGAACTGGGAGCCCATCACGAGGTTGCGGATGATGGTCGCATTGGGCGGGATGTTCACCTTGACGGCATGGTCCACGCAACGCGTGGAGGCCAGGGCGTGCACGTACGTGCACACGCCGCAGGCGCGCTGGGTGAAGTGCTGGGCGTCGCGCGGGTCGCGGCCCTTGAGGATGATCTCCAGGCCACGGAAGAGCTGTCCGCTCGACCAGGCGTTCTTGACCTTGCCGTTCTCCACCTCGCATTCGATGCGCAGGTGGCCCTCGATGCGCGTCACGGGGTCCACGACCACCATGCCGCTATAGTTGCCCTGCGGGGTCTTCATGACCGTCGCGGGAGTTTCCTTCGCTTTGGAACCAGACATGGACTGTCCTCCTTGGGAAAGGGCTCTGTTCGCTTGATCAACCTACTCCAGGATATCCGGCCGCGTGCCTAGGAGGGCTCGTAGAAGGGGGTCAGAGCATCCCAGAAATCCGGCTCGCTGCATCCGATGCACGGATGGCCGGCCTGCACCGGCCAGTTGACCTGATTGAACTTGGCCGTCGGGCAGTTGTTGTAGGTGTAGGGCCCCTTGCAGCCCAGCTCGTACAGGCAGTAGCCCTGGCGGGCCTCCTCGGAATCGAAGGACGGCGCGAACTTGCCCTCATCGAAGTATTTGAGCCTGGGGCACTGATCATGCACGGTCTTGCCGTAGAACATGAGCGGACGGTTGAGGTCGTCCAACTCCGGCACTCCCTTCTCAAGCACATGCACTACGGTGCCGACAAAGTTGATCGGGTTCGGCGGGCAGCCGGCGATATTGATCGCTTTGACACCCAAGTCACCGAGCGCGTCGTTGACACCCTTGGCGCCGGTGGGATTGGGCTTGGCGGCCTGAACGTTGCCGAAGGTTGCACAGTTGCCAATGGCAATGACGGCCTTGGCTTTGGGCGCAATGCCTTTGCAGATATCGTACATGGTATGACCGGCGATCTTGCCGTAGACACCATTCTCGGCCATGGGAATGGCCCCTTCAATCACGCAAATGAATTCACCATTTTTGACGGCTTCGTGCAGCGCTTCTTCGGCGCGTTCTCCTGCCGCCGCCATGAGCGTTTCATGGTAGTCCAGGGAGATCATACCCAAGATGAGCTCGTCGATGTACGGTTCCACCGTGCGCAACACAGCTTCGGAGCAGCCGGTACATTCAGCGTTATGAAGATAGACGACAGACGGCCGCTTTTTCGTGGTTAACGCAGCGGCGATTGCCTCGGGGCTCATGATGGTTCCCGCGCCCATGGCTGCGGACACCGCGGCGCAGAACTTCATGAAGTCGCGGCGGCTAATACCCCCGGCCGCTTGGCGCTCCATGGCCCTGAGCTTTCCGAGTCCAATAGAGTCTCGCATACAACACCTCCAGCTTGTAGGACGATCAGAAACCGACGGTAATTCCTACCAATGGCGGACCCCCCGCCCCGGCAGCCGACGGCTTCCGTCTTCTCTCTGCTCTGGCGTGCCCAGGGCACTTACCTGTTATGCCTTATCGCCCTCCTGATATCACCTCTTGCAAATCCTACCGTGTTCTTGAACACTTTTCAGAACTTACGTCAATACCATCTCAGAATAATTGAGATTGGTCTCACAACAAACAGATTCGCATATGGAATATTAATAATACACGACAGAATAACCCATACGGATGAACAACCTCACTCCTGGAGAGCTGAACTCCAGCTTTCAACTAGCATCAAAGTAATTAGTCGCATCAGTATTCCTCTTCTTCTCTTATATCACCCGTAAGCAGCCTGCCTCCTCTTCAGGCTAAAACGGAAAAGGCGGAATTCCGATCGGAACTCCGCCTTTACGTCTCATCTCCAGGCAAGTATTATGCCCGCAGGGCAATTATCCTTCGAATCTCTTGCCTTACCAAATCCTTGAATTTGGGAAAAACAGCCTTGAGATCGTCGGTCATTTCCATGGACCATGTAGTCATGTCCTTGGGTTGAATGCCCACGATGCGCAGCACGGGCCTTTTGCCTGTCAGATCGGCCATCTTCAAAGAATCCAACAAGTCTATGTCGTGCAAGGACAAACGCTGCTTCTCGTTCTGAACGAGATCCTGCTCATCCAGCAAAAAAAGCGTTCCCGGCTCCTTTCCGCCATGCACCACATCCAGGACAAGTAGGTGCTCATAGCCATGGAAAAGGTAGTACATATCCTGAGTGCAGGTGCCACCGTCCAGGAACTCCACACCTTCGGGCCAATCCTCTTTGCTCAGGTCATTGACGGCATGCACACCTATGCCCTCATCGGTAAGCAGGATGTTCCCGACACCGAGCACCAGGAGGTATTTCCGTGAATCCATTAGGCCTCCTTGCAAGCCGCGTTTGCTATCAGGCGCCTCACTTGGATAGCAGAGCTAATCCCCATTTTGAAGCGCTCGAAAAAAGAAGCCGGACCTTGCGGCCCGGCTTCGGCTAGCGGGCGAAACGCCCGGAGCTACTCGACGGTAACAACGGTCTTCTCGCCGGTCTCAGCGTGCAGCACGTGCACGGCACAGCCCAGTCACGGGTCGTAGGCGCGTATGGCGCGCCCTACGTTCACTGGATTCTTGACGTCAGGCACCGGCGTTCCGATGAGCGCCTGCTCGATGGGGCCGCGCTGTCCATTGTCGTCGCGCGGGGCGACATTCCAGAGCGTCGCGGAGACGATCTGATAGTTAGCGATCTTCTTGTCCTTGATGTTGATGTAGTGCAGCAGGGAACCACGCGGGGCTTCGGTGAAGCCAATGCCTTCGGCGCTGTCCGGAATGGAGGCGGCCACGAAGGTCTCCTTGCCGGGCTTGACTTCCTTGAGCCAGCCGTCGATGGCCTTGGCCACCAGATAGGTTTCCTCGGCGCGAGCCACGTGCCTGCCCATGATGGAGAAGGCCAGATCGCCCAGATCGCGGAAGCGGTTGGCGTTGAGGCCGAAGAGGTCCTTCAACTGCTTCTTGCCCATGGGGCTGAGTTCGGGGTTGGACACCCACATGCGCGCAAGCGGGCCGACCTCGACGGGATGGCCGTCGTAGCGCGGAGCCTTGACAAAGCTATAAGCGCCAGACTTGTCCAGTTTGGGCAGAGTCTTGCCCTTGCTGGGATGCAGGTTGCCGCAGGAGTCCTCGAACCAGGAGTACTTGACATACTCCTTGATCTTGGCGGGATCGAAGGGCACGTCCTTGCCATTGATGTAGACGCCGCGCTTGAGCAGGGTCTCCTTGCCGCTGTCCTCCATGGGGAAGACGCCGAAGCTGATTACGTTCTTGTGGCCGGGGCTCACTTTGAGCAGGTCCGCATAAGCCTTGCCGATGACGTAGACCGTCGGGACGTAAGTCTCTTCGACGAACTTGCGCACCAGCTTGAAGCGCTTGGCGTACTCGTCCAGTTTCTTCTGGCTCGGGATCTCGGTGGTGCCGCCCACGACCTGGCCGGAGACGTGCGGCATCTTGCCGCCGAATAGCGCGACCATTTCATGCGCCACCATGCGCACATTGAGCGCTTCGAGGTATTGGTCCACGGCGACCTTGTTCAGTTCGGGAGTCAGGCGCAGATCGGACTTCTCGTAGCGCGGCACAAAAGGAGCCACATCCGGACCAGCCACGTAGTCCAGCGCCGCCAGATGGTAGAAGTGCAGGATATGCGACTGCAGGTAGTTGGCGCCGAAGATGAGATTGCGGGTCACCCGACCGTTGGTGGTCAGCTTGACGCCGAAAGCGTCATCCAGAGCCAAGCAGGAGGCCGTGGAATGCGCCGTGGGGCAGACTCCGCAGATGCGCTGCACGATCTGTGTGGCGTCACGAGGGTCACGACCGATAAGGATGTTTTCAAAGCCGCGGAACATGCCGCCGCTCATCCAAGCGTCTGTGACAACGCCGTTCTCGACCTTGACTTCCGCCTTGAGGTGACCCTCGATTCTGGTCACCGGATCGATAGAGATCTTGACATTTTTCTCGGACATACTTCCTCCAAAGTAATGGCGGCGTTGGGTCTATTACATGGACTCGTAGAACGGCGAGAAATTGTCAGGCCAGCCAGGCTCGGCACAGCCGGTGCACACCGCGTTCTCCACACACCAGTTCATGCCCGAGTTCCATTTGCGCTTGAAGCAGTCGGAGTTGCAGGCAGGGCCCTTGCAGCCCAGGTTGTATTTGCAGCCGGCCTGGGTGAAGGTTGCCGCGAAGTTATCGTTCTCAAACTGCTCAAGGTAGGGACAGTTGTCGTGGATGTTCTCACCGAAGAACACGGTGGGACGTCCATCGGCGTCGAGGATCTTGGCAGTGGCCTCCACGCCATGCTCCAGGGCGAAGGCCAGGGAGCCGATGATCCAATCAGGATGCGGGGGGCAGCCGGGAATATTGACAACCGGGGTGGAGATATTTTTGGATGCGTAGAAGTCGCGCAGTCCGACGCAACCGGTAAGGTTGCCCTTGGCCGCCGGGATGCCGCCGTAGGCGCCGCAGGTGCCCAGGGCGATACAGGCAGCGGCGTCCTTGCCCAGTTCCACCATGGCCTGGTTGATCGAGATTTCCTTGTGGTGCACATCGCCGATGATGCAGTAACGCTCATCTGCAGTCGGAATGGAGCCTTCAAGGACGACGAAATACTGACCTTTCTTCGCCTTGGCCACCTCGTACATGTGCTCCATGGCCATCTCGCCTTCGGAGCCCATGATCGTTGGATGGAACTCCATGCTGATAACCTTGAGCAGCACATCGGCGATTGTGGGATGCACCGAATTCAGAATGGATACCGAACAGCCCGTGCAGCCGCAGCCCTGCAGCCAGAAAACCGGGGCCTTGCCAGAGGTCGCCTTTTCCAGTGCCCGTACTATGGCCGGATGGACCATCTGGGAAACCCCGAGGCCCGCGACCGTGCCGGTGCACAGCTTGAGGAAATCGCGTCTGTCTAAGCTCATCCCGCTCTCCTTGATGAGTAAAAGAACTTGCCCTGAGCAGGGCCACAATCGGGTAAGAATTGTTTGGCTTTGTGAAATAATCCGCTAACATCATACTGTCAATAAAATCGACAAAAAAGTTGCTTTCGGATAGACCAAGTCGATAGATGTCATCGTAGTATAAGTATTTTAAATGATTACAACTTCTTCGGATGGTCATTTCTTTTATCCTCAAGTCAAACACCTTACTTTCATTTCGGTACTGATACTTTTTGCAATTTCAACATTTCTATCCGGCTGCGGGACATAAGTCTTAACCCCGGTTTCCAACCTGAGCTTTCTCGATTACTTTGGAGAGTTACTCCAGTCCTTCACGCGAATCTGGATCTGGCATAACCAAAATGAAAAGTGCGATGTTGATCTATACAGGCCCCATATCCTACGGATAATCAGCTTTCGGCAGGCCGATGCCGCCATCCTGCATGGCCGGATATGGTTGGCAAGTCTTACGTACTGACATATAGTGCGCCCGGCGGTTCCGACCTTTCAGCCTTACCCCATGCAAACCCAATTCGAGGATTTATGAGCCAGGAGATCAAGAAGGTTTCATTAGTCTTGCCTGTCATTGTCATAGCCGTTCTGGTTTTGGCAGCCGGGGCCTTTTTTTTGTTTCATGACAGATTACCCCCCGAAGTCGTTGTTTCCCCTGCTCAAGGCCCCGTAGGCGCGGCAACGAAGTTTACCTTGAAAATGTCCGATCCAGGCTCAGGCCTGAAGAGCGCCGAGGCAGTCCTCAAACAGGGCGCAAAGAGCGTTGTCTTATTCAGCGAACAGTTTTCCGGCACTCCTGGTTATATGGAGAAACAATTTTCTATACCTGAAAAGGGCATCCAAGATGGCCCATTCACTCTTGAGATCACCGTCCGTGACGCCTCTTTCAGCAATCTAGGCAAGGGCGGCATGAGCGTTTTCTCCCACGAATTCCTCATGGATTCGGAACCGCCCAGGATCATGGTCCAAAGTTTGGCCCACAACATCAATCAAGGCGGCATCACGGCCATTGTCTATCGCCTGAGCGAGGCAGTTTCCCGTACGGGCGTACTGGTCAAGGACACTCTTTTTCCCGCCCATCTGCAACCGGATGGACGCTGGCTTTGCTTGTTCGCTTTTCCCTATTTCCTGGATAAAGATTCATTTCGTCCGATGATTGAAGCCGTGGACATCGCTGGCAACTCCGCACGGCAAGGTTTTCCGTTCTTTGCCAATCCACGCCGTTATCGACAGGACACCATCAATCTCTCTGATAATTTCTTGAGTTTGAAAATGCCGGAATTCCAGCGCTTCTTTCCGGAAGAAACAGATAATCTCCAGCTCTTTCTCAAGGTTAATTCTGAACTGCGGAAGCAGAATCTGGAAGAACTGCGTGTAATCGGCTCCCAAACCTCCTCTACGGCATTATGGGATGGTGAGTTTCTGCGCATGCCTAATGCCGCCCCAATGGCAGGTTTTGGAGACGTGCGCAGCTATATCTATCAAGGCAAGAAAATAGACGAGCAGCGCCACCTTGGTATCGACTTGGCCTCTGTGCAACAAGCCAAAGTGCCGGCTGCAAATAATGGCGTTGTCGTTTACTCCGGTTATCTGGGCATTTACGGAAACTGCGTTGTTGTCGACCACGGGCTCGGATTGCAGAGTATTTATGCTCATCTGAACACGATCAACATAACCAAGGGCGAGCAGATAACCAAAGGTCAAATTCTGGGACTATCAGGCACAAGCGGCATGGCTGGAGGCGACCATCTGCATTATGAAATGACGTTGGCCGGCATATCCGTGAACCCCATCGAATGGTGGGACAAGAGCTGGATCGAAAACAATATCGCCGGGAAGTTCAGGGGCGAGAAGTAACGCCCCCATCAGGAACGCGGGAGAGCCATGACTCTCCCGCGTCTTTATTTTTACGGTACACGGAACGTGAGCGATCCCGCCCGGTATTGGCCATAACGCAAAAACCTAATGTGCTTTAACAAGAAAGGCGGCCCCTATGCGGGACCGCCTTTCTTATGACCTTGTAACAAAGCAGCTACTTCCTGGAGCGCTGGGCCTCCAAGGCCTTGGCCTGTTCCTCGAAGTTCTGAAAGCCGGCGTGATGCAGGGCATCCTGAACGGTTTCAGACCAGTTCCAGCTGGCATAGATGACCAGCTTATGGAACGTTTCGCGGAACCCCTCCATCTCTTGCCGATAGAAGGACTCCTTGGGCGTGTCCAGGTTCTCGCGCAATTGCTCGTTGAGCCTAGCCAGTTCGCCCTCATACCAGTCCTTGAGATCCGTGGCGCTCTTGTATTTCTTGAGAATATGCTCGTAATTCTTCTGTACAAGCGTGCCCTTGAGACGCTCCAGATGCCTGCCAGACAACCACTCGCCCAGTTTGCCGACCGGGATATTCTCGCACTCAACCTTAGCCATCTCCTGCTTGGTCTTGAAGTAGGTGTCGGGCACCACGGAAGCGCTGACGATTCCAGCGATGCACACCAGCCCGCGCAGGATCTCGCTGTTGGAAACACCCTGCCCGCAGAAACCCACCTTCTTACCAGCTTTCTGCCCTGCAAAAATGGTCACCAGGATGGCCCAGACTACACCCGGATCTTCTTCGTCATAGATATGGCGCAAGCGGGAGTTGTCGCGGTCCGTCCCGAGGACCATCTGAGTCATGTCATTGGAGCCGATGGAGAAACCGTCAAATTCCTCCAGAAACTGCTTCACGAGTATAGCGTTGTTCGGAATTTCGGACATGAGGATGACCTTTAGGCCATCCACGCCCGACTTGAGCTTGTGCACCTGCTCAAGGTAGCGCTTCATGCTGCGAGCCTCTTCCAAGGTACGAACGAAGGGCAACATGATGTGGAGATTCCGTCCGCCGAAAATGCCGCGCGCGAGCTTGAAGGATTCGAGCTCCCAATCGTGGATGTTGCGCGACACACCCCGATAGCCGAGCATGGGGTTGTCTTCGTGGCTCTCGAAAAGCAGACCGCCCACGAGGTTGCGATACTCGTTGGTCTTGAAATCCGTGGTTCTATAGATGATCTCGCGCCCATAAAAGGCCATGGCGAACAGGGCGAGGCTCTGGGACAGCGTCTGTACGTAATATTCCCGCCCTGAACGGAAGCCCTTGGAGATGAGCAGCGAGCGGATGCGCTCGGGCAGGGTGCGCACGGTTTCCATCTCCGAGGCCAGCCCGATCTTCACGGCTACATCGCGGCGCATCTCGGAGATCTCGGCCAGCGTGGTGGTGACCATGGGATCGTCCTTGATGCGCTCCTTGACCTTCTGGATCTTGAATTCCAGATCCTGCCGCTGCTTGATGGCGTCCGGATCCCGGGGCAGGGCATCAAAGACCTCGGTCCAGCCCATGACCACGGCTATGTGAGCCTCCAGGTCCACCGAAGTCTTAAGAATGTCGAAGCGCTCAGTAGCCAGCTCCACGTGATGGTCGAGCCTCTTGTCCAGCTCGCGCAGACGACGATGAATGGCCAGCACCTCGTCAGTGCCGCGAGCGCTTTCCTTGTTGGTCAGCGCCTCCATCTCCTTGTCCAGGCCGGTGATGAGACCCACGTAGTTACGCAGCTTCAAATTAAAGGAAATGATGCCGGCATCGAGCTGCTCGCGAAGCACCTTGGTCAGCTTGGCATCCAATTCCTTGATCTTGGCCTCGACAAGCTTCTGCAGCTTGCCGTTGTCGTAGGCCTCCAGCGCAGCGGGGTGCACGCCTATATTGCCAAGCATGAACTCGGCGCGTAGCAGACCGATCTCGAAGTCGGGCACATTGCGCAGACGCGACAGGAACAGGGCCTGACCGACGTCGGCCAAAATAAGCCCCACCTTGGTCTTGGTGGCGGGCAACTTGGAGACATCGACTTCGCCGCCGACCTCGATGAGCGGAAGCTTTCCGCGATAGGCCTTACCGCGCGATCCGTCCACCGTGACATCGGCACCGTCCAGCGAGCGCAGCACTTCCAGGCGCTGGATGCCTATAATGGCCGGTATGCCCAACTCGCGGGAGGTAATGGCCGCATGGCTCGTGTCGCCACCCACATCAGCCAGAATAGCCGAGGCGATGCGCATGCCAGGGACCATGTCCGGGTCCGTGCGCTCTGCGGCTAGGACGTCGCCTTTGTTGATTTTATTGAGTTCAAGGGCCGACCGCAGGAACTTGACCTTGCCCTGGCCAGCGCCGCGGGACGCACCGTTGCCCTCCAGGACGACTTCGGCCCCGGGCAGCGCCTTGGGTTCTACTTCCAGGCGGCGCATGAAAATCGTGTACGGATGAAGCTCCAGATCCTCGTTCCAGCGGGTTTCCGGCCGGGCCTGCACGAACCAGAGGCGCGAAGAACCATCGATGCAGAACTCGGTATCCATGATCATGCCGCCATAAGCCTTGCTGATGGCGCGCACACCCTTGGCGACTTCCTCGGCCTGAGCCAAGGACAGGGACCAGCGGTAGGCCTCGTCCTCATCGACCTTGACCAGTTCGGTGCCGCCCTTTTCGCTGTAGGCGATCTTCTTGTCCTTATAGCCCATGGACCGGATGACGACTTCGGCTCCGTCATCACGCTGGAAGACATAGAACTTGTCTGGAGTGACCATGCCGCCCACCACTGCCTCACCAAGGCCGTAGCTGGCGTCGATGGACACGAGTTCATTGCGAGCGGTGCCCCGGCAGCCGGTGGCGGTGTCGGCCGAGAAGGCCGTGCCTGAAATGACCGGATTGATCATGCGCATGATGCACACCGAGAGCGAGGTGTTCTCTATGGCCCATTCCTTCTTGGCTTCCTCGGCGATGGTGTTGTCACCAGTCTCCTCGGCTTTGCGCACGGCATCGAGGATGGCCTCTCGGCGATATGTCATGGAACGCAGGTTGTAGGCCGAAGAGCAGTCCCACAGATAGGCATCGACTACCTGCTTCTCGCCGATGATATTCAGATAAGTATCCTGCAAACCGGCAAACGCCTTCTTGCGGCTGTCCTCGCCGGCGGCTGACGAACGCACCGCCACCGGTACGTCCTCCAGCTTGGCCTCGCGGCAGATGGAAAGGTAGGCGCCGCGCACGGCGTCCTCAACATCCGTAGGCAATTGCACGGACAGGATGGCGACCTGCACGAGCACCGAGCGCTTGCGCAACTGGTCGATGCCCTCGGGAGAAACGGCGAAACCTTCCACCACGTTGTTGATGAAGGTGCGCAGGCGGATAAGATTGCCCTTCTGCGCGCTCGTCTCGGATTTAACCTTGCGGGCGATGGACCGGACAAATTTCTTCAGAAACTCCGGATCCTTGTTGATCTCCGCATCGTTCCAATCGGTATTAATATACTCCGCATCAACGATGGAGCGGACAAGGGAAGCATTGACCTTGGTTTCGTCTAGGACTTTATGAAATGCATGAGAGGAAATGGCCCTGAACTGCGGGGCCCGGATACCTGGGACCTGGCTGATGATCGCCGTGTTATAATTCTTCCCACCGACGAGGATTTCGGCCTCCTCGCCGATCTCGACGATGTCGGCTCCATCAAGCACAAGCTTGCTCTTGAGCGCGGAGACATGCTCCTTTTCCGTGGCCTTGTCGCTCTTCTCCGCAAGCTTGATCTGTGGGGCATCTTCAGGTTTAGTCACGGCTTTTGCCATTTGCTTCTCCTTGCACGTCCAGGATTCACGAAACAAACGATGCTAGAAATATTAACGGCGTCACTCCAGCTTCTCCGCACATACCGGCAGACTTGCTCAGACATCCCAGAGCGCGCCGCGAAACTCTCAACCTACCGTAGGTAGCGCGAGCCAGCGAACCAAGTCAATGAGTTCCTCAGTCGCCTATCACTATATCCTGACCGCAGTACGGGCAGAAGTTGTATTCATCGCGCGTTAAAGGCTCCTTGCAATTAGGGCAAGAACGCGGGACGGGCCCAAGCTCCACCAGCAACTCCCCCTCCTTGACAGGTACCATCTTTTTGCTCTGCTGGAAGTCAGCATCCTTGAGCACGCGCTTGATCATGCCATCGACAGGCGCAAAGATCGCCTTTTCCTGCTTCATAACAGAAATATTAAACAACTCTTCCCCTGCCTTGACGAAATCGCCTGGGCTTACGTGCATGACCCACAAGTCCCCGTTGCATGGGGCAGCCACGTGATAAGTGTTGGACGGATCCGCCATCTCAACACCCACGAGAGCCTTGCCCTTGGCTTCGGCCACTTTCACCTGCGTGCTCAAGATCTCGGAATCGAGCATGTAGCGCACAACGCACATGCCTCGGTCGTCCGCCGCTGAGATATCCAGTATATGCATGAGGTGCGGCTTGCCCCGCGTGTCCTCGAAAACCAACTCCTGCCCTGTCTCCAGCCCTTCGAACCAGACATCCAATGGCAGGTTGTTCGGGTCACCGTATTTGGACCGGAACTCGATGGTCTTGAGCGCGTCACCAGGATGGTTGAGGTACATGACGTACTCCTCTTCCGTGGGCTGGCGCTGCAAGCGCAAGCGCAACGCCTTGTGCTCGGCCTTGAGGTCCGCGTCCGGCAAGGCTTCCAGAGGGGATTGCTCGGTGCGCTCAGCAAGAGCCCGCTTATACTCGGGCCCAAAGGCGCTCTGGTAAACCCATTCGGGCGGGAAGCCCAAGGGCAGCTTGCCGTATTTGCCCAGAAGAAGCTGGCGGAAGGCGTCATTGGAGTCGCGATAGAGGAGCAGCCGATCCTCCTTGACAGCCTTGGTAAGCTTCTCTTCCGGCGTGGAGGCGACTTCCTCCAGGACTTCCAGCAGGTGGAGCACTTCGCGCTCCCCGCCTCGCTTGTAGGCTCCGGTCACGGCCAGAAAAGCCGTATTCCAGGTGATCTGCGAGCCCGGGGTCACGTCGTGGTAGTGCACTATCTTGCGCGTGCCGGCCAGGAACTGGAGCATGTACGGCAGCAGATGGATGTAACCCTGTTTGAGCGCGCCTTCCTGCGAGCTGGATGTGGCGCCGCCCGGCATGCCGTGCTCCACCACATCGTAGTCAATGCCACGGAAGTATGGCGCCGTGTAGCGATCGTAGTAGGGCATGATCTGCTTGAGCACGAACCCGGTCTGCCGGATCATGTCCTTGTTGAGCACATTGGAGAAGCCCAACTCTTCCAGGTAAGCGGCCGTGGACAATGCCTCGCCTTGGCCATACCAGCGCACCGATGCGCCGATGGCCACGTCCGTGATGTGCGCTCCGGCCTCGCAGGCCGCAGCCACGGCAGGCACGAACAGGCCGTCCGTATAGTGGCGATGGTAATGCAGGATGAGTTCGGGATAACGCGTGCGCAGGAGCGTGACCAACTCGCGCATGAAGCGCGGCGGGCAGACTCCGGCCATATCCTTGAGGCCCAGGATGATACGTTTGGTGATATTATCCGCTGAAGTGCCGGCGACCTTGGCGCACATGTTCACAATCTCGTCAGCCACTCCGGCATAATGCTCCACCGTGAAGAGATGCTGCCGGACCGGCGACCAGGACAGAGAGATGGCCGGCTCGAAGATCCTGCCGTCCTTCTCGTGGGCAAGCGCCACCTCGGCGAAGGGCCGCATGTTTTCCACATGGTTGAGGAAGTCGAAACAACGGATAACGTCATAGTGCTCGCAGATCATCTCGCCCGTCTTGCGCATGAGATTGCGCGGCTGGGGCTTGTAGCCGAGCACGTTGGTGGAGCGGATGAGGATCTGCTTGAGCGTCTTGGGCGCAAAAACGTTCCAGTCGGCCGCCTCGGTGAACGGATAGGTCATGTTGGCCAGCATGGCCACATGGAAGTGCGCGCCGCCGCCGTTTTCCAGAGAGAAGAACCCGCAGTTGTCCAGGTAAGGCCCCGCGATGCGGTCCTCGGCGAGGCGGAATCGGTTGCCGCTGTTGGACTGGGTAATGTCGCGGGTGGTGGTGTCCGTAAAGTGCACCACGCCGTCGGCCCGGGTGTCGCGCACGTAATCCAGAATGGCCTTGGCGTCGCCGCGCGGATATGGCGAGGTCCAGGCAGCCTTGTCCACCTTTGGCAGAACCGGAGTGAAACGGCCCACGCGCATGTCGCTCTGGCCGCGATACTTGCCCAGGGATACATAGGGGTTGTAGCCCTTGGCCGAGATCTCGGCGACAAGCTGCGACAACCGAATCTCTTCGGATTCCTCGTCCGTGTAGCACAGAAGCTCAGGCGTGCAGTCGATGAACTTGGTGTCGTACTCGACGTTCTGGAACTTGGGATGCTGCAGCACCTGTAGATGGAATGGAATGGTCGTCTTTACGCCGCCGACCATGTATTCGCGCAGGGCGCGCTCCATGATCTTGTAGACCTTGGGCCATTCATGGCCAAAAGAGATGAGCAGAGCAGCAGCCGAGTCATACTGCGAAGGAAAATCGTAGCCGACGGACACGCAAGAATCCAGTCGGATGCCCTGACCGCCCGGCGATACATAACGGGTGATGACGCCGGCATTGGGCTGGAAATTGTTACGCGGATCCTCGCAGTTGATGCGGCACTGCATGGCCTTAACGCTGGGCTTCGTATTCTCCGTGGTGAAGCGCAGTTTGGCACCCAGTGCCACCGCGATCTGCTCCTCCACCAAGTCGATGCCGTAGCGCATTTCCGTGATGCCGTGTTCCACCTGCAAGCGCGTGTTGACCTCGATAAGGTACGGCGTGCCGTCCCCGTCCACGAGGAACTCCACGGTGCACAGGGAATGATAGTTCACGGCGCTCACCAACTCAGTGGCATAGCGCTTGAGTCGAGCACGCAAGTCGTCAGTCATCCCCGGCCAGGGCGAGGGCGTGATCTCGATGAGCTTTTGGTGCTTGCGCTGAACCGTGCAATCGCGCTCATCGAAAGCGAAGACATTGCCGTACTTGTCGGCAATGACCTGAATCTCGATGTGGCGGATGTTTGTGAGCAGCTTTTCCACATACAGGCGCGGATTGCCGAAAGATGCTTGGGCCAGTGCCGAGGCCTTATGGAAAGCGCTTTCCAGCTGCTCGTCGGTGTATATCTCGGAAATGCCTCGTCCGCCTCCGCCGCCTTCGGCCTTGAGCATGATGGGATAGCCCATATCCTTGGCGAGCCGCCTCGCCTCGGGAATGCTCACCGACTCCTCGGAACCCGGCACCACGGGCACGCCGATCTCCTTGGCGAGCTTGCGCACTTCGACCTTGTTGCCGAGCTTGCGCATCGCCTCGGAAGTGGGGCCGATAAAAATGATCCCCGCTTCGTCACATTTCTGCGGGAATGAATCGTCTTCCGCGGCAAAGCCCCAGCCAGGATGGATCGCCACGATGCCACGACGCTTGGCCTTCCGGATAATGAGGTCGATATCGAGGTAAGCGCGGGGATCCTCGCCTAGGAGCAGGAGTTCGCGCGCTGCGGAAGCCGAAGGGGACGCCTTGTCCACATCGGTCACCGTCAGAACGGAAACGGCTTGATACTGTTCCCTGAGCGTGCGCACGATCCTGCGCGCGGGAATGCCCCGGTTGGCCACCAGGACGGGCTTACCCTTGATTTCGGAAAGGACTTTCTCGAAGGTCTTCGGTGCCATATCAATCCTTCGTTCGTGATATGCTTGGCGGGAGAGGAAAGGTTACGTATCTGGCTGCTGTGGCGAACAAATCCTATACTGGAAGAATAGTGCCGGAGTAAAGCACTTGTTCACCTGCATCTTCAGCCAACCTAAGCCCGCCGTCCTCGGACAGGCCGACGAGGATGCCCAGGCGCTCCGTCTCCCCTGTTTCTTGAATTCTTACCCTGCGGCCCCTCCAGGCCAGCAGTTCCTCCATGGAGCGCACGAATTGCCCAGGCTCGCCCGCCTGTATTTTCTCAAGCTCTTGGCACGCAGGCCCGATCAGCCTCAGCCACAGGCCCAGTATGCCGCAGTCCTGATCCAGGTTGCCCAGATGCCCTGCCGGTGCGGCCGCGCCAGGACGCATGTCCCGCGGTCCGGGCGCCGAGCTCACATTGAGCCCGAAGCCGACCACAAGCAGATCCCTGCGTTCTTCCACGAGAACACCGCCGATCTTGACCTCGCCATGCAGCAGATCGTTGGGCCATTTCATGCGCAAATCAGGCGCATATGTTCGCAAGGCCTTGCATAAGGTATATCCTGCCAGGAGCGATGCAATCCGTGTCCATTTTTCGGGAAGCCTGGGCCAAAGCCACGCGGCATACAGATTTCCGGGGGGAGAATTCCAGTGCCGGCGGGTTTGACCCCGCCCCTCCCATTGGCTCACTGCCAGAATCGAACTCCAAGGCGGGAGAGCTTTCCGGGCGGCAAGGTGCCAAGCCAAATCCATGGAGGAGCCGCATGGCCCGCTGACGAGCACGGGCCAATCACCCCGTAGGGTCTCACTGCTCCAGCAATCCAGGAGGCCGTCACCGACTGATTGCCGGCGATGCACCCAAGGTCCAAAACCTTGAATGTCCCGTTTCCAAAGCGGATGCGCTTGCGCTAGGGAATCAGGACTGATGGCGGTCCCGGAGTCCAGATCCTCGGCCAAGATATGGAGACCTTTCTCAACCATGCTCTTCCTCGCAAAACGCCATGCATGCCGCGGCGCTGGCGGACCAAGTGCGGTTCTGGTAGCAGAAGGACATGAAGACGTTCCTTGTGGGCGGCGCCGTGCGTGACCTCCTGCTGGGCAGGCCCCGCAGCGATGAGGACATCCTCGTTTTCGGCATGAGCCACGAGGAATTCCTGCAGCGCTTTCCCAAGGCCAAGGAGGTCGGCAGAACCACACCCTCATTCATGCTTGAAGGCCGGGAGTACATGCTCCCACGCGGCCCAGACATCGATTCGGACCTGACCGCCCGCGATCTGACCATCAATGCCATGGCCCTGGATGAGCAGGGGCAATTGTATGCGCATCCTAGGTCCTTGGAAGACCTGCATGACAGAATTCTTCGCCCCGCATCGCCGGATGCCCTGTTCGCCGACCCCGTGAGAGTGTTGCGAGCGGCACGTTTCGGCGCGGAGATGCCGGAGTTCTCGGCCTCGGACGAATTGCTCCAGGCAATGCGAGAGGCCGCTCGGAAAACTGGTTATGCGGAACTCCCCCGCGAACGCGTGAGCAAGGAGGTCCTCAGAGCCATGGCCGCCCCCAAACCATCCCGCTTCATCGGGCTGCTCGCACAGGCAGGAGCCCTTGCGCCTTGGTTTGCGGAAATCGAAAGGGCCGACCACATACCCGCCGGCCCCGCACCCTACCACACAGGCAGCCTGCTCACTCATCTGCAACGGGTCATGGACCGGCTCGCCGGCTCCCCGCTTGCCGTATGGATGGGCCTTTGCCACGATCTGGGGAAAGCAGATACAGACCCCTCACGCTGGCCGAAACACCACGAACACGACAAATTCGGCACCCCTTTGGCCGAGGCCATGGCTCGCCGCCTGGGGCTGCCGGAGCGCTACATTCGGGCCGGACGCATCGCTGCCGCCTTGCATATGACCGCCGCGCGCTACACCATGCTCAGACCAGGCACCCGTGTGGATATTCTCGTCCAGTTGCACGATTATGGACTGCTCGAAGAGATGTTCGCACTTGTCGCCGCCGACCAGCCCGAGAATGCTCCACTGGCCAATGCAGCCGAACTGGCGATCCATGCCCGCCGCGATCTCCAAACCATGCTCACGGTACGCCTCCCGCAGGAAGAGCGCAATCTTGGCCCGCGCTCGGGCCAAAGACTGCGGGAACTGCGCAGCCTGGCCTTGGCCGAGTCAGGGCGCAGGCAAAACTCCCAGGGCAAGGCCTGACAGCCTGCTAAAAACAGGCTATGCGGACCAAGCCGCAACATCCTCGGGAAGCACGCTGAAAACCGCGCGCCGTCCTAGGGCGATGCTTCCATACTCTTCGGCGATACCCAATGCACGGGCAGGACTGCGCGTAACCAGCGCCAGGGCCTGAGCCAGTCCAAGCGTGTCGAGCAACCCATCGCGAAAAAAACGCAACTCGTTCCACATATCCAGGTCGGCATTGGAGGTCAGGCCGTCGGTGCCAAGACACATGTCGATTCCAGCGGCACGCAAGGCTTCCCACGGAGCACGTCCTACGGCCATGCGGGCATTGCTGCGCGGGCATAGGCATACGGTCACGCCCCTGCTGCGGAGAAGTCGGATATCACCGTCGTCCACATGTACGCAGTGCACGGCGAGAGTCGACGGATCCAGCAACCCTAGGGCATCCGCATATTCCACCGATGAAAGACCTGGAGGATGAAAATCGTCAGGGAGGATGCCTGCCCGGCGGTAAAAATCGGCCAAGGCGCCGCTGCCAGAATGCAGCAGTTCGGCCTCGCCTTCGGGTTCGGCCAGGTGGATGCTGAAGGGCCTTCCGTTTTCACTTGCCCATTGCTTGGCCTTTCGCAGGATGTCGGGATGCGTGGAGTATGGCGCGTGACCAGCCGCCGCCACATGCTCGAAAGACGAGACCGGCAGCGATTGCCCGCTGGCTGCGGCTGGCCCGGCATATGTCTGGCTTGAGAAGCCGAAAACTTCCATGAACTGCCAGTAGCCGAGCCCGACGGAGTCCAGCGCTGCGGCCACGCTTTCCTGGTTGCGGCCAGTGATGTCGGCGACGAAGGCGGTTCCGCAATCCAGCACTTGATCCAAGGCAGCCTGGAGGGCTTCGTCCCGAAGCGGCTTGCGCAAATAGGGCACGAGGCTGCGGACCCAGGGCAAAAACCCCTCGCCCAAAGTCAGGCCCTGATCAAGGTGCGACAGCTCAAGATGACAATGCGCATTGATCAATCCGGGAGCCAGCGCAGCCGAGCCGAAGTCGACCACCTCGCTGCGCGTGTGCCCGCGCAGCTTGCGCCATGGCCCCACCGCTTCCACCCGGCCCTGGTCTCCCAGGATCAGAGCGTCTTCCACGGGACCGCCGTCAACGGTCGCCATGGTCCACACGAGCCCCACGCGCAGGGCGAACCGCTCGCGCGGGAATGCAATCCTTCGCTGCACGGCTACTCGAAGAGGTAGGAAAAGCGTTTGGCAACTTCCTCAGTGCGGGAGGCAAGGGCCAGGGCAATGTCGCCCAGATCGTCGCGATTAGTGAAGCCGAGATCGCTCTCCAGGTAGAAACTGAGGACATCGCTCTGTTCCGTGAACAGCCAGATTGCAACCCAGCTTGATGCCAATCCGGGTCTGTCCGTGAATTCGGCTTTGGTTGCAACACGCAGGGTTATCTTCTTCTCTTCGCCGGTAGCCAGGCGGAAAAGCACGGACTTGCCGAAGGTTTCCTTGAGGGCAAAAGCAAGTCGGATGCCTATGGGGTCCGAACCTGCATGCTCCACGACCACAGGGACGCGCGGGCCACTCTCTTTTTGCTCCACGGCAGCCGCGCGCGGAGTGGAGCCCGGACGCTGCGGTGACGGCTCCTGAGCCTGACCCCCCGGTACACCCGCGAAAAAAAGCCAACAGGACAGCAAGCCCACGATTGCAAAGCGCAACTTCCTGTTCATCCGCCCTCCCTGCTCAACTGCCGGCACGCTCTTTCAGCTGCCTCATGCGATCCCGAATTGCAGCCGCACGCTCCCTGTAGATCGAGCCAAGAAACGCCTCAAGTTTGCCACGCACCGCATCGATGCGGGGCAGGTCCTGAATCGTGACCAGCCCCAGGCTCCCAAGATCCAGCGGGGCCATGGCCAGGGACTCATCCAGGTGCTGGGCATAGCCTTCCAATGTGGCTCCGGTAAACCGCTCCCTCTCCTCTTCCAATGGATCCAGGGAGCGCACATAGCGTATTACGTCCGATGGGCGCCCTCCCTTATTGGCCTGCTCGATGCTCCGATTCGTCGCATCGGCCAGTCCGCGTACCTGGCCATAGTTCACCGTGAGCCGCTTGCGCCGGGGATCCTTGGGATCCGGTTCATAGCGGCCATGGAGGTATACTTCGACTTCGTGCTGAAGAATGCCGTATGTATCAAACACGCTTTTGAACCATCTTCCCTTGCTGGTCAGGGCAAAGGAGGGTTTGAAAACGTGCCTCCACTCGCCGGGGTCCTGCTCGGCAAGCTGCAGGAAGGGTTCAGCCTGTACCGATGCAACATCGGTGTAGAAGCTCTCCGTTGTGGCTCTGTCCAGAAGCAGATGGTGCAGCATGGCGGCACCGCGACGCAGATGTGGCAAGCGCTCCCTCAGCTCGGCGGCAAGTTCCGCCAACCTGGCCGTGGTTTGCTCGATCTCCACACGCGAACCGAAGAAAGTCTCGGCCATTTCAGCCAAGGTTTCCTCGGCGAGATCATCCACCAGTGTTTTCGGTCCCTTGTCCATACCGCAAATTATCTCCACACCCGGAATCTTACCAGATATCAACTTACCATGGGCCTGAGTGACGGGCAACTGACGGGACCATCCGCCGCGGAGCATCCGCGGAACGAGGCCCGACCAAGCCCTGCCCTCTGTGCGCAGGATGAACCGCCAAGGATGTGGCAGGTGATTTCACCGTGCCTGGAAAACTCAGCCAATCACAGGTCGATTCGTGACGCGCTTAACGACGGACTCGGCTTCGGCGGGTTCTGAAGGATACTTTTCCCGCAGCTTTTCGAGCACGGCATGCGGCACAAGCCCGGTAATATTGCCATGATGTTTAGCGGCTTCCTTGATGATCGTGGAGCTGCTGTACAGCCACTGGTAATCGGTCATAAGGAAGACCGTCTGGACCTGTCTGTTCAGTTTACGGTTCATAAGCGCCATCTGGAACTCGAACTCAAAGTCGCTTACGGCGCGCAGCCCGCGCAAGATGACGTTTGCTCCTCGCTTGGCCACATAATCGACCAGCAGGCCGGAGAAAGGCTCGACCATGAGCCTGGGTTCGTTCCGGAAAGCTTGCTCGGCCATTTGGACGCGCTCCTCCAAACTGAAGAGGGGCATCTTGTGCGTATCCCTGGCCACGGCGAATATGATCGTTTCGAAAATCTGCAGCCCCCGCCGCACGAGGCTGACATGTCCATTGTGCAGGGGATCAAACGTGCCCGGATAAATGGCTACGCAGGATCTGTAGTTCGCCATAAGAGTATCCTCGTCTGACCGTAGCAGCGGTCCGTTTCCAGAGCCAGCCTAGGCAGACTTTCCAGATCCTTCAAATCCAGCGAAGCTTCTACCTCGGCCAGGATGAGTGCGCCAGGCGCAGCCCACGCGCTGCCAGACGCAAGCTGCAAGGCTGGTTTCAGCAGTTCATGGCCGTAGGGAGGATCGATAAAAATGAGTCCGAAGGCTTCGTTGGGCTTGGCCTTGAGCACGCTGAACAAATCCTTCGCCTCGATGCGATAGCGGGCTGGCTCCACGCCCAAGGTACGCAGATTCTCACGCAGCATGGACGCGGCCTTGCGGTTCATCTCCACGAACAAGGCGAACTCAGCCCCGCGGCTCAATGTCTCGATACCCAGGCTGCCGCTGCCGGCAAAAAGGTCGGCCACGCGCAGACCCTCGAATGTCAAACCACGGGCGGAAAGCATGTTGAAGGCAGCCTCGCGCACCTTGGCCGTGGCCGGTCTGTAGCCTGGCCCCTCCACGGTCTTGATTGACCGCCCGCGAAACGCCCCAGCGTGGATGCGCATCTACATCTCGGAATTGAGTTTCATGAGCGATTGATTGACCTCCAGCAGGCGCTCGCGCAGTTCGGTCTGGTCTATCCAGGCCTTGGACTTGACCTCGCCAAGACGCGAGCGGAAGTCCTCAAGGAGCTTTTGCGTCGTGCCCAACAGGTAATCCCAATCCACGCTCGGGCGGGCCTTGGCCACATCCACTTCAATGGCTGGCGCACGGCCGGGCTCAAGAGTGACTTCCTCCAGGTATTCAGGAGCATGCACTTCGAAACCCAGACGGCTGCGGATCAATTCCGCAAATATCTCCTGGGCCTTGGTCTCGCCGTGCACCAGGAAAACCTTCATGGCCTTGTTGCGGAAATTGGACAGCCAGTCGAGCATCTGGCTCTGGCCTGCATGGGCCGAGAATCCTCCGATGGTGAAGACCTTGGCGTTGACCGCCACTTCCTCGCCCATGATGAGGATTTTCTTGGCTCCGTCCACTATTTTGCGTCCCGGCGTGCCCATGGCCTGGAACCCGGTGAAGACAACGCTGGCTCCCTTGCGCCAGAGGTTGTGCCGCAAGTGGTGCTTGATGCGTCCCGCATTGGCCATTCCGCTAGCCGAAATGATGATGGCCGGCTTGCGCAGCGTATTGAGGGCCATGGATTCCTGAGCCGTCTGGGTGAAGCGCAGATTGGGGAAATCCAGGGGATGCTCGCCGTTATTGATCAGCTCCCTGGTTTCCTTGTCCAGGTATTCCGGATGCTTCTTGAAGATTTCCGTGGCCTTGATGGCCAAGGGACTGTCCAGATAGATGGGCATATCTGCCGGCAGCTTGCCCTCTTTGGCCAGGATGAAGAGCGTGTAGATGATCTCCTGGCTCCGCTCCACGGCAAAAGCCGGGATAATGACCTTTTCGCCGTTGGCATGGCTGTAGCGGATGGCTTCGGCAAGCTCTTCGCGGCTCGTGTGCGGATCCTTGTGGTCGCGGTTGCCGTACGTGGATTCCATGAGCAGGTAATCCGCGGTTTCCACGATGGAGGGATCCTGGATGAGTAGCTGATCCGGTCGACCCAGGTCGCCGGAAAAGACCAGCTTGGTTTCCTTGCCGTCCTCCTGCACGAAAAGTTCGATGACCGCCGAGCCGAGAATATGTCCCGCGTCCAGAAAGCGCGCCCGAACGCCGGGCACCGGCTCGAACCAGTCCATGTATTCCTTGGGCCGAATGAGCCCTACGGCCTTGAGGGCATCGGCTTGATCGTACAATGGCTCGATGGGTTGCTGACCATGCCGCAAGTTCTTGTAGCTGCGCCACTCGGCTTCCATTTCCTGGATGTGCGCGCTGTCCTGAAGCATGATCTCCAGCAGCGCGCGCGTGGGCACAGTTGCGTACACCGGGCCGCTGAAGCCGGTCTTGACCAGGCGCGGCAGCAATCCGGTGTGATCAATGTGTGCGTGGGTGACGAGGATGCTCTCCAGGCTCTCAGGATCATAGGGCTGCATATTCTCATTACGCTTGTCGATCTCCCGGTTGCCCTGGTGCATGCCGCAATCCACGGCAAAACGCCTGCCGTTGGCCTCAAGGACATAACAGGAACCCGTCACGGTCCTGGCCGCGCCTAAGAACTTGATTTTCATGGGATCCTCAATGCTATAAGTTGCTCACGAGCGAATTGGCGGTTGTGAAGAGCATTGTCTCATTTATGGAGCCTGAAATAGAGTTCATATGCTGGTATATGTAGCAGAATGCGGCTTCAGATCTTCCTTGAACGCTTGGACTCAGGTTGAACAACCAATATTATAAATTACGCAACAGCTTTTTGGTTGAAACCAACTTGCAAAAAAGCTTTACCAGATAAAAAGCTTCCGTTAATGCGCCTTTAACAGCTCAAAAGTATATTTCATGTCAAAAAAATCCAGGCTGAAATTCCCAGCACAGCATAGAACAGCCCTCAGCGGACTTGTCAAGCTGACGCTCAGCATGGTCCCGGCGAATCTTCCGAATCAACGGGCCTTGCAGTTCTGTCACCGTCCTGCGTGGTCTGCGAATTTCGGCGCAATGTACCCTTGGCCAATGGGGCCGCAGATCAATCGCAGTATTCGGTGCGCACGCCAGGGCGAAACAGCATCGTTCTCGCGATCTAGCGACCTCACCAAGCTCCACCCATCTGAAAAACACCCTGGCAGGCGAAAACGAGCCTCTTCCTCGGATGAAAGAGGCTCGTGCTTTATTGCTGGTCGCTATATCCTGGTACCAATCCTCCTGAAGGATTAGAACTCAAGATGCTTGGGCGTGCGCGGGAAGGGAATGACGTCGCGGATGTTTGTCACGCCCGTGACCATCATGAGGAAGCGTTCGAAGCCCATGCCGAAGCCCGAGTGCGGCACGCTGCCGAACTTGCGCAGTTCCAGGTACCACCAGTAGCAGGACATATCGAGGCCCAGCTCGCGTATGCGGCGCTCCAATACGTCCAGACGCTCCTCGCGCTGACTGCCGCCTATGATTTCGCCCACGCGCGGCAGAAGCACGTCCATGGCCGCCACGGTCTTGCCGTCATCGTTGAGGCGCATGTAGAAGGCCTTGATCTCCTTGGGGTAATCATAAACGATGACAGGCCGCTTGAAGTGCTCCTCGGTCAGGTAGCGTTCGTGCTCGGTCTGCAGGTCCATGCCGTCCTGCACCGGGAAATCGAACTGCTTGCCCGATTTCTTGAGAATCTGGATGGCCTCGCCGTGCGGCAGGCGCACGAAGGGCTTGGCCATGATGTTGTCCAAGGAAGCGAGCAGCTCCTTGTCCACGAACCTAGCGAACAGGTCCAGGTCGGCTGCGCAGCGCGTGCGCACATGGTCGATGAGCGACTTGAGGAAGTCCTCGGCCAGATCCATGTTGTCGCTCAGGTCTGCGAAGGCGACCTCCGGTTCGATCATCCAGAACTCGGCCGCATGGCGCGGGGTGTTCGAATTCTCGGCGCGGAAAGTCGGGCCGAAGGTGTAGACCTTGCCGAGAGAGCAGGCGAACACCTCGGCCGAGAGTTGGCCGGAAACGGTCAGATGCGCTCCGCGTCCGAAAAAATCGCCTTCAAAAGGGCTCTCTCCCGCAGGCTTGCCCGTGGACGGATCGAGCGTGGTCACGCGGAACATCTCGCCCGCGCCTTCGCAGTCCGATCCGGTGATGATCGGAGTCTGCACATAGAAGAATCCGTTGCGACGATAATAGTCGTGCACGGCGAAGGCCGCCTCGGAGCGGATGCGGAAGATGGCTCCGAACTTGTTGGTGCGCGGCCTCAGGTGCGCGATGGTGCGCAGGAATTCGTCCGAGTGGCGCTTCTTCTGCAACGGAAAAGTCTCGGGGTCGGCATCGCCAAAAACCGAAACAGACGTGGCCTTGACTTCCCACTTCTGTCCCTTGCCGGGCGACTCCACCAACAAGCCCTCGACCTTGACCGAACTACCGGTGTTGAGCCGTTTCAATGCCTCGGGGTCCGCCACTCCTTCGTCCACAATGACTTGGATGTTGGCCAAACAAGATCCGTCGTTCAATTCCAAAAAGGAGAAACCCTTGGCGTCGCGGCGCGTGCGCACCCAACCCATGAGCGTTATGGAATTTTTTGGAGCCTCGGAAATCAAAGCCTCGTTGATGCTCGTGCGATGCATGTCCTTCTCCTTGGCTAACGACTGCTGTCCCGACGGGGTTTAGTAGAAGCCGGGAGAAATGGGAAGAGGATAGCGGGGGAACGGCCAAGGGAGATGAGCAGGCGACGGCGCCAGTGCTCCATTACTGGCTCAGTTCATGGTTTTTCTTGACGAATGGCTGCTTCTGGGCCACTTGCGATGACGACACTCACGGTCCCCTTCATATAATCTTAATGTGGAGCATGTAGTAATGAGCCTTGAAACCACCGCACGGCTGCTCATCACCTGCCCGGACAGGCCCGGCATCGTGGCCGCCGTGACCGGTTTCCTCTATTCCCATAATGTGAACATCAATACACTGGACCAGCACTCCAGCGATCCCGAGGGCGGCGACTTTTTCATGCGCCTGGAGTTCCAGACTCCCTATCTGGATATCTCAAGGCCAGCCCTGGAAAAGGCCTTCGGCGAGGTGGTGGCTCCGCGCTTCGACATGCACTGGCGCATCCACTATGCGTGGGAACGCAAGAAGATGGCCATTCTCGTCTCACGCTGGGACCACTGCCTGCTGGAGCTCTTGTGGCGCTGGAAGCGCGGCGAACTGCACTGCGACATCAGCATGGTCATCAGCAATCATCCTGATCTGCGGGAGGCCGTCGAATCCTTTGGCGTGCCATTCCATCATGTACCAGTGACCAAGGAGAACAGGCACGAGGCCGATGAAGCCATGCTCAAGCTGCTTGACGGCCAGGCTGATTTCCTGGTGCTGGCCAGGTACATGCAGATATTGTCCAACGACTTTGTGGCGCCCTACTCCCGGCGCATAATCAATATTCACCACTCCTTTCTGCCGGCATTCATCGGCGCCGATCCGTATCGTCAAGCCTACGAACGCGGGGTAAAGATCATCGGAGCCACGGCGCACTATGTCACCGAGGAACTGGACGCCGGCCCCATCATCGAGCAGGACGTGGCGCGCGTATCCCATCGCTACAATGTCGACGCTCTCAAGGATCTTGGTCGCGATCTGGAACGGCACGTGCTGGCCCGCGCCGTGCGCTACCACCTTGAGGACAGGATCATCGTCGACGGCAACAAGACAGTGGTATTCTGAGCCGAAGACGCCGGCGGTTGCGCGACGGCCGCCGCATGACTAGATTAGGCTGCTTGCCAACCGTTACAGCGACAAGGACAGTTCCATGGGATTCTTCTCCAAGATCAAGAAGTTCTGGGATGTGGACCAGCGGCTGGACAAGGCCGTGGAGGAATACAAGACCGAGCGCGGCATCCCGGAGGAGGCTCCGGCCCCCGAATCCGCAATCGAAGCCCGGCCCGTTCCTGCCAAGCCCGCTCCGAAGGCGGCGGTCACGCCAGCCGTAGCAGCGCCTGCCGCGCCCAAGCCGACGGCTGTCGGCGCGCCTGCAGTTAAAGTACCCCCGCAGGCAGAGGCCTGGCAGAACGACTTGCTGCTGTCCCTGCGCAAAGCCGAACCGCGCCTGTCCGTCTGGCTGAATATCGTGCTTGAGGGCGTGGACAAGGCCGGACCCCAGCTATGGGAGCGGCTCCTGTTCCTGTTCAAGGCCCTGGAAGCGCCCGAAACCGAGGCCAGGGATTTCGTGGAGCGCTTCCGCAAGTGGCTCGAAGACATGGAATACGCTCGGGTGCCGGAATTCCGCTCCGAGCTCCAGTATCGACTGGCCCTGGCCTTGGACCTTGAGGACGAGGAAGACGAGCGCAACCGGCTGCTGCTCAAGCTTTCCGAGGGGCTGGAAAAGACCAAAGAGCAGATTTCCCGGCGCATCGACGGGCTCATGGCCAGCCACTCCAAGATCGACGAGTCGTTCTGGGAGGAGTTGGAGGAAATCCTGATCATGGCCGACGTGGGCTTCGAGCCGAGCATGAAGCTCATCACGCGTCTGCGGGACCGCGTGCGCAAGGCCGGCACGGACGATCCGGCGCGCTTCAAGGATTTTCTGCGCGAGGAACTGGAAACCATCTTCAAGACCCCCAAACGCATCACAGCCATCAACCCGCCTGAAGTGGTCATGATGATCGGCGTCAACGGAGTGGGTAAGACCACGACCATCGCCAAGCTGGCTCACCGGGCCCAGATGCAGGGCCGCAAGGTGCTTATCGCGGCGGGCGATACCTTCCGAGCCGCAGCCATCGAGCAGTTGGAAATCTGGGCCAAGCGCGTGGGCGCGGGCTTCTACTCCAAGGGCGCGGGCGCCGACCCGGCAGCCGTGGCTTTCGAGGCCGTGGACAAGGCCGTGAGCGAGGGCTACGACCTCCTGCTGCTGGACACGGCCGGCCGGCTGCATACCAAGGTCAACCTCATGGAAGAGCTCAAGAAGATTCAACGCGTATGCGGCAAGAAGCATCCTGGATCGCCGCACCGCTCCATTCTCGTGGTGGATGCCACCACGGGTCAGAATGCCTTGCAGCAGGCCAAGCTGTTCGGCGAGGCCGTGGGCGTTGACGAAGTCATCCTGACCAAGCTCGACGGCACGGCCAAGGGCGGCATTGTCGTGGCCATCGCCCTGGAGCACTCCTTGCCCATCACCTTCGTGGGCCTCGGAGAAAAGATGGAAGACCTACGGCCCTTCAACGGCAAGGACTTTGCCCAGGCCCTTTTGGGCACATAGAGCCTCCTTCGATCGGAGAGGGCGCTGCCTGCCAGAGCGTTTCGCTCCTCTCCTTCAGACCCACACCCACCCGCCAGGGCCGTCCTCAAGGAAATCGCCTTGGCCTCGCGTTTGCCATTAAGGCCTGACAGAATACCTGTCAGGCCTTTCGATTTCTCTCGCCAGGACATGGCCAAGCGTCCGCAAAGCGGGCCGCAACCAAAGATGCGGCGGTGCCTTCCGCATAGGCTCGGAGGCCCAGTTCTCCCCTGCGATCATTCCATATCCAACCAGATCAGGAACAACTTGTAGCCCAGTGACAAGACCACCGCGCCGACAAACAGCCCGATGATGCCCGTGAGCAGCATGCCCCCGATAGCCCCCACCAGAATGACGAGCATGGGGATGTCCATTCCGCGCCCGAAAAACAATGGCTTGAGCACGTTGTCCAGCAACGCCACGACCACAGACCACATTGTCAGGAGCGTGGCCGTGGCAGGCGGCTTGGTGCTGTAGGCATATATGCATATGGGAATGATGAGCAGGAGCACCGGAACTTGCGTGATGGCCAGAAGCAGCACCGCAAAAGCCAGTAATCCAGCCGCGGGAATGGAGGCGGCAATGAAGCCCATGCCCGCCAGCAGGGACTGGATCATGGCTACTCCCACTACGCCCAAAGCCACGCTGCGAATCGTGTCCCGCGAGGTAATGACGTATTCCTCATGGCGTCCGCCGATAAGCCGGGCGAACAGGCGATCGGCGATACGCATCCCCGCCTCGGCCTTGTACATGAGCACGCCGGCGATAACGAGTGACAAGCAGAACCTCAGCAAGCTGAAGCCGAGATCCGCGACAGCGCCGAGCAGCCATCTCCCCAATCCCCTGAGTTGCGGTGCAATTTGCCTCAACGCGGCCTGGAGATTGTCCGCTGCCAAGCTCCATATTTCGAACAATTCGTTACCGACCACTGGCCAGGTCCGCAGTTTCCCGGGGGGTCCGGGAATAGCCAGGACATCTGAACTTATCCGCTCGTAAAACGTCATGGCGCCTCGCGTCGTCGAATCAAAAAGAATAAATGCCGCCAACAGCAGAAAGCCCATGGCGATCAAGCTAATGAGCGCCGCCGAGAGCCCGGCACGGCCTTTCAGAACCTTCGTGAGCCTTGCATGAAGCGGATATATGGCGATTGCGAGTACCAAGCCCCAGGCGAGGAGCGGAATGAAAGGCCGCATTATGAGGAAACACCATAAGGCCAACAGGAAAAGGAGGCCGATACGGATACGGCCTCCACGAGTTGCATTACGTACTCATGCCTCGCTCCGTGATCTGCCTCCGGTTCAGGCATATGCCGCTCCTCGGGATGCAGGGGCCCCACTGCACAGGCTTATACCAATCCGCTCCCTGCCGACAATGGCCAAGCCGCGAGCACGGCAATGATCCTCACTTTTCTGGCCCAGAAGGGGCTTGGGGCATGGAGGCGAGGGAGGATGCATCCAGAGAACGGATCAGGAATCCGTGTACGATGACTTGGACCGGGAGTAAGGCCGCCCATTCCTGGAAAAGAATACTTCCATGAACAAGTCCCCCTCATGGTCCATGGTTCGGACAATGAGGGGAACTCCGTAAGATCGTCCAGAAAGCCTGTTGCCCGACGGCAAGAAACGTTGCTCCTGCCTCTGGACGGTCCGGCTCTATTTCTTCTTCCCGCCACCCAGCAGTCCGCCCAGGCCCTCCTCTATGGCTTTGCCCAGGCCGGTACCACCACTTTTCTGTCCGTCTCCGCCGGGCTGTGTCGTCCCGCCGGATTCACCGGATTTGCCCGAGCCGCCCAACACATCCCCCAGACCGCCCGGCAGCTTGTCGCCAAGCTGCTTCTGCAGTTCCTTCTGAACGGCTCCCGAAGCCTTCTGCTGCAGGACCTGCTGAAAAGCCTTTTCGTCCACGCCCAGTTTAAGGCTGCTCAGGTCCGTGTAAGAGCCCGAGAGCATCAGTGGCAATATATCAATGGGAATGCCTTTGACGTTAGGCAACTTTTTCGAAGCCATGGTCAGCGGCATGCGCATGCTCTCCTGAGCCAGGTTGACCGTGCCGCCCTTGGATTCGAGCTTGGACTCGGCCGTGACCATGAACAGCCGCTTGAAGTCGAGGTCGCCCTGATCGATGTTGAAGCTGGCTCCCAGCTGGTCGAACTCCGTGGCCTTATCCAGGGAGCCGCTGGCGACGGTGCCGAAGAGCTGGCTCACTGCGCCGGGTACGAGGTTGAAGCCGCGCAGCACTCCATGACGGATGGAGATGTCGCCCGAGCCGGTCAGGGTCTTCATGATGGCGTCCAACGCACCCTGGCCGCTCAGATCGAGCTTGGCCGTCGTGCTTCCGCCGAGCCAGCCGAGCTTGCCCAGGTAATCGTTGAGCAATGGTCCGATCTGTAAATTGGCGATGTTCAAGGCCAGAGAGGGATTGGTGACCTGCTCGCGCAAGGTCGCCCCGGCGGCAGCCGTGACTTTGCCGCCGTACATGTCGGCGCTGAGCGGATCGACGCGGAATACGCCATCCTTGCCGCGCACGGTCATGCGCACGTCACTGGCCTTGACGTTCATTGCCTGGAATTGGCCCACGGTCACGGAACCGTTGACGGTCAGCTTCTGCAGCATGCTCTCTTCAGCGGCCTTCTTCTCCGCCGGCGTGGATGTAGGGGCCGGAGCCTGTACGGGTTTCTCTTCCTTGCCCGCTTTTTTCGGCGGCATGTAGCGGTCCGCGTTCAGGCGGTTGGCGGCCAGGGTGAAAGCTATATCCGGCCGCTCGAAGCCCTGCACAGTGGTCTTGCCCGTGAGCACGGTCTCATCGAGCCTGGCTTCCAGATTGGAGATGGCCGCCGAGTCCTGCGTAGCCTGGAAATCGAGCTTGGCCGAGGCGTTCCTGAGGGCATTCGCGTCGGTGGTCTCGGGGATTTCCATGGCCAAAGCCTGCATGAGCGCACGCGGACTGAACTCCGCCACGGTCAGGGAGCCTCTCAGGTTCGGCTTTTCCAGCAAGTTGTCTCCCCGCAGGCTGCCCGTCATGCTCAGGACGTACGCCTTGGCCGTAAAACGCGGCAGGTCCAGGTTGCCCGTGGTCCAGTTAACGTTCATTGTCTCGGCCCCGAAGGCCAGATTGGCTTTGCCCGAAGGCAAGGTCTGGCCGCTGGCCTCGGCCGTGAGGGCCAACTTGCCGAGTTGGGCCAAACCTTCGGCCCAGTTCGTCCGCACATTGGCCGTCAAGGATGCCTTGCCCGTCATACGCTGGGGCTGGCCTCCTGCCTTGTCAGCAGGCTGCTCCAGGGTGAAGTTCGTATCGATCTTCAATCCATCGACCTGGGCCACGCTCTTAGTCCAATTGGCCTCGGTATTGCAGGACAATTCCACATGTCCGGCAATAGACTGCGGTCCCGCGGCCTTGGCGGCTGAGTCGGCCATGCTCACAGTGTAATCGGTCGTGAGCGCAAGCCCGGTGATCCGGGCCGCTCCTTCGATCCAGCGAACGACGCTGTCGGCGGCCACGGCGCTCCGGGCGGTGATCTTCTGCGTGGCGCGGCCACCTGGGGACGCGCTTTCCACGTCCGCACTCAGGTCGGAGGTCAGTTTGAGCCCCTTGATGTCGGCAACTCCCTCGATCCAGCGGACCACGGCGTCTGCGGCCACAGTGCTCTGGGTCTCGATCTTCTGCCTCGCGCGACCGTCTGGAGTTGTGCTCTCCATATCCGCACGTAGATCGGAGGTAAGTTTGAGTCCCTGGATGTCGGCCACGCCCTGGCCCCAGTCGGCAACGGCATTAGCGGCCACGGCCAGTCTGCCGGCCACGCTCTGGGTTGCCCCCTGGGCCTGCTGCACGAACTTGTCGATGTTCAGCTTCAGGTTAGCCCGCTCCGCCCGGACAGTCTTCCGGTCCAGCATGAGCGTGATCACGGAATTCAGCTCCAGGCTTCCTGAGGCCTGAGGTTGCGACGCGACGAAGACGCAGTCCATGGATACGGGAAACGGCCGGGCTTCCATGGACAGTTCGCCTACATCGACATTGAGTTCGCGAATTTCGTAGCTAGCCTTGGCCTGCATGTCGGACCATACGAGCAGGCCGTTTTCGATCTCCAGGCCCGCCAGTTCGATCTTTTGCAGCGGACTTTCGCCGGGTTCCTGAGGCTGCTCGGGCTCGGTGGGTTCTTCAGCGGGTTTTTCGGCCTCCTGGCGTTCCATGTGGTCAAGAATGTCCTGCCAGTTCGTCCGCCCCTGCTCGTCTTTGGCCAGCCGAATGACGGGATTCTGGACCACGACAGTATCCACGATCAGCTCACGTCTGAGCAGCGGCAGAAGCTTGACGCGAACCTCGGCGCTTTCCAGGGCGACCATGGGTTCGTCTCCAAAGCCTTCGGCATTGGCCAGATGCATCCTGCCGATTTCCACTCCCAGCCACGGAAAAATCGACAGGTCGATATCTCCCACAATGGCAAACTCGCGGCCCGTGGTTTTCTGGACCTCCTGGGCGATGCGCCCTTTGTACTGATTGGGGTCTACGACCAGGGGCAGCACCAGCGCGGCAATGATAATCAGCGCCACGAGTACCCCGACAATGATGAGCCCTATCTTGAGAGGCTTGCGCATATTCTTCTCCGGCGAATTCTCCGATTACTTCGACATTGGCCGCGGTGACAGGATCAACAGATATCTCCTTTTGGCTCCGACTGACAAGTTGTCCGGGTCTAACCAGCCCGCTTGCCAGCCTATATCCGGCAAGGCTAACATTGCCAAATGAATGAAGCTGACGATAAGACGCTGCACGTGAGCGCGACCGAGGCCGGGGAACGCCTGGACAGGCTATTGGGGCGCATCTTGCCGGGATTGAGCCTTCGCGGCCGGCGAAGACTCGTCGACCTGGGAAAGGTGCGCGTGGACGGCCAGAAGAAGCCTGCCGGCTTCAGGGTCTCGACAGGGCAGATCATTACAATTCGTGCGGATGAGCTATCAGGACAAGAAGCTCTCGCGTCCTGCCCTTACGTGGTGCAGACTGATAAACGCTTCGCGGCCATCTACAAGCCCGCGGGCATGCACAGCGAGTCCCTGGCCGGAGGCGGACAGGGGCTGGACGCCCTGCTACCCGCCCTTCTCGGTCGCACGGATGCCCGATTGGTGAACAGGCTCGACCTGCCCACCTCCGGACTCGTTATTGCCGCCCTGAGTTCCGATGCCGCGCAGGAGTTTCGCATACTGGAGGATGCCGGGCAGGTGCGCAAGGAGTACGCCGTGCTCGTGCATGGCCGAGTGGAAGCTCCGACCGTGTTGCGCCGAGCCCTGGACACGGCCGACCGCAAAAAGGTTCGCGCCCTGGGCGGCGACTCGCCCGATCCGCTGCGCTGGACCGAAATCGAGCCTGTGGCCTATGACCCGTTGCTCGATCGCACACGTCTGCGCGCAGTAATACACAAGGGCGCGCGGCACCAGATCAGGGCGCATCTGGCTATGCATGGCCATCCCATCGTGGGTGACGCCCTTTACGGGTCCGGCGATGAGGATCGCCTGCATCTGCACCATGCCAGGCTGGAGATGCCGGGTTTCAACGCCGAGGTCCCTCCGGACTGGGACTGAGCGGTTTACGACGGCCATGCGCAAAACCCGGTGTCCGCTTTAGGGCAGACCTGGAACGGATGTCGGGCAACCAAGCCCGCCAACTGGTTTTTCAGTTCTGCATGGTTCTTGCTTTTCCAGCCGGCCAATACCGTAATCAACCGCGCCCGGAAGCTCTTGTACCGGCCGCAGACCTGCGGAGACCGCGCATGCGCACCCTCTTGCTCGCCTTGGGTATCGCTATTCTCATATCCTCATGCTCGGACGAGACTCCGAGAAATGAAGAGTCGGCTGAAGCAACGGCTCCTGCAACCGACATTCTGCAAGGGCCGGGGACCCTTGGCAATCCCATAGTGGACAGCGACATGGACGACGAAGCCGCCATCCTGAGCAATCTTCCGGAAGGTTGCCCTCAAGAGATCACCTCGCGGCTGGCCGTGGTCGCGGTCCGCTACTACGGCTTCGACGACAAGGTGCATCAGGGGCAGATCGTGGTGGACCGCGACCTTGCCGATGACGTGGCCCAGATATTTGAACTCATCCTGGAACTGGGATTCCCCCTTCATTCCGTGCTGCCCATCGCTCATGCCGATATTCAGGCCAAGGCGCCCTATGGCCTGAGCCCGGACACGGACAATTCTTCGGGCTTCGCCTTCCGCCCGCAGGCAGGGAGCGGTAAGCTGTCCATGCACGCCAGAGGCTGGGCCGTGGACCTCAATCCGCGCGAGAACCCCTACATCAAGGGCGAGACCATCCTCCCGCCCCGCTCGGTGTACGATCCGTCCTTGCCCGGCACACTTACTGCGGATCATCCGGTGGTGCTCAGATTCAAGGAACTCGGCTGGGAATGGGGCGGAGACTGGAAGAGCCTCAAGGATTACATGCACTTCGAGAAAGTCCCACCCGGCATGATCAAGAACTGATCGCCCGTGGGGCTCAGACCAGGCCCTTGTACTTCCAGGGACACGAGAGAACATGGATGAAAGCAGTCTGCTGAAATGCTAGCCTTTCTTTATAGCGCCTATAGCGCCATGTTTGTGACCGCTTTTCTCGCGGCCACGATCCTGCCGGCGCAGTCGGAAATACTGCTCGTGACCCTGTTGCTCTCAGGCCAGCACGACTTGCTCGTCCTGCTGACCGTTGCAACGGTGGGCAACACCGTTGGCTCCATGGTCAATTGGATGCTCGGCCGCTTTTTCAGCGAATACCGCGACCGTCGATGGTTTCCCTTGAAACCAGAACAATATGACCGGGCCGTGGGCTGGTATCAACGCTATGGAATCTGGTCGCTTCTGCTTTCCTGGGCGCCATTCATCGGTGATCCGCTGACCGTTGTGGCCGGCGTGCTCAAGACCAGTCTTTGGCGCTTCACGGTCGTGGTCCTGCTTGCCAAGGCCGGGCGCTACATGTTCGTTGCCGCGGTGACGCTGGGCTGGATGGGCAGAGGCTGAACGCGGGCACGCATCGGCTCTTCGCAGGGCACTTGCCAAACCGGATACGCTCCGCCTAGAACTACTTTTCCGCACGCCGGCCTATTGGAGGCGCGGCAAGCGCGTCCATTTCACGTCAGGAAGCAAATCCGTGCAGATCAAAGGCTACCTCTACGTAACGCTGGCCGCAGTGCTGTGGGCTCTCATCGGCCCGGTATCCCGCTTTGCCTTCGAGGTCGGCATGCCGCCATTGGAGGTAGCCTTCTGGCGTTCGTGCCTGGCTTGGGTGCTCTTTGCCGCCCAGGCTCGGTCCATGGGGCAGATGCGCGTTGCGCGAGCCGATCTGCCTGCGGTGCTCGCCTTCGGTGTCGCCGGAATCGCCGGGCTGTTCGGCTCCTATGCCCTGGCCGTGCGCGCCGGCGGCGCGGCCCTGGCCTCGGTGCTTCTGTACACAGCGCCTGCCTGGGTCGCGGTCATGTCCCGCCTGTGGCTTGGCGAGAAACTCGGCTCCACCAAGGTCGCGGCCGTGGCCCTGACCATCATCGGCGTCGCCGGCATCAGCCTCGGGCCGGACTGGTCCGGTGGACAAGGCTTCAGCGCGGCGGCCATCTTCTTCGGTCTGCTCTCGGGCATCACCTATGCCCTGTACTATATCTTCGGCAAACGCTACCTGGGCCGTTACAGCACGCCGACCCTGTTTCTCTATGCACTGCCCGTGGGCGCGCTGGTCATGACGCCCTTCTTCAGTTTCGGCACGCATCCCCTGCAGGCCTGGATCGCCGTCGCAATCCTGGCTTTCGTGTGCACCTATCTGGCCTACTCGATCTATTACGCAGGACTCAAGCACCTGGAAGCCACGAGAGCATCGGTGGTCGCCACTCTGGAGCCATTGGTCGCCAGCCTGCTGGCCTTCTTCCTCTGGAACGAGACCTTCACGCCCTTGGGCTACATCGGGGCGACTCTCATCCTTCTGGCCGTGCTGTTGACCGTGGTGGAGGGCGCGCGCCGCAGACGCATCTCCGCAGTGCCAAGCCGCGCCGGGGCCTGAAGTCATGGACGGGCCGCGGTTCATACAGATTCGAGCCTCGGCCGGCTCGGGCAAGACCTTCGCCTTGACCAGGCGCTTTCTGGAGCTTCTGCGCGCATCGCGGCCCTTCATGCCGCCCTCGGCCTGCGGCGCCGAGGACCCGGACGGTTTCGCCTGGCCCGAGATCATGGCCGTGACCTTCACCAACAAGGCCGCGACCGAGATGAAGGAGCGCGTTGTGGCCGCGCTCAAAAGCCGCGCCCTCGGCTTGGAGTCCCCGATCGCCCAGGCTTGGAGCCCGGATCAGGCCGCTCTGTTCCTGGAGCGTATCCTGCGCCATTACCATCTGCTCAATATCCGCACCATCGACAGCCTGTTGAGCCGCCTCGTGCAGATGTTCGCCCTGGACCTGGGCCTGCCGCCGGATTTCGAGGCGGTCTTCGACGACGAGGAGCTGTTCGGCCCTCTGTACGATGCGCTGCTGGCCGCGGCGCGCACGCCATCCCGCCCCGAAGCCGTGCTCCTGGAACGCTCCGTGGATGCCCTGCTGCACCTGGAGCGCGTGAACGGCTTCTGGCTTCAGGAACGTCTGCGCGACAGGCTCAAGGATGTCTTCACGTACGTCTTGCGCAGCCCCTGCAAGCCCGTGAGCGACACGGCCGAACTGTCCTCCCTGCTGGCGGCCTGCCATGCGGAATTCACCCAGGCCGCTGCCGAGGTGGATGCGGCCATGGCCGCCGACGATATTAAGCCGTTGGCGAATTTCCGCAAATACCTGGACTACTGCATTTCATCCAAGCCAGAAGACGAGCCCAAGGATTCGGTCTACGCATGCAAGGAGAGCATCGTCGCCTGCTTGCCCAAGGCCTGCCAGGGTCTGGCCACTTCCGAGCATGAAGGTATCTACGCCCGCTTTCGCGAACAGGCCCAGGCCTATCGCACCATGTGGACTGCCCTGACCGGCGCGGGCAGAATCGCACCGTTCCTGGACCTTGCGCACCTGTTATTAGGACGCCTCGCGGAGCAGGAGCGCGAGTTGGGTCTCGTGCTGGCCTCGGCCTGGCCATTGCTGGCGGCGCGCCTGCTGGGCCATGACGGCGGCGTGCCCGAGGCTTTCTGCCGCCTTGGTGTGACCTTGCGTCACCTGCTCATGGACGAATTCCAGGACACCAGCCGCGACCAGTGGCGGGCGGTGCTGCCTCTGGCTTTGGAGTGCCTGTCGCGCGGAGGTTCGCTGCTCTATGTGGGCGACGTAAAGCAGGCCATCTATGGCTGGCGCGGCGGCGAGGCCAGACTCTTCGAAGAAGTCGGCTCCGATGCCGCGCTCGCGGCCATCGCCGGCCTGCAGCAGGAGGAGTTAGCCTATAACTGGCGCTCCCGCCGCCAGGTGGTCGAATTCAACAACACGTTCTTCGGACTGTTGGAGTCGGCCGATAATGCCCTGGCCGTTGCCGAGGCCCTGCTTCCGGACAGCGCGCCCGAGGAGGCCAAGGCCTTGTTGGCCGAGGATCTGCGGAACTCCTTCACCCTGTGTCGCCAGCACGTGCCCGACAGAAATCGCGATGCCGTGGGCTTGGTGCGGGTGCGCAGCGTGGCTGCCGGTGGAGCGGACGAGCTGGAAAACGAGACGCGCGGGTTGCTGACGGTCCTGTTTGCGGACCTGCGCGAGCGCGGGCGCGACTGGGCCGAAATCGCCATCCTCGTGCGCAGCAATGCCCAGGCCGCCCTGGTCGCCGGCTGGCTGCTGGAGGAAGGCGCGCCCGTGATCACGGAGAACAGCCTGGAGTTGGCCGGTCACCCTTTGGTGCGCCAGCTCGTGGCTTTCCTCGCCTTCCTGGACTACCCGCTCGACGGTCTGGCCTTCTGGCAGTGCATCCAGGGAGAAGAGCTTTTCCTGGGCGCTTGCGGCTGCTCCCGCCAGGAATTCGCGGACTGGCTGGCAGGACAGGATGTCTCCAGTGTGGCCTGGCGCTTCCGGAGCGACTTCCCGGAACTGTGGGAAACCTGGTTCGCGCCCTTTCTGTCCCGCGCCGGGCTCATGAGCCCTTACGATCTGGTCGTGCGCGCCCTGGACATCTTCGGCGTTCTGCGGCGCAGACCCGAGGACGAGCCATTTGCCCAGCGCTTCATGGAGGTGCTGCACCGGGCCGAGGAACGCGGCTTCCGTTCTTTGTCCACTTTCCTGGACTTCTGGCGGCGCAAGGGCGGTGAGGAACGCCTACCCATGCCCGAGCACGTGGACGCAGTGCGCATCCTCACCATCCACAAAGCCAAAGGCCTGGAATTTCCCGTGGCCATTGTGCCCTTCCACCATTGGCCATCCGGTACGGACCACGGCCTGGCCGAGGTTGGCGACCCGGGCGCCGGAGCCAGCCTGCTGGTGCCCATGCGCAAAGAGCTTGGACCGCAATACTGGCAGCGCCAATGTCAGGCTCTACTGGAACAGATCAACCTGCTCTATGTGGCCTGGACCAGGGCCAGCGAGGAGATGCACGCCTTTGTACCCTCGGACGGACTCATGCGCGCGCCTCTTACGGCGGCGCTGAATCTCATGCTCGATATGGCCGGCCGCAATGCCGAGTACGCGTTGCTGGAGATCGGCCAGCCGCCAAGACGTACCCGACGGGAAGAGGTTGCGCCCTGCCCCAAGCCTTATCCAGTAAGGATCGACACAGTACCGGCAGGCACCGAGACCCTTGTGCGTTGGCTGCCCAGACTCAAGGTCTACCGGCACTTCAGCGCGGATACGCAATACGGTTTCACCGAATCCGAGCGGGGCAACATTTTCCATGCAGCCCTGGAATATCTGGCCTGGCTGGGACCGGACGGTGACATTTCCGCGGACTGTGTGGAATCCGCCGTGGCCCAGGCCTTGTCCCTTTACCCGCTTCCCAAGGAATTGCGCATCCAGGCAGCAGGCGAATTACGCCAGGGGTTGGGATGGTTCCTGAGCCTGCCGCAGGCTACCCCCTGGCTGCGTCGCGGGCGGCCCGAAATCAGTCTGCTGAGCGAGGACGGCAAGGTGCTGCGCACGGACCTCTTGGTGGAACTGGACAAGGAGCTGCACGTCATCGATTTCAAGACCGGCAGGCCCGCCTCTGGCCACCGCGAGCAGGTCCTGGGCTACATGCGCCTGGTCGCACGCGCCGACGGCCGACCAGTGCGCGGCTATCTGGCCTACCTCGACCTCCGCGAACTGCAGGAGGTCATTCCCGGCGCTGGAGGTTCGGCCGAATGAATCCGGTCGTACTCATTCCCTGGCAGGAGCATTTCATACATCGCCTGCGCGATTACCTGCTGGATGCCTTCGGTCAGAAGCTCAGGGACGCGGTCATAGTCTTCCCCCATGTGCGTCCCGCCAGATACCTGACCCTGGCCCTGTCCGAGGCCGTCGGCGGAAAGGCCGTGATCCTGCCGCGCATGCTCAGCGAATCCGCATGGGTCCACCAGCTTCATGCGCGGCTGCATCGGCGTCCGGCGAGTCAACCCGGTCAGCTCGACCGCGTGGGCCTGCTCTACGAGGTCATCGAGGAACTGCGCGCCAACGGCCATGGGCTGCTGTCGCGCATGCCCATGGACCGCAAGGCCCTGTTTCCCTGGTGCCTGCGCCTGGCCGATCTCATCGAGGACTTTTTACATGCGGGCCGCCGCCCCGAGGATCTTCCGGGCATGGAAGACGAAGTGCAGCCCTGGGCCGCGGCCCTGCTTGAACGGTTGAGCGGCATCTTCGACGCTTACGTTCGAATCATGGAAGAACGCCACCTGGCCACGCCGGGCCTGGAATCCTGGCGCGTGTCCCGGCACGCGGACGATGCCGCGCACTTGCTGGCGCAATCCGGCACATTCGTGGTCCTGGCCGGCTTCTACGCCCTGCCCGGCGCCCACGAGCGAATCTTTCGCAGCATTTGGCGGCGCGGATTGGCCACGCTGGTCTGGCATACGGACCCGGCCCTGGCCCAGGGAACCTGCGGCCACTGGTCCGTACAAGCGCATGCGGACCTGCTGAAGCGCTGGGGGGCGCGCGCGGAACTGCATCCGGCTGCGACGGACGAGGGACAATCGGCGAGCATCCGTTTCCATCAGGGCTTCGACCTGCACTCGCAGCTGGCGGCGTTGCGCGACGAACTCCAGGAGGCCGGAAGCGCCGGCGACACCTCCGATACCGCGATTATCATCCCGGACGAGGGCATGCTCGTGCCCGTGCTGCACCATCTGCCCGACCGCGACGTGAACGTGACCATGGGCTACCCGCTCACGCGCACCTCGCTTTTCGACTTGCTGGAGATCGTGCTGCGCCTGCAAGAAACGGCCGAAGGACCAAGCCGCTACTACTGGCGCGAGGTAATCAACCTCATCCGCCATCCCTATCTCAAGATGCTGCGACTGGACGAGCGCGAGCCTCTGCGCCTGGCCTTCCACGCTATGGAAGAGGAGGTGCGCCGGGGAGAAAAGTATCTCGATCCCCTGGCCTTGCCCGTACCGCACATGGCGCTGCCCGAAGGCATGGCTCTCGAAGTCGTCGAAGACATGCGCCTGGAGGTGCTGCGCACCTGCCTTACGGCCTTCGAAAACATCGAGACCCTGGCCGGGCTTGGAGCTGCTTTGAGTGGCCTTTTAGGCGTCCTGCACCGTTACGGCCCCGAGCTGTGGCGAACTTTCCTCATAGATGCAGAATGCCTGGACCGCATGCTGCGCGGCATCATTCCGGAGCTGGAGTCCAGCTCCATTAGCGAGCAGAACCTTCCGCGCGACACGATCTTCTCCCTCCTGCGCCGCTACGCCAGGGAAAAACGCGTGGCCTTCGAGGCCGAGCCGATCACGGGCCTGCAGGTCATGGGTTTCCTGGAGACGCGCCTGCTCAATTTCCGCAAGCTCTACGTGCTCGACGCAACCGAGGAAAAGATACCCGGCGCGCCCGCCGGCGACCCGCTCTTGCCCGACCCCCTGCGTCACCGCCTGGGACTGCCCGACAGCCGCGAACGCGACTATGTTTCGGCATATACCTTCTATCGTCTGCTGCGGGCGAGCCGGCAGGCGCTCATCCTCTACCAGAGCGGAGTGCAGCCCGGCGGGATTCTGGACGGCAAATCACTGCGCAGCCGATTCGTGGAGCAGTTGCTCTGGGAGGAGGAGCAGAAGACCGGCAGGATCATCAAGCCGGGGCAGCCACCCCTGTCCGTATCCGTTCCTGCCGTGCGGCCCCTGGACCTGCGCGGACACGAGTTAACCAGGACGGAGACCCTGCAGAACCGACTGCTCGGCCGCTTGCAGGGCAAGATCTCGCCTTCCCTGCTGGATTGCTACCTGGGTTGCCCCCTGCGTTTCTTCTACCAGTACCTCACGCCGCTCAAGCCCGTGGAGGAATTGAGCGAGGACGGCGACCCCCTGGAGCTGGGCAACCTCGTGCACGATGTGCTGCGAGAGTTCTTGCTGCCATACAAGGGACGACCGCTGCAGCCCGGGATGCTCGACCCCGATGCGTTGAGCAGTCTGTTTCTCGAACACCTGCGGCGAGCGCCCTTCTATCTCCAGCTCGGCCAGGACGGCCGCTTGTCCCTGGAGCGCACCGGACCTCACCGCATGGCCCTTTTCGCTCGTGGCACGCCCGAAACGCTCATCCGCGAGCTGGAATTGCCCGTGCGCGCCTCCTTCGCTCTCGACGGTCGGGAATACCTGCTGGAGGGCCGTCTGGACCGCGTGGACGAGCGCGAGAGCGGCGACGTGATTCTCGATTACAAGACAGGCTCTCCGCCGAGCCCCAGCCAGGCCCTGTTCCTGGATGAAGATCTCTGGACGCGCATGGACACTTGGCGGCCCGGCGACGATCCGGAGCTGCTGGGGGAGCTGTCCGCCGCCGTGGGCAGTCTGCAGATGCCCATGTACCTTTATCTGTACAATGCGACTTCCGGCCGCAACGCCAGCGAAGCCGCCTGGGTATCTTTGCGCGATACGGGCGGGGAGAGGCGCTTTTTCCCCGCAGCCATGGGGCCGGAAGCCAGACTGGAATTCATATCGTCACGCGTACCGCGCCTGCTGGCCTTCTGCCTGAGGCACATGGCCCACGAGGGCACCCTCGCGGCGCGACCAAGCCGGCGTTGCGCCTGGTGTCCCTACAACGGGGCCTGCGTCGCGCCCAAACCGAGGAGGTTATAATGCTGGCATCCGAAGGACGCATTGGACGCGTCTTTGTCCTACGTCTGCAGGAAGGCGACAGGATACCTGATTGCATCGAGGAATTCGCCAAGAAGCGCTCCGTTGAAAGCGCCACCTGCCTCATGCTCGGGGCCGCTGGATCGGGCAGCCTGGTGGTCGGACCGTTGAATCCTCAAGGCAGGCCTGTCGAACCCATGCTCAAGAACTTCGACATCGCCCACGAGATCGTGGCTGTGGGCACGCTCTTCAAGGACGAGCAAGGCGATCCCAGACTTCACATGCACGGGGCGCTGGGGCGCGGCGGGTACACGGCCATGGGCTGTCTGCGTCAGGGAGTGGAGGTCTGGGGCCTAGCCGAGGTCGTTCTGCTGGAGATCACGGGCCTGGACCTGCTGCGCAAGGTTGATCCGGCCTTCGGCTTCGAGGTGCTCAGCAAGGAGTAGGCATGCGCAGGGTGGACATCGTCATCTGCGGGGCCGGCGTGCTCGGCCTAACCTTGGCCCGCGAGCTTGTGCGGCGCGGCGCTTCGGACGTGCTGCTCCTGGAGAAGGAGCAAACTCTTGGACGGCACGCCTCGGGCCGCAACAGCGGCGTGCTGCATGCCGGCATCTACTACGCGCCCGGCAGCGCGAGAGCCAGGACCTGCCTGGCGGGCAACCGGCTCATGCGCGAGTACTGCCTGGAACATGGCCTGCCCCTGGCCCAGTCGGGCAAGGTTATCGTGGCCTCTACCGCGGAACAGGTGCAAACCCTGCGTGAACTGCACCGGCGCGCCCAGGCCAACGGCTCGCCCGTGCGCCTGGTGGACGAGCGCGAACTGGCCGACATCGAGCCCAACGCCCGGAGTGACGGACCGGCGCTGTATTCGCCGGAAACCGCCGTCATCGATCCCGGACGCATCCTGGACTGCCTGGCTGCGGAGCTGGCAGCCTCGGGCAAGGCGCGCATCCTGCGCGGCACCGCATTCACCGCCCGTCCGAAAGCGGGTGTCGTGTCCACTACGGACGGCGACCTCGCCTACGGCTTTATGATCAATACCGCCGGCGCGCACGGCGACCGCATAGCACGGGCTTTCGGCCTGGCCCGGCACTACCGCCTGCTACCTTTCAAGGGCGTATACCGCAAGCTGCGTCGGGAGCGTGCGGACATGGTGCGCGGAAGCATCTATCCCGTGCCCGAACTAGGAAACCCTTTCCTGGGTGTGCATTTCACGCGCTCCGCAAGCGGCGACGTCTACCTCGGTCCCACGGCCATCCCTGCCTTCGGCCGCGAGAACTACGGCATCCTGAGCGGCCTGGATCGGGAGGCGCCAGAGATTCTTCTGCGGGATGCTTGGCTTTTCCTGCGCAACCCCAAGTTCCGCTCCATCGCCCTGGAAGAGCCGCGCAAGTACCGCTTCGAGCGTTTCTTCAATGATGCCAGCAGGCTCGTGAAAAGGCTCGACCCATCCGACGTGGAGCCCAGCCCCAAAGTCGGCATTCGGCCGCAGCTCGTGGACCTGCGCACGGGCGAGCTGGTTATGGACTTCCTGCTGGAACGCGGTGAAGACTCCCTGCACGTGCTCAACCCCATCTCCCCGGCCTTCACCAGCTCCATGGCCGTCGCGTCCGTGCTGGCGGACGAAGTTCAGCAGATGAGCTGAAGCTGTTCGCAGTCACGGCGAAACACGTTTCGGCAAGATCAGCGGGCGGGCTTCCGCTGCATCAACCAGTCGCGAGGCAGAACTCGAGCAGCCCCTCGACGCCCCTGTCGAGGAAGACGATCACCAGTTCGGGCATGAAGCGATTGCGAACAGCCTTGGGATCGATGCCGCAGCGCGTCCAGAGGGATTGCAGGAAAGGCTGGTAGTTCTTCTTGTAGTGAGTGTAGGAACCCACGTCCATGCCCTGAAAGCCCGGCCTGCTCCCCGGTGTGGTGGGGTGCGCGCACTCTTCCGTCAGGGCCAGACAGCTCCGGCAGGCATAGGGTCGCACTGGGTATATCCGACACAAGCCGTCGTTCAGGAATGGGCAATCCGGGTGGAAGTCAGAAAAGTGGTACTTCCCGTCATCCGCATTGTCCCTGTAGCGACGCTCGGCCCAGGCCAGGAAGTCGTCGCGCATGCCGCGGGTCTCCAGGTCCCATCGCGCATAGGCTTGGACGAATTCCTCCCTCTGCGCCTGGTGGTTGCTCAAGTAGATGCCAATGAGCACCGCCTCGAAGGGATTGGCCAGGACAGCCTGCTTGCAGCAGGCGCAGCAGCCGGTACGGCAGGCCACGGCATGTCCGCTTTCCGCAAGAGTTCTGGCTATTGTTGCGCCTTCATCGTCGATAGCGGCGTGGGCGCCCTGAATCATGACCGCCGCCCGGATCATCTCCCGGGCCAGGGAGGCAAACTCGGGAGCAACGAGCTTCCGCAGGTTCTGCGCTGACGGATTCAGGAAGTACTTCCAGGTCGCCTCGGCCAGGGCGGCATCCACGGAATCGTGGCAGGGTACGGGCGCCAGTGTCGGATTCCAGCTCATGAATTCTCCCAAAGGCTTGAATCGGCAGCTCACGACCACAGCTCAAGCCAAAAACGGCAGGCGGATCGAGCGAACTGCCGGGTTATTGCTGGATGGACAACTCCAGCACTGGGTTCATCTGCAAGGCGCTAGTCGGTTTTCTTCTTGGCCCGCGGATGGGCCGCGTCATAGGCGCGGGTGATCTGGGCCAAATTGAGGTGAGTATAGCGCTGAGTGGTGGTCAGCCGTTTGTGGCCAAGCAGCTCCTGCACACTGCGCAGGTCCGCGCCTGACTGAAGCAGGTGCGAGGCAAAACTGTGGCGCAGAGTGTGCGGGCTGATGGACTGGGGCAAACCGGCCAGCCCTGCCATGTGGGCCACGATGCGCGCGGCCTGCCGGCGGTTGAGACGTCCGCCCCGGCTTCCCAGGAATAAGGCCCGCTCCTGAAGTTCGACGGGGAATGCATGGCGCTGGGCAAGATAGGCCTTGAGCCGACGCACCGAGGCGTCGCTGAGCGGCACGAGGCGCTCCTTGCGGCCCTTGCCCATGACCCGCAGGATGCCCGAGCCCGGATCGATGTCATCCATGTTCAGGTCCAGAGCCTCGCTGATGCGCAATCCAGAGCCGTAGAGCAACTCGGCTAGAGCCAAGTCACGTAGGCCCTCGGGTCCAGTCGGAACCTGAGCCTCCATGACGGCCAACGCCTGGTCCACATTGAGGGACTTGGGATGGCGTTTGTCCTGCTTGGGATTGCCTACGCCGGACATGGGATTGCCTCTGGCCAACCCGCTTTTGCGCAGATAACGGAATAAGGTGCGCAGTGAGGACAACTTGCGCGACATGGAGGACTTGCGCGCGCCCGTGCGATGCAGTTCGGCCAGGAATGCGCGCACGTCGTCGCGGGTCACGCCTTCGGGGTCGGCCAGACTCTTGTCCCGTCTTGACAGAAAACGCTCGAACTGCTCCACGTCGCGGCCATAGGCTTGCACCGTGGCCGGAGAATAGCCCTTCTCCACATCAAGGTGCACGAGAAAGGCCAGACAGGAGTCGGGAAGCTCGAATTCAGGGATAGGCTCGCCGGTCAATGACATACCCGCTTCTTCCATTCCGCTTGGCCAGGTTTTTGAGCGCCGACGCCGCAGCCGATGCCTGCCCATAGTGTTTGAGGCGCCCGCCCAGGTTGTGCGTCACCCCAATAGATACAGTCATGAGAGGATAGTCACGTTCATTGCCGCTACGGTCCTTAGAGCGGATGCCGCCGGCCAGCCTGTCCTTCTCGTCATAGAAGCTGGGAATGATGGCATCGAACGAGCTGACGATGCCGCGGCAGATGTCTTCGGCACATGTGAACGGAGTAATGAAAACGAAATCGTCACCACCCACGTGGCCCAAGAAGCTCTGTCCGAAAGGCGTGCCCCGCACCGAGTTGACCAGCAGACGCGAGGTCATCATGAGCACTTCATCGCCACGGGAAAATCCGTATTTGTCGTTGAAAGACTTGAAATAATCAAGATCCACATATCCCACGGCGAATTCCTCGCAGCGCCCGATACCCTGCTGGATTCGCTTGATGACGCTCGTATTGCCAGGCAAACGGGTCAACGGATTGGCGTCGAAGGAGCGCTTGCCCCGTTGCAGCGCAAGCATGATGCGCAAGCGGACAACATCGTCTTCGCATGGCAGGACCAGAAAATCATCAACTTCCAGTTCGCCAAAGGAGAGATCCCCGCAGGCGTCAGCTCCGGAAAGCAGCAAAACCACGGGTATTTGCCTGTAAACGTTCTCACCCTTGATGAGCCGGGCCAACTCAATGCCCGAGATGTCAGGGATGCGATTGTCTATGAGGAATAGATCCGGAGGCTCCAGGAGCAATTTCTCAGCGGATTTGCGACCGTCATTGAAAGTCTGCCACTCGGCCTGACTTTCCGACCAAAGCCCTTCGAACATCCGCTCCAGAGACGTGTCGGCCGTGATCAGATGAAACTTGCCAACCCAAGAATTCATGCACGTGACAGCCATACACTCTTCCAAGCGGCAGGGGGACGAGGCCATCTCTGCGCACCTCTGGCGCTAAAGAGTTAACGAGGGAACAAGCGAACGCCTTGCCAGGAAATCCTCCATGATGAGGCCGAGATCCCGGATTGTCAGGCCCAGCATTTCCAAAGCCTTCGGCTCAAGATAAGGCACAAGTTCCTTGTCTTCCGGTCCGCTGTCCATAACGTGCGCTACAAAATCGGCTAAGTGCACGACACTGGCGAACTTGGGATAGGTGCACGCCAAATGCGGCTTATGATGATGGCTCAAGCCTTCTTCAAGACTTGGCGGAAGGTTCCAGTGATTTGCCAACCAGGCATTAACGCGGTCATGTCCGAACCCGAGCACCTCTTTCTCGGCTGTCAATGGAAACGTGTCAGCCTGGGCGATCTTCTCGTCAATGGCCGACTTCATATCCGGGAGCTGCAGGGCGATTATCAACTTGCCCAGATCATGCAGCAACCCGGCCACGGAATATTCGTCCGGGTCCTTCAAGCCAACCCTGCGCGCGATGCAGCCTGCAACCAAGGCGCAGTCGATGCTATGCACCCAGAGACGAGTCATGGATTGGGCCATTATGTCGAGCACGGACGTGCTGATGACAATACCCCGAATGACATTGAAGCCCAGCAGAACCAAAGCATGGTGAATGGAGCCGATACGGCCGGGGAAACCATAGATGGGCGAATTGACCATCTTGAGCACCTTGGCCGAAAGGACCTGATCGTGGGAAATGACCCTTGCGATCTGTTCCGTGGAAGTCCTTGGATTCTCGACCAGTTCGATGACTTCCTCAAGAACGGAAGGCAATGTGGGCAGATCCTTGATGGACAGGATTCGTCCCTTGTTGATCTGCAAATCCGCACGAGCCACGTCAAACTCCCTTGTCAGCGGCCTCGTCACAGTCCGAAGGCTGCATGCCCCCAAGAGTGCCGCGCAAGAGAAAGTAGCTCCTCACATGGTCTTTCACCTCTTCCATCCAGACATCGCCAACGTGTTTCCGGAAAAGATGATCCAACCTCTCAGCTCGATCCTTCCATGGAGAGTGACCCGTAGGCGCTCCGCTGATCGTGGCGGAAACCACGGCTACGGAGTCGATGTCCATATCCTTTAGCCTCGCCAGCAGCGTATCGCTGAGCACACAGCCTTGGCCGACGATCAACATGCCGTTTGCTCTGCATACGGGCTCTGCGAGGAGCATACCCGATTGTGCCAACGCAAGAGGTATCTTCTGCATTCCACCCGCCGAGGCGCACGTGCTGTCCGTAAAAGCTGAAAGACTCAGCTACTATTTCTGCTATAATACATGCCTGGCCATTGGCGAACAAGCCCTTTCAGCTCCAGCGCCAGCAATATGCCGCTCATGCGACTGCTGGCCAGCCCGGTTGCCCTAACCAGAACATCTATATGAGTTCTGGACTCCACAGTAAGCGCTCGCAGCACTTCACCCTCTTCTGGAGCGAGGTTATCGATATGCATGCCCGGTTCATCGTCGGTCTGGGGACTTGCATCGAGAGCCATTTTGCTGTGTTTGTCCGCATTCCGTCTTCCGACAGGCTGCGTAATGCCCGGCCCATGACCTTTGCTCTCGGACTCTGTCTCGCAAGCCTCTGCGGAATTCAAGGCGGAGCGTAGTTCTCGATCCAGCGTAACCATGATTTCTGCGGCGCTGGTGATCAACTGCGCGCCCTGGCGGATGAGCGCATGGCATCCGCCGTAGGTCGCCTGAGTGACGGGGCCCGGCAAGGCAAAAACATCTCGGCCCTGGTCCAAGGCAAGTCGGGCGGTGATAAGGCTGCCGCTTTTCTCCGCAGCCTCGGCCACGAGCACTCCTAGTGACATGCCGCTGATGATCCTATTGCGCACGGGAAAATTCTGTGGCTCCGGGAGGGTCAACGGCGGAAACTCCGTAATGATCAGTCCCCTGGTCCGAAGCTGCTCCCATATGTCCGCGTTGGCTTCAGGGTAGATCCGGTCAAGGCCTGTGCCCAGCACGGCGACCGAAGAGCCTACTGCAGAGAGGCCGGCCAGGTGGGCTTGGCGGTCGATTCCCAAGGCCAAGCCCGAGACTATGGTCACACCTGACCTGGACAACTCCTCACCCAGGACGCGGGCAGCTTCGAGACCATATGCGGAGCACTGTCGAGAGCCTACCAGGGCCAGGCTCGGTGCGTTCATGAGGGTTACATCGCCCAGATAGTAGAGATAGAGCGGCGGGTCGGGAATGGTCTTGAGCAGACGCGGAAAACGAGGATCACTCCAGGTCACATAACGCCACCCTCGCTCGCGGACCAGGCAATATTCCTGTTCGGCGGCCTTGAGCCAAGTCTTTGACAGAAAGGCTGCGGATACCGTGCCGCGCGTCAGCCGCAGTTCCTTCCAGCCCCCGGCATTGCGCGCCGCATCCGTAAGCGTCGGGAAGCCCTCTGCGATCCGTTTCCACGTGCGAGGCCCCAGTCCGGGAGTATGGCGCAAGGCCAGGGCAGCCCGATACTCGTCGTGATGAATCTGCTGCGTAACGGCATCCTCTGCGTCCTGTCCGTCAGCGCTCTGTCGATTGCTCATGGCTGTTCAGCCATACTTGGCTGTAAAACAATGCCCTTGCATGCGCCGGACATCATCCCTCGATCTGTTTGAGTTTCGTGCGCGCCAGATCGGCCGAGTCGGAATTGGGGTATTCCTTGAGCAAGGCTTTGAGGTAAAAGCTTGCGTTCTGCATGTCTCCGAGTTGCTCGTAGGAATAACCGATCTTGAGCACCGCCGCGGATGCCTTGGAATGCGACGGAAAACGCCTCATGACGTCTCGGAAGGTGAGTATGGCTTGGGCGTAGCGTTTCTGACTGTAGTAGGTTTCGCCGAGCCAATACAGGGCATTGGGCGCAAGGCTGGACGAGGGGAAATCCACCAGGAATTCGTTGAGAAGTGTGCGGGCTTCCTCGGGTTTCTTATCCCACAGGAGCGCCAAGGCTTTATCATAACGCGCTTTCTGGGCCGGGCTAAGCCCCTTGGTTCCGGCATCCACCATCGTTGCCCCGGAAGCCGCCACGAGTACAGCCCCAGGAGACAACGGCTGTTCCGCTAGCGTCATTTCCATGACGATCGGACCCTCGGCTGCATGGGGCAACGTGGGAAGGTCGAGGCTTTGGATCATGTCTCCTTCGGTGAATCGCGGAAGATCCCGACTAGCTTTGGAAGCGGGATTCTCGGCCATGGACAGAGATGCCCTCACGGCATTGGAAGCCGACGGCGTGAAATCGCCCCGTGTCGGCACCGTGGCCGTCACGGTAGGCACAACACAGATCGTGAGGATCGTAAACAAGGCTAGCAGGCGGATGGAGTAGCGTCTCATGTTCTCCTCGCTGGCACTGTCCATGGCCCCGGCAGGAATGGCTGGTCAGCCTGGCAGTTCAAATAACTGAATTCGCCATGAGCCGTTACAAGCATCATGCCAGCAACCTCTTCCAACCAGTTGGACGACCAGGGACTCGTTCGACTTGCAAGCGTTCCTGAACATGCTGGGATGTGTTGCGGCCTTGCATGCCAGCAAGAATTCAGGCAAAACGGCGAGGTTTCCAGCCTCGGACCCATGCGCCGCAGCGCAGTTCGCGTTTGATTCCGAGGCCAATCCCATGCCGGAGGAGAAGCACATGCCCCTTCCCGCCGACTTGACGGCGTCAATCTTGTGGGCCGTACTCGCAGCGCTGGTCCTGCTGGCTTGGCTGTCGGCTCTTGGATCTCCCTTGCTGAGCGCTTCGGCCGAAATACTGGCTGACGCACGTGGCAAGGTCTTTTATCGCAAGTTTGCTCAACAACTTAGCAAAGCCGGTCTGATTTGGCTCCTGGCCGCCATGCTCCTTTCAGGCTTGGTCGCGTCGCTGCGGAAAGCCGAAGCCGGCATGCTGCTAGCGCTCCTCAATGAGCAGCCGATGCTTTTTCTGCCACTAGCGATTGTCTTGGCCCTCATGGCTTTGTTTGCCGTTCTGCACGCCACGACCTGGCGAGTGTTCAAGGAATCCAGGATACTGCACAAGCTTCTGGGCCTGCTGGCAGCTCTGGCCGCGCTGGCCTCGATCTGGTTCGCCTTTTCTCTTTCCAGCCTGCTGACCATCCTGAGCCAGGCAAAACCCGCCATCGTGCTCCAGGACCATTTCCGCATACCCGCCACAGCTTCCATCTGGCCCCTGCTGGGCTTAGCAGTGATGCTGTCCTCGGCTTGTGCCGGCGGTCTCGGGCTTGTTTACGCGGTCATGCGCCGCAACAAGGATGATTGGGGCCGGGATTACTATGGCTTCGCCCTTCGAATCGGCGCCGGCTGGACGCTTCTGGGTTTAGGTTCGCAGGCGGGCTTTCTGGGCTGGGCGGCTGCATACCTTCCGACAGGATTAGCTCTGCCGGCCAGCTTGGTACCGCGCATAGGCGTCATCACCATGGGCTCTGCGCTGCTCCTGGCCTTGTTGACCTACCTGTTCGTGTGGCGGAGCGCTACTCCCCTGCGCCATAAGCCTGCCGTAATCCTGGGTGCCCTGCTCCTGCTGCTCATGCTGGCAGGACTCTGCTTGACCGGCTTCCAGCTTTTAGCCTCATAAGTGGTTCGCTTGCCAAAAATCACAAAGGCCGGCTGGGTCACATCCCAACCGGCCTTCTTATCATGGAAAAACGCTCCTAGACGGTGCGTGCAGTGGTAAAGGTCGCCAGAGAATAGATCTCATGGGGATCAAGGATAAGCACCACACTGCCGTCGCCCATGATTGTCGCGCCGGATACTCCCTTGAGATCGAAATCGCTCAGATAGCTGCCAAGCGGCTTGATGACGATTTCCTGGCGCTCGAGCAGCCTGTCCACGACAATCCCCAACCTGCGATCCTGATCTTGAATGACCACGATGGGCAGAACGTCCCTCTGCTCCTCGCCGAGCGGCAAGCCAAGGACCTCGCGCAGATCGACCACGCCCAGAACCTCGCCGCGCAATGTCACGGCTTTGCGGGTGTTCACTTCCGTCAGCCTGTTCGCCTCGATCTTGGTCGTTTCCGAAACCGCATCCAAGGGAATGGCGAAAACGTCGTCATCAATGGTGACCATGAGCGCGTCGATTATGGCCAGGGTCAGCGGCAGCAGCAGTATGAACTTGGTGCCCTTGCCCACCTCGGAGGTTATGCTCACGCTGCCCTTGAGGTTCTTGATGTTGGTGCGCACCACGTCCATTCCCACGCCGCGGCCCGAAATATCCGTGATCTTCTCGGCAGTGGAAAAACCAGGGGCAAAGATGAGCTCGATAGCCTCTCGGTCGTCCATGGCCGCAGCCTCTTCCTCGGACAACAGCCCCTTCTTCACGGCGGCGCGACGCATCTTGACCGGATCGATGCCTCGGCCGTCATCGGCGATCTCGATGGCCACCGAATTACCCTTGTGGTAAGCGCGCAGCCAAACACGGCCCACCGGCGGCTTGCCGGCGGCTATGCGCTCCTCGGCCGTCTCGATGCCGTGGTCCACGGAATTGCGGATAAGATGCACGAGGGGATCGCCGATGACTTCGACTAGGCTCTTGTCCAACTCGGTTTCCTCACCCTCGGTGAGCAACTCCACATCCTTGCAGCTTTTACGCGACAAGTCTCGAATAAGGCGGGGGAAACGCGAAAAGACGGAGGAAACCGGCACCATGCGCACCTTCATGATGGTGTCTTGCAGGTCGTCGGAGATGCGCGCCATGGCATCAGTCGTCTCGGACAAGGATTGGGCGACCTTCTGCACATCCTCCTGGCCTGATTCCAAGGCTCTGGCCAGCATGGAGAAGCGGTTGCGGTTGATTATCAGCTCGCCGATGACGTTCATGAGATGATCCAGCTTCTCATGATCCACGCGGATGGTGGTTGTAGCCTTGGCAGCGGTCTTTTGTGACGCTTGGGCTTGACCGGCCTGCGCCTGCTTTCCATTGGAAGGCGTGACGGCTATATCGGCAGCCGTCTCGTCGTCCGTCGGCTCCATCATCTCATCGGCCTCCTCAAGCACGGCCTCCTGCACCTGGGCCTTGGCCGAAGGAGCATCCGTAGCCTGCTTCAACACAGCCGAGGAAGACGCAACGGTCGATTTGGCGCCCTCGGCCTTGAGGATGTAAGCCGTGCGCAGTATGGAGAGCCGCTTGTGAACGCCGTCGGCGATGATGGAGCATTCCTGCTTGAGGATGTCGAGCATGAGATCGAAATCCAAGCCGCTTTTACGCGCCTGATCGACAAGGCCGGCCGTCCTCTCGGCCATGACCTTGAGGTCGCCGAAGCGCATGTAGCCGCAAGAATTCTGGATTGTCGTCAAACTGCGGTAAAGGCCGTCTACGTAGTCTTTCTGCGAACTGTCCTTGGACAAGGTGCGCAAGGCTATGCCGATGTTTTCGAGCTGCTGCACCACAGTCTGGTTGAAAGCCTGCACATCCTCCGGATCATATTCGCCCTCTAGCGCGCTGGTGGATGCGTCCTCAACCGGGGAGTCGGAGGAAAAATCGCCTTCCAAAGCCCGCTTGACCCGCGCCAATGTGGTCCTGGTGTCCACTGGCTTGACTTGGGCGATCTTGGAGTCCACATGCGAAAGGATCTCGGCCATGGCATCCGATACAGCCAGCAGGAGATCAATCAGGCCTCGGCTCGGCGCCAGTTCTCCTTTGCGCACGCGGCCCAGAAGCGTCTCGGCCTCGTGCGTCAGGGCATTGAGTTCCTTGAAGCCGATAATGCCCGAGTTGCCCTTGATATTATGGAAGTAGCGGAAAAGGTCGTTGATGAGTTCCTTATCGCCTTGCGGATTCTTCTCCAGCTGCAACAAGGCATTGCCCAGGCCTTCCAGGATTTCTTCCGCCTCTTCCAGGAAATCTTGCAAATGCCCCTCGCCGATGACGGTCAGGGTGTAAGGCTCGGCGTCGAACGGCGGCAAATCCTCGGTTTGGGAGGGTTGGCCTTTTACTTCCCGTTTGCCCGTTTTTTTCGGCGAAGCAGAGGCTGAAGGCCTAGTCGAACCACCGCCGTTCATAAGCGATTCGATATGCGCGATTATGCCGCCAGTCTCGATGTCGCCTTCATTATTGGCGGTTTCCAGGTTGTTGATCATGTTGGTCAGCGCATCCGTGGCCGAGAGTATGAGATCCATGATCTCGGGAGTCGCGACCATCTTTCCGTTGCGCAGTTCGTCCAGGATGCTCTCGGCCTTGTGGGCCAAGCCGTTGATCTTGTTCAGCCCGAGAAACCCCGAAGCGCCCTTCAGGGAATGCATTGGCCGAAATATGTCATTGAGCAGGTCCGAATTTCCGGGGGACTTTTCCAGCTCCAGAAGCGCGGGCTCAATAGTCTCCAGGTGCTCCCTGGCCTCGACGATGAAATCCGCAAAGATTTCAGGATCCAAGAAATCCTGGCTCATAGCATATCCTCTAAGTCATGCGCTGCCAAAGTGACTGTCATCTAGGATCAAACCGGCATTGCATCGGCTACTCGGTGCCGAGCAGCATCCTGACGTTGACGACCATTTTCTCCGGCTGTGCCGGCTTTACCAGATAGAGGTTGGCGCCGAGGTTCATGCCTTGCTGGATGTCCTTTTCCTGGCCCTCGGTGGAAAGGACGACGATGGGCGTGTCCTTGTACGCTTCCTGCTCGCGCACGGTTTTTATGAAGGTGAATCCGTCCATGCGCGGCATGTTCACGTCCGAGATAATCAGGTCGATGGAGTTGGAGTATAGCTTCTCGAGACCGTCGAGGCCGTCCTCGGCCGTAGTCACCTTGAAGCCTTCCTTCTTCATGATGAAGGCCACGAGGTTGCGGACGGTTTTTGAATCGTCCACGATGAGAATATGCTTGGACATGGCTTTCTCCTACCTCGCAATGACCCTATCAACAAGCTGGTCGATGGAGAGTATGTTGATGAGCTTATCGTCCTTTTTCATCAAGCCCGCGACAAATGCGGAACTGATGCCAACCTGAGCCTCGATGTTCCATTCGATATCCCGCGCCGGAGGGCGGTACATGGTCGAGATGGCAGTGACTATGAGGCCTACCTGCAGTCCTTTGTGGCGGCAGACCACGATGAACCGATCGACTTTGCCGTTGCTTTCCTGGCTGCCCCGCTGCCCCATCAGAGCCCGCAGGTTCAGAAGCGGCGTGACCTTGCCGCGCAGGTTGATGACACCGGACACAAAAGTCTGCGCGGACGGGATCTTGGTAGGCTCGATGTAGCGGATGACCTCCTGAATGCACTGGATGGGCAAGGCCATCTCCCGTGCGTCGAGCAGGAAACTCACCAGCTGCAATCCCTCCTTGTTGCGTAAATCCTCGGCCTTTTCCTCACCTTTGGCCGAAGCCGCGACATGAACGGATTTCACCGGCGTGGTATTACCCTGGGGCACGGGCTTGGCCGGAACAGGCTGGGCAAGGCCCGCCTGCGCCTTTTCCTCACTAACAGCCTGCCCAGCCTTTGCTTCCGTCTTGTCGCCAACTGGGGCTTCAGTAGCCTTGGGTGCCGCGACCTCGGAAGAGGGAACTACCGGCGCGGGCTCGGCGATCTTGGCTTCCACAGAGGCAGGAACGGACGGCTCAACCTGAGCAAGACGCTCCTGGACCTTGGCCGGTGCGGCCTGAACAACGCCCTGCGCGACATCGATACCCCTCGGATCGACCCTGGGCACCTTGGCCAGGAACTGCTCGCCTCCCACACCGAGGTATTTGTCGATGAAGGCCTGCTCCGCATCGCTGAACGGACTGTCCTTCTGAACCTCTTCTGGGATGAAGACACTTTCGGTTATGTACTCTTCAGGAGTTTTCATGAGCGATAATCTCTTTGGCGAGTTGGAGGTACTGCTTGGCGCCGCTGCATTTGGGATCGATATCGAAGATCACCCGTCCCTGGGCACTGGCTTCCCGAAACTTCGTATCCATGCTGATGACTGAGTCAAAAAGGCGGTCAGGCATCTTCTTTGAGAGGATGTCGAGCACCCTGCGACAGGCGCTGGCGCGCTGATCGTACATGGTTGGCAGGGCACGGAAACGGATGGGGCGCTTCAAGGCCTTGCTCAAGGTACGGATGGTGTCGAAAATGAGCCGCACGCCATGCAAGGCCAGAAAATCGGTCTGGATCGGAATAATGAGCAGATCACCAGCCACCAGAGCGTTGACCAGGATGATGCCTACATGGGGCGGGCAATCCAGGAGAATATAATCGTAGTCGTCGCTTACTGCTTCCAGGGCCTTGCGCAGGATGAGCCCCTTGCCGGGCTTGTCCTTGAGGTCCACCTCCAGTTCGGAAAGCCGGATATGGCTGGGCACGAAGTCGAAGCCGCTGCCCTTTTCCGAATAGATGATCTTGTCCCAGACATCCCGCTGCTGGCCGTTGGAGAGGAACAAGTCAAGCACCGTGTGTTTGAGCTTTTCCGGAAAGAAGGCCATGTGGATGGAAGCATTTGCATGCGGGTCCAAATCCACGACCAGGACCTTCTTCTTGAGCCTGACCAAGGCCGCGCCCAAGGACAGGGCCGTGGTGGTCTTGCCCACTCCGCCCTTCTGGTTGGCGATCGGCAGTATTGTTGCGCCCACGGTCTTCCCTCTTTTGCGTTTAGCGGCGTCTTGCGGGCATGCGCCCGCCCGAGCCACCGCGCTTTATTTCTTCAGCTCGCTTTGAATCTTGAGATGCAAGGCCTTCCAATCATCCTGGTCGACATCAACGAACTTAATGCCCAACATCGAGCCGCCGAGGCTCCTTTCCATGTGGACAACCTCGCCGATAGCCTGCATGCTTTGATCTGTTGCGCTTTCGAACACCTTCAGAAAACCGGGGTGGAATCTGTTCAGGTTCGCTATGAAGATGCGCACCTGAACCTTGTCCCCCGTCTCAAATAGGCCCCGGCACTCCACACGCAATCCGCCGGCGCTAATATCCACACTCTCCACGGTCTGAGCCGGATGTGCATTTAATGGAAAGGCCAGCTTCCTTATCTCGACACGAAAGCTCTTGGGCAGCCGCGTGTATTCCCTTTTCTCTTCAACCACCGATTTCATGCCTGGCTACTCCTCCTTGCGGTAGATGATAGCGCCGGGATGGTGCACCGGTTTGAAAGCCCTGGATATGTTGTGCAGCGACTCGGAATGGCCGATAAACAAATACCCGCCGGCAAGGAGGTTGTCGTAAAAGGAACTGATGACCAGCTTTTTCATCTCATCATCGAAGTAGATGATCACATTGCGACAGAAGATCACATGGGAACTCTCCACCCGCTTCATCAACGCCCTGTCGCTCAGGTTGATGGCGCCGAAGGAAACCATTTTTTTCACTTCCGGCTTGATCAGGAACTTTCCGTCCTGCGGAGTGAACCACTTGTCCACGATCTCCTTGGGCGTGGTGCGTAATGCGTAATCCGTGTACACACCCGCGCGGGCGGACTGGAGCACGCTCTCCGAAAGGTCGTTGGCTGTGATCTTGATGTTCCACATGCTGATCTCAGCCCCCAAAACCTCGTGCAGGATGATACCAAGGGTGTAAGGCTCTTCGCCGGTGGAGCAGCCGGCCGACCAGATGCGCAGCGTGCGCGTGCGTTTCTTGCGCTGCTCATCGAGAATTTCGGGCAGCACCTTGTCCTGAAAGACCTGAAGCTGCGGCGGATTGCGATAAAAGCTAGTCTCGTTGGTCGTTACCGCATTGAAAAGCTCGGTCATCTCCCCCTGACGCTTGGAGTCGTACTGAAGAAAGTAGAAATACTCGCCGAAGTCCTTAAGATTCAGGGCCTTGAGCCGGTTGGCAAGGCGATTCTCCAGTAGGTACTTGCGGTTGTCGGCAATGAAGATGCCGCTTTTCTGGTAGATGAAGTCGCGAAGCTGAACGAATTCGCCGTCGCTTATCTTGAGCTCTTTTCCGAGGGTGATCGTTTTGGAAAACAGGGAAGACATCTAGCGCACCTCTCCCTGTCCCTTGATCATCGCAACGGCTTCCGCGGCAGCGGACTGAATCTGCGGATCATCATGGTTTGTCATCTCGAGCAGTGAGCGGAAGGCGGCTTGGCCCCCGATCGCGCCGAGGCAGGCAATGGCCTTGATGATGAGCAACGTGTTTTCCGCGTGCAGCAGGGGAACGACTCTTGGAATGGCCGATGGCTCCTTGCGAGCGGCCAGGGCCTCCATGGCCCGTATGCGTACCCAATCGTTGCGGTCGTCCAGGCTCTGCATGAGCAGCGGCACGGCCTTGTCCAGGTTCAGCTTGCCGAGCACCTCGACCACCGCCGTGCGCACCTCGGGAACCTCATCATTCATGACACTGGAGAGGATTGGCAGCACGTTTTCGTCCGACCCGCACAACTCGGCGAGCGCCTCGACGGCGACCTTGCGCACGTCCGACACCTCGTCACCGAGGGCTTCCTCGATCCTCGCCCTCGCTGTCGCGTCACCGGACTTTCCCAGAGCGTACACGGCCATGAGGCGGCGCACCGGGTTCTCACTGCGGAAGAATTGATCGAAACGTTCGCGCATGCCGCTGTCGAAGATGGCCAGGCAAGCCTCCAGGGCAGCTTCCTTGACGTCGTCATAGGGGTGGTCAAGCATGCCAAAGAGCTTGTCGCCGGCCTGTTGCGCCTTGATCTTGACACCCAGGAAAGCAATGGCGCCCTTGAGCACAGTTCCGTCCTCATGCCGGTCAAGAATGTCCATGAAGAACGGCGCTTCCTCCGGATCCGCGACGCGTAGAAGGGCCGCGACGATCTCGCGCTGGATATCGCGATTCTTGGTCCAGAAAGCCTGCATGAGCGCGTGGTTGAGATCTTTGTTCTTGAGCCTAGCCATGACCTCTACGGCCACCGAGGCTATTTGACCATCATCCTGATCCAGGGCCCGGACCAAAGCCGGACCGGGGCCGATATTCACGAGCATATCTATGGCGTGCAAAATGCGCTCACGGTCAAAGTCAGGGTTCATCTTCCCGGCCAGATCCAGGATCTCCAGGCTGGCCATGTCGTTGCCCAGATATCCCAGGCCATGAATGGCTGCATCCTGGATCTCGACATCCTCGTCACGAATGGCCACCAGCAGGTAGACCCGGAACCTTTCACGCTCCTTTTCCGTAAGCAGGGAAAGGGACTTGCCGCCAAGAATCTTGACCACGGCCTTGACGATCTTGTTGCGCAAAGCAGTGGGACTGGCATCCATGCGCCGCAGGAGCAGATTGACGGCCTTGATGTTGCCCATCTCTCCCAAGGCATCGACGATCATGGAGGCAACGAGATCCGAAGAACGGTTCAGGGCCAAAACCAGGGCGCCAACCGAGGTGTCGTCCTTGATCTTCGCCAAGGCCTCGATGACTGCGAACTGCACCCACTCCTCGTCCTCCAGGGCCCTGTTGAGGCAAGGCGCTCCTTCATGGAAGGCCAAATCACCCAAGCTGACGGCCGCCTGATAGCGCACGTTGACTTCGGGATCCTTGAGCAGCGCATCGCACAACGGCGCCACGGCCAGGATATTCCTGGTGGAGCCGAGGATGTCGGCGGCGAAAATGCGGATATCGGGATCGTCATCCCGCAGAATGGTCACCAGGGACTCGAAATCCTGATCGCCCACGGTGCGCAGGATATCCATGGCCACGTTGCGCACAGGAGCTTCGTCGCTACGCAGCAGCGGCAACACGGACCTGACTGTGCTCGCCCCTCCGATCTTGCGCAGGGCGATCTCGGCCGCCTCCTGAATCCCTACATTTTTGCTCCGCAGGAGCCCGGCCAGAAGCGGAACGCTCTCCTCACACCCGGACTCGCCCGCATTGTAGGCAGCTTCGCGCACAAGCTCTGTCTGGCCGCTGGACAACTGTGCTAGAATACTCTGGCATTCAGCCATGCTTATACCTCGGATTCGGGTCCGCCAGACAGCCGCGCCATACATGCGCACGACCGGGCCGACCCGGCAGGCCGCAACCTCAATTTTCGTACAGGCTGCTGATGATTGCCGGACCCATCTCGTCGATCCCAACTATTCTATCGGCAAGTCCCGCATCGACTATAGCCTTGGGCATGCCGTAAACCACGCACGTCGCATCATTCTGGGCCAGAACCAGGCCACCGCGAGCCTTGAGATCACGAATCCCTTCCAGACCATCATTTCCCATGCCCGTGAGAATGACTCCCAGAGACCGGCGCCCCATGGTCTCCGCAACCGAGGAGATAAGCTCATTGGCTGACGGCTTGTAGAGAGCGCCCGCAGGGTCCGGACTCACAACGACATCGAGTTTGGTGCCTCGCTGAGCTATTCTGAGATGCTTACCGCCGGGTGCGATGTACACCGTTCCTGGTTTGAGCGGTTCACCATCTTCGGCCTCTTTGACGCTGATGGCACAAACGTTGTCCAGTCTCTTGGCGAAGGGGCCCGTGAACGCCGGCGGCATGTGCTGCGCAATGAGGATTGCAGCCGGAAGGTTCGCGGGAAGAACTGACAGGACCTTCTGCACGGCCGGAGGCCCCCCCGTGGAGACTCCGATAGCCACTATGTCCCGGACAGGACGCCCGCCAATGGCCGTAACGCCCTCACGCGGATGCGCCTCAGGGGAACGCGGTACCGGCCGATGCGGGATTCGGTGGCGAAGCTTCCGCTTGGCAACAGCCTTGACCTTCTTCTGCAGGTCCGCTTCGATCTTTATGATATCAAGGGAAACCTTGGACAATTCCTTGGAAATGAAATCGACGGCTCCAAGCTCCATGGCCTTGAGCGTTGCCTCGGCGCCTTCGGTGGTCAGTGAACTGACCATGATCACCGGCCGGGGCATTTCCATCATGATGTGCCGCAAGGCGGTCAACCCGTCCATGACGGGCATCTCGATATCCAGTGTCACGACATCGGGGTCGAGTTCGCGAATGCGCTCGATCCCTTCGTTGCCGTTATTGGCCGTGCCCACGACCTGGATCTCAGGATCCTTGGCGAGCATGGTGCTGATAGCCTTGCGCATGAAGGCGGAATCATCGATGACGACTACCCGAATCAATGCGCTCCTCCTGTAATATACAATTCTTGCCGTCTTCCGCCCTATCTTGCAAACCGCCTTGCTCACGGCCACAAGATTTGGAAGCGCAATCATTTAACCTGTCCAGGTGTTCATGCACATACCATACGAACAGAATATTCGTCTGGTAATTACAAGAACAGTCAAATATACATATGCCGCTTAGAGGACTTCAAAAATAGCACCGATAACGGCGAAAAGCTAGAAGTCTGTGCCCTGCATCCGGCCCGAGTCAGTGATGCTCGAAAACAGGTTTGCATCCGGTTGGAGTATAACACCTTTCGTGTAATCCATCTTGACCTGCACCCCCAAGACGGCGAAAAGGGTCTGTCGCGCTTTTCAGCACTCTGGTGTCAGGATGCAATTCTTTTTGCCTTGCCTTCTGTCAGGCCTTATGATCGCGACATTACCGTTAGGTTGATAAAAGGACGTATCATGAACCAAGACCCTATCAATGACGGCGCCACTCCCAAGGAGGGCGAAGAGCCCCTGACGGAAGAGTCGATTAAAAATGGCGGAGTTTCTGCGATCACCCAGGTTGAGGCTGATGAGGGGCTCGAGGAAATGACGTTGGAGAAACTCCCGCCCCTGCTGTTAGAAGCCTTGTCCCGTGCTGGCTGGAACGGCCTGATGCCTGTTCAAGCAAAATCCATGCCCATCATGATGCGCGGATACGACCTCATGGTCCAGTCCAGGACGGGCAGTGGCAAGACCGGAGCTTTCATTTTACCCATAATGGAGCGCATTGATCCGAGCCAGGCCACCACCCAGGCCCTTGTGCTCGTTCCCACGCGCGAACTGGCCCGGCAGGTGGCTCAGGAGGCCGAAACACTTGTCGGAAACCGCGCCAGGGTCGTTGCCGTTTATGGTGGAGTTAGCTTCGGCAAGCAGATCGAAGGCTTCAAGGCAGGCGCGCATATCGTGGTCGGCACGCCCGGCCGCATTCTAGACCATCTGCTGCGCCAAAACCTAAGCTTGCAGGATCTGCGCACACTCGTCTTCGACGAGGCCGACCGCATGCTGTCCATAGGCTTCTACCCAGACATGAAGCAGGTTCAGCGCTACTTGCCCAAGCGGCGCGTCAACACATTCATGTTCTCGGCCACCTACCCGCCCTTCGTCATGCGTTTGGCGGGGGAATTCATGCACAAGCCGCGGATGCTGTCCCTCTCGGGCAAGCAGGTGCATGTTGCCGAGGTGCAGCACGTCATCTACGAAGTGCCGCGCATGGGACGCGAAAGATGCCTCATGCGCATCATCGAGATGGAAAACCCGGCCTCGGCCTTCATCTTCTGCAACACCAAGGCCCAGGTGGAATACGTTTCGACGGTGCTGGCCAACTTCGGCTACGACGCCGACGGCCTGTCCGGTGATCTTTCCCAGAACAAGCGGGAACGCATCCTGGACCGCGTGCGCGCCGGCTCCTTGCGGCTGCTCGTTTCCACTGACGTTGCCGCGCGCGGCATCGATATCCACGATCTTTCGCACGTCATCATGTACGAGCCGCCCGAGGACCCTGAGTCCTACATCCATCGCGCCGGCCGCACCGGCAGGGCCGGAGCCAGCGGCGAGGTCATCACGCTGGTCGACGTCATCCAGAAGCTTGAAATGCAGCGTCTGGCCAAGCGCTTCTCCATCGATCTCGTGGAGCGCCCATTGCCCACGGACGAAAATGTCCAGGCCGTGGCCACGGAGCGCGTCACCGCGCTTCTGGAATCCACCCTGCGAGCCAGGCCGCCCCTGCGTCAGGAGCGCATGATGCGCTTCATGCCGCTGGCCCAGGAACTCGGCAAAAACGAGGAAGAGCTGGCGCTAATCGCCATGCTCCTGGATGACTATTATCAACAGACTCTGCATTCTCCGCCCGCGCTCCCGGATATCCGGCAGGCCACGCCCCGCTCCGAGCCGCAAGCAGAGCCTGAACAGGCATCGACCCGGGAAGGCGGCGAACACAAGAAACGCCGTCGTCCTCGCAACAAGCGAAAGAAGAATCCGGGAGCGGATAACGGGGGAGGCGACGCCTAAGCTTTCGTATCCTGAGTTGATCTGAGGAGATCTCCCCTCCTCAGGCTGCTTCATAGAGTAGGCCGGCGGACGATCTTCCTCGCCGGCCTTCATCTTTTCCCACAATGAACGGTTCGCACCGTCACTTCCGCCTGGACGGAAGGAAATCATATAATACTGTTCATCGCTTGCCGGCGTTCCCTCGAGTCCGGCCGCCAGAGCGGATCATGGTCTCGGCAAGCCTTAGGACCTCCACTTGATCCAGAGGAGGCTCGCCTGGCGGCCGGTTGGTCGCTCGCGGCGATAGGAAAAGAAAAAATCCGCTAGGGCGTGGGTGCACATATCCAATGAAAAAATATTGCGCTCCAGAATGCCAGCCTCAGCGAGCTGGGCGCGGGTGAGATACCAGAGGTTCACTGTTTGGGATTGCGGATCATAATAATCTCGAAAGCCCTCACCGAACTCCTGCTCGAATTTCACGAACTGGCTGGCGCCCGGCCCGAGGCTGGGACCGCGCACAGCGAATACGTCGGCCGGATCAAGGCCGTAATGCGCGCAGAAGCGCTGCACCCCGGTAGTGGGAAAACCCGCGACATTCCCCCTCCAGCCCACGTGCAGAGCGGCCACGTATGCACCGCTGCGGTGGGCCAGGAGCACGGGCTGGCAATCAGCGGTCTTTATAACCAGCGCCTGACCAGGGATGGAGGTGGCCAGGCCGTCTCCCTCCAAGGCCGGCATATCGCGAATATCCGCTGGATCCGGATCGAAGACCATTTCGTCTCCATGCACCTGCCTGAGTTCTTGCCAATGGGCGAACCCGAGGCCGAGCTGCATGGATTTGCGATTGGCCAGCACTCGCTCGGGCCTATCGCCCACCTCAAGGGATATGTTGGCGCGATCGAAGGGCGCGGCGCTGCCGCCGCCCATGCGTGTGCCAAAGACACATCCGACTTGCGGCAGGTCGGGAAAAGCGAAGGAAATATGCCGGACCGAGGGGAAGGTCCTCATGGCATCACCTCAATAACGTCGTTTTCAGTGACCAGACAGTGCACGGCCCGATCCCATGGATCGGCCGGCAGCTCATCCACGATCTGGAACGAGTAAGCAGGAGCGACGATAAGACATCGGGCCAGGGCCGGATTGGCCAGCAGACGGTCGTAATAGCCGCCGCCATAGCCGAGCCTGCGCCCACGCCGGTCGAAGGCAAGACCGGGAATGATGGCCACGTCCGGCGCGAAAGCCTCGACCCTGGTACATGCGGCCGGATCCGGCTCCGGAATGCCGTAGGCTCCGGGACGCAACTCCTCGCGACACCCCAGGCAGGCAAGATGCATGACTCCCGGCTTGCCGGATTCGCACCGCGGCAGAAGCACCCTGACCTTGCGCCGCAGGAGATCGTCCAGCAACCGCCCGGTGAGGACCTCGTTGCGCACGGCCATGTACAGAAGCGCCTCCCGCGCACGGCCGAAGACCGGCATGGCGGCAATGGCCGCCTGTATGTCCGCCGACGCCCGTTCAACCCAATCGGACACCAAGGCGTTTCGCCTTGCGAGCATGTCCCTGCGCAGGTCCGCCTTGCTTGTGGTCATGGCTGCACGACCCTAGCATGGTGTACAAGCGCAACGCAATATGGCCAATCCAATGGCTATTTGCTAAAAGAGGGTCTGCAGACCAAGGAGGCGAATGTGAAAGGACTGTATTGGATCGCCTTTGGCGACATACACGGGCAGGCCGGCAACGTGGCCCGCATTCCTGGCGTCCGTGAGGCTGAAGGCATCATCATAACCGGCGATCTCACCAACCATGGCGGTCCGGCCGAGGTCATGGCCGTGGTGGAGGCCGTCCGGAAAGTAAACCCGCGCGTGCTGGCCCAGGTCGGCAACATGGACAAGCCTGCGGCGGACAAGGCGCTGTTCGATGCAGGGCTGAACCTGCACCGCGCGGGCCTGGAGCTGGCGCCAGGCCTCGGCGTCATGGGCGTAGGCTACTCCACTCCCACCCCCTTCAACACCCCCAGCGAAGCAAAGGAAGACGTCATCGCCCAATGGCTGCGCGAGACGCACAAGCTCGTGAACGATTGCGAGCGGCTCGTGCTCGTTTCGCACACGCCGCCGCACGGCACGGCCACCGACGTCATCGGTTCCGGCACCCATGTGGGCAGCATTTCCGTGCGCCAGTTCATAGAACGGGTGCAGCCGGAACTGTGCATCACCGGGCATATTCATGAGTCCCAGGCCGAGGACGTCATCGGCAGGACACGCATTTTCAATCCCGGAGCCCTGGCGGACGGCGGGTACGTACGCCTGACATGGGACGGTGGCGAGGTTTCGGCCACCCTGGAAAGCCTGTGAGGGCATGCGCGGCATGAGGCTCCTGAGTTGGAACGTAAACGGCTTCCGGGCCGTGGCTGGCAAGAACTTCTGGGACTGGTTGCGAGCGTCCGCGGCGGATGTCGTCTGCCTGCAGGAGACCAAGCTGTGGCCCGAACAGGTCACCGAGCATGAACTGCACCCGGACGGCTATACCGGCGTCTGGAACTGGCACGCCACGCGCAAGGGCTATTCCGGCGTGGCCTCGCTTTTCAGGCGCAAGCCCCTGTCCACTTCCTGCGGCTTGCCGGATGCGCGCTTCCGCGGGGAAGGTCGGCTCGTCTGTCTTGAATATGAACGCTTCTACCTGTGCAATGTCTACTTTCCCAACGGTCAGAAGGGCGGCGAACGGCTGCGCTTCAAGCTGGGCTACTATGATGCTTTCCTGGATTATGCCTTGGCCTTGCGCAAGCACAAGCCGGTAGTGGTCTGCGGCGACTTCAACACCGCGCACAAGGAAATCGATCTGGCCCACCCGGCCGCCAACGCGCACACTTCAGGCTTCCTGCCCGAGGAACGCCAGTGGCTGGACCGCTTTATCGCCGCGGGCTTCGTGGATACTTTTCGCCTGTTCGAGTCGGGCGGCGGCCACTATACTTGGTGGAGCTACTTCACCAAGGCGCGCGAGCGCAACGTGGGCTGGCGCATCGATTATTTCTTCGTGTCCGAGGAGTTGCGAGACGCGGTGAAACGGGCCTGGATCGAGCCCGATGTGCCCGGATCGGACCATTGCCCCGTGGGATTGGAACTGGGAGCATAGCGAAGCCGGACCAAAGCGGGCGGAGGCAAGCAGCAAGGCGTTGATCAGCGGTCCTTGCCTCGCGCGGACAGCAGCAGATCGCACGTCTTGACCAACAGGCCCTCGTCCTCGCCGGCGCGGGCCTGAATTATGGCCAAGGCCTCCTGGAAACCGACCTGATCCGGCAATATCACGCCGGCCGCTTCCGCAATCCGGTGCAATGCTTCCAAAGCCTGCGCCTCACCTGTGCATGAAGATCCTGAAGACGATTCAGACCTGTTCATACGCCATGCTCCGCCAGCAAGCCTTGAGAATCTGGAGGATACCGGACGGCCCTACGGCTACTCCTGAACCTGGATATTGTACGCCTTGAGCTTGCGGTAAAGCGAGGAACGCTCCATTCCAACGACGTCGGCCAGCTTGCTCACGCTGCCGCTGCATTCCCGGAGCTTGGCCTCCAGAAAGCGGGTTTCGAACACCATTCGCGCGGTCTTAAGATCAAGGTCGGGCTGGCAGGCCAGATCCGAACCTAGGATATGGTCTTCATCGACTCCGCTGGCTATCTCGGGAGGCAGCTCCCGAGGCCCGACCATCTGACCGGCGTACATAATGAGCATGCGCTCCACGAAATTCTTGAGCTCGCGCACATTGCCAGGCCAAGGGTAACGCTGCAGGACCTCCAGTGCCTCCGGCGTGAACGTCAGGGGCTTGAAGTTGTGCGCCCGGACAAGCAGGCCGAGAAATTCCTCGATAAGCAGGGGAATATCCTCCGCCCTCTTGCGCAGAGGCGGAACTTCCAGTGGAAAGACCTTGAGCCGGTAGTAAAGATCCTCGCGAAAATTGCCGGCCTTGATTTCGGTCGGCAAATCCTTGTTTGTCGCCGCGATGACCCTTACGTCCACGGTGATGGTCTTGCGCCCCCCGATGCGCTCGAAAGACTGCTCCTGAAGGATGCGCAGGATCTTCGCCTGCGTCTTGAGGCTCATGTCGCCGATCTCGTCCAGAAACAAGGTGCCGTGATTGGCCAGTTCGAATTTTCCCGCCTGGGCTTTGTCCGCGCCGGTGAAGGAGCCTTTCTCGTGGCCGAAAAGCTCGCTCTCGATGAGCTCCTCCGGAATGGCCGCGCAGTTGACTGCGATCATGGGCCGCTTGGCGCGCCGGCTGCCGGCGTGAACCTGCCGGGCCACGATCTCCTTGCCCGTGCCGTTCTCGCCGGTAATGAGCACCCACGCGTCGGTCGGGGCCACGCGCGCAACCTGCTCACGCAGCCGCACTATGGACGGTGCTCTGCCGGTGAGGTTCTCCGCCCTGTCGGTATTGACCTGAGCACGCAGTTCCAGGTTCTCACGCAGCAGCTTGCCGAATTCCAGGGCCTTATTGACGGTAATGACGACCTTTTCAAGGGACAAGGGCTTTTCAATGAAATCAAAAGCGCCTTTCTTGATGGCTGAAACGGCTGTTTCCACGTTACCATGGCCGGATATCATGATTACCGGGACATCGACCTGGCCTTCTCGTACCTTCTCCAACACGCTCAGGCCGTCCATGCCAGGCAACCATATATCCAGGAAAACCAGATCAGGACCCTGGTTCTCCACCAATTCCAGCCCCTGCTCGCCGCTGCCTGCCTCGATGACCTCGTGCCCTTCGTCCTCAAGCACGCCGCGCAAGGAAAAACGGATGCTCTCCTCGTCGTCGATGATAAGTATGCGCGCGCTCATGATTGTCTCCTGAGGGAGTGATCATTTGCAGCCGTAAAATGCCATGCAGGCAAGAAGACAGCCGGGATTGCGGGAGACTGTTCCAGCCGCATCAGAGCAGGTCAGACTTGAATTGAAAGTCCTTGTCCCGGAAAAGGCTCAGACAGATATCCACGCATTCGGGATCGTACAATCGCTCTCTGTTCCTGGCAATCTCCTCCAGGGCTCTGTCGATGCCAAGGGCGGCCCGGTACGGCCGATGGGAGGACATGGCTTCCACCACGTCGGCAACGGAAATTATACGCGCCTCAGAGCAAATGTCCTTGCCGGACAGTCCGTTCGGATAACCGGAACCATCCATGCGTTCGTGATGCTGGAGCACCGCGGCGGCCACGGGCCAGGGGAATGGAATATTCTTGAGGATGTCGAAACCGACTTCGGCATGGGTTTTCATTATGCCCATTTCCATATGGGTCAACCGCGTGGGCTTGGCCAGAATTTCGGCCGGAACGTAGATCTTGCCCAGATCATGCAGAATGGCAGCCACGCGGATGCCCTCGATACGCTCCTTGGGCAAACCCAGCTCCCGGGCCATGGCGCAAGCCAGTTGCGACACGCGCTGCTGGTGCCCGGCTGTATACGGGTCGCGCTTTTCAGAAGTCACGGCCAAGGCGTTGACCGTCTCTTCCAGACTGGTTTTAAGCTGGCTGACGCTCTTTTGCAGCGCGTACTCGGCCTCACGTCGCTCGGTGATATCGTGGAGCACGAGCACGGTACCCCGCACAAAACCGCCTTCGGCAACAATGGGCGAATGCGACATGTTCACCGGGACTTCACGTTGCGGCCCTGTAACCAAGGTGTGCATATCCGTTGATGCGACGGTCTTGGCCTGGTCCAGAACGTTGCTCACCAGATCGGGCGCGACATTAACGCCTTTTTGATCATACAATGCAAAAATCGTGGACAAGTCTTTGCCCAGAGCCTGCGATTCATCACAGCCAAGAATTCTGAGCGCAGCCGGATTCATAGACATGACTCTGCCCCGCTCGTCGGTGGTAAGCACCGCATCGCCGATGCTATTAAGCGTGGTGGCCAACCAGCGTTCGCTCTCCACAAGCTTGCGCTCTATGGTATGCTTGTAGAGGGCCATTTCGATGGTGATGCCCAGTTCACGATCTTCGAAGGGTTTTATAATATAGCCGAAGGGCTCCGTGATCTTAGCCCGCTGCAGAGTCTTCTCGTCGGCATAGGCGGTTAGGTAGACAAGAGGAATGCGATGCCGCTTGCGAATGATCGACGCGGCTTCGATGCCATCGATGGCGCCATCAAGCATGATGTCCATCAAGATGAGTTCGGGCGAATACTTGGCAGCCGCATCCAGCGCCTCTTCACCCGATGAGACCACTGTAACGATTTCGTAGCCCAGCAGGCGCAAACGATTCTGAATATCAAGAGCGACGATGGCTTCATCCTCGACTATCATAAGGCGGGCTCGTGGCACTGCTTCACCCCCCAAGCGAGATTGCATGCGGCCCCACTCGATCCCGTGCCAGGTTCAGCGTCATGCCAGGGCCGGGAATGGGCATGGCTCGCCTAGCGCGGTCCAAGTATATCGGCCAAGGCCGCAGAAACATCCGGGAAACGAAAATCGAAGCCGAGTTCGGTCAGCTTGCCGGGCACCACGTTCTGGCTGACCAGGATCAATTCGTCAGCCATTTCCCCCAGTGCGGCACGAAGCACGCCCTTGGGCACATTCAACCATGAGGGCTTGCCCAGGATGCGGCCCAGTTCGTCACAGAAAGCCTTCATCCGCACAGCATGAGGGGCGGTTAGGTTGAAGGCGCCAACAGCCTGCTCGTTCTCAAGCAAGAACTGTATGGCCCGCACCTCGTCTTCCAGATGCACCCAGGAAACCATCTGTTCCCCTCCGCCGGGCGCTCCTCCGAGGTAGTAGTGGAATGGTTTGATCATTCTGGGCAAAACGCCACCCTGTCCCAACACCAAACCCGAGCGAATGACAACCCTGCGAACGCCCAGTTCTTCCACCGATTGCGAGGAATGCTCCCATTGACGGCAGACCTTGGCCAGGAAACTCTCGCCCGAGGGTTCGGACTCACTCACGGGGCGCGCTCCGGTGTTGCCGTAATAGCCCACGGCAGAAGCCTGTATAACCACCTTAGGCTTGCGCGAAACCTTGGCCACGGCTTCAGCTACCGTTTGACCGGCCATGATACGACTGTTCAGGATGCGCTGCTTGCGAGCGGAGGTCCAACGTCCTCCTCCGATATTCTCTCCCGCCAGGTTGATCACCGCCAGGGCACCGTCAATGAAGTGCTCCCAATTGGTGAACCCCGTCCCCTTCCAGGAGGCGGCCGAAACCTTCCCCTCAAACATGTCGATGACCCGGGCTGCATCGCGGGCTACAACGACAACCTCATAGCCAGCAGCATACAGGCGCCTTGTCAACGTAGAGCCGATAAAACCAGTGCCGCCGGTTATAATGATGCGTTTACGCATTGCGCATCTCTCGAATGTATCTCTTTATGAAAAAGATATTATAGGATTATACCATGCCTTGCAAATCAGAATTATGGCTTAGATTATTGTTCGTGTCATGTCTTTTTTCTGTCATTGGGATATACAGATGAATTAGGATAACCGAAACACGGTTCATTGAGTCGGAAGCTCAACGACCATAACCGTGCCCTCGGGCTTGTTGGGGCGCACCCGCACGAAGCCATGATGATCCGTAATGATTGAACGCACAATGGTCAAACCCAGTCCGGTGCCGCCCTTCTTGCGTGAGAAATACGGCTCGAAAAGCCTGGATCGCTCTTCCTCGGTCAGTCCCGGACCATTATCTCCGATTTCGATGATGGCCAGTTTCAAAATCTTATCATGAGAAACCCGGATCTCGACCTTGGGGTCAGGCCGACCTTCGAGTACCTCCACGCTATTGCTCAGAATATTAATGAGCACACGCCGCATGCCCTCGGGGTCATAATGCAGATCGGGAAGCTCATCATCGAAACGAACTTCCCAGGCGATCCCCCGATGGCTGTTGCGGAACATGGCGGCCAGTTCGTTCACCAACGGCTGCAAACGCCCTTTTCTCAGCACCACTTCCGGCAGCTTGGCAAAGGAGGAGAACTCCGTAACCATTTGCTGTAGATGCTCGACCTGGCGTACAATCATTTCCGTGGATTCGCGAAATACAGGGTCCTCGATCTGAGCGGCGTACTTGCGCTCCAGTCGCTGTGCTGAAAGCTTGATCGGAGTAAGCGGATTCTTGATTTCGTGAGCGATGCGTCTGGCCACCTCGCGCCAAGCCGCCATGCGTTGCATCTTTTCCATTTCGGCCACATCCTCGAAAACCGCCACCAAGCCGGCCTCTCCGCCGTCATCCGTACGCAGCACCACCA
>JAEYOJ010000045.1 GCA_023411815.1 Pseudomonadota bacterium | reverse complement strand
ACGGCACGGACTCCATGATCAAGGCCTTCCACCGCCAGGAGGGCAACATCCGGCCCAGGGTTCCGCTCATCAAGACCCTGACCGCCATCCTGACCATCTCCACGGGCGGCAGCGCGGGCCGGGAGGGCCCCATATCCCAAGCCGGTGCTGGCATCGGCTGCTGGCTGGCCGGCCGGCTGGGGCTGACGGTCAAGGAGCGGCGCATCCTGCTTTTGGCCGGCGCGGCCGGCGGACTCGGGGCGATCTTCCGCGCGCCCCTGGGCGGCGCGCTCACGGCCGTGGAGGTCATCTACAAGGAGGATTTCGAGGCCGAGGCCCTGCTTCCGGCCGTGCTCTCCTCGGTGGTGGCCTACAGTCTGTTCACGCTCTTCTACGGCACGGAGCCCATCCTGGGCCTGCCGACCTTTCGCTTCCAGAACGCCTGGGAGCTGCCCTTCTACGCCTTGCTGGCCGTGGCCTGCTCCGCCGCGGGCTGGATCTACGTGCGCAGCTTCTACTTCATGAAGTATTCGGTCTTCGCGCGCATCCGCGACAGGGTCGGCATCATGTGGACCACGGCCCTGGGCGGCCTGTGCATGGGCCTGCTCGGCATCGTCTTCCCGCAGGTGCTGTCCGACGGCTACGGCTGGCTGGAGATGGCCGTGCTGGGCCAGCTGCCGGCCATGCTCATGCTGGCCATCATCCTGGGCAAGACCCTGGCAACCTCCTTGACCATAGGCTCTGGCATGAGCGGCGGCATGTTCGCCCCGGCCCTGTTCGTGGGCGGCATGAGCGGCGGGATCGTGGGCCAGCTGGGACACAAGTGGTTCCCGGACATCGTGACCCAGCCCGGCGGCTACGTGCTGGTGGGCATGGCCGCCTTCTTCGCCGGCATCGCCCACGCGCCCATCGGCCCGCTCATCATGGTCACGGAGCTGACCCGCGGCTACGGCCTGCTGGCTCCGCTCATGCTGGCCTCGGCCCTGTGCCTCGTGCTCAGCCGCAAGGTCAGCCTGTACGAGTACCAGGTGGACAACAAGTTCGAGTCGCCGGCCCACCTGGAGGACCTGACCATCAACGTGCTGGAGAACCTGCGCGTGCAGGACCACTATCGGCCCAGCCGGGTCACGGTGCTGGAAGAGGCAGTGACGCTCAAGGCCCTCACGGACATCATCGCCAACACCAATGAGACGTACTTTCCGGTGCGCGGCAAGGACGGCTCCATCGTGGGCATCCTGTCCGTGCAGGACGTGCGCAAGCTGCTTTTCGAACGCGAGCTGTTCGACCTCATCGTGGTGGGCGAGCTGGCCAGACGGCCGGCCACGCTTTCGCCCCAGGACGACCTGTACACGGCCCTGCTCAAGTTCGTGGACACGGACTACGGCCAGATCCCCGTCATCGCTCCCGACGATTCCACCCGGGTGCTGGGGCTGGTCAACAGGGAGGACGTGTTCCGGGCCTATTCCAAGACCATCCGCGACATAAAGGGCGATCACGTTTCCGGGCTGGCTAGATAAGCCTGGAATCCTCATCGGTTCGGCACGTCCGGCCGGCTTTCGGCCGCCTTCCCCGGCACGCCGCCGGCACTTGTTCCTGTAGTCATCCCTTCCGGAAGATAGATTCTCTCTTAAGTCCGCTCTCCTCAGCGCGGAATTTTTCCGCTGTGGGCATCCATATTCACTTGTGCGGCATAGATGGCCTTCTGTAGTGATCTTTTGTCCAATTTCCATGAAAGCGCCTATGGAAGGTCAAGAGCATGAGCATAAGATCGAAACAGAGCAGTGGTCAAAAAAAACAATTGGCACCGGGAGGCTGGTCGGTTCGAAAGCTGGCTCCACTGCCGATCTTGGCCATCCTTATCTTGCTTCTGGCCACGATCACGCGGAATTCAACGTCCATCATCGAGCTTCCCTATCTCGCCTTTCTGGGCAATTTCCTCTTCATGACGGGAACCGGCTATGCCGTGTCCTTCATTTGCGCCAGATCCTACTTGGCCCATGGGCTTGAGAGCGCCCTGGTTCTCGGGAGCGGCCTCGTGGCGCTCGGGACGTGCAGCTTCCTGTCCGGCATTGGCAAGCCGCTGGCGTTTGGTGCGAATTTCACGGTGCTGGCCCAGAACACCGGCACGTTGATCTTCTCGGCGTGCTGCGCGGCGAGCACCTGGCTGAGCATGCGGGAAGGGCCGCATACGGCCGGTCGTTCTGGCCGTCCGCCCCTGCTGGCCGGCGCCTATGGGGCCACTTCCCTGCTCTGCGCGCTCGGCATGATCGCGGAGAGGGCAGGGCTGATGCCGCCCGTTTTCATCCAGGGCCAGGGCCCCACTCCGCTGCGGCAGCTCATCCTCATGGCCTCCCTGGCTCTCCTGGCTTTCGCGGCCGCCAACCTCCTGCATCTGTTCCGCCGCCGGAGGTCCACCTTCGCCTGGTGGTTCCTGCTCGGGATCGTCGCCATGACGACGAGTATCCCGGCTTTCGGCATCAATCTCGAGGTGGGCACTTCCCTGGGCTGGCTCGGCCGCGCGGCCAACTATCTCGGCTGTCTCTACCTGCTGGCCGCGGTGATCGCGGCCAGCCGCGAGACCGAGAGTACCGGCCAAAGGCTGGAGGACTCCATTCGCTCCTTTTTCCAGGTCGAGGCCGGCTACCGGCTGTTCGTGGAGAATTCGCCCGACATCATCTGCCGTTTCGACCCGCATCTGCGCTGCTCGTACATCAATCCCGCCGTGGAAGCCTTGACCGGAGCCCCGGCCGGCACATTCATCGGGGACTTCTTCCGGTCCCCCATGCTTGTGGACGGAGGCAAGGCCTTGGCGGCGGCAGTCTGGGACGCGTTCGACAAAGAGGCGGAGCAGTCTGCCGAGGTCGCCTTCAGGTCGCCGTCGGGCCTGAGGCTGTGCCAATGCCGGCTCCTGCCGGAGCGCGACTCGCGCGGCCGGGTTGCCGCAGTGCTCGGCATGCTCAGGGATGTCACGGAGGCCAGGGAGCAGGAGGAGCGCTATCGGGCCGTGTTCGAGCAGGCCGCAGTGGGTTTGAGCCGGCTCGGGCTGGACGGGCGCTTCACGCAGGTCAACGGAAGATTCTGCGACATCGTGGGTTACGAGTGCCATGAGCTGATCGATCTGCCGTTCACGCATCTGACGCACCCGCACGAGGTTTCCGCGTGTATCGACTCCTTCAGGAGGCTCATGGAGGGGGAATTCACCACCTACGCCATGGAGAAGCGGGTTATCCGCAAGGACGGAACGACCGTATGGGTCAACCTGACCGTATCCCTGGAACGCGACGCCCTGGGGCGCTCGGCCGGGGCCATAGGCGCGGTCGAGGACATTACCGCACGCAGGCGGGCCGAAGAGGAGCTGCACAGGCGGGAGCAGGAGTTCCGGGCCCTGGTCGAGAACAGCCCGGACATCATCGTCCGCTTCGACCGTGAATTGAAGCGCATATATGTGAACCCGGCAGTGGAAGCCCTGCACGGAGTCCCGGCTTCCGACTTCTTGGGCAGGTCGGTCATGGAAACGCGCATCGTGGAGGGCCAGGCTAAGGACTTCGAGAACGCCTTGCGCAGGGTCATGGAAAGCGGGACGGATGAATGCATCGAGATCGCCTATACGCTTCCGTCCGGGAGTATCGCCTATTACGAAACCAGGCTGGTCCCGGAGATGTCCTCCGAAGGACATGCGGAATCGGTGCTGACCATCTCCCGCGAGATAACGGCCAGGGTGAACGCGGAGCAGGAGCTGCGCCGTCGGGAGCAGGAGTTCCGGGCGCTGGCCGAGAACAGCCCGGACATCATCGTGCGCATCGGCCGGGACTTGCGGCGCAGCTATGCCAATCCGGCCATCGGCAGGCTGCACGGGCTGCCTCCGGAGCATTACGTGGGCATGCACGTGCGGGAGCCGGCCAGGCCCGACCGGGAGGAGTTCCGCCGGACATACGAGGATCTGCTCAGGCAGGTCCTGGCCGACGGCCGCGAGCAGAGCCTCGAGTACAGCCTCATGACCATGGACGGCAAGCGGCATTTCCATTGCCGGCTCATGCCCGAATTCACGCCGTCCGGGGAGGTCGGCTCGATCCTGTCCGTCAGCAGGGACATCACGGCCTACAAGGAGCTGGAGGGGGAACTGCGCCGGGCGCGGAATCATGCCGAGGCCGCCAACCAAGCCAAGAGTGAGTTCCTGGCCTCCATGAGCCACGAGATCCGCACGCCCATGAACGGCATCATCGGCATGACCGACCTCGCCCTGATGGGCGGCTGCGACGCCAAGGCCACGACCTACCTGGGCTTCATCAAGGAGTCCGCGCATTCGCTCCTGGAACTCATCAACGACATTCTCGACCTTTCCAAGGTCGAGTCCGGACGCATGGAGCTGGAGAGCAAGCCCTTCGACCTGAGGAAGTCGTTGGACAGCCTGCTGCAGCCGCTAAGCCTCTCGGCCCGGCGCAAGGGCGTGGCGCTCTCCTGGTCCGTCGGCCCCGATGTCCCGGCGCTGCTCATGGGCGACGACCTCCGGCTGCGGCAGATATTAACCAATCTCGTGGGCAACGCCCTCAAGTTCACCTCCGCGGGTTCGGTTATCGTTGCCGTGGTGGCGGTCGAGGCGGCAGGCGAGCCGTCGGATCCCGATGCGGTCCCCGGAGGGATCGTGCTGCGGGTCACGGTGAGCGACACGGGCATCGGCATTCCGCCCGACAAGCTCCAGCATGTCTTCGAGAGCTTCGCCACCCTGGGGCATGACAAGAAATACGGCGGCACGGGCTTGGGGCTGGCCATCACCAAAAGACTCGTGGAGATCATGGGAGGCACGATCTGGGTGGAAAGCCGACTGGGGCAGGGCAGCGTGTTCGGTTTCACCGTCAAACTGGCGCGGGCCCAGGAGGTCGAACCCGTCGGCCGTAAAACCGACCATGAACTCCCCGCATCCATGGATGTGCCGCTCAGAATCCTGGTGGTCGAGGACAACGAGATCAATCAGCTGGTCCTGCGGGACTGGCTGTCGGACCTGGGCCATCTGGCCATCTGTGCGCCGAACGGGCGCAAGGCCATCGAGCTGCTGGCGCAAGGGCGCTTCGATCTGGTGTTCATGGACGCGCAGATGCCGGAGATGGACGGGATCGAGGCGACGCGCATCATCCGGCAGGCCCCGCCGCCCGGAGTCGACCCGGCCGTCACCATCGTGGCCCTTACGGCCTACGCGCTCAAGGGCGACCGCGAACGCTTCCTGGCGGCGGGCATGGACGACTACCTCTCCAAGCCCATCGACTTCGCGGAGCTGCGGCGGGTGCTGGAGGAGTTCGTCAGGAAAAGGGACAGGCCGGGCCGGCGCTGAGTCGCTTCGCAATTCAAGTCAACCGAGAGAGGGCGCCGCCCTCTCTGGGGCTCTCTCCCGGCTGGGTGCGGCGCTCCCTGCACCCCCGTGTTCCGTTTCAATCGTTAGACGCAAGCGCATGAACCGGGAGACGTCTACCTCGCGAGTTGCCCACGCAGCCGTTTCAGTGCCTGCCGGCAACGGGTCCAGCCGCTGGCCTGCCGCATGTCTTGGATCTGTTGTTCGGCGCGAGCGAGGCCTTCCCGCAGGTCGCTCAGCAGTCCGTTGGTGATCTCGGATTTGCGTTCCAGGCCTTGCAGCAGGACCAGCAGTTCCCGCGACGAGGGCTCGCCGGGCTCGACGTCCTGGCCGGCGGGCCGGCTGCGCCGGAAGGAGGCCGCCGCCTCGGCGCGCCGCTCGGGGTCGTCCTGCACGGCCGGGTCGTGCTCCAGGCAGGCGTGGAATTCGAAGGTGTTGGGCCTGGTGTCGTGGAAGGAGGTCAGGCGATAGGCCAGGAAGCCGTGCCCGGCCAGCTCGGACATGAGGTCCAGGAACGAGCGCGGCGTGAAGACCCAGCAGTGGCAGTCCACGTACTCGCCGGCCTGGGCCTTGCGCGTCTGGGACATGGCGTAGCCGAGGTCATGGATGCGCTGGAGGTTCGAGACGTCCAGGCGGCCCAGCCAGGCTTCCCGCAACGGGAGCAGTACGACCTTGTAGTGATGGTCGAAGACCTGCCTCGGGCTGGGACGCCGCAGGTCCTGCACATGGGCGCTCATGGCCTCCGTAAGGCCGCTGGGCGCGCGCTGGTGGTCGAAGGTGTAGCGCTTGTCGGGCACGGCCAGGCAGAGGCGGCCGCCCGGCCGCAGCACCTGGGCGACCTCGCCCAGCCAGCCCACAAGGTTCGGCACGTGTTCGAGGACGTGGCTGGCCAAGGCATAGTCCAGCGGTGCGTCGTCGCGCAGCACGCGGGGCAATGCATCGTTCCACACCCGGTCCACGTCCACGATGGCGGACGGGTCCTTGCCGGGCCGATGGGCGTGACGGGCACGCAGGACATCCGCAGTGGTGTAGTCGATGTAAAGGATGCGGCCGTCATCCTTTGCCACCAGAGGGCAATCAAGGGGACCGAACTCGATCCCGCGTTGCGTGCGCAGGTCGATCCCGTCCAGGAGAACCCTTTTGCGAACCTCTTCCAGACTCGCGCCGGTCATGTCGCGCTGCTGCATGGCTGCCCTCCGCATCCTGAACTAACACATTTTCAGGAGCGGAGAGAAGCTATGATTATTTGCCGCGGGGAATAGTCTCAGGTGGGCGGTACGGACCGCGGAAAGGCGGAAGCTACTGTTTGGCCCAGCCTTGCTGCTTGACCTCGCCGCCGGCCAAGTCAACATCCAGGATCTTGCGCGGCCGCACGCCCAGGCGGTTGTCCATGCCCGCGCGCTTGACCACCACCCGGCCGACGCGGTCCAGGAGAAGCTCCAGGGCCTGGGCGATCTCTTCCTGGGCGTGGCTCACCAGGGCCATGCCGGTGTTGCCGATGTCGTCGATGAAGACCTTCCTCGGCTCCTGGTCCTCGAAACCGAGATCGATGAAGGTCGTGAAGTACTTCTCCAGGGGCGCCAGCGCGTTGCGCACCAGATCCTGCAAATCCTCGTCGTATGTGTCATGGCTCATGGGCCGATCTCCCTGTCGTTATTGTCTTGGGCGGGACGAAGCGTCCCGGATAAGTTCATGCGTATACCGTGACCGGCGCGGACATGCAACGCCGTCCTGGTCCGCTGGACAGGCCGCAAGGCGGCTCAGGGTCAGGCGCCTCGCCTCGCCCATACCGCAAGGAGCGGGTCGGCCGCGCGCAGACGGTCGACGTAGCGGTCGGCCGGGTCCCACGGCCTGGGCCAGCCGCGCTCGGAAAGGGTGCACGGATCCTCGAACAATCCGGCGCGCAGGAAGTAGTCGAGCACCAGCCCCATGCGTTCGAACTCGTGCAGCTCGGTCCATATGCGCACGGCCTTGGCCGGGAACCATCGGTTGGAAAAGCTGCACAGGAACAGCCCGCCGGGCCTGAGCACCCGCGCGGCCTCCAGGAACACCTCGTCCGGGCGGGTCAGGTACTCCACGGACAGGGAGCAGAGCACGACGTCGAAAGCGCGCTCCTCGAAGGGCAGTCGCGGGTCGGCGTTGATATCGCGGACCACGCGTTCGTCCAGGGCAGGGTTGGCGGCCAATTCCGCGGCGTTGAGGCCGAGCCCCGCGACCTTTCCCAAGGCCAGGCCTTGAGGCAGGTGCGACTCGTGGGAGGCCATGAGGTCCAGCACGTCCTGTCCCTCCTTGAGCAGTTCGGCGTGCAGGGCGCGCAGCCGCTCGCGGGCCATGGCGTCCACGTGCTGCACGAGCCTGGGCTCCAGGTAGAACCGGGAATCCTCGGCCTGGTCCGGCCGGAAGAACGGATCGTCGGCGTAGAAATCCGTCGGCATGCCGCGCCAGCGGGCCTGCATGCCGGGACCGTTGTCGGCCAGGCATTCCAGCACGTGGCTGCATTCGCCGCCCATCTCGCCGCCCTTGTCGCGCACCTCCAGGACCCTGGCCGCAACGGTCAGCTCCCGGCCTGCCAGGGGATGGTTCGTGTCGGCCAGAAAGCGCTCCGGCGATACGCCCACGACGCGCATGGGACGGATATCCTGGGGAAACGTGTCCGCGGCCCTGGCGATGACCCCGCGCGGATAGAAACGGCCCTGGCGCGGCATGGGCGCGGGCAGGTCGTGCTGGGCCTCCATGGCGGCCAGGGGCAGGTCGAGCAGCCTGGCCGGGTCGGGCAAGGGCATGTCCGCGCCGGGCCTCAGGCGCAGGGAGACCTCCTCCCCGGCGCGCCTGCCCTTGAGCAGGGCGCCCAGGCCGCCGGGCTGGACCGATTCGCCGGGGAAGATGTCCCGCCAGAAGTTGACCTTGCCGGCGTGGACGCGCTCGATGTGGCGGGCTTCGGCGCTCTCCCAGCGCAGCTCGAGGAGGATCGCGGCCAGGGCGTCGGTATCGATGATTTTTGCGCTCATGCCACCTCCATGCTGTTGCCGCGCATTGCCCACGGAGCCGGGGATGACTTATGAGGATATAGAAATCCTGGACCCTGGCAACGCATGGCGGCAAAGGAGGCGCATATGGATTGGGTCAACGTGGCGCGCTGGATCAAGAAGCCGGAGAATGAGCGGGAGGTCCGGCAGGCGGCGGAGAACATCCGCAAGCACTGGGAAGAGGTGGCCCTGGACGTGGGCTACGACCCCAAGGAGAACGTGACGCTCATGGAAGGCGACAAGGAACTGCGCGTGGCCATCAGCGAGGAGATGGACATGACCTTCCGCGAGGGCGGAGGTTCCTGGCAGTATTACTGAGGCGTCAGGCGGCGGGCTTGCGGCCAAGCCCGTCCCGAGCCTATCCGCCCGTCTTGCGCAAGGCGCAGTGGATGTGCAGCGGCGCCGAGCGTTGCGGCTCGCACAGGACGAGCTTGAAGGGGAGCCGCTCGGCCAGCGCCCGCAGGAACCCGCCGAGGCTGCGGGCGGTGAAGGTGTGCACGTGGATGCTCGTCTGGCCCTGGAAGCAATTCCGGGCGAACTCCTCGCTCGGCTCGTGCGCGATGCCGGCCTCGCCCGCGGTCTTCAGGATGTAGTCGCGGTAGTGCTCAAGCTCGATGAGGCTGGTTCCCGCCTCGTGGTCCTGGAGCAGGTGCTCCAGGCTGGTGGTCTCGCGTTGCCGGTCGAAGCAGTGCCGCTTGTCGGGAACGACCATGTACACGATGCCGCCCGGCCTGACGACGCGCAGCCACTCCGCGATGACCCGGCCGGGATTGCAGACATGCTCCAGAACATGGCTGTTCACGACGAAATCGAAGGCGTTGTCGTCGATGAAAGGATAGCTGTCGCCCTTCCAGACGAGCTGGACCTGCGGGATGCGCCGCACTCTGGGGTGGTTCTTGAAGCCCGCGCGCAGTTCGGCCGTCTTGCGCTGGTCCAGGTATACGACGTCGGCGTCCAGGTCGAAGGGGTTGTGCAGGGCGCCGATCTCCAGCCCCTTGCCCTTGCAGAGTTCATAGGCCTTGCGCCCGAAGTCCGAGTGCCGGGAGCGCCCGCTGGCGGTTCGGCCCGAGACGCGCTCGAACCATGAGCGCAGGGACAGCCTGGAGCGCTGCTGAACTTCCGTATTCATCCGCCGGTCCGACCTCCATCGCAAGCAGGTTTTGCTCCGCCATGGAACAGCCGGGCGTTCAGGGGAGCTTCGCCTGAGGAGAGTAACACAGCTCCACGGGCTAGGGTATTACCATGAAGAAAAGCCGGGCTGGTTTTTCGGCGGGTATGATCGTCGGGAGGAGGATCGGTCAGACGGCACGGCGGGTGGCGCCCGCATCAGGCCTTTGTCGAGCCGCTCCCTGCCCCCCATTTTCGTTTCATTCGCAATATGCCGCAAGGCAGACTGCATTTGAAATGAAGGGTCCGGGGAAATCATTTTTCTGATGGGATGGCCTGGGAGGGCAAAGTCCTCCCAGGCTCTCTTGCAATCTGCTCCAGGGGCCTCAGCTTTCCTCCGGGGCGACCAGGATGACCACGCGGCGGTTGCGCATCTGGTTCTCGGGCAGGGCAGCGCCGTCGGCGGCGTTGTTGGGCAGCAGGGGGCGGGTGTCGGCCAGGCCCACGATGCGCATGTTGTCGGGCCGCACGCCCTGGGCGATGAGGAAGCGCGCCACGCGCGTGGCCCGCAGGGCCGACAGCTCCCAGTTGGAGTCGAAGGCCCCGGTCTGGATGGGTACGTTGTCCGTGTGGCCTTCCACGGTCAGGTGGTAGGGCACGCCGACCAGCACGCCGCCTATCTTGCGCAACATGCGCACGGCGTCCGGGGTCAGCTCGGCGCTGCCCGAGTCGAAGAAGGCCGGACCGTGCAGGTTGATGGCCACGGCGCCGGGGCGCAGCTGGAACTGCACGTTCTCGGCGGCCTCGCCGCGGAAACGGTACTGCAGGTCGCTGATGATGTGCTCCAGGGCGGATTGCCGGTCCAGCTCGCGGGTCACGGCCTCGCGCAGGTCCGGCTTGCGGGCCTCGGAAGGTTTCATGGCCGACTTCATGGAGCCGGCGACCTCGTCGAAGAGGCTGTAGTCCACCTGCGAGATGGAGGCCAGCAGCACGAAGAAGCACAGCAGCAGGGTCATCATGTCGGCCAGAGAGAGATGCCAGTCCTCCCCGCCTTCCTGCTCCTTCCTGCGCTGGCGCAGCCTGTCCAAGGGGCCTCGCACCGCCATGGCCTTGCCCGCCTACCTGCTTCTCGGCGCGGCCGGGTCCGCGGGCCTTGGCGCGGCGGCCTGTCTGGCCTGCCCGCCGCTCTTGATGGATTTCCAGCGCCGGGGAGGCAGATAGGCCTTGAGCTTGTCCAGCACGATGGAGGCCGGGGTCTTGTCGTGGATGAACAGGATTCCGTCGCGGATGACCTGCATGAGGATGACGCGCTCCTCGATGAGCTTCTCGACTTTGATGGCGATGGGCAGGAAGAGCACGTAGGCCAGCAGCGCGCCGTACAGCGTCGTGGTCAGGGCCACGGCCATGGATGGCCCCAGGCTGGCCATGTTGTTCTGCATGGACTGGAGCATGCCGATGAGGCCGATGAGCGTGCCGATGATGCCGAAGGCCGGCGCGAGCTTGGCCATGGTGCGGTAGATGGAGGCAGAGGACATTTCCTGCTCGTAGCTCTGCTCGATGCGCGTATCCAGGATCTCCTTGATCTCCTCGCGGCTGTAGCCGTCCACGAGCATCTGCACCGCGTGGCGCAGGAACTGGTTCTCGATGCCTGGCAGGGCGTTCTCCAGGTGGACCTTGCCGCGCGAGGAGGCCGCGCGGGCGATCTTGACGATCTCGTCGATGTACGCGCCGATGGGCAGCTCCTCCCGCCGCAGGGCCAGCAGGAAGACCTGGAAGACGCGCATGACCTCCCTGAGGGGGTAGCAGATGAACGTCGCAGCGGCGATGCCGCCGAGCACGATGGCCATGCCCGGAAAGTTCACGAAGACCATGGGGTCGCTTGTGGAATGGTAGGTCGCCCAGCCGAGCACCACGGCGCCGGACAGGATGCCGAGGATGGTCGCGATGTTCATGCCTTGGGCTCCTTGCCGGGACCGTGGCCCTTGCGCTGCTTGATGAGCTCCATGAGCTCGTGCTCGACGTCGGCCACCTCGGTGTCCGAGGCGCGTTTGTCGCGGCCCTCGTCATGGATGACCTTGGCCATCTTGCGCGAGAGATTGGCCAGGATCTTGTCGCGCGTCTCGGGCTGGGCCGCGGAGTAGAGGATGGCCAGCTTGTGGAAGCCGAGCTGCGGGAAGACCTCCTGGAGCGTGGTGTCGTCCACCATGACGACGTCGTCCACGGTCTCCAGCTCCTCCAGTTTGAGGCGCTTGCGCTTGATCTTCTTGAAGAAGTTCTCGCCCATCTCGCGCGCCCAGGCCATCGACTGGGTCTTGCAGAGAAAGAACAGCTCCTCGGGCACTTCCTGGTTGCCGATCTTGCGGTAGACCATCTCCGGGCTGGCGTCCACGAGCTGGGCGAAGGCGTGGATGTCGATGTACTCCAGCTCCTTGGTGAAGGGCGAGTTGGGGTCCGGGTCGCCGGCCGCGAGGTTGCGCGCCGTGGACAGGAACGTCTGCGCGTTGCTCAGGCTGATCATGCGGTCGCGCACCTGCTCGCCGGTCTTCTGGTACTCGCCGAAGATGTTCTTCTCGTAGCGGGACTGCTTGACTTCGGAGATGGCGATGAGCCCGAGCTTGGCCAACCGTTCCAGGATGAGTTCAAGCTCCAGTTGCGAGATGAGCAGGATGTTGCGGATGGCCCTGTGGGCGTCCGTGGAGCTGATCTCAACGGGTTCGGCGTTGCCGCGCTTCTTGGGCTGGCCCTGATCCGCGGCCAGGTGCAGGAGGTGCAGAACCTGGCACACCCCGAGCACGCGGTTGTTGGTGGGCTGGTCCTGGATGGCGACTTCCAGCACCTTCACCCGCTCCAGAAGATGGCGCATCAGCCGCTGCAGCGGCGCCGGGCTCTTGAGCATCAGACCATGCAGCAGCGGGGCGTCGAAGGGAATGAGCTCGGTGTAGTCGTCGGCCTCGGCGTTGGCGTGGAACGGCTCGCCCGTGAGCAGGGAGGTCTCGCCGAAGAACTGTCCGGGCCTGATCACGCCCAGGATTACCCGCCGGTTGTTCACGATGCGGTAGATGGTCACGGAGCCGCGCTTGACCATGTAGGCCGTCGGGTTGGACTGCCCCTCCCGCAGGATGATCTGGTTTTTGTGGAAGATTAGATTCTTGCTGGTGGTTGCGTCGGCCATGCCGCTCCTCGTTCCATCCATGGATTCCTGGGCCGGGAAAAGCGACGCCAAAGAGCGGCGCGACTTGGGCCGGCGTATGGGCGTCTGCTGGTCGGCACGCGTGCAAGCCTGTCGGATCCGCAGCGGTGCCGAGAGCGGGCACGCGTGAAACTGCCGACATGCCCAGCTTCGCCTCCGATGAACAGGTCTATGTCCGATCATATCGGATGGCGGAGCGCATGCTTTAGGCGGCGCGTACATTCCAGAACACTTTACAGCCGGCTGCCGCCGCGCGCAAAGCAGTCTGGAATCCAAAACAGGCTTTGTTGAATTATGGGGTAAAGCGTAATGCTAAGCAACAAGTAAAAAATGCATTGGGGGTTTGCGTGCATTTTGCTATGCAAGCCCCTGCAATCCCTGCGGTTGACCCTGTGCGCAGGGGCTGCTAGAGCCGTTCATCGGCATTTCATCAGGTGCTGCCAAGCTCGACAGCCGCCAACCTCACCCTTCGGAGGATCTGTATGCGTATAGGAATTCCAAAGGAAATCAAGGCATCGGAAAACAGAGTGGCCATGACTCCCGGCGGGGTGGACTCTCTCGTGCGCCGTGGGAATGAGGTCCTGGTGGAGCGCGGCGCCGGCCTGGGCAGCGGACTGACCGACGAGGAGTACCAGGCCGCCGGAGCCAGGCTCGTCTCGGCCGAGGACGCCTGGTCCTGCCAGATGGTCATCAAGGTCAAGGAGCCCCTGGCCGAGGAATACCGCTTCCTGCGCCCCGAGCTCATCCTGTTCACCTATCTGCACCTGGCGGCCGACGAGGCCTTGACCAAGGCCATGCTCGCTTCGGGTGCAACGGGCATCGCCTACGAGACCGTGCAACTCCCCGGCGGCGCGCTGCCGCTGCTCATGCCCATGAGCGAGGTCGCCGGCCGCATGGCCACCCAGGCAGGCGCCAAGTACCTGGAAAAGCCCCAGGGCGGACGCGGCATCCTGCTCGGCGGCGTCCCCGGAGTCATGCCCGGCCACGTGGTCGTGCTGGGCGGCGGCATCGTGGGCACCAACGCGGCCAAGATGGCCGTGGGCCTGGGCGCGCGGGTGACGGTGCTCGACGTGAGCCACAGTCGCCTGCAATACCTGGACGACGTGTTCGGCGGCCGCATCATGACCCTGACCTCCACCGAGCCCAACGTGCGCGAGATCATCAAGGGCGCGGACCTGGTCATCGGCGCGGTGCTCATCCCAGGCGCCAAGGCTCCCAGGCTCCTCACGCGCAACATGCTCTCGACCATGCGCGAGGGGTCGGTCATCGTGGACGTGGCCGTTGACCAGGGCGGCTGCGTGGAGACCATCAGGCCCACCACCCACGCGGACCCGACCTACGTGGTCGACGGCGTGGTGCATTACGGCGTGGCCAACATGCCCGGCGCCGTGCCCCGCACCTCCACCTTCGCCCTGGTCAACCAGACCCTGCCCTACGCCCTCAAACTGGCCGCCAAGGGCCTGGATGCCCTGCGCGCGGATGGTAGCCTGGCCCTGGGCCTGAACACCTACCAGAAGCAGCTGACCTGCCCGGGCGTGGGCGAGGCCTTCGGCATGGCCGCGGTGGTGCCTAGCGTGGTGTTGAATTAACGCTCTTGCCGAGTTCTTGGCTGAGTGAAGCCAAGGGCCAGTGTCTTTCATAAAAAGTGCGGCGACCGACCGGATGAATGGGTTTAACCATGATATTCCGGTCGGTCGCTGCAACTTCGGACAAATTTGGCGGGCAGCAGCGTATGTACAGTCGCCGAGGCGGCCCTCAGCTACTTTATCGCTGCAGTAAAGCACTCCTGGATATTCACTCTCTTATCTCCCCAAGTGGCATACCGTTTGCTTTTACCACCCATGTCCAGCGGCAAGCTTATCGGAGCAGTCCGCGGCCATCAGCGAAATGCGAAGCTGCCATTCTTTAACAACCATGTTGATGACCGTCAGGCAGAGAGAAGTGCCCTATGCCAGATGAAGTGAAAATATCCGCCATAGTCTCCACATACGCTTCCGAGGAGTTCATGGCCGAGTGCCTGGACGACCTCGTGGGCCAGACCGTCGCCGACCAGCTTGAAATCGTGGTGGTGGACGCCTGCTCACCCCAGGGCGAGGGTGAGATCGTGGCGCGCTACCAAGAGCGCTTTCCGCGCATCAACTACATTCGCACGCCCGAACGCATCGGCATATACGCGGCCTGGAACGTGGCCATCAAGGCCGCGCGGGGCAAATATTTGACGCCCTTCAGCACCAACGACCGCCTGGCTCCCGACGCCTACGAGGTCCTGGGCCGCTATCTGGACGAGCACCCGGACGCGGATCTGGTGTACGGCGATACGCACCTGACCGACCTGCCGCATCAGACCTTCGAGAGCTTTTCCCCCAGCGTGGGCGACGAAGGGCCGGCTTGGCAGTGGCCTCCCTTCAGCTACTTCGACCTGCTGGTCAGGTGCTCCGTGGGTCCGCATCCCATGTGGCGCAAGGAAGTTCATGGCCCGGTCGGCCTGTTTGACGAGTCCTTCAAGTCAGTTGGCGACCAGGATTTTTGGCTCCGCCTTGGCCGAACGCATGTGCTTAGAAACATTCGGCACTTCACGGGACTCTACTGGCGGGAGGAGGCGGCCCTGTCCAACCAGGAGGGGGCATACAAGGAATTGGCCCGGCTGCGCATGAGCTATGTGCCCGCTTACCTGAAAGGCAAGGATTTCGGCGAGTGCAACGCAATTCGCGACAAGGTGCTGGGATGCTTCGAACGGGGTGAGCTCGCTCAAGCGATCGTCGCCTTCAAATGCGAATTGGAAGAGTGCCTTCTGTCCGTATCCTGCAAGCTGAGCGAACAGATCATGCTGCTCACGGAGAGAGGCCGGCTTGCCCAGGCCCACGGGCTCTACCTCGCAAGCCGCCCCAAACTGCCCGACTTCCCTGAGCTGGCTGAGATGGATGCCCTCATGGCGCGCGTGGCTGATCAATTGGGCAAACAACAGCGTTGAATCGTCGCAGCGCCAGCAGGCCGGAACCCGGCATCCCCTGGCATTCGGCGGTTATCCTCTTGGCCTGCGGGCTGTCGGGTGGCCGATCCAGCCTCCGCCATTTTCATCGACGCCCAGGCCTCTGATTGTGCGTTTCTCCCTGCCTGATCCATCGACAGCGGCCTGCCCGAAAAAGTCTTCGCCTCACCTCAAGCCATCAGCGGCAGGCGCTCCATGATGTCTTCCACCAGCTCTTCCAAAGACTTACGGGCCTGCAGCAGGCCGTCCATGATTTCCATGTACAGAGGCTCGCGCTCGGTCAGGGTGCGGCGCAGCTCCTCGATCATGGGGCTGTCGCTCAGGGCCGGCCTGCGGGCCAGGTCCGGGTCGTCGGCCAGCCGCGCGGCCAGCAGGGGCACGTCGGCCATGAGGTAGAGCGTCTTGCCGCACTCGCGCATGCGCTGGCGGTTCTCGGCGCGCAGGACCATGCCGCCGCCCGTGGCCACGATCTGCCCCGTGCGGCCGCAGACCTCGACCAAAGCCTGACTCTCCAGGTCGCGGAAAGCTTCCCAGCCGCCCTCGGAGACGATGGCCGCGATGGACTTGCCGGCCTTGTCCTCCACCAGCAGGTCCGTGTCCACGAAGGTCATGCCGGCCCTTTCGGCCGCCGCGCGGCCCAGGGTGCTCTTGCCGCTGCCGCGCAAACCCACCAGGAAGAGGTTCGCCGGCCGGGCGTCGGGGCTGGGCCGCACGAAGCTGCTGTAGTCGTACACGGAGACCTTGTCGGCATCCTGTACCTCTGTCTTCTTATTGATGAAAACCTTGGGCTTCATGGCCGCACCTCCTGGCGAGTCTTGTAAGAGCTGGCGAAGAGCTGGGAAGGGTCTTGCCCTCCCCAGACCCTACCCACCAGGGGAATGATTCCCCTGGACCCCGCATTTTATTCGTGAAACATCACATTGCACCCAGCAAAAAATGTGGGTTCCAAGGGCCCGCGGCCCTTGGTGGGTGAGAGCTCGAGGGAGGGCGACGCCCTCTCTCGATTCACGCACGCACTAATCTACTCCAGATTGCCCAGCTCCTTTACGACCTGACGCAGGCCGTCCATCATGCGCTCGGCATCGGTGTTGCCCTTGCCACGAGCCATGAGTTCATGCGGCGTCATGGGCTTGCCGAAGGTCAGGCTGATGGGCGTGAACAAGCGTGGAAAGGCTTTGTTTGGCGGCATGGCCTCGTAGGCGCCGTTGATGGCAACGGGCACCACCGTGGCCGGGTAGCGCGCCAGGACCATGCCCAGGCCCGGCTTGAAGGCCTGCAGGTATCCGTCGCGCGTTCGCCGACCCTCGGGGAACCAGCCCAGCGAGTCGCCCCTGGACAGGACCGCGGCGGCGAAGGCTAGGCTGGCGCGTATGCCGGAGGTCGGGTCGATGGGCACGGCCTGGCCCAGGCGGCTGACGAAGCGGAAGAACGTGTTGCGGAAGGCGATGCCGGTCCAGCCCGCCCAGTACATGAGCCGCGTGCGGCGGTAGCCCAGCGCGGCCGCGACGGCGAAGGCGTCCAGGAAGCTCTCGTGGTTGGGCGCGATGACGAACGGGCCCTTGGTGGGAACGTTTTCCCGGCCGCTGACCCGCAGGCGGAAGAATCCGTAGAAGACGGTCTTGACGAACAGGGACATGAGCAGCGCCAGTACGCGCTTGGATCTGGGCAGGGGCTTTAGCCAGCGCTTCTGCGTGTCGCTGAGCACCTCCAGGGGCTGCTCGATGGGGTCGGCCACCGGGCCGGCCTGCTCCTGGCTGGCGTGGCCGCGAACCTCGGACAGAAGGTCGCGTACGGTCTCGATGCGGCCGATGGCCTCCTCGGTCAGGTCCACGCCGGTGCGCTCGCGGATGACCATGGTCACGTTGAGCCATTCCAGGGAGTCGATGCCCAGGTCCATGGACGGGCTCGTGTCCGGGGTCAGCCGGCGGTCGGGGAAGCGCTCGGCCAGCCACAGCCAGACCGTGCGCGCCGCCTCGTTCTCCAGCAACCGTTGATCGTCGGGGCCCATGTCCGAGACGTCCATGGGGCCTGCCGGGCCCATGGCCTCGGCGTCGCCGCTCTTGGCGCGGTCGAAGAGCTGCTCCAGGATGTGCCGGCGGATCTTGCCCAGGCGGGTGCGCGGCAGAGGCTCGCGGGTGAGGGCGAAGTCCGCCAGCCGCTTGTAGGAGGGCAACCGCTTGCCGATCTCGGCCAGGGCGCGGCGCACGGCTTCGCGCAGGTCGCTCTCGCCGGCCTTGCGCAGGGCGTTCAGGTCCGGCACAACCAGGGCGGCCAGGTTGCCGCCGCGCTCCACCACGCCGCACTCGCGGATGTACTCGTGGGTCTCGCAGGCTTCCTCTACCTCGTCGGGCTGCACGTTCTCGCCGCCCTGGGTCACGATGAGCGTGGAGGCGCGGCCCGTGAGGCGCAGGATGCCCTTGTCGTCGATGCAGCCCAGGTCGCCGGTGCGGAACCAGCCGTCCTCGGTGAACGCCTCGGCGGTCTTGTCCGGCAGGTGCAGGTAGCCCTTGAACACGCCGGGGCCGCGAGCCTGGATCTCGCCTCCTGCGCACGCGCGGGCCTCCTCGTCGCCGCCCAGCTCGCGGGGGGGCTTGCCGATACGCAGCTCCACCCCCGGCAGGGGCACGCCGGCGCTGTCCATCTCGCGTGAGTCGAGCTGCTTGGAAGCCAAGAGCGGCGAGGTTTCCGTGAGCCCGTAGCCGATGGCCACGGGCAGGCCCAGGCCTTCCAGCTTCCAGCCGAGGTCCGGGTCCAGCAGCGAGCCGCCCGAGGCCAGGAAGCGCACCCGTCCGCCCAGGCGGCGGTTCAGGGAACCGAACAGGGTCTTGCCCAGGCGTATGCCCGTGCGCCTGTACACGCCGATGGACAGGCCGAGCAGAAGGCCGAAGATCAGGCGGGCGAAGGCGCCGGAGGCCTTGACCTTGGCCTCGATGCCGTCCACCAGGGCCTTGTACAGCCTGGGCACGCCGGCGATGACCGAGACCTGTCCTTGGCTCATGGCGCGCACGAGCTCGGGCCCGGTCAGGCCGTAGGGCAGGATGACCGGCATGCCGAAGCTGAGTGGGAAGAAAAAGCCGAGTACGAACGGATAGACGTGGTGCATCGGCAGGGGCGTGAGCATGCGGTCTTCGCTATTGAATATGCGCATATCCACGAGGGCCTGCAGCTGGGCGGAGATGTTGCCGTGGGTCAGGGGCACGCCCTTGGGACGGCCGGTGGTGCCGGAGGTGTAGAAGAGCGCGGCCGTGTCGTCCAGGTCGGCGGGAGCGAAGGGCGGCACGTCCCGATCCGAGGCTCCGGCCATGAGGGCCGCCAGGGATTTCGGCTCGCTTTCGGGCGCGTCGAGCAGTGCGATTTCCGGGGTCTTGCCGTGGGCGCGCAGCTTTTCCGCGCGTTCCCGGTCCGCGAAGACGATCGCCGCGCCGCTGTCCTGCAGCACGTGCTCCAGGGCTCCGCCCGAGAGCTGCGCGTCCATGGGACAGACCACCAGTCCGGCACGGATCGCGCCCAGGGCCGCGACCATGAAGGCCGGCGAGGGTTCGGCCATGAAGGCCACCACCGCTTGTTTTTCCAGCCCGCGCGCAACGAAGGCCGCGGCCACGCGGCCCGTGCGCCTGTCGAGCTCGGCGAAGCTGATGGTTTCGGCATCCTTTTCGCCGAAGGCGATGATCGCCGGTTTATCGCCACGGCCGGCCATGGCCGCAAGCTTGCCGACCAGGGTGCGCTGTTCGTCCATGCTCCCGCCCTCCAGGGTCCTGACCCCGTATTGTCTATGGCATGCAGAGAAAATGGCGAGGCTATGCGTCCCATTTGCCGCGGGGAGCACAGGTGCTCACTCCGAGCAAACGGTACAGCGGGCACCACTTGAGGAGTCCGGTCACGAGCGGCGCCAGTCCGATAAGCCCGAGCCAGGTCTGGAAATAGACGCCGGCCCCGAGGATTGCAAGCCCCACGAAGATGCGGGCCACGGCCTCGCCGCGTCCCACGTTGCAGCGCAGCCTGTATGTGTCGTTCAGGGGCGGGATGCGCATTTGCCCTCCTTTGCGTTCAACCTCCCTGGATATTCATGAGCCGCTCCAGGAGCTTTTGCGCCGCATCGCCGCAACGGTCGTCCAGGCGCATCAGACCCGCGTCCAGGGCCATTTGCTTGGCCTCGCTGCACTCCTTCGCGCTCACGGCGCGGTCGATGCCCGGCATGGCGCAGGCCTTGCCGCAGGGCCGGTACTGCTCCATGACGTTGACGTAGGTGTCCTTGGACAGCCCGGCGATGAAGCGCATCCACTCGGCCGTGCCGGCAAGCCCCTCGGGCATGACCAGATGGCGCACGAGCAGCCCCTCGCGGGCCATTCCCGTGCCGTCCAGGCGCAGGTCGCCCACCTGGCGGTGCATCTCGGCGACGGCCTCGCGGGCGCGCTCCGGGTAGTCCCTGGCTCCGCAGAGCTTCCTGGCCGTTTCCGGGTCCCAGAACTTTGCGTCGGGCATGTAGATGTCCACCACGCCGTCCAGCAGGCGCAGGGTCTCCAGGCTGTCGTAGCCGCCGGAATTGTAGACCAGCGGCACGGCCAGACCGCGCTCCACGGCCATGGGCAGGGCCTCCAGGATCTGGGCCGCGACATGCGAGGGCGAGACGAAATTGATGTTGGCCGCGCCTTCGGCCTGCAAATCCAACATGATCTGGGCGAGGCGCTCGGGGCCAGCCACGGGGAATTCCTCGCCCGGATGGCTGATGTCCCAGTTCTGGCAGAAGACGCAGCTCAGGTTGCACTGGGCGAAGAAGATGGTGCCCGAGCCCATCTTGCCCACCAGCGGGGCCTCCTCGCCGAAGTGCAGGTTCCAGCTGGCCACCTGGGCATGGCGGCCCGTGCGGCATACGCCCAGCTCACCGCGCAGGCGGTCCACGGCGCAGTCGCGCGGGCACATGCGGCATTCGGACAGGCGGGCGACGGCCTGCTCGGCCCGCCGCGCAAGCTCGCCGCTGCCGAAAAGACTCAGGTATCTGGGCGTACTGGCCATGTGTTTCCTCCCCTTATGATGCACCAGGATAACACGGTTGTGCGGCACAGTTCAAACACGCGTGCCGGGGAGCGAGTCCGCTCCGGTTCTGTCCGGAGTTTTATCCTTCAGGCTCGATAATCCTTGCTCACGATTTTGAAGATTGCTTATGCCTAGTAATAGGGCCCAAGCCGGAATCTCCTGCGATCCGCGGGCGGCGGGCCGAACAAGGAGGCAGCATGAGCGAACGGCGCAAGGACAAGGTCATTCTGGATGAGCACAGCAAGGACAAGGACCTTGAGCAGCATAGGGAGGATTCCTCGGGTCAGTACCTGACCACCAACCAGGGCGTGCGGCTGAGCCACACCGACGACTCCCTCAAGGCAGGGGAGCGCGGTCCCACGCTCATGGAGGACTTCCATTTCCGCGAGAAACTGACCCACTTCGACCACGAGCCCATCCCGGAGCGGGTCGTGCACGCGCGCGGCTCGGCCGCACATGGCTATTTCGAGTGCTACGAGCCCATGGGCGAGTATACCATGGCCAGCTTCCTGTCCGAGGCGGGCAAGAAGACGCCGGTCTTCGTGCGCTTCTCGCAGGTCGTGGGCAGCAAGGGTTCGGCCGACACGGTGCGCGACGTGCGCGGCTTCGCCACCAAGTTCTACACCGACGAGGGCAACTACGACCTCGTGGGCAACGACATCCCGATCTTCTTCATCCACGACGCAATCAAGTTCCCGGACCTCGTGCACTCCATCCAGCCCGAGCCGCATCATCACATGCCGCAGGCCTCGGCCGCCCACGACAACTTCTGGGACTTCATCTCGCTCATGCCCGAGTCCATGCACATGATCATGTGGCTTTTGTCCGACCGGGGCATCCACAGGAGCTACCGCATGATGGAAGGCTTCGGGGTCAACACCTTCCGTTTCGTCAATGCGCAGGGCAAGGCCCGCTTCGTGAAGTTCCACTGGAAGCCGAAGTACGGCATGCACTCGCTGGTCTGGGACGAGGCACAGAAGATCGCCGGCAAGGACCCGGATTTCCTGCGCCGCGACCTGTGGGAATCCATCGAGATGGGCGACTACCCAGAGTACGAGTTCGGGGTGCAGATGATCGACGAGAACGACGAGTTCAAGTTCGATTTCGACGTGCTCGACCCGACCAAGATCTGGCCCGAGGAGGACGTGCCGGTGAAGATCATCGGCAGGATGGTCCTGAACCGCAACCCGGACAACTTCTTCGCCGAGACCGAGCAGGTGGCCTTCCATCCCGGCAACCTCGTGCGCGGCATCGACGTGACCAACGACCCGCTCCTGCAGGGTCGCCTCTTCTCCTACCACGACACGCAGATCATCCGTCTGGGCGGCCCCAACTTCCACGAGATCCCCATCAATCGGCCGCTGGCGCCGGTGCACAACAACCAGCGCAAGGCCTACCACCGGCAGGCCATCAACAAGGGCCGCGTCAACTACTTCCCCAACTCGCTCGACGGCGGCCACCCCAAGCCCGCCCCGGCCGAAGAGGGCGGCTACGTGCATTACACGGAGAAAGTCGAGGGCAGGAAGATCCGCAACCGCAGCGAGAGCTTCCGGGACTATTTCAGTCAGGCCAAGCTGTTCTGGAACAGCCTGTCCATGACCGAGAAGAAGCACCTGGTGAACGCGGCCCACTTCGAGCTGGGCAAGGTCGAGACCATGGCCATCCGCGAGCGCATGGTCGGGCTGTTCAGCCAGGTCGACGGCGACCTGGCCAGGCAGGTGGCCATGGGCATCGGCGTGCGGCCTCCGTCCGAGTCCAATGGAGTCAAGCTGACCAAGAACTCGCCGGCCGTGAGCATGGCGGACACGGTCAGGACGGCCAAAAGCCGGCGCGTGGCCATCCTGGCGGCCGACGGCTACAACCACGACGAATTGTCCCTGGTCATGGAGGGCCTCGAGAAGGCCGGGGTGCACGCCAAGATCGTGTCCATGTTCCTCGGCAAGCTGAAGAGCCTGGACGGCCAGGAGGTCGAGGTGGACAAGCACTACGTGTCCACGGCCTCGGTGCTCTTCGACGCGCTCTACATCCCCGGCGGCAAGGACAGCGTGGAAACCCTGAAGACCCACGGCGAGGCCGTCCACTTCATCAACGAGGCCTTCAAGCACTGCAAGCCCATCGCGGCCCTGACCGAAGGCATCGAGCTGCTCCAGGCCTCGGACATCAAGGGCGTCGCCTTCGCCGAACTGGGCAAGTGCGGGCAGATCGCCGCGGACAAAGGCGTCGTCAGCGCCTGCGGCCCGGTGGACATGGACGCATTCCTCAAGGCCTTCGTGGAGGCCATCGCCCAGCATCGCCACTGGGAAAGGGAGGAGAAGGACCAGGTGCCGGCCTAAGTCGGGCCGCCCTTTCAGTTCGTGTGGACTTCTTACACAGGAGGCGATGAACCCCCATGCCGAGCATTCCCCGCGACAAAATGCCGGAGAGCACGCTGGCGTTGTTCCGCGACGGGTACGAGTTCATCGGCAAGCGCTGCGAGCGCCTGGGCAGCGACGTCTTCCAGACGAGGCTCATGCTCCAGAAGACCGTGTGCATGCGCGGTCCCGAGGCGGCCCAGGTCTTCTACGACCAGCGCTATTTCCAGCGCAAGGGCGGCGCCCCTCTGCGGGTGCAGAAGACCCTGTTCGGCCAGGGCGGCGTGCAGGGCATGGACGGCGAGGCGCACCGGCACCGCAAGGCCATGTTCATGTCGCTCATGTCGGCCGAGTCCATAGACTGCCTGGTGCGGATCATGTCCGTAGAGTGGCGCGCCGCCCTGCCCAGGTGGGCCGAGAAGGGCCGCGTCGTGCTCCTCGATGCGGCCAGGGAGATCATGTGCCGGGCCGTGTGCGCCTGGACCGGCGTTCCATTGAAGGAATCCGATGTCCGCAGACGCACGCAGGACTTCGCGGCCATGATCGACGATACGGGCGCGGTCGGGCCGCGGCACTGGAAGGGCCGGCTGGCCCGCAAGCGGGCCGAGGGCTGGATCGGCGGAATCATAGAGGCCGTGCGCGACGGCAGGCTGAATCCCCCCGAGGGCAGCGCGCTGCGTACGGTCGCCTTCCACCGGGAACTCGACGGCAAGCCGCTGGAGACGCGCATCGCGGCCGTGGAGGTGATCAATATCCTGCGGCCCACGGTGGCCGTGGCGCGTTTCGTGACCTTCGCGGCATTGGCCCTTTACGAATACCCGGACTGGCGGCGCAGGCTGGTCCGGCAAAAAGACCGGGAGCTGGAGCTGTTCGTCCAGGAGGTCCGGCGCTTCTATCCCTTCTTCCCATTTGTCGCCGCGCGCGTGAGCAAACCCTTCGACTGGCGGGGCTACCACTTCCCGGCAGGGGCCAGGGCGCTCCTGGACCTTTACGGCACGGATCACGATCCCAGGGTCTGGGACGACCCGGAGACGTTCCGGCCGGAGCGCTTCCTCACCTGGGACGGAAGCCCCTTCAACTTCATCTCCCAGGGCGGCGGCGACTTTTTCGAGAACCACCGCTGCCCCGGGGAGTGGATCACCATCGAACTGATGAAGGAGGCCGTGCGCCTCCTGGTCATGTCCATGGACTACATCGTCCCGCAGCAGGACCTGACGGTCAGCATGACCCGCATGCCGACCATGCCCCAGAGCGGCTTCGTCATCGCCGACGTGCGGCCGCGAGAGGTGATCGTGTGAGATTCCCGCAAGCCAATCGGGAGAGAGCTTTGCCCTCTCCCGAACCCTCACCCACCAGGGGGATGATCCCCCTGGACCCCGCATTCTTGTAGTTTGTTCCGCTTCGCGGCGACTCCAGTCCGAACGTTCCGCATTTGAATTGAGAATACAAACGAAGAATGCCGGGTTTTGCCGGCATTCTTCGCAAACATCGCGAGTCCAGGGGCGCGCCTTATCAAAGCAAGGCCCTGGTGGGTGGGGTCTGGGGAGGGCAACGCCCTTCCCAGCTCTTGCTCTTATCTTATCAGCCGCCTGCGCATTGTACGCAGGCCGAGCCAGCCGAACAGGATCGTGAATCCCAGCAGGTAGGCCAGGTTGATCAGGGCGCTGGCCTCGGAGGCGCGCAGGGAAAGCAGGCGGCACAGCTCGACCAGATGGTAGAGCGGAAAGGCCAGGGACGCGGCCTGGGCCCAGCCCGGCAGGCCGGAGATGGGGAAGAAGGTGCCCGAGAAGAGGAACATGGGCGTGATGAACAGGAACGTGGGCAGGTTGAACATGTCGATGCTCGGCGTGATGCCCGTGAAGAACATGCCGATGGACCCGAAGGCCAGCCCGCCCAGGAAGGCCAGGGGAATGAGCAGCAGCCCCGAAGGGAAGGCCACGTAGCCGAGCGGCATGAGCACCAGCAGCATGATGGCCACGGCGGCCGCGGCCTTGGAGGCGCTCCAGACGATCTCGGCTGTGATGACCTCCTCCAGCGAGAGCGGGGTGGCCAGCATGGCGTCGAAGGTCTTCTGGTAATACATGCGCACGAAGGACGTGTAGGTGGTCTCGAAGAAGCTGTTGTACATGACGGCCGTGGCCACCAGGGCCGGGGCGATGAACTCGGTGTAGCTCAGGGACAGACCCGCGTACTCCACGCCGCCGATCATGCCGCTGAAGCCCAGGCCGAAGGCCAGGATGTAGAAGGCCGGCTCCAGCAGCGGCACCAGGAAGTTGACCTGCCAGATGCGCTTGTAGACGATCAGGTTGCGCCACCAGACGCGGAACAGGCGCAGGGAAAGGTTTCCTGTCATTCGCGAAGCTCCCTGCCGGTCAGGCGCAGGAACACGTCCTCCAGGGTCGCCGCGCGGAAGATGCAGCGCTCCATGCAGAAGGTCTGGCGGATGTGCTCGCCCAGGGCCGGGTCGCCGTCGTAGACCATGACGCGCTCGCCCAGGTCGTCGTGGTTGATGTTCCGCTCGCGCAGGAAGGCGCGCAGCTCGGGCGCGGGGCTGCCGATCTCGATGATGGAGCCGCCCGCGTGCTTGCGCACCAGCTCCTGCGGGCTGCCCTGCACCAGGATCTTGCCGTGGTCCAGGATGACCAGCCGGTCGCAGAGGTGCGCGGCCTCCTCCATGTAGTGCGTGGTGAGCAAAAGCGTCAGCCCGCGACGCTTGAGGTCCGTCAGCCGGTCCCAGAGCTGGTGGCGCGACTGCGGGTCAAGGCCGGTGGTGGGCTCGTCCAGGATGACCAGCTCCGGGTCGTTGATGAGCGCGCGGGCCAGGATGAGTCGGCGGGCCAGGCCGCCGGAAAGCTCGCCGACCTTGGCCTTGCGCTTCTTGTCCAGGGCGAAGAAGGCCAGCAGCTCGTCGGCGCGCTTGCGGGCGACCTTGCGCGGGATGGCGAAGTAGCCGGCGAAGAGGTGCAGGTTCTCCTCCACGGTCAGGTCCGTGTCCAGGGTGTTGTCCTGCTGGCACACGCCCAGGCGGCCGCGTATCTCGCGCCAGTGGTCGCGGATGTCCAGGCCGAAGACGCGCATGCTCCCGCTGGTGATGGGCGAGAAGCCGTACATCATGCGGATGGCCGAGGTCTTGCCCGCGCCGTTGGGACCCAGCAGGCCGAAGAACTCGCCGCGCTCCACGCGCAGGGACACGCCGTCCACGGCGGTGAACACGCCGAAGCGCTTGCACAGGTCCGTGGCCTCGATGATGGGTGGGATCGCTGGATCTGGGGTCATCCTCGTTTCATCCTCGGCAATCGTATCCCACTTCCGGGGCGGCTTGTCCATGCGGGCCGGAGTGCGCCAAAAGCCTACAGGTCCCGCTCCACCGCCACCACCGCCACGCGCAGGTGCTCGTGCGCCGGCCTGGATTCCTTGAAGCGGCGCAGGCCTTCCAGCAGATCATCGACACGTTCGTCGTCCACCAGGGCCTGAACGAGGCTCATGTTGCCGGGGAAGACCTGCGAGCCGTGGTGCTTGCCGTCCTTGTCGCGGCCCTCGGCCATGGGCATGCGCACGAAGCTCTCGATCCCGTGGCGGTCCAGGATGGTCTCCACGGCCTCCTTGAACTCGAAGCGATGGAATATGTGCACGAGACGGGGCATGGGCTCAGTCCTCCTCGGAGCGACTTCGGCGGCGGTTAAGCCAAGCGCGCAGGTCGGCCGTCAGGGTGTAGGCCACGGGCAGCACGATCAGGGTCAGGAAGGTCGTGACCAGCAGGCCCGAGGCCACTGCCACGCCCATGGGCGCCCGCGCCTCGCCGCCCGCGCCGAAGCCCAGGGCGATGGGCAGCATGCCGAGCACCGTAGACATGGTGGTCATGATCACGGGCCGGAAGCGCACGTGGGCCGCGTCCACGGCGGCCTTGCGCGCGGGTTCGCCGCGGGCCTGCAGCACGCCCGCGTAGTCGAGCATGAGGATGGCGTTCTTGGTGGCCATGCCCGCGAGCATGATCAGCCCGATGAAGGCGTAGATGCCGAGCGGCATGTCCAGCAGCCACAGGGCTCCGGCCGCGCCCACTCCGGCCAGGGGCAGGGCCGTGAGGATGATGAGCGGATTCACGAACGACTCGAACTGCGCCGCGAGCACGAGGTAGATGAAGATGACCGAGAAGACGATGGTGATGCTCAGGTAAAAAAAGGACTCCTGGAAGTCGCGGGTCTGGCCCGTGAACTCGTGGGAGAAGTCGTCCGGCAGGTTCTCGTCCAGCCAGTCCTGCAGCGCGGCGAGCGGATCGCCCAGGGCCACGCCCGGCGGCGTGGAGGCCGAGACCGTGGCCGAGCGCAGCCGGTTGAAATGGTGGATCTCGCTGGGGCCCACGGATTCGGTCAGCTCCACGAGGTTGTCCAGGGAGATCAGGTCGCCGGTCTGGTTGCGCACGTAGATGAGCTTCAGGTCGTCCGGCACCATGCCGCCCTTGCCCACGACCTCGGGGATGACGTCGTAGCGCTCGTTGGCGCGCTCGATCTCCGAGATGTCCGGCTCGCCCAGGAGGTAACGCAGGGCGTTGGACAGATCCAGCACGCTGACGCCCATCTGCGTGGCCTTGTCGCGCAGGATGTTCACCTCCACCTGGGGCTTGTTGAGCTTGAGGTCCGTGTTCACGCCGATGAGGTCGGGTCGCTGGCTCATCCAGGCCATGACCTGATCCTGGGCCGCGGCCAGGGCGTCGATGCTCGGGTTCTGCAGCACGAGCTGCAGGGGCGCGCCCTCGCCGCCGATGCCCGAGCCGCCGCTGGAGAAGACGAAGGCCCGCCCGCCCGGCAGGCGCGCAAATTCGCGGCGCAGCTCCTGCATGACCTCGGACTGGTGTCGTGCGCGTTCGTTGGTCCGGTGCAGGCGCACGAAGGAGATGCCGTCGTTGACCCGGCCAGGTCCGCCGCCGCGCGACAGGGCGATGGCCAGGAAGAACTGGCGCACCTCGGGCGTGGCGAGTAGGACCTTTTCGATTTCGCGCGCGTAGAGGTCTGTCTGGCGCAGGGTCGCGCCCTCGGGCGTCTCGAAGGAGATCATGAACTCTGCGCGGTCCACCTCGGGCTGGAACTCCGTGGACAGCCGCGTGAACAGGAACGCGCCCAGGCCGAAGGCGGCCAGGGCCAGCAGGATCGTGAGCCAGCGCACGGCCATGGCCATGTCGAGCGAGCGGGCGTAGGCCGCCTCGAAAATCTCGAAGCCGCGCTCCAGGGCGTGGAAGATCCGCCCGCGCTTGTGGTTCCGGTGCAGCAGGCGCGAGCAGAGCATGGGCGTGAGCGTGAGGGCCGTGAGCGTGGAGGCGATGACCGTGGCGGCCACGGTCAGGCCGAACTCGTAGAAGAAGCGTCCGATGAGCCCGGGCGTGAAGGCAACGGGAATGAACACCGCGGCCAGCGACAAGGTGTTGGCGATGGACGGAAAGGCCACCTCCGTGGTGCCCACGCGCGCGGCCGGCACCGGGTCCGCGCCCTGTTCCAAATGCCGGTAGCTCGATTCGAGCACCACGATGGCGTCGTCGATGACGATGCCGATGGCCAGGATGAGCCCGAGCATGGTCAGGGTGTTCACGGAGAAGCCGAGCACGTTCATGGCCGCCAGGCCGCCCAGCAGCGAGGCCGGGATGGCCAGGCCCACGATGAGCGTGCCCCGGAAGGTGCGCAGGAACAGGAGCACCACGAGCACGACCAGGCCCGAGGTCAGCACGATGGTGAACAGCAGGTCGCGGATGGACTCCTCGATGAACACGGACTCGTCCGAGGCGATCTGGTAGCCGAGCCCGGCCGGGAAGTCGCGGGCCAGCTCCTCCATGCGCGCCCTGACCCCCTCGGCCAGGGACACGGTGTTCGCGCCGCTCAGCTTGACCACGCCCATGCCCACGGCCGTCTCGCCCACGAATCGCGCGATCTGGCGGTCGTTCTCCACGCCGTCCACGGCCTGGCCCACGTCGCGGATGCGCACCGGCGCGCCTGCGCGCGAGGCCACGATGAGCTCGTTGAAGGGCTCGGCCTCCGAGAACTGGCCGCGCGTCTTGACCAGGAACTCGCGGGCCACGGACTCCACGCGGCCCGAGGGGATGTCCACGTTGTTGGCCTGCACCGCCTCCACCACGTCCTGCACCGTGAGGCGGTGCGCGGCGAGCTTGAGCGGATCGAGCCTGATGCGCACGGCGTAACGCCGCTCGCCGCCGATGATGATGCGCCCCACGCCGCGCAGATTCTCCAGACGCTGGCGCAGCACCTCGTCGGCGTAGGTGGACAGGCGCACCTCGTCCCAGCGCGTGTCGCCGGTCAGCGCGATCCACATCACGGCCTGGGCGTCCGGGTCGAGCTTCTCGATGATGGGCTCCTCGATGCCGTCGGGCAGTTCGCGCCGGGCGCGGCTGACCCGGTCGCGCACGTCCTGGGCCGCGATGTCGATGTCGCGCCACAGCTCGAACTCGGCCGTGACCGTGGCCACTTCCTCGCGCGCCGTGGAGGTCAGGGTCTTGAGCCCCTCGACCGTGTTGATCTCCTCCTCCAGCGGCTCGATGATCTCCGTCTCCACCACCTCGGGTTCGGCGCCGGGGAAGACCACGTTGACGCTGACGATCGGGAACTCCACGTCCGGGTCCTCGCGCACGGGCATCTGGTAGTAGCCGTAGATGCCGAAGATGGCCGTCACGAGCACGCCGACGATGGTCAGCACGGGCCGGGAGATGCAGAAATTCCAGATCACGGCCCGTCTCCCGCGCCGTTCGTATCAGCCGGCCTTTCCCTGCGGTCGGGCTCCGCCGCGTTGGCGGAGCCGCCAGGGCCGTCTGGACTGCCTGGATTGGCGGGACCGTTTGGACTGGCGATCCCGCCGGAGTCGGGCCGGTCCTCGGGCTGCCTGGCTAGGCTCGTGCCGGGGCCCTCGGTTCCGGCAGGGCCCGTGTCGTCCCGGCTGCTTGCCGCGACCTGTACCGGCGTGCCGTCGCTCAGGTTGAGCTGACCGGCCACGACCACCTCCTGGCCGGCTTCGAGACCCTGGCGCACTTCGGCCAGGCCCGTGCGGCGCAGGCCGATTTCCACGGGCCGCATGACGGCCCTGCCGTCCCGCACGAGAAAGACGAGATAGCCCTCGCGCGTGGCCACCAGCGCGGACTCGGGCACGGCGGGCCTGCCTTGGCGCACGTCGAGCACCAGCCCGGCCGTGGCGAAGGCGCCGGGCTTGAGCAGGTTCCCGGGATCGCCCACCAGGGCCTTGACCGTGAACTTGCGCGTCGCCACGTTCACGCTCGGGCTGACGAAGCTGACCTGGCCCTCGAACTCCCGCTCCGGGTAGGCCGTGACCGAGACGCGCACGGGCTGATCCAAACGCACGCGGCCCATGTAGCGCTCGGGCACGTCGAAGGAGATCTCCAGCCGTTCGGAGTAGAGGGTCACGAGCTCGTCGCCCTCCTCCACGTAGTCGCCCACGTCCACGTTCCTCTGGGACAGGCTCCCGGCCATGGGCGCGCGGATGCGCATGTCCTCCAGCCGCTCGCGGTCCAGGGCCACCTGCGCCTCCAGCCGGCTCACCTCGGCCTGGGCCACGCTGAACTCGGTCTGGCGCTGGTCCAGCTCGTCCTTGGAAACCGTGCGCCGCTCGTAGAGCCGCCAGAAACGCTGATAGGAGCGCCCGGCGTGTTCCAGGCTGGCCTTGGCCGACTCCAGGGCCGCTTGGTTCGCGGCTAGTTCGCGGAGCAGCTTATTGGTGTCCAGGAGAAACAGCAGCGCGCCCTTGTTCACGCGTTCGCCTTCCCGGAAGCGTATCTCGCGCACGATGCCGCTCGCCTCGGGACGGATGCGCACGACCTCGACCGCCAGCAGGGTGCCGATGCCCGTGACGTCCTCCAGGAAATCGCTCCTGCCTACCGTGGCCGTCTCCACCGCAACGGCCGTCTCCTCGGCGGCCTGTTGCGGCTCCTCCCCGCAGGCGGCCAAAGCGCACAGCAGGAGGATCAGCCAGGCCCATGCGGCCCCTCGCGCCACTTTCGGCCGGTCAGTCATGCAATCCACGCATCGCTCCCTTGCATACAAAGCATACTATGACGCCTCCGGGGCCGGAGCTTTCCACTATACTCCAACAGAGGCTTTCGTGAAGCCCGACACGAGCAAGCTTTTGAAGACCTTGAGGTTCCCATGGGTCCGAAACTGTGTTAAGCGTGGCCCAATAGGCTCCCGTCCGCGCCCACCGGCCAAGCCGGCGGCAGGGGCGGGCTTGTCCGCAGGAGCATCCCAAGGAGATCGAAATGGCGAATCAGTACCACGAGCCGGTAGGCGAATTGACCCAGCAGGACCGGAATTATGTGCGGGCGCTCATGAGCCTCAAGGAAGAGATCGAGGCGGTGGACTGGTACCACCAGCGGGTGGCCACCTGCCCCGACCCGCAATTGAAGAGCATCCTGGCCCACAACCGCGACGAGGAGATCGAGCACGCGGTCATGGCCCTGGAATGGCTGCGGCGCAACATGCCCGGCTGGGACGAGCAGATGCGCACGTATCTCTTTACCGACGGCGACATAACCTCCATCGAGGAGGCCGCGGAAACCGGCCAGGCAGGCGAGGCAGGAGGACGCGGCGCGGATCAGCCCGTGCAGGAAGCGTCCGTCCCGGCCGGCGGAGGGCTGGGCCTCGGCAGCCTGAAGAAGAGCATCTGAACACGCGCACGATAAGCCCACACGGAGGAACCATGGACATTCTCAAGCGAGAGCTGGCGCCTATCACGCAGCAGACCTGGGCCGTCATCGACGAGCAGGCCCGCATGATACTCAATTCGGTCCTGTCCGCCCGCAAGGTCGTGGACGTGGACGGCCCCAAGGGTTGGGAATACTCGGCCGTACCCCTGGGCAGGCTGAGCCTGCCCGAGAACCAGCCCATCGAGAACGTGCATTTCGGAATCCGTCGCGTGCTGCCCCTGGTGGAAGTGCGCGTGCCGTTCGAGCTGGACATATGGGAGATCGACAACCTGGTGCGCGGAGCCAAGGACATCGACTTGTCGCCCCTGGAAAAGGCCGCGCGCGATCTGGCGCGCATGGAGGAGCGGGCGGTCTACTACGGCCTGCATCAGGCCCAGATCAAGGGAATCAAGGAGGCCGCCGGCCACGAGGCCATGGGCATCTCCGGCTCTCCCGAGGATATCGTGCAGAAGGTCACCGAGGGGCTGACGCGCATGATGCGCGAAGGCATCCAGGGGCCGTTCGCCCTGGTGGTCTGCCCCGACATGTGGGTCGCCCTGTCGGGCCAGATCCGCGGCTATCCGCTGAACAAATACGTGGAGAGCATGCTGGGCGGGCCCATCGTGGTCAGCCCGTTCGTGGAGGACGCCTTCCTCGTCTCCACGCGCGGCGGCGACATGACCCTGACCCTCGGGCAGGACATCGGCATCGGCTACGGCTCCCACGACAAGGAGAAGGTCAAGCTCTTCTTCACCGAATCCTTCACCTTCCACGTGCTGGAGCCCCGTGCCATCCAGTGCTTCGGCTGGAGTCAGGGCGGCTAGGTCTCGTTTGGAAATGCCTCCGGCGGCCAAAGGGGCGCCGCCCCTTTGGAAACCCCGCCAGGGGGTAACGACCCCCTGGACCCGCGATAGTTAAAAAAGAATGCCGGGCGATGCCCGGCATTCTTTTCATTTGCACCGCAGACACCTGCGCGGATGAATGAACTCGTCGTCGTGAAGCGTGTCGCACTGAAAAAAGCGGGGTCCAGGGGAATCACTCCCCTGGCGGGTGAGGGTTTGGGAGAGGGCAGAGCCCTCTCCCGGTATTATCTCAGGCCCTTGCTGTTCAGGAACGGGCTGTATTTCTTGTCCGTGACCTTGATGTGGTTGACCACCCAGTCCTTGAGGAAATTGAGGATATCCGTGGTGACCTTGGCCTTGCCGGCCTTGAAGGCGGCGGCGAACTCGCTCACCTTGGCCTTGAGGGCCGCGTGCTCGCGGGCGTGGGCCTGGGCCTGCGGGTAGCCGAGCCTGGCGAAGAGCTTCTCCTCGTGGTCGAAGTGGTAGACCGTGTACTCCACCAGATCGTTCAGGATCTTGCCCAGCGCGTCATTGCCTTTGCCGGATTTCATGGCCGCATAGAGCTTGTTGAGCAGCTCCACGAGCTTCACGTGCTGCTCGTCGATCTCGCGCACGCCCACGCTGAGCGAGCTGGTCCAGCTCACCAGCGTGTCGCCCTGGCGGGTCTGCATGTCGCGGATGAGCTCGCCGAGCTGCACGGTCAGGGTCGTGAGCTGGCCGATGGCCTTGGACGATTCGTGGATGCCTTCGGCGATGTCCACGGCGATCTCGCGCACCTCGCCCACGGCCTGGCTTATCTCGTTGCTGGAGGCGGACTGCTCCTCGGCCGCCGCGGCGATGGAGGCGATCATGGTCGCGTTGTCCTCGGTATGGCGCACGATCATCTGCGAGGACTCGCCGGAGCGGGTGGCCATGTCCGCGGCCTCGGCCGCCATGGCCACGGCCTCCTCCATGCCGTCCACGTTGCGCTTCACGGCGTCCTGGATGGCCAGGATGCTCGCGCCGACCTCCTTGGTGGCGTTCATGGTCTTCTCGGCCAGCTTGCGCACCTCGTCGGCCACCACGGCGAAGCCGCGCCCGGCCTCTCCGGCTCGGGCCGCCTCGATAGCCGCGTTGAGCGCCAGCAGGTTGGTCTGGTCCGCGATGTCGTTGATGACGTTGATGACCTTGTCGATGGACATGGCCATGTTGCCCAGCTCGGCCATGTCGGTCTTGAGCCGCGTGGCCACGCCGTTGACCTTGCTGATGGCTTCGCGCGAATGCGTGACGACCTGCATGCTCTCCTGGGCCCGTTCCTTGGCCATGTCCACGTTGGTCGCGGCCGTGGCCGCGCTGCGCGAGACCTCGGTGATGGCCAGGTTCATCTCGCCCATGGCCACGGCGGTGTGGTGCATGCGATCCTTCTGGTTGTCCGCGCCGGACACGATGCGCGCGGAAAGCGATTCCAGCAGGTCGGCGGATTCCGTGATCCTGTGGGCCACGACCTGCAGGCGTCCGGCGGCCTCGCGCATGCCGTCCTCGCGGGCCTGCTCGGCCATGCTCGAGGCTTCTCCCGCCTGGCGCACGGCCTCTTCCGAGCGTGCCGCCACGGTGCGCAGCTCCTCGGATTTGGCGGTCAGCTCCGCCTTGCAGGATTGCAGCTCGCGCGCCAGGCCCTCCACCGTGCCGGCAAGGCCGGTCCTGGTATCCTGGCCCGAGGCCCGCAGGGCGGCCATGGCGCACTCCTGGGGCGCGAAGACCTGCCGCAGCAGATAGAGGGCCAGCCAGGACAGCGCCGGGGCCAGGACCAGGCAGAGGATCAGGGTCGCCGTGGGCGCGTGGAGGGAAAGCACTGCCGCGCCCGCGGCTACGACCGCGCACAGGGCGCAGACGGTCAGAACGAGTTGCTTCTGATTCATGTCGCGTACCTCGGAGAGGGTAGGGATCGGAATGTGTCGGCCTGGAGGAAGGTGTAAAGGCGTTCGAAGAAAAAGAGGCGGAACTCCCCAGGCAATTTGCTTGTACGTCCCGTCGCGGGAAAGTTCAACAGCGCGGAGGGAGGTTTGTCGCCTGGAGTACGCCGCCGCGGGCGTCTTAAAGGCAGCCTGCTCTAGAAATTGAGCTGGAAGGCCGTCGTGGCGCGGACTTCCGGCGACTCGTCACCGAAGCCGCCGCCCGCGCCCACGGCCATGAAGAGCCGGTCGCTGAACTCGTAGATCAGCCCGGCCTCGGCGATATTGATCTCCTCGTCAGTGAGGATGGTCCGCTCGCGCCATATGTCGGCCAGCATGATCCAGTTCTGGTTCAGCCGGTAGCTGTAGCCGACCAGGTACAGCCAGCCGTCCTTGCGTTCGTCGGCATAGGGTTCGGTGTTGCGCAGCCAGGAGCCGTTGACGTGCACCCGGTGCAGCCCCGAGTCGCCCAGGTGCCAGGAGGCCAGGAGCTTGAGCGAGGGGTCCACGCCCCGGCTGCGCGTTCCCGAGGGGAAGGTCAGGGCGCCCTTGACCGCCAGGGAGGGCATCCAGCGGCCGGCTTCGGTCAGCTTGTACTGCGCCGAGGCCGTGATGTCCCCGCTGCCCCGGTCGTCGACGTCGCCGAGCAGGAAGGGCGAGGCGAGCTCCAGCTCCAGCTTTTCCAGCGGGCCGTACTGCAGGACCGGCTCGAGCTCGAAGAGGTCCTCGCCTTCCCGGCTCAACTCGTAGGCCAAGCTGCCCTGGAAGGTGAAGTTGCCCTTGCCGATGACCTCGGCATCCTCCATGCGCAGCGGAAAGTTCTCGTCCAGGTCATAGCCCTGCGCCCAAGCGCGAAGAGGCACTGTGGCCAAGAGCCCCACACACAGCATGCCGCATAGGCCCATGCGCAACCAGGCGTTCATGTCAGTCCTTCCTTCTTGTGCCAATAAGGCCCAGTCAACCTTGCCTTAAAAATGCGGCCGCACCGGGTTTTCGTCCGCGTCGAAGCGCATTTTCCGGAGCATCCTCGTCTGCCGTGCTGCCCTATCAGGACTTCTTGGGCTGCAGGTCCTTGATCGTCGGCCCTTGCAGCACGCGGCCGTCGATATCGAACCGCGAGCCGTGGCACGGGCAATCCCAGGACCGCTCGGCGTTGTTCCACTGCACCACGCAGCCCACGTGCGTGCACACGCGCGAGAACGCATGCAGCTCGCCCTGCTCGTCGCGGAAGGCCGCCACGGCGGACCCGCCCAGCTTGGCCAGCCCGCCCTGGCCCGGCTCCAGGTCCTTGGCCTGCTTCTTGGGCGAGGAGAGCCGGTCCGTGACGAGGCGCCTGACCTTATGCAGGTTCTGCCCGGCCACGGGCCCGAGGTCGCCCAGCTTCAGGCGTCCAACGGCGTAGATGCGCGAGAGGGGATTCTTGACCCCGTAGATGAGGTCGCGCAGCAGGTGCGCGGCGACCATGGACTGGGACATGCCCCAGCCGCCGAAGCCGGTCACGGCAAGGATGTTCTTCTGACCCCGGGAGACCGGGCCCACGTAGGGCAGGCGGTCCAGGGGGAACTGGTCGTGGGTGGACCAGCGGTAGGCCGGACTCTCCAGGCCCATGGTCTCGCGGGCCCATTCGGCCAGGCGCGCGTAGCAGGCTTCCGTGTCCGTCGCGTGGCCGGAGTGATGCTTCTCGCCGCCCACGAGGAGCCAGGCGCGGCCTCCCGATGTCTGCAGGCGCAGGGAGCGGAAGGGCTGGCGCGTCTGATAGTACATGGCGTCCGGGATGAAGCCTGGTTCCACGGGATAGGCCAGCACGTAGGAGCGCGACTGAACCAGGCGCAGGAAGAACTCGGAGCTGCGGTAGAAGGGGATGTTGGAGGCCAGAACGACATGCTTTGCCCGCAGCAGCCCGCGGTCGGTCATGACGTCCGCCGGCTGGCCGGGGCGGATCTCCAGGGCGCGGGTGTTCTCGAATATCTTCACGTCCCGCTCGGCCAGTTCGCGGGTGATGCCCAGCAGGTACTTGAGCGGATGGAAGCGGGCCTGGTTGTCGGCCTTCACGCCGCCGGACACGCCGAAAGGCAGGCCCGTGTCGCGCGAGAAGCTCGCCGGCAGACCGCACTGCCTGGCCGCATCGGCCTCGGCGGCCAGGGCCTCCATGTCCTCCTCGCGGTTGGACACGGTCCAGGCCGGCGCGTGGCTGTAGTCGCAGTCTATGGAGTAGCGCTTGATGACAGCCTCGTACTGGCCGATGGCGTTTTGATTGGCCTGGCCGTGCAGGGATGCGGTCTCGCGGCCGAAGCGGCGCGTGAGCTCGGCGTACAGCTGGCCGTGCAGGGCCGTGATCTTGGCCGTGGTGTTGCCCGTGACACCCGAGCCGACCTCGCGCATGTCGATGACCGCCACGCGCTGGCCGGACTGCAGAAGGAGCAGGGCCAGATTGAGGCCGGCCATGCCCGCTCCGATGATGGCCGTGTCGACCAGGGTGTCGCGGGTCATGCGCGGATGTCGGCGCGGCTCCACGGTATCCACCCACAGGGATCTGGAGAAGGTCGGGCCCGGCTGCATCGTCTGCTCTTCTATGGATGAGGATCGGCTGTCCATGTCATGCTCCCTGTTTGTGAGACGCAGCCGCCAAAATAGCCTATCTGGAGAAAAAAGGGCAAGCGGATCGCATGATCCGAGCAAATGCGTGTGTGTAGGACGGCTTCCTACGACATGTGCCTGGCCAGCCTACATTCTGTAGTCCCCATTCCTAAGACGTGAGTATGAGTGTGTAGGACGATGTACTACAGCAATAAGAAGTTTTTTTGCGCCAATAATTAACCTTGTTGGCAAACGCGTGTGATTTCACAGTCTTTATTGATGTGATTCAATTGCTGAACAACTTCATCATGATGGTCATGCTGCTTGCCTCTAACGCCGAGTTGTGGTTTCCCCTGTAGGTTGAGGAATGAATGTCCAGGGAGCGACTCACGCAAGAGGAGGATTGCATGGCCAAGCAGGTGCTCATCACAGGCGGGGCGGGCTTCATCGGCTCGCACCTTGCCGACGAGCTTCTGGCCGCGGGTTACGCGGTGCGGGTGCTCGACAGCCTGAGCGAGCAGGTTCACGGCCGGAGCAAGATCCGCCCTGATTATATGGATCCGGAAGTGGAGTTGCTGGTCGGGGATGTGCGCGACACGCACATGCTGCGCAAGTGCCTGTGCGGTGTGGACGCCGTGTTTCACTTCGCGGCCATGGTCGGCGTCGGCCAGAGCATGTACCAGGTGCGCGACTATGTGGACGTGAACGAAACCGGAACCGCCGCCCTCCTGCAGAAGCTGACGACGAATCCCGTGGAGCGGCTGATCGTGGCCTCGTCCATGTCCATCTACGGCGAGGGCCTGTACCTCGCGCCCGACGGCCGGCTGGTTGAGGACGCCTGCCGCGTGCCCGAGGTCTTGCGCCAGGGCCGTTGGGAGTGCTGCGACGGGGACGGCGCGCCGCTCGTGCCCATGCCCACGCCGGAGAGCAAGCGGCCCGCCCTGGCCTCGGTCTACGCCCTGAGCAAGTACGCCCAGGAGCGCATGTGCCACATCGTGGGCGCAAGCTACGGCATCGAGACCGTGGGCATGCGCTTCTTCAACGTCTACGGCACGCGCCAGGCCCTTTCCAATCCCTACACGGGCGTGCTGGCCATCTTCGCCTCGCGCCTGCTCAACGGCAAATCGCCCATGATCTTCGAGGACGGCCGCCAGCGCCGGGACTTCGTGCACGTGGCCGACGTGGCCAGGGCCTGCAGGCTGGCCCTGGAAAAGCCGGAGGCCGCTGGCAAGGACTTCAACATCGGCAGCGGCAACAGCTACTCCGTGCGCGAACTGGCCGAGGGGCTGGCCGCGGTGCTCGGCAGCACGCTGGAGCCCGAGATCACGGGCAAGTGCCGTGTGGGCGACATCCGCCACTGCTTCGCGGACACGAGCCTGGCCCGAGGCGTGCTAGGCTTCAAGCCCCAGGTGGAGCTCGGCGACGGCCTGGCCGAGCTGGCCGACTGGCTGGCCGGGCAGCAGGCCGTGGACAGGTTCGACGACATGGCCAAGGAGCTGGGCGGCAGGGGGCTGACCATATGACAGCCAAGCGGCGAGCCGCGACTCTTCCGCGTCAGCGGGGCGAACCCTACGCGCTGGTCACGGGCGGGGCTGGCTTCATCGGCACCAACCTGAGCCACCGTCTGGCCGCGCAGGGCCGCCGCGTGCTCATCCTGGACAACCTGTCCCGCCCCGGCGGGGAGCGGAACTTGGCCTGGCTCAAGGCCAGGCACGGCGACCTCGTCACGGCGCAGACGGCCGACGTGCGCGACTCCCGCGCAGTGGTTTCGGCCGTGCAGGGCGCGGACGCGGTCTTCCACCTGGCCGCTCAGGTGGCCGTGACCACCAGCGTGCGCAACCCGCGCGCGGATTTCGAGGTCAATGCCGCCGGCACGCTCAATGTCCTGGAAGCCTTGCGGAGTCTCGAATCCCCTCCGCCCCTGGTGTTCACCTCCACCAACAAGGTCTACGGCAAGCTGGCTGACCTGGAGTTGCTGGAGCGCGACAGGCACTATGCCCCGGTCGACCCGTCGGTGGCCGGACGCGGCGTGGGCGAGGGCCATCCCCTGGATTTCTACAGCCCCTACGGCTGCTCCAAGGGCGCGGCCGACCAGTACGTGCTGGACTACGCGCGCATCTACGGTCTGCGGGCCGTGGCCCTGCGCATGAGCTGCATCTACGGCCCGCACCAGTCCGGCACCGAGGACCAGGGCTGGGTGGCCCATTTCCTCATCAGCGCGCTGGAGGGCCGGGGGCTGACCATCTACGGCAACGGCAAGCAGGTGCGTGACGTGCTCTGGGTGGAGGACCTCATCGACGCCTTCCTGCTGGCCGTGGAATGCGCGGGGGAGCTGCGCGGCCGGGTCTTCAACATCGGCGGCGGGCCGGGCAACGCCGTGAGCCTGCTGGAACTCCTGGATATGATGCGCGAGCTGGGCGTGCCGCCCGCCTCGGTGGCCTACGGTGCGGGCAGGCCCGGCGACCAGGCCTGGTTCGTGGCCGACACGGGCGGCTTCGAGGCGGCCACGGGCTGGAAGCCGCGCATGGGCAAGAAGGATGGCGTGGCCGCCCTGACGCACTGGCTCAAGGAGCACAGGGTCATGGCCGGCGGTCAAATCTGGGCACGGGAGGCAATTTCATGAGATTCGCGCTCGTCAATCCCAACTGGTGCTTCGCCGGCAGCGTCTATTTCGGCTGCCGCGAACCGCATCTGCCCCTTGAGCTGGGCTACGCCGCGCGGGCCCTGGAGGATGCCGGCCACGAGGCCGTGATCATCGACGCGCACATGTTCGATCTGTCCCTGGGCGACCTGCGCGCCCGGCTGGAGGACTTCGCCCCGGACTTCACCGTGCTGGTCACGGCCCCGACCTACCTGTTTTGGCGCTGCACCCAGCCCGAGCTGACCGTGCCGGAGCTGACGGCCTCGGCCATCACCGAGGCGGCCGGCGTGCTCGTGGCCGTGGGCCCGCATCCGTCCACCAGCCCGGGCGCGGTCCTGGCCAAGCTGCGGGCCGACGCCGTGCTGCGCGGCGAATTCGAGCAGGCCCTGCCGCTGCTGGCGGACAAGGACTGGCGCGAGATTCCCGGCCTGGTCTTCAACTGGCGCGGACGCCTGCACGGCAAGGACGGCCGGGTGCAGGCCGCCAATGTCGAGGCGCTGCCGGCCCTGGTCTGGCCCGACGAGTGGATCTCGCGCCACGCCCACCATCACCACCGCTTCGATGCGGCTCCCAGGGGGCCGGGCGCGGAGGTCGAGGCCTCGCGCGGCTGCCCCTTCGGCTGCGTGTTCTGCGCCCGCGAGTACTTCCGCGGCGCGTACCGCAAGCGGCCCTTGTCCACGGTACTGGCCGAGATCGACGGCCTGCTGTCGCGGGGCGTGGAGTACGTCTATTTCATCGACGAGTTGTTCCTGCCGGACCGCGCTCTGCTCAGCGAACTGGCCGCCCGTGGACTCAAATTCGGCATTCAGACGCGCATAGACATGTGGAAGCCGCGCGACCTGGAGCTATTGGGCAGGGCCGGCTGCGTGTCCGTGGAGGCGGGCATCGAGTGCCTGGCCCCGGAGGTGCGCGCGCTGCTCGGCAAGCGCAGCGCCTTGAGCACGGAGCAGATGGTCGAACGGCTGGTCCTGGCCAAAAGCCATGTCCCCTTCGTGCAGGCCAACCTGGTGGACGCGGGCTTCGAGAATCCGGACTTCGTGGCCCAGTGGCGGGACAGGCTGCGCAGCCGCGGCGTGTGGGCCAACGATCCGGTACCCATCTTTCCCTATCCCGGCTCGAACATCTACCGGCGCAAATGGGGCGAGCCCGACGACCTGGCCTGGGAGCGGGCTCTGCATGACTATCTTGAGGGCGTCACGCGCCTGAGCGAGCTTCAGGACGCCTGGAGCATGCCCGCGGCCGTGGGGAGCTAGAGTATCTTGCTTTTGAAAAGGCTCTGCAGGCCCTGCGTCGGCTTGGCTCGCCGCCGCATAGGCGTTGGCGCAACTCACTTGCGCCGTCGGCGCCGGTGCGGGCGTCTTGAAGGCAATCTGTTTTGGCTGGAGGCGGCATGACCAGGAAGAGGAATGTGCGGCGGGTGCTCATGACCACCGATGCCGTGGGCGGCGTCTGGGACTACTGCCTGGACCTGGCGCGGGGCCTGGCAAGGCTCGGCGTGCGCGTGACCCTGGCGGCCATGGGCAGCCTGTCTCCCGCGCGGCGCGCCGAGGCCGAGTCCATCGCCGGCCTGGACCTGCACCACGGAGACTTCAGGCTGGAGTGGATGGAGGGCGGTACGGCCGACGCGGCGCGCGCCGGTGAATGGCTGCTGGACCTGGAGGCCGTGACCAAACCCAGCCTGATCCACCTGAACAACTACGCCCACGGCTGCCTGCCCTGGAAGGCGCCCTGCCTCGTGGTGGCCCATTCGTGCGTGCTGTCCTGGTGGCTGGCGGTCAAGGGGCGCATGGCTCCCAAGCACTGGCTGGGCTACGCCGAGCTGGTCAAGCGGGGTCTGCTGGGGGCCGACGCCGTGGCCGCGCCCACGCGCCACATGCTGCGCACCATCCACGGCCTGTACGGCCGATCGGCTCCGGCCATCGTCATCCGCAACGGCTGCGACCCGGCCCTGTTCACGCCCGGCCGCAAGAAGCCGTTGGTGCTCGGCGCCGGACGCGTGTGGGACGAGGCCAAGAACGTGGCCAGCCTGGACAAGGCCGCCAGCAACCTGGCCTGGCCCGTGCGCATAGCCGGCGAGTGGCGCCACCCCTGCGGCCAATCCTGCAGGCCCGTGAACGCCGAGTACCTGGGCTTCCTGCCGCGCGCGACCCTGGCCAGGCACATGGCCGAGGCCTCCATCTACTGCCTGCCGGCGCGCTACGAGCCTTTCGGCCTGACCGTGCTCGAAGCGGCCATGTGCGGCTGCGCCCTGGTGCTGGGCGACATCGGCAGCATGCGTGAGCTGTGGCACGGCGCGGCCCTGTTCGTGGACCCGGACGACCCCAAGGAGCTGCGCAACGCCCTGACCCTGCTCATGATCCGCAAGGGGCTGCGCTCCCGGCTGGCCCGCGAGGCCCGCGCCAGGGCCCTGGCCATGAGCGCGGAGCGCATGGCCCTGCGCTATGCGTCGGTCTACAACCTCATGGTTGGGGAAGGATTGGGGCTCATCGACATCGAGCAGGCCTCCTCCGACGAAGTCGGGCCCGACGACCAGGGCCCCGGCGATTCGGGACAGGGGCCGCTGGCCCTGGCTCAGGGGGCCTGACGTGCGCTTCGTGCTCTTCTACCATTCGCTGGTTTCCTGCTGGAACCACGGCAACGCCCATTTCCTGCGCGGACTCGTGCGCTCCCTGACCGGCCTGGGCCATGAGGTCCGGGTCTACGAGCCGGCGGGCGGCTGGAGCCGCGCGAACATGCGCGACACGGACCCCCTCGCGGAGGACGAGTTCCGCCGCGCCTTTCCCGGCATGGCCTCCCGGGAGTACGATCAGGGCTCGCTCGATCTGGACCAGGCCCTGGACGGCGCGGACGCGGTGCTGGTCCACGAGTGGAACGACCCGGCCCTGGCCGGCCGCATCGGGCGCAGGCGCTCGCGCGGCGGGAATTTCCTGCTCTTCTTCCACGACACGCACCACCGGGCCGTGAGCAAGCCCGAGGACATGGCCGCCTTCGATCTGTCGGGCTTCGACGGCGTGCTGGCCTTCGGCGAGGCCTTGCGCGAGGTCTATGCGCGCCAGGGCTGGGGCGGCCGGGCCTACACCTGGCACGAGGCCTCGGACACAGAGCTGTTCCGGCCCAGGCCCGAGCTGCGCCGGGAGCGCGATCTCGTGTTCGTGGGCAACTGGGGAGACGACGAGCGTAGCCACGAGCTGCGCGAGTTCCTGTACGGCCCCGTGCGCTGTCAGGGCCTGTCCGCGCGCGTTTACGGCGTGCGCTACCCCGAGCAGGGGTTGCTGGCCGTGCGCCGCTCCGGCGCACAGTACATGGGCTGGCTGGCCAACCACCGCGTGCCCGAGGTCTTCGCTGCCCACCGCATGACCGTGCACGTGCCCCGGCGGCTCTACACCCGCCAGCTCCCCGGCATTCCTACCATCCGCGTGTTCGAGGCCCTGGCCTGCGGCATCCCGCTCCTGTGCTCGCCCTGGGACGACGTCGAGGGGTTGTTCCGACCCGGCCATGACTATCTGCAGGCCCGCTGCGGACGGGACATGGAGCTCAGGATGCGCGAGGTGCTCTGCGACCGGGACCTGTCCGAGTCCCTGGCCCGCAGCGGCCTGGAGAGAATCCTCTCCCGGCACACCTGCGGCCACAGGGCCGCCGAGCTGCTGGACATCTGCGCCGGGCTGGGCCGGGAGAGCCGGGCCGCACGCGCCATTACCGCCACGGAGGCAAACGCATGAACATGGCCTTCTTCGGTTCGAGCCTCGTGTCCGCCTACTGGAACGGGGCCGCCACATACTACCGCGGGCTCATCCGCGAGCTGCACGCCCTGGGCTGGCGCGTGACCTTCTACGAGCCGGACGCCTACGGCCGCCAGCAGCATCGCGACATGGACGACCCGCACTGGGCGCGGGTCGTGGTCTACCCGCCGACGCAGGACGGGGTGGAAGCCTGCCTGGAGCAGGCCGCCGGGGCCGACGTGGTCGTCAAGGCCAGCGGGGTGGGCGTGTTCGACGAGTACCTGGAGCGCGAGGTGCTGCGGCTTCGGTCCCCTTCCACCCTGGCGGTCTACTGGGACGTGGACGCGCCGGCCACCCTGTCGCGCATCGCCTCCGATCCTGCCGACGCCATGCGCGCCAACCTGCCGCGCTATGACCTGGTGCTGACCTACGGCGGCGGCCAGCCCGTGGTGCAGTCCTTCGAGAAGCTCGGCGCGCGGCTGTGCGTGCCGATCTACAACGGGTTCTCGCCCGAGACCCACCATCCCGTGGGCTGCAAGGCCCGCTTCCGGGCCGACCTGAGCTTCCTGGGCAACCGGCTGCCCGACCGCGAAACCAGGGTGGAGGAGTTCTTCCTGAAAGCCGCCGAGCGCCTGCCGGGCCGGAACTTCCTGCTGGGAGGCAACGGCTGGGGCGACAAGCCCATGCCGGCCAACGTGCGCTGGGTGGGCCACGTCTACACCACGGACCACAACGCCCTGAACTGCTCGGCCCTGGCCGTGCTCAACATCAACCGCGAGAGCATGGCCCTGACCGGCTGGTCGCCGGCCACGCGGGTCTTCGAGGCCGCGGCCGCAGGGGCGTGCATCATCACGGACGCCTTCACGGGCGTGGGAGATTTCTTCGAGCCGGGCCGCGAGATCCTCGTGGCCGGTTCCGGCGAGGAGGTGGCCGACATCCTGGCCGGCCTCTCGCCGCGCAAGGCCCGGGTCATCGGCTTGGCGGCCCTGGAGCGGGCCATGGACCAGCACACATACGCCCGCCGGGCGCGCGGACTCGACTGGCTGCTGCGCGGCGAGATCACGGACCGGGAGGCCGCCCAATGCGCATAGCCATCTTCGGCCTGTCCATCACCTCCTCCTGGGGCAACGGCCATGCCGTGACCTATCGCGGCCTGGCGCGCGCCCTGGCCTCGCGCGGCCACCGCGTGCTGTTCCTGGAGCGCGACGCGCCCTGGTACGCCGGCAACCGCGACCTGCCCGCGCCGCCCTTCTGCGAGACAGTGCTTTACAGGCGGCTCAAGGACCTGCCGCAGCGACACGTGCAGGCCGTGCGCGAGGCCGACCTGGTCATCGTGGGCTCCTACGTGCCCAAGGGCGCGCAGGTGGGCCGCTTCGTGCTCGACACCGCGCGCGGCGTGCGGGCCTTCTACGACATCGACACGCCCGTGACCCTGGCCGCCCTGGCGCGCGGCGACTGCGCCTACCTGGATGCGTCGCTCGTTCCGGCCTACGACCTGTATTTGTCCTTCACCGGCGGGCCGACGCTCACGCGCCTGGAAGAGGAGTTCGGCTCGCCCATGGCCCGGCCGCTGTACTGCAGCGTGGACCCGCGCAACTACTATCCGGTGCGCCGCGCCCCGCAATGGGACCTGGGCTACCTGGGCACCTACTGCCCCACGCGCCAGCCGGCGCTCGCGCGGCTCATGCTGGAACCCGCCCGCAGCCTGGCCGACAGGCGCTTCGTGGTGGCCGGGCCGCAGTACCCCAAGGACATCGCCTGGCCGGGCAACGTGGCGCGCGTGGAGCACCTGCCGCCGCCCGAGCATCCCGGCTTCTACGCGGCGCAGCGTTTCACGCTCAACCTGACCCGCGCGGACATGGTCGCGGCGGGATGGTCGCCGAGCATCCGCCTGTTCGAGGCCGGGGCCTGCGGCACGCCCGTGGTCAGCGACTGGTGGGACGGGCTGGACGGCTTTTTCCGGCCCGGCGAGGAGATCGTCGTGGCCTCCTCGGCCAAGGAAGTCGCCGACTGCCTGGCGCACACGAGCGAGCCCGAGCGCAGCCGGCTGGGCCGGGCGGCCAGGGCCAGGGTCATGGAGGCGCACACGGCCGACGCGCGGGCGCGGGAACTCATGGCCTACGCCGAAGAGGCCGCCGGGCGGGACGGGCAGCACCCTCTGCACAAAGCCAGCTGAAGGGAGAATGCATGGTTGAAGCGGTCAAGATCTGGAACGAGCCCAACAACCTCTCGCACTGGGATTTCCTCATGGATCCGGAGTGGCGGGAGTTTGCGGACATGGCGCTGCTGGCCTCGCAAGCCATGCGTGACGTGCGCCCTGGGCTGACCCAGGTCCTGGGCGGCATCTCGCCCATCGATCCGCAGTTTCTGCGCAGGCTGGCCGCCTTTGGAGTGCTGGACGCGGTGGACGCCGTGGCCGTGCATGGTTTCCCCTTGGACTGGAACCACTGGATGATCGACGAGTGGCCGGACAAGGTGCGCGAGGTCGCCGAGCTGACCGGCAAACCGGTCTGGGTCACGGAAGTGGGCGTGTCCACCTTCGGGGCCTACGAGGTGCAGTCATTCGGACTCAGGCGCACGGCCGAGCTGCTGCGCGGAAAGGCCGAGCGGATCTTCTGGTACAGCCTGTTCGACCTGCCGCCGGCCTGGGAGGCCACCACGCGCCACAAGGAGAGCGAGGGTAGCTCCTACTACCGCCATTTCCACATGGGCCTGATCCGCGCCGACGGCTCGCCCAAGCCCGCGCTGGACCATTTCGATCCGGAGCTGGGCATCGCCCAGTGGTTCCACTTCGAGGACCACCGCCTGGAGCCGGCCGTCGAGTGGCTGCGCAGGCTCGGGGTGCGCCGGCTGCGCACGGGCATCAGCTGGGCCGACTGGCACAGGCCCGAGGCCGTGCGCTGGTTCGACCGGCAGATGGAGGCCCTGGAGGAGTTCGAGGTCACGGTCACGCTCTGCTTCACGCCGCCCTCGCGGGGCAAGCGGCCCTGCCACACGAGCCCGCCAGTTGACCCCGGCGAATTCGCCCATTTCGCGGCCCAGGTCGTGGATCGCTACGTGCCGGCCGGAGCCGGGGCCGTGAAGAGGTGCGCATGAGTTTGTTCCTGCTGGTGCGCCACGGTCACGCCGACAACGTGGGCAAGGCCATCAACGGCCGGAACGCGGGCGTGGAGCTGACCGAGCGGGGCCGGCGCGAGGTGCGGGAGCTGGCCGAACGGTTGCGCGGAGTCGGGCTGGCCGCCGTGCTGTCGAGCCCCCTGGAGCGCGCCCGGCAGACCGCCGCGCCCCTGGCCGAGGCCGCCGGGGTGCGCGTGGATGTCCGGCAGGAGTTGAACGAGCTGGATTACGGGCAGTGGACGGGCAAGAGCTACGCGGAACTGGAGGGCGATCCGCGCTGGAAGGCCTTCAACGGTTTCCGCAGCGGCACGCGCATTCCCGGCGGCGAGACCATGTTGGAGGTTCAGGCGCGCGTGGCCGGGCTCATGCTGGCCCTGCGCGAGGAACATCCGGCAGGCCGGGTGGTCCTGGTCAGCCATGCGGACACGATCCGCGCGGCGCTCATGCACTTCTTGGGGCTGCCGTTGGATTTCGTGCTGCGCATGGCCCTGGAGCCGGCCTCGGTGAGTGTCCTGGCCCTGGAGGAGTGGGGCGCGGAGCTGCGCTGCCTGAACCACACAGGAGGAGTGCCCGTATCATGATGCGCCAACAACCTGCTCGTGCCCGGACACTTCGCGCGGCCGCAAGCCGCACGCCGTCGCGGCAAGGAGACGTCATGGCCCAAACCGCCCGAGTCAGCCTGGCCGACATGGCCGGCCGCATGCAGCCCTGGTTCCACAACCTGCACCTGCCGGACGGCACGCAGACCGCGCCCGACCATTTTCTGGGCGATTTCCCGGCCTACAAGTGGCAGGAGCTGGCTCCGCTGCTGCCCCAGGACATGACGGGCTGGAGCGTCCTGGACATCGGCTGCAACGCGGGCTTCTACAGCTTCGAGCTGGCCCGGCGCGGAGCGCGGGTCACGGCCATCGACTCCAACCCGCACTACCTGTCCCAGGCCGCCTGGGCCGCCGGGGTGTACGGCCTGGCCGGGCGCATCGAGTTCCGTCGCATGCAGGTCTACGAGCTGGCCCGCATGGCCGGAGCCTGCGACCTGGTGCTGTTCCTGGGCGTGTTCTACCACCTGCGCTATCCCCTGCTGGCCCTGGACATCGTGCGCGAGAAGGTCGGCCGACTGCTGGCTTTCCAGACCCTGACCATGCCCGGCCCGGAGCACGGGCCGGAGGTGCCCGACCTGCCTTTCGCCCGGCGTGACGAACTGGCCTCCGAGGCCTGGCCGCGCATGGCCTTCGTGGAGCACGCCATGGCCGGCGATCCGACCAACTGGTGGGTGCCGAGCCCGTCCTGCGTGGAAGCCGTCCTGCGCACGCGCGCCCTCAAGGTCGTCGCCCGGCCGGGCGCGGAGGTCTGGCTCTGCGAGCCCGATCCCCAGGGCGAGGCGCGCAGGGGCCTGGGCTTCGAGGAGGAGTTCGCGGCCGTCCTGGGCCGCACGGCTTCGGGAGGCGGGTAGGGCGGCCATGGATTTTTCCGGCCTGCGGCGCATCCTGGTCTGCCTGCGCTACGGCATCGGCGACGTGGTCATGGAGACGCCGGTCCTGCTGGCCTTGCGCCGCGCCGCTCCGCGGGCGCGCATCGCGGCCTTGGGCGCAGCCCCGGCCACGGAACTGGTGGCGCGCAATCAAGGCGTCGACGATGTCGTGGACGTGCAGGGCTTCGGCCTGCGCCACTGGGAAGATCATGGCGATGCGGCCATAACCGCCAAGGTGGAACGCTGGTTGGATGAGCGGAACTTCGACGCGGTGCTGGACGTGTCGCACGCCGTGGCCTGCGTGCGCCTTGCCTTGTGGCGGCGTGGCGGGCTGTTTCTGGATTCGGGAGAAGGCTCGTTGCCGACTACTCTGGCCCGTAACGGCAGCGGGCAGGATGCCGTGATCGAGGACATTCGCCGTGGCTGGGGGCTGGACATGGGCCCTGCTGGTCCGGCCGTCCGGCCGAGTCTGGTGCTGGAGGCGGACGAGCGCGAGAAGGCCGCGCTTGTCCTGCGCGGGCTGGGCCTGGCTGATGACGATCAGGCCGTGGTCGTGTCCGCCGTGGCTTCCTCGCCGCTCAAGCGCTGGCCCGAAGAGCGATTGGCCAGGGTCGCCGACATGGTGGTGGACGAGCGGGACTGTCCCGTGCTCATCCTGGCCGGACCGGAGGCCAGGGCCGCGCAACGCGTTCTCGCGGCCATGCGCCGCCAGGACAGGGTTCGCTTGGCCGACCGCCTGCCGCTGCGAATCACGGCTGCCGTCCTGTCGCGCTGCCGGGCGCTGGTTTGCAACGACACCGGACTGATGCACATGGCCGCCTCGGTGGGCACGCCGGCCCTGGCCGTGTTCGGCCCCACGGACGCGCGCATCTACCTGCCGCGCCATGCGGGCTGCATCGCCGTCGAACCGGGCGTGGACTGCCCGCTGCGCCGGCGGGAGATATTCGGCCCGCCCGCGTGCATCGTCGCCGGACATTGCCTCTATCCCGACCTGGGCGGGCCGGGCGGCTGCGTAACCCATGTGCCGACCGAGTCGGTCGTGGACGCATTCCGAAGAATGGGCGCGACCATACAGGAGGAAGAGAAGCGGCATGTCGCCTGAAGGTGAACAGCGCTCCGCGACATCCCGTGCTCCCACGACCGACTGTATGGCCAGCGGCGCTTCATGGTCCTAAGCGTCCGACTCACCAAAGAAAGCTGGCTTGTCTCCAGTGCTTCGTGGGTGTATTCACAATCGTATTTCGCATCTTGGCCATCCCACGGCTTTCAGCAGGGGGGACACGCTCGCATGGGTCTTCGCACCAGCCGGCTGGGCCGGACCTACTACCGCCTTCTTTCCGCCGTCGTGCTGCCAGTGGCGCGCGGCCTCGGCCTGGGCCCCAACGGCATCACCGTGGCCGGGCTGGCCGTGGCCTGTCTCGTGCCGCCGGCCTTCGCCCTGCACCCGCTGTGGGGCCTGACGGCCATGGCCCTCTCGGGGCTGGCCGATTCCCTGGACGGCCTGGTCTCGCGCGAGCTGGGGCTGTCCACGCGTTTCGGCGCGCTGCTCGACTCCAGCACGGACCGCGCGGCCGACGTTCTTTATCTGTCCGGCTTCTGGCTCCTGTTCCGCGACGATCCGTACCTCGTCCCGGCCACGGCCCTGTTCTTCGCGGCCATGACCGTCACGCTGCTCATCAGCTACATCAAGGCCCGCATCGAGGGACTGGGCGGTTCCTGCCCCTCGGCGCTCATGAGCCGCGAGGCGCGCACGGTCTATCTCATGGCTTGGGCCCTGGTCTTGGGCCTGTCCGGGGAAAGCCGGGGCGTTGTGCTCTGGGGCGGGCTGTGGCTCTACCTGGTCCTGTGCCTGCTCACGGCCGGGCACAGGCTGCTGCGGGTGGGCCGGACTCTGGACGGCGTCGGCACCGCACGACGGGGGGCGTGACCCCGGAGCGGCTGCGCGTGTATCGCCAACGAGTGAAGGTTTGTTGTTGGTCGGTTTTTTTCGTGCTAGGTTGCACCCATAAGTCAGGTTCTTGTGGAGACGGTTGGGAATGAAAGAAATCAAGATAGCGATAGTCGGCATCGGCAACTGCGCCAGCGCCCTGCTGCAGGGCATCGAGTTCTACAGGCAGGGCAAGCCCGAGGAGGCCATCGGCCTCATGCACTGGGACGTGGGCGGCTATTCGCCGGCGGACATCCGCATCGTGGCGGCCTGGGACATCGATCGCCGCAAGGTGGGCAAGGACGTGCACGAGGCCATCCACAGCCTGCCCAACTGCACGCAGGTCTTCTGCCCGAACCTGCCCCCCGCGGACGTGAGTGTGCGCATGGGCCGCGTTCTGGACGGCGTGGCCGAGCACATGCGCGCCTATGACGAGCGCCATACCTTCGCGCCGGCCGAAGCCGCGCAGCCCGACAAGGCCGAGGTCGTGCGCGTGCTGCGCGAGACGGGCGCGGAAATCCTTCTCAACTACCTGCCCGTTGGCTCGGAGCAGGCCACGCGCTTCTACGCCGAGTGCGCCCTGGAGGCCGGGGTCAGCCTCATCAACAACATTCCCGTGTTCATCGTCAGCGATCCCGAGTGGGCCGCCCGCTTCGAGCGGGCCGGCATCCCGGCCATCGGCGACGACATCAAGTCGCAGCTGGGCGCGACCATCGTGCACCGCACCCTGACCCGCCTGTTCCGCAACCGCGGGGTCAAGATCGACTCGACGTACCAGCTCAACTTCGGCGGCAACACCGACTTCCTGAACATGCTCGACCGCCAGCGGCTGCAGTCCAAGAAGATCTCCAAGACCGAGGCCGTGACCTCCCAGACCGAGCAGCGACTGACCGGCGACCATGTGCACATCGGTCCCAGCGACTGGGTGCCTTCGCAGAAGGACAACAAGGTCGCCTACATCCGCCTGGAGGGCCGCCTGTTCGGCGACGTACCCATGAACCTGGAGTGCCGCCTGTCCGTGGAGGATTCGCCCAACTCGGCCGGGGTGGTCATCGACGCCATCCGCTGCCTCAAGCTCGCCCGCGAGCGGGGCGTGGCCGGGGCGCTCACCTCGCCCTCGTCCTACTTCATGAAGCATCCGCCCGTGCAGTACACGGACGACGAGGCCTGCCGTCTCACCGAGGGGTTCATCCGCGGCGAGTGCGAGCGCTGATCCGCCGGCCCGGCCCGGCCGCCCTCGGTTCTCGAGCGGGCGGCTGTCCGGGGGGCCGGGGCCGGCTTGACCCGCGCGCAGGTTTCGGGCCATAGCATAAGAGACCGAAGGAGAGCCCGTGACCCCTGAACCCGCCAAGGACCAGCGCGACAAGTCCCTGCTGTCCGCCTCCGAAATCGATGCGCGGCGCAGCGCGCGGGCCTCGGGGCGCGAACGCATGGCCTTTCTGGAAACGCGCGTCCACGAGAAGATCGACGATTACGAGGACTACCGTTTCACGCTCCTTGAGAGCCGGGCCCTGAACATCTTCTTCGACTTGGCTCAGGAATACGGCAACGTCTTCGACCTCTATGCCTTGTGCGTGCTCGTGCCGAAGATCTTCTTCCAGAAACAGGCCACGCTCTTTCTCCTGGACAAGGACGGCCATCTCGAATGGCGCTGCTCGTCGTCAGTGCCCTGGGACGAAGAGCCGGAGTCGGTGCGGCAGCCGCCGCTCGTGCACGAGCCCACGGTGCGCGACGGCCGCTACTACATCCCCATCAAAGGCAACCGCGACCTGCTGGAACAGCTGGACTTCTCGCCCAAGCGCGCGGTCATCGGCCTGCTGGACGTGACGCCGGCCGAGAACCTGAGCCCCCACGAGCGCCTCTTTTTCGAGAAGTACGCCAACCGCATCGGCTTTCAGCTGCACAACCGGCTCATCAGCACCAAGAACCGCGAGCACCTTCAGTTCATCCGCTCCCTGGTGGACGACATCGGCCACAACGTCATCGTCCCCAACATGTACTTCAAGCTCTTCTACCGCCGCCTGGAGTCCAAGATCCGCGTGCTGCGCGAGATAAGCAACCAGTTCGCCGAGTTCACCGGCAGCTGCACCATCGACGACTCGCAGCAGGCCGAGGACTGCAAGCATTTGCAGAAGGAGATGGACTACACCTACGAGTCGCTCATGGAGCAGTTCCGGGAGATATATCGCCACTACGAGCAGACCAGCCTGTTCCTGGAGACGCTCCTGCGGCGGGGCCACTTCGAGCAGGGCCATTACGTGCTCGAGAAGCAGCCCGTGAACCTTGCGCGCCAGGTCGTGTCGCCCCAGGTGGAGCGCTATCGCGGCCGTCTGGCGGAGCGCGGCATTCAGGTCGTGGAGCCTGATGCCGGGCGTTTCGCTCCTGAACTGCAGGCCGAGGTGGATGTCGGGCTCATAAGCCAGGTGTTCTCCAACCTCTTCTCCAATGCCGTGAAGTACACGCGCGAGGTGGAGGATTCGACGGGCCGGCGGAAGTACGTGACCTACGGCTGCAGCCTGGAGCCGGACCGTTACGGCCGGGGCCAGGACGGCGTGCGCTGCTTCGTGTGCTCCACGGGGCCCAACCTGACGCCGCAGGAGGCCGGCCGGCTCTATACGGAAGGCTTCCGGGGCTCCAACGTCAGCGGCGAGTACGGCACGGGCCACGGCCTGCACTTCGTGCGCGAGGTCGTCACCCTGCACGGCGGGGATGTGGGCTACGAGCCTGTGGAGAACGGCAACGTCTTTTTCTTCGTCTTGCCCGTCCGCAAGAGTCCGGCCGCCGGGAGCAGGGAATCCCGGGCTACCTCATAAATTTCCCGGCGCGGCTTGACACCCGCTCAAGCGAGAGGCTATTGGCTGGACCTATCGGCACTTGAAGCGCGCTCAAACGCGTAACCGCTTCAAAAGGCAGAAGATCGTCTTGCGTCGGGGTTTGGGAGGGGTTTACTGGCAATAGCCGCGACGCACAAATCAATCCATTCAGCACAGCACCGCAAGGATATCCTGCCCTGCAACGGCGCGGACCGCACTGGGCAAATATCATAACGCAATGAGTTTTTTGAAAAATTCTGGAGGTATCATCATGGGTTACAAGATCACCATCGACACCGACAAGTGCACCGGCGACGGCGAGTGCGTGGACGTTTGCCCTGTCGAGGTCTATGAGCTTCAGGACGGCAAGGCCGTTGCGGTCAACGAAGAAGAGTGCCTCGGCTGCGAGTCCTGCGTCGAAGTCTGTGAGCAGGACGCCATCAGCATCGAAGAGAACTAGTCCTCTTCTCGCCAGATTCCGAGCGGGAACGGCGCGCATGCGTCGTTCCCGCTTTTTGTTTGCGCCGGGCCCCGCATCTCCCGGTCCGCATGCTCCTGATCGTTTCCGTTGATCGCCTCCATTGACGGATCGCCTGATCGCCCTTACTAACTTGAGTCCTGCCGCGACCGCACAGGCGCCCCAAGGACACGCACGCAGGCCGGACGCAGATGCGCCCGCCGCTCCCGGACGCGCCGAGAACCATACCAAGGAGAAGAGGCATGGCTCTGGACTTCAGTGACATCTTTGCCAAGTACGAGAAGCTCGTGGCCTCGGTGGACGGGGTCTTTCAGCGGGTGCGCGGACAGTGCGGGGAGGCCGTGACCTGTCGTCCCGGTTGCAGCGACTGCTGCCACGCCGTGTTCGACCTGAGCCTCGTCGAGGCGCTCTACATAAACCACAAGTTCAACCAGGCCCTGCAGGGCCTTGAACGCCAGGCGGTGCTGGACCGCGCCGATCAGGCCGAGCGCAAGCAGATCAAGCTGGCCAAGAAGGCCTTCAAACGGACCGAATCTGGCGCGCAGGCCGAGGATATCCTGGAGGATGTGGCCAAGAGGCGCATCCGCTGCCCCATGCTCGGCAAGGACGACACCTGCGCCCTCTACGACATCCGGCCCATCACCTGCCGCCTGTACGGCATTCCCCTGTCCATAGCGGGCCAGGCCCACACCTGCGGCCTGTCCGGCTTCGAGCCCGGCAAGCCCTATCCCACGGTGAACATGGAGCGCATCCAGGACGCGCTCATGGAGCTCAACCAGGAGATCGTGGACAGCCTGAACACGAAGTTCAAGGCCATGATCACCATGCACGTGCCCCTGGCCACGGCGCTCATGACCACGTTCGACGAGGAGTACCTGGGCAAGGATACGGCCGCCCAGGAGGCCATGCACGCCGATCCCTTCGCAGCGGCGCGGGCCGGCGGGCAGGCGGACGAGGCCCCGGCCGACCCGGAGCTGCCGCCCATGGCCGAAGCCCAGTCCGGCGAGTGCACGGGCTGCGAGAAGTCCGACTGTACCGGCTGTCCGTCCTCCGGTCCCGGCGGGTGCAAGGGCAGCCCGACCATCATCGAGCTTGGAGGCAAATAGGTGGCCTGCAGCCCTGAGCACGAGGCCCAGAAGCGGGCCATTTACGAGCGTCTGTCGCCCAGGCGGCGCAAGTTCGTGGACAAGATAGGCTACGAGAACTGGGAGCCGTTCGCCGAGCCCAACGACCCCATCGACATCCGCACCGACGAGGTCAAGCTCACGGCCCACGAACTCGTGCGCACCTTCCTGCGCAGCGTGCCCGAGCGCCGTCACGACGACGCCTACGCCCAGGGCGCCTTCGACCTGGCCAACGGGGTCATCAACGGCATCGACCGCTACGTGGGCATGATGGATTTCGCCCGCTGGTACCTGGATTTTCTCCGGGAGCAGGGCTTGCTCAAGGATTAGAGCATTTCGCTATTGAAAATAGCTAAATGCTCTGGCGGCGGTTCCCGCCGCCCGCCCCGTAGGCGTAGGCGAAACTTGTTTCGCCGTTGAGCGCCGAAGGGAGCGTCTGAAATCAAATTTGCTTTAGTCGGGCGGTTGCCGCCCAAGGCCCGATATACGCATACCCGCCACCTTCGGAGGACACGCGCATGAGCAACACAGCAAAAGTCGACGCATACATCGCGGAGCAGATGGCCAAGCTCCAGGATAATCCGCAGTGCGCCAACACACACTACAAGCTGGGCATGGGCTACCTGACCAAGCGAATGTTCAGGGAAGCCGAGCATGCCTTCCTCAAGGCCGTGGATTGCTCGCCGAAGCTGGTCGAGGCCTACGTGCAGCTCGGCGGCATCGCCATGCAGCGCGGCGACCTGGACGGCTGCCTGCACTACAACGAAATAGCGGCCAAGACCATGCCGCTCTTCCCCGTGCCCTACGCCAACATGGGCTTCGTGCACATGCAGCGCGGCAACGCCGACGAGGCCATCAAGGCCTTCAAGCAGGCAATCAAGAAGGACGCCAACTTCGTGCAGGCCATCGCCAGCCTGGGCGGAGCCTTGTACATGAAGGGCGATCTGGACGCGTCCGAGGCCCAGTCCAAGAAGGCCCTGGAGATCGAGCCCAACTTCGGCCCGGCCCTCAACAACCTGGCCCTGGTTGAACTGGAGCGCGGCAACTTCGCCAAGTCCCGCGAGTACGTGGAGAAGGCCCGCCAGACGGGCTTCGAGTCGCCCGAGGGTTTGCTCAAGGAGCTGGAGGCCCACGGGGCCTGAGTGCATAAGGGCCGGGAAGGACTTTGCCCTCCCCAGGCCCCACCTGCCAGGGCCATGCTCACATCGGGCGCGCCCCTGGACCAGCGAAGTATTTTGCGAACTGAATTGAAGCGCGAAACGGCCGCATTCCGATATCGGAAAGCGGCCGTTTTGTTTGGTCCGCATTGCGGGAGAGGGCGAACGGGCGTAGTGTGGAACGGAAATCCGGGGTCATCTTGATGGCGAGATTCAGAGAACTGAAGGCGAAACTGGCCGAAGCGCTGGCTGGGGAAGATTGGTCAGAGCGGGTGGATGGCCTGGCCGGCGGGCGCCCCGGCGATCTGGTCGGTCCCTTGTTCCAGATGCTTCTGCACAGGGACGATCTTGTGCGCTGGCGGGCGGCGGAGGCCTTCGGGCTGGTGGTGCCAGCGCTGGCCCGGCAGGACATGGAGGCCGCGCGAGTGGTCATGCGCCAGATGATGTGGCGCATGAACGAGGAATCCGGCAACATGGGCTGGGGCGTGGCCGAGGCCATGGGCGCGGTGATGGCAGGGCACGAGGGCCTGGCGCGGGAGTACCATACGATCCTCGCGTCCTACGTGCGCGAGGCCGGAGGCGACATCTGCCACGGCAACTACCTGGACAACGCGGCCCTGCGGCGCGGCGTGCTGTGGGGCCTGGGACGGCTGGCCCAGGCGCGGCCGGAACTGGCGCGCAAGGCCATGCCCGACCTGCTGCTGGTGCTCGATCCGGCGAGAGGCGTGGAGGGAAAGACCGCAGCCGAGGCCGTGGAATGCCACGACGCCGTGTCCAGGGGGCTGGCCTGCTGGGTGCTGGCGCAACTGGCCAGGTCCGGCGATGCGCTGGGCCCCGGGGGCCGGGCCGCGGTGGCCGCTCGGATCGACGACCGAACCGGGCTGGATCTGTTTCATGGCGGCCGGCTGACCCGGACAAGCGTGGGGGCATTGTGCCGGAATGCCCTGGAATGGCTGGACAAGAGGAGTAGCGATGGTTTGTGAAAAAAAGGCCGAAATGCTGTGGCGTGCGAGTAAAACATTGTGCTTTTTGTGTCTCTCGGTTACGAGAATCCAGGATACGTAGGAGCGGCTCGTGTAACCTCATCCATGTTTTGCTGCTCCGTGGAGAGGAGGCTTCGAAGCGGTCGAGCATGCCCAAGCCATTGGCCTGCAAGGCATTTGGGTTGACAAAATCCCTGATTGCTTCTAGCAAACGGGTGTTCTTGTCCATTATATGGCAAGAGATGAGGCTCATCGGCCGGACTCATCCTTCCATCCAGGCATCGAGAGAGCCCTTCGCATCGGCCTGCCCGTGGCGTGACGAAGGTCGTAATAGATGACGGCTCTGTACTGGTTGCGGCCTGTAAATGATTGAAACCGATGGAGGTAGCACCATGGCAAAACACAAGACCCCGATGCTCGATGAGTTGACCAAGGGGCCTTGGCCAAGCTGGGTTGATGACATCAAGGGCGAGGCCGAGCGTCGCAAGGCCAACCCTGATAACATCGAGTTCCAGATCCCGGCTGACGTTTGTGACGATTGGCTCGGCTTGCAGGAACTCTCCTACAAGGACAAGGAGACGCACTGGAAGCACGGCGGCATCGTGGGCGTGTTCGGATACGGCGGCGGCGTTATCGGCCGTTACTGCGACATGCCCCAGCAGTTCCCGGGCGTTGCCCACTTCCACACCGTGCGCGTCGCCCAGCCCGCCGGCAAGTACTACACCTCCGAGTTCCTGCGCCAGCTGTGCGACATCTGGGACCTGCGCGGCTCGGGTCTGACCAACATGCACGGCTCCACCGGTGACATCGTGCTCCTGGGCACCTTCACCGAGCAGCTCGAAGAGATCTTCTTCGACCTGACCCACAAGATGAACAACGACCTGGGCGGCTCCGGCTCCAACCTGCGCACGCCCGCCAGCTGTCTGGGCAAGTCCCGCTGTGAGTTCGCCTGCTACGACTCCCAGGCCTGCGAGTACGCCCTGGTGCAGGAGTATCAGGACGAGCTGCACCGCCCGGCCTTCCCCTACAAGTTCAAGTTCAAGTTCGACGGCTGCCCCCTGGGCTGCGTGGCCTCCATCGCCCGTTCCGACTTCTCGGTCATCGGTACCTGGAAGAGCGACATCCGCATCGACCAGGGCGCCGTGAAGGCCTACGTCGGCGGCGAGTTCAAGCCCAACGCGGGCGCCCACGCCGGTCGCGACTGGGGCAAGTTCGACATCGTTGCCGAAGTCGTGAATCGCTGCCCCGGCCAGTGCATGAAGTGGGACGGCTCCAAGCTGTCCATCGACAACAAGAACTGCGTGCGCTGCATGCACTGCATCTGCGTCATGCCCCGCGCCCTGCGCATCGGTGAGGAAACCGGCGCCTCCATCCTGCTCGGCGCCAAGGCCCCCATCCTGGACGGCCAGCAGATGTCCTCCCTCATCGTACCCTTCGTCCCCGCCGAGGAGCCTTTCGACGAGATCAAGGAAGTCGTCGAGAAGATCTGGGATTGGTGGATGGAAGAAGGCAAGAACCGCGAGCGCGTCGGCGAGACCATGCGCCGCATGTCCTTGCAGAAGGTTCTTGAGGTCGTCGGCGTCGATCCCGATGCGCGCCACGTCAAGTACCCCCGCGAGAACCCCTACATCTTCTGGAAGGAAGAAGAGGTCGGCGGCTGGGATCGTCCCATCGAGGAGTACCGCAAGCGTCACGCCCGCTAGTCGGGTTGGCGGCTTGAGGCTTAGGCGAGCACTAGACAACGACATACCTTGGGAGGAAGCACGATGGCTTTCATTTCCTCTGGATACAATCCTGATAAGCCGATGGAGAACCGCATTTCCGACATCGGCCCCCGGAACTTCAACGAGTTCCTGCCCCCGGTCATCAAGAAGAACTTCGGCAAGTGGGCTTACCACGAGATCCTGGAGCCCGGCGTGCTCATGCACAAGGCCGAGTCCGGCGACGAAGTCTACACGGTCCGTTGCGGCACCGCCCGCCTCATGACCGTTACGCTCATCCGCGAGATGTGCGAGATCGCCGACAAGCACTGCGGCGGTCACCTGCGCTTCACCACGCGTAACAACGTGGAGTTCATGGTTGATTCCAAGGACAAGGTGAAGCCCCTGATGGACGACCTGAAGGGCCGCAAGTTCCCCGGCGGTTCGTTCAAGTTCCCCATCGGCGGCACCGGCGCCTCGACCCCGAACATGGTGCACACCCAGGGCTGGCAGCACTGCCACACCCCGGCCACCGACGCCGCCGGCCCGGTCAAGGCCGTGATGGACGAAGTGTTCGAGTACTTCGGCAGCATGAAGCTGCCGGCCTCGGTCCGTCTGGCCCTGGCCTGCTGCTTGAACATGTGCGGCGCCGTGCACTGCTCCGACATCGCCGTCGTGGGCATCCACCGCAAGCCGCCCCTCAAGGACCACGCGGTTCTTGACCAGATCTGCGAAATCCCGCTGGCCGTCGCCGCCTGCCCCACCGCCGCCATCCGTCCGACCAAGATCGAGATCGACGGCAAGCAGCGCAACACCGTGGCCATCAAGGACGAGCGCTGCATGTTCTGCGGCAACTGCTACACCATGTGCGCCGCGCTGCCCCTGGCCGACGGCGAGGGTGACGGCTGCGCCATCATGGTCGGCGGCAAGGTCTCCAACCGCCTGTCCATGCCCAAGTTCTCCAAGGTCGTCGTGGCCTTCGTGCCCAACGAGCCGCCCCGCTGGCCGTCCCTGACCAAGGTCATCAAGCAGATCCTTGAGGCTTATGCCAAGGACGCCCGCAAGTACGAGCGCGTTGGCGAGTGGGCCGAGCGCATCGGCTGGGAGAAGTTCTTCGAAGTCACCGGACTTCCCTTCACCCACCACCTCATCGACGACTTCCGCGATCACGCCTACTACACCTGGCGTCAGAGCACCCAGTTCAAGTGGTAGAGAGTTGAGGCATTCAACCAGGGGCGCGGTCAAGGCCGCGCCCCTGCTCCTAAACAAGGGGGTTTGCAATGACGTTCGATCCAGCTACCGCGAGAGGCGAGATCCTCAAGTTCCTTGAAGAGAAGAAGGAAAAGAAGACAAAGTTCTACTTCAACGATTTCACGGCCCTGTTTCCCGACGGCAAGCCGCGTGAAGTGAAGAAGATCCTGTCCGACCTGGTCAAGGAAGAGAAGCTTGAGTACTGGTCTTCCGGTTCCACGACCATGTACGGTCTCAAGGGCGCCGGCAAGCACGCTGCTGGCGAGGATTAGGAATTCCACGGCTGAGGGACTCGCCGCGCACGCACGGCGGTTCCAGAGTCCGTTACGCAGGAGCCGGGTTGGCGGGAGCACGCGTCCTGCCTCCCGGCTCTGAGTTTTTTGGCCTCAAGCTTTTCGCATCCGCGACATAGACCATCAATGCAGAACGCTTCCTCCTTCTTGCGGCCTTCGGGGCCGACCGGCGATCCATGCATGCCGCGCTTGGTCCTGGCCGGGCTATCCGGCGGATCTGGCAAGACGATTCTTTCGCTTGGACTGTGCCGGGCCCTGGCCCGAAGCGGTCTGGCCGTGCGCCCCTTCAAGAAGGGCCCCGACTATATCGACGCCAAGTGGCTCGGCCTCGCCGCGGGCGCCACGGCCTGCAATCTCGATCCGCACCTCATGCCGCCCGCGCTGCTGCCCGTGTTGTTCGCCGACCGCATGGCCGGCTTCGACCTGGCCGTGGTGGAGGGCAACCGCGGCATCTTCGACGGACGCGACGTGCAGGGCACCCTGTCCACGGCCGAACTGTCGCGCCAGATCAAGGCCCCGGTGATCCTGGTGCTCGACTGCACCAAGATGACCCGCACCGCCGCCGCCGTCGTGGCGGGCATCGCGGCCTTCGAGCCCGGCTTGCGGCTGGCCGGCGTGGTCTGCAACCGCACGGCCGGCGAGCGGCACCGCTCCATCCTGCGCGGAGCCATCGAGCAGTACACGGACGTGCCGGTCATCGGCATGCTGCCCAAACTGCCCGAAAATCCCATCCCCGAGCGGCACATGGGCTTGTGGTCGGATCAGGAACTGGCCGATGACGTGCATGCGGCCCTGGACCGCCTGGCGGACGTCGTGACTTCGAGCTGCGATGTGCGGGCCGTGCGGACCATCGCCGAATCCGCGCAGCCCCTGCCCGTGGCGGCCGGCGCGCATTCCGGGCTCTGGCCCGAGCCTCTGCGGCTGCCGCGCAGGCCGCGCATCGGCGTGGTGCAGGACGCGGCCCTGTGGTTCTACTATCCGGAGAATATCGAGGCCCTGGAACGAGCGGGCGCCGAGATCGCGAGCGTTAGCATCCTTACCTCCGAGCCCTGGCCCGAACTACACGGGCTGTACCTCGGCGGAGGCTTTCCCGAGACGCACGCCGAGACCCTGGCCGCCAACGCGGGCGTGCGCGAACGCGTGCGCGGGTTTTCCGAATCGGGCATGCCCATCTATGCCGAATGCGGCGGCTTCATGTACCTGGCCAACCGCCTGGAGTACCAGGACCGGTCCTGGCCCATGGCCGGCGTCTTTCCCGTGTCCACGCGGCTGTGCAAGCGGCCGCAGGGCTTGGGCTACATCGAGGCCCAGGCCGTGCGCGAGACGCCGTTCTTCAGGGCCGGCGCGCGCATTCCCGGCCACGAGTTCCATTACTCGGCCTGCTGCCTGGACGGCCCGGCCCCGCACCTGGATTTCGCCCTCCGCGTGGAGCGCGGGTCGGGCATGCATGACGGCCGGGACGGACTCGTGCACAAGCGCACCTTCGCCGGCTACACTCATATCCACGCCCTGGGAATTCCAGACTGGGCTCCCAACTTCGTCCGGGCCGCCGCGGAGTACGCAGGCATCATCTGACGTTCCCGAGCCGAATCCGTCGCAGGAAAGCGCGAAGGCGCTCCCATCCCATGAAAAAGCGCTAGTCCCGATGCGCTCCAATGGCGCCTTACAAAGCGCTGGCCAAGCGCTGCAAAATGAGTGATGGTTTTTCACCACGGAAACCAGAGTGAGCGCCGTCAGTAGCCAGACATCCCAAGCCCCGCAGGCTCCCAAGGCGTTGCTGGTGGTCGCCAGCGACCGCGAGCAGATCAAGCGTTACGCCACGGACCTCAAGGGCCTGCCGCTCAAGCTCGTCCGCGCCATCGACTCCGGGACCGCGGCGCTCAAGTACGTTGCGTCCTACCCGCCCGAAGTCATCCTGTGCGACTCCTCGCTCCTGGACATGGAGCTGATCGCGTTCCTGCGCGGACTCAGGCAGAGCCCGGCCACCAGGCGGATACCCGTGGTCGTCACGGCCCAGACCGCCGACCGGAGCATGCTGCTGCAGGCCGCTTCCTTGGGCTGCGCCGGCTTCATCCTCAAGCCCTACCAGGGCGCCACCCTGCACAAGCACATGTCCACGGCCCTGTCCATGGCGGCAGGCAACGAACAGGAATCTTCCGGCCTGCGCCAGGGCAAGGATCTGCTCGCCTCGGGGCGCGTTGACGACGCAATCAGGGAGTTCGAGGATATCGTGCGGACCAAGGATCTGTCCGAGACCTACTACATGCAGGGGCTCGAGCATCTGCGCAAAGGCGAGTACGGCGAGGCCATCGCCTGCTTCCACAAGGCGGTGCAGATCAATACGCTGTTCGCCGAGGCCTACGAGGCCATGGCCCGCGCCTTCGAGGCCAAGGGTGACCGCCTGTCCGGCCGGGCGTTTCTCAAGAAGGCCGCCCAGGTGCATGCGGAATTCCAGCGCCTGGAACAGGTCAAGGAACTGTTCGTGGAGATCATGGCCGAAGAGCCGGACGCCGAGAATCCCTTCCTGCTGCTCGGCAACAAGCTTTACAGCGGCAAGGATTTCCACGGCGCGGCGCAGGCCTACGAGAACGCGGTCAAGCTCAACCCCAACGACGAATGGGCCCGCTTCCATCAGGCGAGGGTGAGCTGGATGCTGGGCCACCGCAACAAGGCCGTGGAGCTGCTGGAAGCCTGCCTGGCCATGCGCCAGGACTTTCCCGAGGCCCAGCGCCTGCTCATCCAGATCAAGAACACGTCCTGGGCGACCATCGACACCGAACGGCTTTAGAGCATTTTGCTTTTGAAAAGGCGCTTTTCGCAAGGATTGTTGCTCCAAGCGCCTAGTTTGCTATACTTGGAAGGTTGCTCACTCCAACAGAGGAGGGCCTTCTTGAACTGGCGCGACCTTCTTCAATCGATACAGGCCTTAAGCGCAGCCGACCGAACACGGCTGCTGTCGGCTCTGGATGCCGCCTATGGCGTTGAAGACCAACTGGCCAGCCGCTTGGCGGAAATCCGCGAGGCCAGGTTTGCGGGCGGCGTTGAATGCCCGCACTGCGAATCCAAGAGCCCGCGGCGCAACGGCACATACCGCGGCAGGCAGCGATACTTGTGCCGTTGCTGCGGCCGGACGTTCAATGACCTGACCGCCACTCCGCTTGCCGGGACACACTACCCGGACCTGTGGCTGCGCTATCTGGAGGCCATGGCAGAGGGGCGCACCCTGCCCAAGCTGGCCGAGGAGTTGGGCATCCATGTCAGCACGGCATTCCATTGGCGTCACAAGATTCTGCGCGCCGCGCGCAAGCTGGCCAAGGCTCCTGGGCTGACCGGGATCGTCGAAGCCGACGAGACCTACTTCCTGGAATCCATGAAGGGCAGGCGTAAAGTGCCCCATCGACCAGCGCGCAAACGGGGCGGCAAGGCGGCCAAGCGTGGCATCAGCCGGGAGCAGATTGCGGTCATGGCCGCCGTGGAGCGCGGTGGCGGCATCGTCTGCCGCAAGGCTGGGTATGGTCGGTTGACCGTGGACGAGATTGAAGACGTCCTGGGACCAGCCCTTCAGGCCGAGGCCATGCTCTGCACGGATGCGGCATCCGGGTTTGTCCGCTTCGCGGCAAAGGCCCAGGTGGAGCACCAGATTATCGCCAGCCGCAAAGGAAGGCCTGTGAACAAGGGCATCTTCCATTTGCAGCATGTGAATGGCTTTCATAGTCGCCTCAAGACCTGGATGGTTCGCTTCCATGGAGTCGCCACACGCTACCTGGACAACTACCTGACTTGGTTCAGGGCCTTGGAGTTGGCGAAACCTGCCGCCGACCGGGAAAAGCCCGGAACGATCCTGCGTGCGGCCTGTCGAGGCCCTCTGCGCACAACATCCCTCTATTTCAGGGCCGCGCAGGCAGCCTGACAAGGTGATGCTTGAAACAACAAACTTTGCGAAAAGCGCCAAAAGAAAACCCGGCGAGGCGCCGGTTGGGAGGCGGTTACGAACGTCCGCGACGCTTGAGGCCGTTGACGGCGTGCTGGAGATTCATGTTCTGGAAGAGGATGGTCCACAAGGCCGTGATGGCCGCACATCCGCCCTGGGCTTCCGCGTGGTCCTTGAGCATGCGCCGCAGCGTCAAACTTTGCTGGGCGAGCAGAAGCCAGGCCGAGAGGTCCAGAAAGGACGAAAAGCCGTCCAGCAGGCCAGCCACGGGCAGCCAGGCCATGGAGGGAACCCGGTTTTTCAGAACGAGCAAGGCCAGGGAGCAGACGAGCGAGGTGATGGTGAAGATGAGGCTTGCCGTCAGCAGGCCCGCGTTGAGCCTTCGCTCGGACCGCAGCCGCTGGAAGGCCCCGAGGCGGCGCAGGAACCAGACCGGCGCGTAAATGCCCAGGGAGACGACATTGTAGACGAGCACCAGGAACCAGTGCTGTTCCGGCACAGCGGCAAGGGGGTCTTCGCGTGCGGGCAGCCCCTCCAGGCCCGGCTCGGCCGAAAAAGCGAACTCATCCGAAGACCCCAGGGCCGCGCCGCACTGGAAGCAGTATTGCGAGCCTTCGGGGCTCAGGGCTCGGCAACGCGGGCAGATCACGCTTTCCTCCAGGCTGCGGACATAGAGCCGCCCTTCAACGGCTGAAGACATCCAGGCGGGCCGTTCCCGCCGAGACGGCCCGGCGGCCGGAGCCGCATTGGACAGCTTTGCCCTCGAACTCCTCCTGGATCAAGGCCATTTTCCGCCGATCCGGGGCGGTTTCGCCCGGGGCGGCGTGATTCATGGGAAATCGCGCTCCACCCTGGCCGAATTCGAGGCTGCAAACCCTTCCCGGCTCTCGCGCAAGAGGCCCAGCAGGCGTTTCCGAGGATTTTGCCTTTGAAAATATTCTACAAGCCATGCGTCGGCATGGTTTGCCGCTCACTTCGGCGCAGGCGCAATTCACTTGCGCCGTCAACGCCGGTGCGGTCACTTAAAAAGCGATCCGCTCTAGATGCGCAGGCTCAACCCCGTGTAGGCCTGTATCTGGCTGTTCACGCCGGCCAGGCTCATGGCCAGGCTGCCGCCGAAGAAGTCGTCGGTGTTTTCCGAGTACCAGGCGCTCATCATGCTCGACTGGATGCGGCGGCGCATGTCGGTGGGAGATATCTTGACGTCGGCGGTCTCGGTGAGCTTGGTGAGCTGCAGGAGCGAGGCGTATTCCTGGGTCAGCTCGGAGTTGGACTCGAAGAAGCGCTCAACCTTGGCCTTGTCCGGGTGATTTCCGGCCGTGACCTTCCCGGAATTGGCATCGTAGCTCAGGTTCAGGTCCTTGGACAGGTCCACGCCCAAGGCTTCCAGGCCTTCGCGCACTGTCTTCTGGAACTCTTCGAGCCGATTCTCGCGGTAGGACTTGATGTCGGCGAAGGTCAGCTTGTCGCCCTGCTTGGGCACGTCCGCCAGCAGCTCTTCCACCTGGCGGCGGATTTTGCCGCCCGAGGTCTCGCGGGAGGTCCCATTTTGCCGGGTCTGGCCCCCATCAGCCGCCGCAGTCGATTCGGCCGATCCCCCGCTAAGCCAGCTGGCAAGCGAACCCAAGCCGTATCCGATATTCTGTATGGCCATGACCGTTGCTCCTTTTTTTCCGAGTTGGCCTTCCAAGTGCAACGGCCATGCCCATACAGGTGATTCGTAAAACGAGTGGCGAGCTTGCCTTCAGCCCATCGTCCGACTAGCCCGCCAGCTTCTTCGCGATTCCCGCCACGTGCCTGCCCTGGAACCGCGCTCCTTCCATCTCGTTCTCGCTGGGCATGCGGCTGCCGTCCGGACCGGCGATGGTCGATGCGCCGTAAGGCGAGCAGCCGGTGATCTCGTCGATGCGCGACTGCCCCTGAAAGGTGTACGGCAAGCCCACGATGATCATGCCCTGGTGCAGGAGCGGCGGGATGGACATGAGGATGGTCGATTCCTGGCCGCCATGCTGCGTGTTGGAGCTGGTCATGATGCTGGCGACCTTGCCCACCAGCGCGGCCTTGGACCACAGCTGGCCCGTGGCGTCCCAGAACACGCGCATCTGGGCGGCCATGTTGCCGAAGCGCGTGGGCACGCAGAATATGATGGCGTCGTACCCGGGCAGTTCGTCCACCGTGGCCACGGGCACGTGCTCCCACTGTTTGCGGGCCTCCAGGGCGCCCATCTTGGCCAGGATATCGTCGGACAGGGTTTCGGGCACGCGGCGCAGGACCGCCTCGCAGCCCTCGACCTGGCGCACGCCCTCGGCCGCAGCCTGGGCCATGATGTAGTTGTGACCGTAGGTCGTATAGAACAGGACCAAAGCCTTCATGAAATCCTCCGGCAGGGGTTGAGGGAAACACCGCCCGCCGCGATAGTTGCGGCGTAAGCGGTTGTTTCCTTCAACAGTAGCAGGAGAATAGCACTTTGGACAAGGCTCGGGGCATTGCACCCCGAGCCTCTCGGGTGGCCTACTCGCCCCAGAAATAGATGACCGCGACGCCGTCCGAGGTGGTGTGGATCACTGGCGGCCGCGCCTCGCCCTTCGCGTAGTCGAAGACGATGCGCAGGAAGTCCGGATGCTCGCCGACGCGGATGGAGCGCACGCCGTCGAAGCGCACCGGATGGTTGGTCGGGCCGTCATAGCGCCAGCGGCCGGGAATATCGACGACGCGGCGCGTCGGCTTATCGAGCAGGAAGGTCTTGTACGTTCCCCGGCGGCCTATGTCCGTGTCGAGAATGAAGGCCACGGCCCCCTGCTTGAAGCTCAGGTCGGCCGCATGCCGCTTGGGGTCAAGCCAGAACGGCCGAGCCGTGCGCGGCTTTCCGGGTTGTTCCGCCGAGCCGGCGCTGGCAGGCTTGGCGACAGCGGCGGTTTTTCCGGATTTGGCTGGCTTGGCGCTTTGGTCCTGCGCGGACAGGTTCGACAGCTTGCCCTCGCGGATGGGCACGATCTCCAGGGGCTTGCCCGCCAGCCGTTGGCCCTGGGCGCTCTGAGCGCCACGTGCGGTCGCGGAAGGCCGTCCCGCCTCTCTGTCCGCTTCCATGGGCGGCGGCAGATCGTCTTCGGATTCGGGCGCTGCCGCCGACTCCTGGGCAAGGGGCTGATCCGGGGCCGCAGCCGGAGCGCCCGTCTCGGCCGCTTGTCCCTGGGCGGGTTGCGCGGAAGGCAACGGCTCGGACGGCGGCTCCGCCGCAGCCGAAGGCTGCCGGGAAACCGTAGGTTCGGGCGAGGCCTGCCCTTGCGCGGGGATGTCGCCGGAGCTCCCGGCCTCGGCCGGCTGGCTGGGCGCCGCTGATTCGGTCTCGGCCTGCTGGGGCTCGGGAGCGGAAAGCCGGAAGCGTTTCTCGCCCGCATCCTGGGCCAGGGCCGGCATGCCGACCATCGCCACGCTTGCGAGCAGCGAGGCGACCCACACCATTCGCCCGATAAATCTGGTGCTCATTCTTCCCTCTATGCCTGCTCGTCCACGATGCGCTGGTTAAGGCGTTCGAGAAAGGCCAGTTCCCTTTTCATGGCCTCGCTCGGCAGCCCGGTCCGATCCACGCGAGGCTGATGCGCGGGAACAGGCGCGTGTATCGTCGCAGCCCAAGCGGGCGTTCGCGATCTCGTGAAGCGGATCAGCCGCTCAATCAGCGCACGACGCTGCTCGGCCGTGATGCCCTGCGATTGGCTCATGACTTTCCGTCCGTGATGTCTGGTTGAGCACGACAACGCCCTGTGGGCTTGGTATGCAGTCATTTATTGCAAGTCTCTTGGGTTGCGTCAAATCCTAACAGACAGTTGCAATAAGCCGTCCCAACTTTTTCCGACTTCGCAATCCGTGAACAAAGCTCAAGTATTGCTCGCGGATGCTGTGCATCCGGCGGGAACTTCCGGGCCGCACAGTTTTTTTCAACAGGCTGCCAAAACGGCTATCGGGCGACGGTCTTTCGCCAGATATCCTTGAGCTTGCCCACAGCCCGTCCGGCCTCCTGGCGCAGATCGCCTAGCGCGCTCCCCGGCCTGGCCAGTTCCCTGACGCGCTGTTCCAGTTCCCGCAACTTGGAACGCAGGGCCTCGACCTCCGCCTCCGCATCACGCCCCTTGGCCTCGCTCAAGAGCTTGGCAAGACGCGATTTCAATTCCGCCGCCTGTTCCATCAGACGCCTGCAGCATGTTTCCCGCTCGGACATGCACCACCTCAGCAACTTTTATGGTATCTTAACATTAAAGAGCTTGAACCTTACCCAATAGCAAGCATATAACCATATCCATGATCTTGGCCATACCGGATACCGAAGCTAGCATGACAGTGCGCTGCACAAGCCGTTGCGTTTGAAAACTCACCTGGATCTGACGATGGATGGCATCCTACGCTTTGATCGCGGAAACAACGTCTACAACTTCATGGTCTTCACCGTGGAGGAGATGCGCCGCATCATCGACTACCGCCAGGCGCATGGACTGGACTACAAATTCCTTTACGACAGGGACATCCTCGAGGGCATCCTGGGCCACCCCGTGGCTTTCTGGGTCCCCGACGGATTCACGGCCTACGAGGAAGGCATGCGCATGCTTGTGCGGACGGACGGTGAGGAAAAGGAGGTGCCCCTGTCCGAAGTGAACCTGGAATTCGCGGACGACCAGCCCACGCCGTACGGTTCGGACAGGCCGAAGCTCGAACCCATGGTCACGGCGGTCATGGGCTGCCATGGCGGAGAAATCATCGAATATGCCTGGAGCGGTCTGCAGGAGCCCTTGGACCCGGCGCGCATCACCCTGCGCATAAAAACTCAGGAGCATGGACGCGACATGCTCCTGGTCATAGACGAAGTGCTGTACGAGGGGACGCGGGCCGCCAAGACGATCCGTTCCGACCGCTGCCCGGAATGGCTGTGGGAACCCGCCTTCTTTTGCGACGAGGGGCTCGGGCTCGACATGTGAGCCGCGGGCGGGCCAGCGGCGCGGCCTAGCGCCGCATGCCCAGTTCCTTGGCTGCCATGAGCGTCAGATGGTCCAGCCAGATGTCGTACTGCTCCCGGGTGCGGATATTCAACTCCATGCGCGCGGTGAGCGAATAGGCGTCAGGGACGTACCTGTAGCCCTGCTCCTTGAAGAATTGCCGGTAGCGGTCCACCTCTGCCAGCTTTTCACGCGACCAGAACAGGTCCACGAACTCCCGGCCCGTCATGGCCCAGGCTCCGTGAGCACTGAACAGCATCGCCACCGTAAGCAGCGTGGCCGCCAGCGTACGCAAGCGTATTTTCATAGTGATCCCTACTCCCGTGCAGTACATAGCATACCACCCGGGGATAGGGAAGTCCTGCATGCCGGCGGCGGAATTCAACAGTCCCTGGCCTCAACGCCAGAGTCCGCCGCTACGTTCCACGACTCGCTTGAGGTATCGTTCGCCACGGGGGGACAGGCCGAGCAGGTTCAACTCGCGCGCAAGTCGTTCCGGTCCGCCGTAGCCGCCCAGATAACCGTTGACCCGCGCCGCCGAGGGCGAGTCGGCGAAAGCCTGCTGGTCGCCGTACATGGCCGCGAAGTCGGCCATGACCTCCGCGGCTCCGCGCAGATAGTATTTCTGGTGGTAGTCCTCGGCGCGATGGAACGCCTCCAGCCGCTCCACCCGCGTGTACACTCCGCCCCTGCGTGCATCCCATTCGCGCAGGCTTTCCTCGGCCAGCCGCCGTTCCACCTCGTCGCCCCAGAAGATGACCGAGGCGTATTGCCTGGACCAGGCCGGGCGCGTGGTTTCGTGCCCTTCCCAGAACAGCCGCAGAAATTCGGCATAGCCGATGGTCCGTGGATCGTACTCGATCTGCAGCGTCTCGCTGTGGTCGCCGATGCGCCTGTATGTTGGATTTTGCGTGCTGCCGCCGGCATAGCCCACGCGCGTGCGCCACACGCCCTCGATGCTCCCGAACCGGGAGTCCGGGCCCCAGAATCAGCCCATGGCGAAGGTCGCGGCCTTGAGCCCCGCCGGGATCATGCGATCCAGCGGCGGAATATCCGCAGTCCAGGCCCTTGCCTCGGCGGTCATGCCTTGTCTCGTATACATGCCCTGGCCTCCTTTTCCTCCATGCTAGCCACGCAGGCGAAACAGGCAAGGACCTATCGCCGCCTGGACCCAAAAACGGCTTCGGGCTACACTGACGGCGGAGGTAAAGCCATGGTGAACGCAGTAGTGCTCATGACCGTCAAGCCGGACCTGGTCAATGAGATAGCCTCCCGGCTCGTGGAGATGCAGGGAGTCAGCGAAGTGTATTCCGTGGGCGGCCGCTTCGACCTTGTGGCCATCCTGCGCGTGGGCAGCAACGAGGAGCTTTCGGACCTCGTCACGGGCAAGTTCCTCAAGGTCGAGGGCATACTCGACTCGGAGACGCTCATCGCTTTCAAGGCCTATTCAAAGCACGACCTGGAGAGGATGTTTTCGGTGGGCATGGATTAGTGGCCCGCTGGATATGCGCGGCCCGTGCCCGGGAGACCGGTCATTGCCGTTCCGGGAATCACTGAGATACTGATTCGGTTCTGTGACGACTTTCCGTCCCCTTGATGCACGAAAGGGGCGGCCGCCTCGACGGCGGCCGCCCCTTTTCGAAATCCTGGCCGAAATGCCCGCGAGCCTAAAGCTCTACATGGCGCAGCGCAAAACCTTGGGGCCTGCCTCGAACAGGATATCCATCTTGTCGGGACGGGTGGTCTTGGTGACGATGCCGAAACCGAACTTGGGATGGTCCACCAGATCGCCTTCGGCGAAGCAAGCGCTCATGCTGTAGGGCTTGGCCGTGGCTACGTCGCGTTTGGCCATCTGCTCCTCCCAGTCGCGGCGACCGCGGGACGCCTTGCCCGAAGAGGAGGTCGCCTTGGCCGGGGAGCGCGGAGTGGAAACCCGGGTGGTGGACACGCCCGAGGCGGTCTTGGTGCGGCGCATGGTTTCCGGGCTGTCGGCCTTGGCCTGCCGGCTCGTGGGCTTGTACTTGTGCGTGGAGCCGCAGACCATGCACTGGACCTTGACCACCTCGCCGTTCACGAGCGCCACCACCGCATGCCTTAAGGCATCTCCGCATTTTCCACAGTGCGCCTCAACGAAATCTCCTGCCTGGTGAGTCACGTGTCCTGTCGCTCCGTCAGATTTGGGGTTGAAAAAAAGGAGCACCACAAGGCACATGCCGTCCTGTGGCGCTCGTGTAGGTCGACGCGATGGGTCAAATCTAAGCCTTTACCGGCCCGGAGGCAAGAGGCCGGGCCGGGAAAAGGCTTCAGGCCGATCCGGCAGGCAGGAGAACGGCCTCGGGGCGCGCCTTGGCCAATTTCTCACGCAGCACGCGGCTGAACTCGGCGATGTCCACGGGCTTGGTCACATAGCCGTCCATGCCCGCGCTCATTATGCGCTCCTGGTCTTCCTTCATGGCGTAGGCGGTCAGGGCGATGATCGGTATGTCGCAAAGCGGAGGAGACATGTCCCGGATGCGCCTTGTGGTTTCCATGCCGTCCATCTCCGGCATCTGCACGTCCATGAGCACGCAATCGAAAGAGTCCCGGACCAGCACTTCAAGCACCTCGCAGCCAGTCGGCGCGATACGCACGTCGTGACCGGCGTCCTGCAGCAGGGCCTGAATGAATATCTGGTTGATGGGGTTGTCCTCGGCCACGAGGATACGCAAGGGCGGCAGGTGGGACAAGGCCGAGGCGTCGGGACGGCAAACGTTCTGGCGGGACGAGCCGTTCGCGCAGCTCAGGCATGCCGTAAGGGTGAAGGTGCTGCCAAGGCCCTTCTCGCTCTCCAGGCTGATGTCGCCGCCCAGCATGCCCGCCAGGCGTTTGGAGATGGCCAGGCCGAGACCCGTGCCCGCACAGTTCTTGCTCATGTGGTCGCGGAGCTGCTCGAACATGCCGAAGAGGCTGCGCTGCTTGTGCCGGGGGATGCCGATACCCGTATCGCTCACGATGAAGCGCAGGCGACATTGCTCGCCGTTCTTGTCCGCCAGATCGACCCTGAGCGTCACGCCTCCGTTATGCGTGAACTTGACGGCGTTGGACAGAAGGTTGCGCAGGATCTGCTTGAGCTTTTCCAGGTCGCCGTGCATCCGCTCGGGGATGCCCCGGTCCAGGCGCAGGTCGAAGCCCAGACCCTTTTTGTCGGCCTGGAGGCGGAAGGGCTCGGCCAGGGTGAGCATCTCCTCGCGGAAATCGAACTCCTCGGGCTCCAGCTCGACCTTGCCCGCCTCTATCTTGGAAAGGTCCAGGATGTCGTTGAGGATGCCGAGCAGGCTCATGGCGGAATTCTCGATGAGCTCCAGATAGGACTGGTTGCTGTCGCCGGCCACACGGGCCATGAGCAGTTCGGTCATGCCGAGGATGCCGCCGAGCGGCGTGCGTATCTCGTGACTCATGCTGGCCAGGAATTCGCTCTTGGCCCTGCTGGCCAGCTCGGCCTCCTCCTTGGCCTTGCGCAACATCTGTTCCTGCTGGCGGATGCGCGTCACGTCGCGGGCTATGCACAGCACGGTGCGGATCGCCCCTTCGGCGCCGCGCTCGGGCGCGATGCGGATCTGGAAGATCTTGCGCCGGCCGTTCAGGCGGATGGGCAGCTCGACCGAGTCCTCCTTGCCCGTGCGAAAAACGCGCTCGATGACCTTCTCGGCCTCCTGCATGTCCTCTTCGGAGCTCTTGATGACCTCCTGGAAACGCTTGCCGATGATCAGCACCGGGGCCATTCCCGACAGGGCCTCCGAGGCGGGGTTGAGATAGAGGAAGCGGTGATTCTGGTCGAGGCGGGCGATGACGTCGGGGTTGTTCTCCACCAGGGCCTTGAACTCCTGGTGGCGCTTGTGGAGGATCTTCTCGGCCTCCTTGAGTTCGGGAATCTCGCGCCAGGAGCACACGCCGCCCAGGACCTCGCGATTCAGGCCCAGAATCGGCGCGGCATTGCACAGGATGGGGATGCGCGCGCCGTCGGGCCGCACGAGGATCATTTCACGATTGCGTATGACCTCCCGCGCCATGACGGCCCGATACAGGGGGAACTCGCTCAACGCCATCCCCTGCGATTCATCTGCGTCGAGCATGTTCCACGGCCCCAGCAGGTCGGCCAGGCTCAGGCCGATGAGGTCGCTGCCGCCGCCCAGCATTTCCCGGCCGTAATGGCTGATGCTGAGGACCGGCAGCCGGGGCGGGCCGCCCGAGACGATGACGCCCTCTGGGATGGACTCCAGGATGGAGTCGAGAATGACCTGACTGGCCTCCTGCCAATGGCGGGAGGCGCCGTCGAACGGGTAACGCAGCCGCTCAAGCTGCGTGCGCAGCTCGGGAATTTCCAGCAGCAGTTGCTCTTTCGTACGTATGTCGCCCAAGATCCACACCCCATTACATTATTTCTAACCCCTACTGTTATAATCCATTAGCTAAACGTTTGGAACAGCGCCAGACTTTTTTCATTTTCAGGGGGTTGAAACATGGACAGACGAAGCTTGCAGACGTAGGCATTGCCGCGAGCATCAAATAACCGATTGAGAGACGCCGCATGACATGCATCCCGGGCTTCCTCGACTTCTCCGCGTCCGTCCTGCGCCAGGCCTTGCGTCCCGGCGACCTGGCCGTGGACGCCACGCTAGGCAACGGACGTGACGCCGTGCTGCTGGCCCATGGCGTAGGGTCGGCGGGCACGGTGTTCTGTTTCGACATCCAGGAGGCGGCGATCCGACGGGCGGGCGAGCGCCTGGCCGCCGCCGGGCTGCTCGACCGGGTGAGGATCTTCCGCACGGGCCATGAGCATCTGGCCGAACATCTGCCGCCCGAGTCCCGAAGAAAGGTGCGCGCGGCCACGTTCAACCTGGGATTTCTGCCGGGCAGCGACCGCCGTGTCGTCACCAGGCCCGAAACCTCCCTCTCCGCGCTCAGGGATATCATGCCGTTCATGGCCCCCGGCGGTATCGTATCCGTCGCCGTGTATACCGGCCATCCCGGCGGCCGGGCCGAAGGCGAAGCCATCGCCGCCTGGTGCGAGGCTCTGGACCCGGCCTTTTGGCGGGTGGTGCGCTATGAACAGGTCAACAAGCCAGTGAACCGTGAGGCCCTATATCTGCTGGAGCGTATCGGCGATCAATAAAATGCCCGCTGCCGCCCTCTTGCGCGAGGTGGCCTCGACGCGCTATGCAGAAGCCATGAATCCGAGATTCGTTTTCCCGCGCACACTGGTGACGATCCTGGCCCTGGCCGCGATGATGGCCGCAATGCTTGCGGCCTGCGCCAAGGCTCCCTACACCGGCCGCCAGCAGTTCATGCTGCTGGGCGACGAACAGGCCACGGAGATGGGCAACCAGGCCGCCCAGGAGGTGCTGGCCAAGGAACCCGTCGTTACCGGCACGCCCCAGGCCCAGATGGTCCAGCGCGTGGGCCAGCGCATCGCCGCCGTGACCGACAGCCAGTACAAGTGGCAATTCCACCTTATTAGCAAGGACGTGCCCAACGCCTTCGCCCTGCCCGGCGGACACGTGTTCGTCTATGAGGGGCTGTTCAAGTACGCGCGCACCGAAGACCAACTCGCCGCGGTCGTCGGCCACGAAATCGCCCACGTGCTGGCCAGGCACGGCGCGGAGCGCATGAGCATCGCCACGGCCACCCAACTCGGCACCAGCATCACCGGATCCACCCTCGGCCTGTCGCCAACGGTCATGCAGGCCTTCGGCATCGCGGCCAACTACGGCGTGGTCATGCCCTACTCGCGCACCCAGGAAAACGAGTCCGACCGCATCGGCATCATCCTCATGGCCAAGGCGGGCTACCAGCCCGAGGCCGCCATCGAGCTGTGGCAGAACATGATGCAGGCCCCCGGCGACAAGCCTCCGGCCTTTCTTTCCACGCACCCCTCGGACCAGCAGCGCATCGCGAACATCCGCAAGCACCTGGCCGAAGCCCGCAAGTACTACCAGCCGGCTCGTTAGCATCCCGCCCGCCGCCGCGGGAGTGCCGGCGGGCCGTCCCGGCCATGCCTCGGCTGCGCCATGCGCCAGCTTATGGTTGTCTTAGCAATTCCTATGCGATAGGGTCCTCCGATTCCATTGGAGGACCTTCACATGTACGAGCAGCGCTTCGCAATCCATGCCTACATGCGCATGGTTCCCTTTCCGCGTGTCGTGACGACCCTGCACGAATTCTATCGCGCCGTGGAGCTTGTGCAGTCCGCGCGCAGCCAGCTCGACAGCTCCGAACACGAGTTCCTCCAGCGCCAGACCATCGGCGACCTGGGCAGCCGCCTGTTCCCTCTCTTCTCCGTGTCGCTGCTTGCCGAATACAACGAGAACGGCTCCAAGGGCCTGGAGCGCATCGAGCGTTTTCCCGGAGTCCTGCGCGGCTTCTCCATGGACCGGCTGGTAGACGAGGCGCACGCCCTGTTCGCGACCCTCAAGCCCGTGCTCGACGCGCACGGGCTCGCCCTCGGCGACCTGTACGAAGGCAAGACCGTCAAGGCCCGCTTCTTCTCCGTAAACCAGGGCCTGCTGCCCGAGAAGCTGTTCTGGCTGCGCTCCTTCGGGCTGAGCGCCTACCGCCTCCTGTCCGTCTGCGTGGATGACTGCTTCCGCCGGGGCGAGGAAGAGGCCTGCCCCTGGCTGGGCCTGATCCGGAATTGAACGGCGGGCGCCCCGCCGCTCGCCTCTTTTGCCTCCAGCTGATACCCGCCATGCTCACCGCGTCGCGCCATTCGTGACGCAACACCATGTAGCGGCCACTCCGTCCGGACGCACCACTTCTTATATACGTCTTTCGATGCCGCGCATGTCCGCGCCTGTCCGTACATAGCCCCTTCGGTACAGGCCGTGCAGTATGCACCCTTGCCTGCCGGGCCCATCCGGCCCCGCTGGAGCGTCCCACGCCCCCCAAACGCAAGGAATCGCAGAATGAATGTCTTTATCGCCATGGTCGCGGCCATGCTCATCCTGCTGGCCCAACCTTTCCCCGCCCGGGCCCTAGAGCCTGAAAAGGAACCACCCAACCCGGAATTTGCGCACTTCATGGAGCGCATGCAGGCCGGTGACCTGGAACTCGGCCTTGTACCGCCTCCGGTCAGCATCAAACAGAAGCCCATGACGCCCATGGGGCTGCAGATACTGCGGGCCAACCTGCCCGCCCGTTTCGATCTGCGTGAAACAGGCCGTGTCACGGCCATCCGCGACCAGGGCAGCTGCGGGGCCTGCTGGTCCTTCGCCACCATGGCCAGCATCGAATCGGCGCTCATGCCGGGCGAGTCCTTCGATTTCTCCGAGGACAACCTCAAGAACAACCACGGCTTCGACCTGGGACCCTGCGCCGGCGGCAACCACATGATGTCCACGGCCTACATGGCCCGGGGCGCGGGCCCGGTGCTGGAAAGCGAGGATCCCTACGAGACCGGCAGCACGACCTCGCAGACCTTCGCGCCGCGCAAGTGGCTCAGGAACATGGTCTACCTGCCCGCGCGCAGCGGCGCGCTGGACAACGAATTCCTCAAGCAGGCGGTGATGGATTACGGCGGAGTCTACACGAGCCACTACACAAGCACCTCGACGAGCCACTACAACGCGTCCAAGGCAGCGCACTACTACGCCGGCTCGAACAAGGCCAACCACGCCGTGGTCATCGTGGGCTGGGACGACAACTACCCGGCCGCCAACTTCCCCAGCCCTCCCCCGGGCAACGGCGCGTTCATCATCAAGAACAGCTGGGGCGCCGGCTTCGGTGACAAGGGCTACTTCTACGTATCCTACCACGACAGCAAGCTCGGCTACGACGGCTCGGCCTACGGCTACGGCTTCGGCCAGGCCGGCGTCTACTCGCAGATATACCAGTACGACACCCTGGGCTGGACATCGACCTACGGCAGCGGATCGAGCCCTTCCTACGGCAACGTGTTCACCGCCCATGGCAACACGAATCAGGAAATCTTCGCCGTGAGCACATATGCCGCGGCTCCCTCCACAAGCTATACCATCCGCGTTTACAAGAACCCGCCCTCGAACAGCCCCGTGAGCACCTCCGGCCCGGCGGCCGAGGTCAGCGGGACCTTCGCCGAGTCGGGCTACTTCACGGTGAACCTGCCCACCCCCGTGAGCGTGGCTCCGGGCGAGAGGTTCTCCGTGGTCGTCAAGGTCAGCACGACCTCCGGCACCACCTACCTCGTGCCCGTGGAGGCGGCCCAGAGCAACTACTCTTCCAAGGCCTCGTCCGCCAGCGGCCGCAGCTACATGAGCGGCAACGGCACATCCTGGACCGACATGGGCGCCCAGGGTCGGGACGTGTGCGTCAAGGCCTTTGCCCGCGCCGCGGGCAGCGCCCCGGCCGATCCAGACTCGGACGGCGACGGACTGGACGACGCCTGGGAACGCCAGTACTTCGGCGACCTGAGCCAGTCCGGGGCAGGCGACTATGATCGAGACGGCCTGAGTAACCTGAAGGAATACGAACTCGGCACCAACCCAGCCAATGCCGACACCGACGGCGACGGCATGCCCGACGGCTGGGAAGTCACTCACGGCTTGAATCCCAAGGTCAACGACGCCGCCGGCGATCCTGACGGCGACGGCTTGACCAATCTTCAAGAATACAAAGGCGGTACGGATCCGAACAAGGCCGATGGAGCCTCGGGCGGCGGCGATTCGGGTGGCGGCGATTCGGGTGGCGATGATTCAGGGGGAGGCTCGGACGGGGGCGATACCCCGGATGGCGGAGGCACTGCGCCCAAGCCCACGTCCAATGCGGGCCAGGACGTGCTGGCCCGCGAGGGTGAAACGGTGCGGCTATCCGGCGCGACCGGCGGAGTTTCGGGAGCGACCCTGTCCTGGACCCAGACCTCCGGCCCAAGCGTGAGCCTGTCCGGCGCAACAACGGACCGGCCGACCTTCACGGCCCCGCAGGTCGGCCCTAACGGAGCGCTGCTCGCGTTCCGCCTGACCGTCACCGCCGGCGGGCAGAGCGCAACGGACACCTGCCTGGTGCGGGTCATGGACGCGGATACGCCCCAGGCCGCCGCCGGCCAGGACCGGCATGTGCAGCCCGGCGAACGTGTCACGCTGGACGGCACGCGCTCCCGCCATCCTCAAGGCGGAGCCATGACCTACCTCTGGGAACAGATCGGCGCGCCCTCGGTGCAACTCGACAACCCGAACGCGGCCACGGCCTCGTTCACGGCTCCGGGGAGCCCGGCGGCCTTGACCTTCAAGCTCACGGTGAGCAAGCCGGGCAGCACGCACGCAACCACGGACATCTGCCGCGTATTCGTGGGCCTGGACGGCACGCCGCCCCTGGCCGAGGCGGGTCCGGCGCGCACGGCGCAGCCCGGCTCCACCGTGACCCTGGACGGATCGGCCAGCGCGGCCCGTGGCGGCGGAGCCATAGTCTCCCATGCCTGGACCCAGGTCGCCGGCACGGCCGTGGACCTCATCGATGCGGACACGGACAAGCCCTACTTCAAGGCCCCGAACGCCAGCGCCTGGGGCGAAAGCCTGATCTTCGAACTCACCGTTACCGACGCGAACGGCCTGTCCGGCAGCGACCAGGCCGTGGTCAACGTCCTGGGCAGCCTCAACCCGGCCGCGCCCAAGGCCAGGGCCGGAGCCGATGCGGTGGTCGACGGCTTGAGCGAGTACCGCCCAGACGCCTCGGCCTCCAGCGACGACCAGACCGAAAGTCTTGCTTACGAATGGCTGCAGATTGCGGGCAGTCCGGTTACCCTGGATGATCCGGCTTCGGCCACGCCGGTCATCGGCCTTGCCCAGACCCAGGGCAAGCAAGACCCGGTACTCCGCCTGCGCGTGCGCGACAAGGCCGGTCTCATCGGAGAGGACGAGCTGCGCCTAGTCCTGGGCGAACCAGATGAGGCCATGGACGACGGCACGGACAGGGAAGGCATGGACATTCCATCCGGCGAAGGCGGACAGTCCTCGGGCGGCGGTGGCGGCTGCGTCATGTCCTCCGGCGCCGGAATGGGCCTGGAGTGGTTCCTGCTGGCCGCCGCGGCCATGGCCTGGCGCATGCGCCGCAAGACACGCAAGGGAGGACGGTGATGAAGCGTCTGCTCGTTGGCCTGGGTTGCTGTGCGCTGCTGGCGATGCTCGCCGGAGGATGCGCCGCCTGCGGACAGGACAGACCGGACCCCCAAACCCCGCGCGAGGCTCCCCTGAATCCGGCCTTCGAGGAATGGCGGAAGCAGCAGGAGCGGAAGGACGGCCAGCCCGATGCGCAGGAGTCAGAGCCTCCCGCGGGTTATGTTCCGCCTCCGGTGCCTCCGCCACCGTCGCGAAGCCAGGGCGCATAGCAAGCTCGGGCAAGGCCCGGATGGCATCCAGGGCATTTCGGGGTCCCCGCTGGCACGCAAAGAAACCCCGCCAGGCGACTGCCTGGCGGGGTTTGCTCATGCACAGGCGGCCATGGCAATTCAGGCACTATCCTTTTTTCCGGCCTTGCGCCGCGGCACGCGCCCTTTTCCCGGTCCGCCGGTTTTATCTCCGGCACCTTCAGGCTCCGGAGTCTGCTCGCGGGGCTCGGGCGCTCCCTTGGCGTCCGAATCGATGCCCCGGCGCACGCAGCGGCCCCACAGATCGCGGGCCAGCAGGTTGAGTTTTGCCGGGTCGTGCAGATGTGCCAGTGACGAGGCCCGCACCTTGGCGCGCATGTAGCGTTGCAGAACGCCGGGCGTCCAGCCCAGACGGCGGGCCAGGGCCAGGATATAGCGTTTCTGCCGGGCGTAGGGGTCGCTGTCCGCGATCTCCAGATAGCCGGGCCTGTCAGACAGGTCCAAGGGACCGCGCCAGCCCCGGTGCAGAAAATGTGCGACGAGTGCCCCGAGTTGTCTTTCCGATAGCTGCGCGGCCGATCCGGTGCCGAACAGTTCGCGCAGAATGGCCCGGTATTCCTCCTCGCTCAAGCCCAGATCCTTCCTGGCGATGTGCACCTTGGCCAGCAGGCCCCGGCGCGAATCCCGGCTGTCCATGGCGTGCCTCCTCGGCGGGCGGAGCCCGCACAATCCGACATACACGCATGGCCGGCGCGCGGCACGCAAGAAAAAGGCGGAGCGGCCGTCAGGGCCACCCCGCCTTGCAGGCGCAATAGTTTCAGTCTGCTCCTACAGCTCTTGCATGACCCAGACCACGCGGCCCACGCAGCGCTGCTCCTTGAGGGCCTGGGTAAGGGTCGTCTCGGAGAAGCGCGGGTCCATGCTCGCCAGCCGGTAGGAGGCGTTGTGCATGTCATGGAAGACACGCTTGATGATCAGGCCTTCGCGCGGGACGTGAAAGGCGTAAATCTCGCCGTCCACGATGTTGCGGCGCATGGTGTCGATGCCCACGAAGGCGCCCTTGAGGATGATCGGAGCCATGTCCACGCTGTCCACCTGCACGACATGCACCGAGGGGCGGTGGAACATGGCCGGGACTTCCATGTGGAAGGTCCAGTCGGGCTGCCACTGGCCGTTGTCGTCCTCGCGGCCCAGCATGCTGGACACGCCGACAAGCCGGGATGACGAAGGCTGGCCCGCGCCGGCTTCATCCTCCAGCCCTTTGGACGGGGTCGCGCCGGGCTTGAGATAGACCGGGCTCGCGCCCTCCAGGAGCCAATCCGGGTTGAGCCCGTATGTCCTGAAAAGCTTCATGAGCCAGTCGGCGGGCACGGAGCCGCGACGCTTTGCGTCGGAGATGCTGGATTGACGGATGCCGAGCACCTTGCCCAATTCCACCTGGGTCTTGACGCCCGTGGCCTTGCGCACGCGCTCTAAAAACAAATCAAACGATGATACCATATGAATCGCTCTTCCTATGCGTCTAGCGGGGGGAGGATTTAAAAAAGATATTATATAAGCTAGTCCATTACAAAGCAAGAGCCACTGCCACCAGGAGCCGCCGCAAGACTCATAAAGGGCTTTCGATATGATATCTAGCTCAACAGCTTAATTGTTTCCGGGTTTTATGCCTGCACATAACCACTGAAACCACATCTCGAACAATAGCTGTCGGTGTCGCTATATACTTAAGAGTGTAATCACTATGGCTTGCGTTGTCGGACAACAGGAAAAAGCTGCCGCCGAACGGCGCGGCCGAACTAGCCGGATCTGTCGGCGGCATCGGGCACGTCCATGGCGGCAAGGCCCTCCAGGGGAAGGTCGGCGCATGGCTGTCCCTTGCAGTAGCGCTGGGTGAACAATAGAAAATCAGAGAAGCCCAGATCGACTTTATAGGGCGAAGCCTCTATGCACTCCCTGGCATCGTGGTAGGCCATGCGCAAGAGGTGCTCGGTGCGCTCGTGCAGGCTGCGCACGAAATGCCCTGCTCCGGGACCGCCACAATGGCAGACTCCTCCACGGAAGGCCAGGCTTTCGAACAGGGGGCGCAGGAATTCGAAGGCGGCGAAATCGCCGCCCACCGCGAAGGAGAGCCGATAGCCCTCCTTGAAAACTCCCGCGTCGAGCAGAAAGACTCCCCTGCGCTCCAGGCGCTTGGCCCTGCGCAGATCGTCTTCGAAAAACGTGTTGCCGCTGTCCACGAGCGTGTCGTCCTTGGCCAACGAGCCCTCCAGTACGGCCAAAGCCGCCTCGAATTCGCGGGCGGGCGTCGTGGCGAACCAGAGCACACGGGGCCGAGACAGTTTCGACGGCACGCTTTCCAGATCCGCCCGCTCGATTCTACCGTGGTGGGCCAACCTTTCCAGGGCGTCATCGTCAAGGGCGCAGGCCAGCACTCTATGGCCGGCCTTGAGCAGTCTGCGCGCGAGGTCCTCGCTCTCAAGACCGCCGGTCATGACCGCGACATGCATGGCACTCTCCTAAGTCTTTGATTTCCCGCGACGATCGGCGGGCGCATCCACTTCGAGCAACTTGCATGCCCACGGCCCGACACGGGTAGTCGGCCTCGCGATCCAGGCATCATCTCGATTCCAGGCAATCCGGACGATCTTGCAAACGCCCCCGCAATCCATCCGGGTGCACACGATCATGTGCACTGCATATGCCCGTGTGCACCCGGCATGCGCAAGACGGACGCACTGATGAGTCCGCGGCCTGTCGGCACGCCGGAATCCTTGCGCAGGCACCTGTTCCAGTTTCAGAAAAAATGAAGTAGGCAATCGTAAAACCCTTGCAAAGGCACACGCATGCATGCCCTTCGGCAGCGCGGATTCCGCGCGGTCCATTCCACATGCGCCCGCCGGGCAACTCATGAGACGAGTTTCCAGGGCAATCGTTTCCCTGACGGGGGCAAGCGGCGAAAAACGCAGCTCCCCTGGACCCGTGCGTTATCATTGCAAAAGGCTCCATCCGGCGCGAGCGGGGGCAAACGCTGGCCCGCCTTCGCGCTTCAACGCTCCCGAACCCGGCACGACCTGCTCAAGGGCTCGGCCCCCGGAGGCGAAGGACTTGCTCCTCCAGGCATGGGCAAGAGCGCAACACCATGGCAGCATCCCGCTTCGCGCGTAAATCCACTGCCTCCCGGCGATCCGCCAGGCGGCATTCGCGCGGCAGGCTTGGCCAACCTGGCGGCAGGCCTGGCGCACGACATCCGCAACCCGTTGACATCCATCAAGACCTTCACCTCGGTGCTGCGTGTCCGGAAGGATCAGCTCGGCTTCATGGAGCGCTTCGAGCGCAGCGTGAGCCAGGGTATCGAGCGTATCGAGGCCCTGCTGAACGATCTGGCCTATCTGGCCGGTCCGGCCAAGCCGGGAGGCCCGGACGGGGAAGTCCTGGACTCAGTGATCCTGCCCGACTTGCTTTCCGACTGTCTTGCCGAGTTGGACGAGGAACTGGCCCTGCGGGGCATCGCCCGCAGCCTGTCAACCGAGGAGGGTTTGACGCCCGTGCAAGGGAATGCGGCCAGGCTGCGCAGGGCTTTCATGTCCCTCCTGCGCTTCTCCAGCCAGGCCGCGGGTACGGGAAGAACATTGACGGTACGTGCGGAGCACGGCGCGGCAGGCGCTCTTGTCACGTGCATCGTAAACGACGGCCCAGGCCTCGCCGCCGAGCAGTTGCCGCACTTCTTCGAGCCTTACTTCCCGCTTGCCAGGGGGCAAGGCGCGGGCCTGGCCCTGGCCCTGGCCCGAAAGATCGTCAGCGAACACGGCGGTCGGATCGAAATCGACAGCAGGCCCGGTCAGGGCACCACGATCCGCGTGATCCTGCCCGTCATGCCGTAAGCAACGTCAGCCCCGTCCAAGCATCGACTACCCAGACTGCTTTTAAGACGCTCGCGCCGAAACGGCGGCAAGCCATGCCGATGCTTGGCCTGCAGATCATTTTCAAAGCAAGCGCTCTATTCCTTGGCGGTGATGTTCAAAACCTTCATGCGCTTGAGCAGCGTGTTGCGGTGGATCCTGAGCAGGCGGGCCGCGGCCGCCTGGTTCCAGGCGCACAGCTCCAGGCAGCGCGATATGTAGCCGCGTTCGAACTCCTCTCTCGCGCGCATGAGCCCTTCGTCGTGCACGGCCGTCTGTTCGGTCTGCAGCGGCACGCGGGGAATGAGCAAGTCCATGGGCAGATCGTGCTCGTCCACGGGCCGGTCCTCGTCCGAGAGAAGCACCGTGCGCTCCATGAAGTTGCGCAGCTCGCGCACGTTTCCCGGCCACGGGTACTGCTCCAGCACGGCCATGACGGGGGGGGTGATACCTGGAATGGACTTGCCGTGCTTGGCGCAGAAATGGCTCAGAAAATGCGCGGCCAGCAGCGACACGTCGCCTGACCGCTCGCGCAGGGGCGGCAGGCGGAGGGGAATGACGCTCAGGCGGTAGTAAAGATCCTCCCGGAAGCGGCCCTGGCGCATGAGGTCCACCAGGGAGGCATTGGAGGCCGCCACCAGCCGGGCATCGACCCGCACGGTCTCGCTGCCGCCAACCCTGGTGAAGGACTGGCCCTGCAGCACCCGCAGGAGCTTGGCCTGCAAGTCGATGCGCAGGGAGCATATCTCGTCCAGGAAGAGCGTGCCCCGATGAGCCTGCTCGAACAGGCCCACGCGCCGCGCGTAGGCTCCGGTGAAGGCCCCTTTCTCGTGGCCGAACAGCTCGCTTTCCAGAAGTTCGCCAGGAATGGCCGCGCAGTTCACGGCCACGAAGGGGCCGGAGCCACGCGGACTGCGCGTGTGCACGAGTTCGGCCACCAACTCCTTGCCCGTGCCGCTCTCGCCGGTGATGAGCACGCAGCAATCCGCGGCGGCGACTTTCTCCACCTGGCTCAGCACGGCGCGCATGCTGTCGGCCTGGGTGATGATGCGCCGCCGGCCTTCGGCGTGCCTGGGCGATGCCAGATGCGCGGAGGAATCGGCCCGGCTGCGCCGGCCCAGGATGTCGTCCACCAGGGACATGATCCGCCGCGCGTCGAAAGGCTTGGTCACGTACTCCAGGGCTCCCCCGCGCAAGGCCTCCACGGCCTCCCGCGCCTTGTCCGTGCCGGAAACGACGAGCACGTCCAGGTCGGCGTCGTGGTGCTTGATGCGCCGCAGGGTTTCGAAGCCGTCCATGCCGGGCAGCCCCAGGTCAAGGAAGACCAGGTCAAAGGTTTCCCGGCGCACAATCTCCACGGCCGTGACGCCGTCCCGTGCACAAGTCACCTCATGGCGACCGGAGGAATCTTCCAGAACGAGCCGAAGGGCGTCGCATACACCTTCGTCATCGTCCACCACGAGTATCTTTGCCCGGCGGTCAAACGACATGATCTATCCATGATCTTCGGCCGACATGCGGAGTTAACCCTAAGAAATATCGAATCGCGCTTCGGCCATTGTAATTTGAAACGCATACTCGCTTAGAAGGGCCGTATAGTAAACCCCCCTTGCATGCCGAACTGCCGTGCCGACATCATGTCGGCCGCCTGATGCTCGGCTGCAAGCATCCGCAATAATTGCGCGGATGCCGCCAACACATAACCGGCCCGGCGTTTCGCATATGCATGCCGGCAAATATGTTCTTGCTGCCAGCCCGCCCTTGCGGCCATGTTTGCAGCCTGTTAAGGCCTAGCGACTTCGGGCGTGCCGACGCCGCCCGGGCAAGACGGTGAAAAACGGTTCCCCAAAAAGCGGGCGACGATATGCAGCGGACAGCAGCACTCCTTGTTTCCCTGGTCGGCGCAACCTTTTGCGTCATGGCGGCCCTCGGCCTGACCGAAGCCCTCTGTGTCACAGAGGGCTGTTCCGTGTTCCGCGGAACCAGGGTGTTGGGCATCGACCTGTACTGGCTGGGCGCGGCCTATTTTCTCGCCCTGGCCGCCCTGCTCCTTCCGAGGCGCCCGCGCGGCCCACTCTCTCCGTTGCTGAAGGCCGCCCTCCTGGCCGGGCTGGTCGTCGACGGCTTCCTGCTGGCCGTGCAGGCGGTCACGGCGCCCTGCGTGAGCTGCCTGGCGGTGGCCGGGCTGCTGGGCCTCACGGCCTTGCTGCTCCTGCGCAAGCAGACCTTGCTGGCCAAGGTCACGGCGATCTGGGCCGTGCTTTTCGTGGCGGCCCTGTCCGGCGTCTTCCGCGATCAGGTACCGCCTGTTCCGGCCTACGGCAGCGCCGATGCGGCCATCAAGGTCTTCTTCTCGCCAAGCTGCCCGGCTTGCCGGCGCGTTTCCCAGGACCTGGCGGAGCGCGCCGATCTGCAAGGCAACCTGGCGATGTATGCCGTGGCCAAGGACGAGGGGGACGTGGCCGGCATTCATCGTTTCCACGTCGAGCTGTCCCGCTCAGGGGATCTGGCCAAGGCCTTGGAAGCCTGCTTCGGCACGGCGGGAGACGCCGACCCGATCCCCTCCTGGTCCGAGGGGATGGCCATCCGGGCCGCATCCTTGCGCAACAAATCCTTCCTGGCCCGTTCCGGGGCCGCCAGCGTGCCCTTCGTGTACACTTCCGCGCCCGGGCTGCTGCTGGCCGCGAACAACGCGCAGCCCGGCGCCAAAACCCGGGATGCCGGCCCGGCACCTCTCGATGAGGGCTGCGGCTATGCCGTCGACGATGCGTGCGAGGATAAACCCGCGCCCCTGAACGCACCCCTGGACGACCTCTTCGGCGGAGCGCCCCTGCAAAGCCCGGTTAAATAGAATTTTCTACCTCATCCTGGAGCAATCGAGCGCATGATCATCCTTCCGGAATTCGATCCCGTGGCCCTGCGCATCGGCCCACTGGCCATACGCTGGTACGGCCTCATGTATGTCGTCGGCTTCGCCGCCGCCTGGTTCCTGGGCAACTGGCGCGCCAAGCGGCCGTGGTCGCCCGTGAGCCAGGGCCAGTTCAGCGACCTGCTGACCTGGGCCCTCGTGGGCCTGCTCCTGGGCGGGCGACTCGGCTACGTCCTGTTCTACAACCTGGGCTGGTTCCTGCGTCACCCGCTGGACATCCTGGCCTTCTGGCAGGGCGGCATGTCCTTCCACGGCGGACTCATCGGCGTGGCCTGCGCCATATCCCTGTATTCCTGGCGGCACGGCCTGCATCCGCTGGCCGTCGGCGACTTCAGCGTGCCGCTGGCTGCTCCGGGCCTCCTGGCCGGCCGCCTGGGCAATTTCATCAACTCCGAGCTGTGGGGGCGGCCCAGCGACGTGCCTTGGGCCGTGGTCTTTCCCGACCCGGCGGCCGGAGGCGTACCGCGCCACCCGAGCCAGCTCTACGAAGCCCTGCTGGAGGGTCTGGCGCTGTTCGTCATCGTGTGGTTGTACTCCGGCAAGCCCCGGCCGCGAGGCGCGGTGAGCGGGATGTTCCTGCTGCTGTACGGTCTGTTCCGCTTCCTGGCCGAGTTCTTCCGTCAGCCGGACGTGCAGTTGGGCTTCGTGGCCCTGGACTGGATGACCATGGGCCAGATCCTGTGCCTGCCCATGATGATCGTGGGAGTCTGGCTGATCGCGCGCGCCGGGGCAAGGGGCCGGACGCCCGCCGCCTCTTGAGTGGAGGAGCCGAAGTGCTCGCATCTCTAGGGCAAATTGCTTTTAAGCCGCTCGCTCAGGCGATGACTGCGCAAGTGAATTGCGCCTACGCCTGCGCGGCGGCAGGCGGCCCTAGAGGCTGTTATGAACCGCCGCGAACAGAGTAGCGACTTTCTGCAGCATGAGGCAGGCAAAAGCTACGAAGTGCAGCCCAGCTACCGTTTTCGGCAACCGCTCGTAATCCCTGACCAAGCGGCGG
>JAEYOJ010000099.1 GCA_023411815.1 Pseudomonadota bacterium | reverse complement strand
CAGTCGTTTGCGCAAGCCCGTGGAGGGTGTGGCCGAGCAAGCCTCTGAAATGCTTGAGGAGGGCGGAGCCCTCCTCGAATTCATCCCACCAGTGCGATGCGACGTTCCGGGCCTACGCATCGCGTGCGGGATCAGCGCAGCAGTTGAATCGTCCCTCGGTGTGGCCGTGAAGGCGGACTCGATGCTACGACTTGTCCGGTCCGCGATGAACCTCACTATCCTCAGGTCCTTCGGCCTCGCCGGCCTCATCGGCATCGCCGCAGCAGTCCAGCCCGTCTTCGCCCGGCTCGGCCGGGCACTCCTCCCAGGGCAGTTCCTCAGGCTCGTCTTCAGCGGACAAGGCATCCTCGGCCGCGGCGGCGCGCGACGCAGGCTGCACCAGGGGGGCCGGACGCTCGACGGCGCGCTCCCACTCGGCGTGAGCCCGGCGCCAGATCTCGTCCAGCAGCTCTTCCAGTCCATCGCCGCGCAGGGCCGAGACGAGGAAGACCTTTTCTCCGCGGGCCTCGACCACTCGCTTCAAGGCCTGCACCTGCTCCTCGGACCACAAGTCGAGCTTGTTCAGCACGAGGATCTGCGGCTTGCGGCCAAGCTCGGGGTCGTAGGCCGCCAGTTCCTCGTCCAACAGGTCGAATCCCACCAAAGGATTCTCGTCCTCCAGGTGGACCTCTTCCACGCTCAGGATGTGCACCAGGAAGCGCGTGCGCTCCACGTGCTTGAGGAACCTGTGGCCCAGGCCCTGGCCCTGGCTAGCGCCCTCGATGAGGCCGGGGATGTCGGCGATGATCAGTTGCCGCCCCTTCTCGTCCTCGATGACGCCGAGGTTGGGCACGAGCGTGGTGAAGGGATACGGCGCGATCTTGGGCCGGGCCGCCGAGACCGCGGCGATGAACGTGGACTTGCCGGCATTGGGCAGGCCCAGCAGGCCCACGTCGGCCAGGATCTTCAGCTCCATGCGCAGGGTGCGCTCCTCGCCCTCCTCGCCCGGCTGAGCGAAGCGCGGCGCGCGCATGGTCGAGGACTTGAAGTGCAGGTTGCCCTTTCCGCCGCGGCCGCCCTTGGCCACGACCTGTTCATGGCCCGGCTCGGACAGGTCGGCGATGAGCTTCTCGCTGCCGTCCGCCTGCAACTCGAACAACAGCGTGCCCACCGGCACGTCCACAAAAAGGTCGTCGGCGGCCCTGCCGTAGCGCTGCGAGCCCATGCCGTGCTGGCCGTTCCTCGCCTCGTAGCGCCGCTTGAGGCGGAAATCGTAGAGCGTGAGCAGCCTGGGCTCGGCGCGGAAGATGACGTCCCCGCCCTTTCCGCCGTCGCCGCCGTCGGGCCCGCCCTTGGGCACGAATTTCTCGCGCCGGAAGGACACGCAGCCCCGTCCGCCGTTGCCGGCCTTGACCATTATTCTTGCTTCGTCGATGAAACGCATATTTCCTTTCTACCCCTTGGGGAACAGCCTGGCCATGGTCCGGCGCACTTCGTCCAGCCAGGCCTCGCGCTGCTCCCTCGTGGACAAGCACACAACGCCGAAAGTGCGCCGGTGCACGTCCGTCACTCCGCACAGTCCAAACACGCAATCCTTCCAGATGCGCTCCAGCGGGTCCCCGAACACGGTCCGCTCGCGCTCCTCGAAGGTGTTGGAGGTATTGAATACCACGGCGCGCCGGGCCTTGAGCAGGCCGCGCGGCACACCCTCGCCTCCGTCGCCCTCCACGAATTCGTAGCATACGCCGGGGCGCACGACCCGGTCCACCCAGCCCGTCAGGATCGCCGGCGGCATGCCCCACCAGTTGGGATGCACGACCACGATGCCGTCGGCCTCGGCTATCTCGCGGCAATGCTCGTCCACTGACGCTGGCAAGGACGCTGTGCGCGGAATCTCCCCGGCCGGCAGCAGTGGGTCGAACCCCTCGGCGTACAGATCACGCAGGAGGACCGCATGCCCCAGAGCGCACAGCGCCTCGGCCGCGGCAGTGGCGATGGCGTGGTTCAGGCTGCCAGAATCGGGATGAGCCAGGATGATCGAGACGCGCACGGCTTCGCTCCTCTCGGACTATGAAAACCAAAACAGAAAAAGGGCGGAAGATCGCTCTTCCACCCTAAAAAAATCGAACCGAGGAAAGACTGCTAGGCCTCGGCCGGGACGATGCTGACCCTGGTCTTGACCTTGTTCTTGCGGGTGTACTTCTCGTACTTGACCACGCCGTCCACCATGGCGAACAGGGTGTAATCCCTGCCCACGCCGACGTTGAGGCCGGGATGGATGGTGGTGCCGACCTGACGCACGAGAATATTGCCCGCCAGGACCTGCTGGCCGCCGAAGCGCTTGACGCCGCGGCGTTGGCCCTGCGAGTCGCGGCCGTTGCGCGAGCTGCCGCCTGCTTTTTTGTGAGCCATGGCTTGCTCCTTGCCTTAAGCGGAAATGGTTTTGACTTTCAGCTTGGTGAAGTCCTGCCGATGGCCCTGGGTCTTCTTGGAGTCCTTGCGGCGGCGCTTCTTGAAGACGATGATCTTGTCGCCGCGGCCGTGCTCGACGACCTCGGCCGTGACCTTGGCGCTCGACACATAGGGCTGGCCGAACGTCATGTCCGCGCCGCTGCCCACTGCCAGGACCTTGTCCAGGACGACCTCGGAGCCGGTCTCGGCCACGAGCTTCTCCACACTGAAAACAAGGCCTTCTTGGACCTTGTACTGCTTTCCGCCGGTTTCGATGATCGCGTACATGCTATTCCTCCGTAAAGCGGGACGAGTGATATAGCCACCTATCACCCTCCAAGTCAAGGGCCGTGCTGCGGTTTTTTTGCCGCCCCCGGCGACCCTCCCGCGCGATCTTCCGCCCGGCCTTGCCCGGCATTGATCCTGTGCCCGTTTTTGGAATAGGCTGCACTATCGGATTCCCGTCCGCAACGTCAAGCGAGGATTGCCATGCCAAGCTTCGACCTGCCCCCCGACCACACGCCCTACACCGACGCATACTTCCTGCGCGCCAGGCGCATCCTGGCGGCCGACGGCCTGAACCCGCGGGTGACCTATCAGGTTTTCATCCGCAAAGGGCCGGGCATCGTGAGCGGCATCGACGAGGCCGTGGCCATCCTGGCCAAGTACGCGCGCATCCACGGCCACGATCACGGCACGCACGTCTACGCTCTGCCCGAGGGCAACGAGTTCCAGCCCGGCGACAGCCTCATGCACATCGAAGCGCCCATCCAGCAGGTCGTGGAACTGGAGACCATGTACCTGGGCGTCATCTCCGCGGCAATCACCAGGGACAACGCCCATGACCTTGAGCTGGACGCCGTGCGCGAGCGCGGCCGGGCCATACGCGAGCTATGTCCGGACAAGCAGCTCATCTATTTCGGCGCGCGCCACTGGCACTGGTCCATGGACCCGGAAATCAGCCGCATCCTCGTGGATGAGTGCGGCTGGGACGCCTGCTCCACCGACGCGGGGGCCCACGGCGCGGGCCTGGACAAGGGAGTCGGCACCATCCCGCACGCCCTGGTGCTGGCTTACGCCCATGCCTACGGCGCGGATCGGGCCACGGTCGAAGCCACCCTGGCCTTCGACCGGCACATGGAGCCGGAGGCCAAGCGCATAGCCCTGGTGGACACCTTCAACAGGGAGATCGACGACTCAGTGGCCACGGCCAGGGCCATGTCCGGCCGCCTTTTCGCCGTGCGCCTGGACACGGCCGGCGAGATCGTGGCCCAGGGCAGCCCGGCCCAGGGCGAGCGCTACTGGGCCGGCAAGGGCGTGACCGTGGAAGGCACGGCCGCCGTGCGCCGGGCCCTGGACGAGGCTGGATTCGAGAAGGTGAACATCGCCCTGTCCAGCGGCTTCGGCAAACCTGACAAGCTGCGCGCCTTCGTTGAGGGCGAGCGCAAACACGGCCGGCTGTTCGAGGCCCTGGGCATCGGTGGCGTGTTCGACTCCTGGCACGCCACCTCGGACATCGTGCGCATCGAGGGCCGCGAACTGGCCAAGACCGGCCGGGGCTACTTGCCTAACCCGGCCATGCGCCGGGTGTTGTGAAACCCGCCGCGCGGCCGCTTACGCCGCGCGGCACAAGCCAAGAGGAACGCCATGAAGCCAGCCCTGCTCATCATCGACATGCTTGTGGATTTCGTGCACGAAGACGGCGCCTTGCACATCCCCGGCGCTCGGGATGCCATACCGGTCATCCGCAGGGTGCGCGACACACTGCGCGAACGCGGCGTGCCCGTCCTCTATCTCTGCGACGCGCATTCGCTGGACGACCCGGAAATGGCCGACTGGCCGCCCCACGCCATCAAGGACACCAAGGGCGCCGAAATCGTTTCCGGCCTTGAGCCGGGCAAGGGCGACATCGTCATCAGAAAGGTGCACATCCGCGGTTTCGACGAGCCCGAGGTGGCGGACACAATAGCCGAACTGCAGGCCGACTATCTCATCATCACCGGCGTGGCCACGGAATACTGCGTCAAGGAGACGGCCATGCAGGCACGCAAGCGCGGCTTGGCCGTGACCATCGTTTCCGATGGCGTGGCCGGGGTGGAACGCGACACCGGCGACATCGAGAGTGCCGTGGAGGAACTGCGCCTGGCCGGAGCCCAGTTCCTGAGCAGCAAGGAACTGCTCGGCGACCTGGAGGGGAGGGTCCACGCGGCCTAGCTGAGCGGAAGCATCCCTGGCTTTCCGAGAGCGGACGAGGCGCTCGCCCGCTCTCGGCCTTCATCTGAAGTACGACATCGCGTCTGCCCTGAGACCGTTCCCCCCTTGGGCCGAGTCTCGCGCGGACAACCGAGTTCCGAGCCGCCCGCCAGAGGCCGCAAGCGCCGTGATCACGGGCGGAAAATCCTTCGGCTACTGCCCCTGCCGCATCTCAGCCAGGAGGCGTTCCATCTCCCCAAGCTTTTCCTGCACCTGGGGCGCGTAGGATTGTCTGGCCCGCAACTGCTCGACCTGCTGGGCCATGTTGCTCAACGTGGAGTCCAGCAGCATGGCCTCGACCTGGCTCGGCATGCCTTCGAGGCCCGCTATGCGCTCCTGCAAGCTGGCTTCCATGCTGTCGACGCGCTCCTGCAAGGCCAGGGAGGACCGACTGCTCTGGGCCTCCATGGCCGTCATCTGCATGCGCAGCGTATTGAACTGCTCTCCGATCATGTATTGAACGAGCGTGACGAACAGCCCGCCAACGATCACCACGATCAAACCGATGATGAGAATCTTGGGCACGAGCGCCCGGCCTGTCTTCTCGTCGCGGCTTAGGAGCACGTCACCCTGTTCCGCCCTAACACGCTTCTCCACTCCCAGGACCATATCCTACTCCTTGTGTCACGGGAGATCTCACCACTCCCGCGGTTTGCCGGTTGCATTCCGCTGGACAGGTGCGCCTTGCCGCGCATCCCTATGCAGACCCGGACATGGCCACCCGGCGATGGCTATGCCGAACCAGCATATCATCTTCGGTGAAGCAATAAAGTGAGATCGTGCCTAATGCAGATGGGAGATGGAGAGGCCCGTCCGGCTGCGACGGCCGTACCATCTATTCGGCTCAGGCGAAAAACGATGCGGTGCCGGAACGCGGGATCTACGCCCGCGCGAGCACCAGCACGTCGACCACGACCGCGCCCGCGGCCTTGAGCGCCAGGGCGCACTGTTCGATGGTCGCGCCCGTGGTCATGATGTCGTCCACCAGCAGCACGCGTCGGCCTTCGACCTGGGCCGGATCGGCGCGGAAGGCCCCTAGCAGGTTGATGCGCCTGGTCCGGGCGTCCAGCCTGGCCTGGGGCGGCGTATGGCGTATGCGCGCAAGCGCCGAGGTACACAGGGGCCGGTCCAGTTCGCGCGCCAGACCGCGGGCCAGCTCCAGGGACTGGTTGTAGCCGCGCCAGGCCAGACGGCGCGGGTGCAGGGGCACGGGGGTCAGCAGGTCCGGCAGTCCCGATCCTCCGCGCAGGAAAAAAGCCTCGGCGGCCAAGGCCTGCACGAGCCTCGCATGCCCCAGCCCTTGGCGGAACTTAAAAGCCAGCAGGATATCCTTGAGCAGTCCGGAATACGGGCCGTGAAAGAAGAACGAATCCCAGGGCCTGGACTCGCGCAGGCAGTCCGCGCAGAGGTGCGGAGGCGCGTCCGCCTGGTCGTGCAGTTCGCCGCAGGCCGGGCAGTATCCGGCCAGGCGCGGTGCCAGTTCGCGAGCGCAAGCGGAACAGAGCAGGGAGTCGGTGGATGAATCGGCCGCGCGCAGACCGTGGCAGGCCAGGCAGCGGTCAGCGGAGAGCGCCATGCCGACGGCCAGCTTCAGGCATTTCGCCGCAGCCCGGCCGATGGATACCGGCGTGAGCAGTCCGGCATCCCGCAGCAGGCCCGCAAACCAGCCGGCCGGATCACGGCGCGTCGGAGCGAACCGTCCTTTATCCGGCCTACCCATTGCCTGCGACCGACTCAGGCCGAACGGCCGAGGACCTGCCAGGCGGCGGCCCCGCGCTCGCGCAGCAGGGCGCAAGCGGTCTCGTCGGCAGCCAAGTCGGACGGACCGTCCTTGCCGCGCAGGGTCAGCGGCTCGGCCAGCACGTAGTTGAAGTTGACCAGAAAGTACTTGAGGGTCAGCAGGCTGCCCTCGAACAACCGCTCGCCCGTAGGACGGCCGGCGATCAGGACCACATGGGCCGCGCGCCGGGGCAGGCCCGTGACGGCCGCGTCCAGGGCCATGGATTTCTCGTAGTAGGACTGGCTGCGGTCGATGAAGGCCTTGAAATGCGCGGGCAGGTGATAAAAGTAAATGGGCGAGGCGAACAGGATGAATGGCGCGGCGAGCAAAAGCCCGAACAGCTCCTCGGCCTGGTCCTTGTCGGCCAGCACGCAACGCCTGCCCGGAGAGCGGCGGCAGGCCCCGCAGCCGAGGCAGGGCTCGATGGCGTAGTCGGCCAGGCGCACCTCGCGCGCATCGCCGCCCGCCTGGCGCACGCCCGCCAGGAACATGCGCGCCGCCGTATCGCTGTTGCCGCCCTGGCGCGGGCTGCAGCGGAAGAGCACGGCCGGCGCGGTCACGGCAATGCCTTCAGGCCGCCCGCGTCAGGCGCACCAGCGTGTGGCCGTCGCGAGGTTCGGAATTCATGTCCCAGCCCATGTCCGGGGCCAGATGCGCCTGAATCTGGCGCACGGCCTTGTCCTGGACCAGGGCTTCGACCACGTCGACCCGACCGAAACGGAGGTACCAACCTACCTCCAGTCCGACCCCTCAGCACTTCTCGCGCAGGTCGAGGAATATGCTCCCGGCCATGGCGATCTCCTTGCGTTCCGATTTTCACAAGGATTCTGACCGAGTTCCAGCCGCAGGTCAATCGGCGAAGGCCGACAAAAAAGGGTTGTTCAGCTCTTCTTCGCCCACGCTCGTCTCCGGGCCATGTCCAGAATAGACAACGGTTTCCTTGGGCAGGGTGAAAACCTTGTCGCGTACCGAGCGTTTGAGGGCCTCCAGGCTGCCGCCCGGGAAATCAGTGCGGCCGACGGAGCGGTAGAACAACAGGTCGCCCACGAATACGGCGTTGCCCTCGGGAAAGTGAAAGGACAAGCTGCCTGGCGTGTGGCCGGGCGTGGCCAGCACATGGCAGGCCAGGCCGATGAACTCCGCGGGGCCTTCCGCCAGGGGGGTGAAATCGAAGCCGGGCACCTTGGGAAAGCCCATGAACCCGCCGCCGCCCACGGGCGTGTCCAGCAGGAACTTGTCGGCTGGGCTGGCCATGATCGGCGCCCCCGTGGCCCTGGCCAGAGCCGCATTGCCGAAGATATGGTCGAAGTGCAGGTGCGTGGCCAGGATGACCTCCAGGCGCAGCTTCTCGTCACGCAGAAAATCGAGCACATCCCGCGGATCGCCGCCCGGATCGATGGCCAGGGCGCGGCCCGCGTTATCCACGACATAGGCGTTGGTTTCCAGGGGTCCGAGGGAGAAAGTCGTCACGCGCATGCTAGAATTCCTCCAGGAGCAGCTCGGCCAGTTCCTTGCGCGAGGAAACGCCGGGATGGGCAGGCCGGCCCAGGGCGATGATCGCCTGCAGCTCCAGGCGCCGCGGGTCCAGGGACAGCACCTCCATGACCTGCGGCATCTGGTTGATGATCTCACCGAGCCACACCCCGCCCAGTTCCAGGGAGTGCGCCGCCAGCAGCATGTTCTGGATGCACGCGCCCGCGCCCTGGTGGTCCTTGGCCTCGTTGTACATGGCCTCGCGGTCCAGGAACACGCAGATCAGCGCCGCGGCCGAGCGCACGATGGGCGCATACTTGGTGCATGAGGCCAGGCCCTCCAGGCGTGCGTCGCCGGGCTGGATGACCAGGAAGCGCCAGGGTTGGTTATTGAGCCCGCTGGGCGCCCAGCGGCCGGCTTCGAGTATGCGCAGGAGCTCCTCGCGCGTCACCGGGTCGCCCGTGTACCTGCGTACGCTGCGACGCTCGCGGATGGCCGTAAGGACTGGATTCCGCCGATCCATGCTGCACTCCTCCTTTATTTCGGCTGATCGATTCATGTTAACCCGGAGCCCGCGGACGCGGCAATACCTTTCCATATCTGTCAAACCCATTCGGAACGCTTGTGTAAACACATCTGACGCTGTAAGTGATCTGGCTCATGAGAACGGACATGAACCTGCTTCGGGCAGACAACGTACGGCTGACCAAGCGCGATCTCGTGCGCTGGGAGCACTTTATCAAGGACGAACTCTCGGAGTTCGTGGCTTTCACGTCCTACAGCCTGTACTTTCCCCACTCGGGATCGCAGGCCGAGGCGGGCTGGAAAAGCCGTTCCTTCGATCCGGGGCGGGGCGAGGCCCTGTACCTGCCCGACGAACAGCGCCTGTTCCTGCCCCTGTCCTCGGGCGGCGACGTGCTCGGCGTCTTCGTGGCCAAGGGAGTGGCCCTGCCCGCGCCCCAGGTACTGCCGCATCTGCTGACCCAGATTGGCGAGCTGGTGTTGGACAAGCTCCTGCTCTACAAGGCCGGCGTTTCCGATCCTCTTACCGGCCTGCTCAACTCCTCGGCCTTTCTGCACGCCCTGGAGCGCGAGATCGAGCTCATCCAGAACTGCATGCTGCCCGAGGAAGAGGCCGCCGACACGGCGCTCACACCCTTCAGCGGCCGCTGCGGCCTGCTGGTCATGGACGTGGACCATTTCCAGCGCATCAACGACGTCTGCGGCTACACTTTCGGCGAGCAGTGCCTGGCCGAAATGGGCAAGCTGATCAAGGAGCTGTGCCCGGAACCGAGCATTGCCGGACGCATCGGCGAGGACCAGTTCGCCCTGATCTGCCCCGACGCCTCTCCAGCGGCCTGCCTGCGGCTTGCCGAACGCATTCAGCGGGCCGTGGCCGGAAGAATTTTCGAGGACCCGCTCACGGGCGAGCAGCTTGCCCTCACCGTGAGCATCGGCAGCGCCAACTACCCGGCCGACCTGCGCGGCAGCCAGTTGCGACAGGCCGTGCCCGAACGCGCCCGCATCCTCCTGCGCAAGGCGCGCAAGGCCCTGACCACTGCCAAGGCCCAAGGGCGCAGCCGCAGCTTCGCCTTCGAGCGCATCCTGGCCGAAGGCGGCAACGTGCTGGAGATCCTGCCCCTGAGCCGCCTGAGCGTGAGCCTGGGCCGCCGCGTGGATGCGCAGGAAGGCATGCGCTTTCTCGTGGCCGACCGCGAGTGGGACCGCGAGGCCGAGGTCACCTCCGACCACGGAGAACGGATCACGGGCCGTTATCCCGCCATGTACAAGGGCGAGATCATGCTCGTGGAAGTCCAGGAGGACATGGCCTTCGCCGACGTGCTGCACGTGAGCGACGCGGCCTGGCCCATCGCTCCGGGCGATCGGCTGACGCTCGTGCCCAAGGCAGAAAGTATGCCCGGCGAAGGCGTCCCGGCCACCGGCCCGGCCAGCCCGGACATGCTCACTGGCCTGCACGCCTATCGCGGTTTCATGGAGTCCTTCGCCCAGGCTCGCCTCGACGCGGAGTGCTTCACCCTGGCCCTGGTGCGCATAACGGCCGGCGAGCAACGCAGCCTGCAGCCTACCGCTTTCCTCAAGGAAATCGAAACACACGTGCGCGAAGTAGCCGAACTGAGCCGGGACATGTTCGGCACCGATGTCCTGGCCGGCCGCTACAGCTTGAACAGCATCTGCTACTATCTGCCCGGCCAGTCTCCGCAGACGCTCGTGGAGCGTTTCACCGAACTGGTCACGGCCGCCCAGGAACGCCTGGGGCTGATCCTCGCCGCGGGCTTGGCTAGCTACCCGTTCCTGGCCTACACCAAGGCCGAGATGGCCGAGAACTGCCGCAAGGCCCTGGACCATGCGCTCATGCTTCCGCAGCCCATGGTGGCCATGTTCGACAGCATCTCCCTTAATGTGAGCGCCGACCGCCATTTCGCCCAGGGCGATCTGTACGCAGCCGTGGAGGAATACAAGCGCTCGCTGCTGGCCGACCCGGAAAACCATCTGGCGGCCAATTCCCTGGGCATCTGCTACGCCCGGCTGGGCCGACCCGAGCAGGCCCTGACACTGTTCGAAAGCGTGGCGGCCAAACATCCCGAGGATCTCATGGCCGCCTACAACCTGGGCACGACCTCTCTGCGCCTGGGCGAATTCGAGCGGGCCCGCACGGCATTCGAGCGCTGCCTGCAGCTCAAGCCCGGCCACGTCTACAGCCTCATCCGCCTGGGCCAGCTTGCCGAGCGCGACAACGACCTGCCCACGGCCGGCGAATACTACATGCGGGCCTCCGAGACCAAGATCGGCCGCATACTGACCATGCGCCACCTGGCCAGGCTCGACCTGGCCGAGAGCCGCTTCGAGGAAGCCCGCGAGAACCTGCACCAGGCGCTCATCCTCAATCCCTACGACGCCATGGCCGTGCATCTCATGGCCAAGCTCTATCTGGAGTCCGGCGAGGACCCGGAAATTGCCGAAACCCTGGCTCGCCAGAGCGTGACCCTCAAGCCGGACAAGGCCCAGTACTGGCGGCTTTTGGCTCAGGCCTTGGAAGCTTGCGGCAAGCCCGAAGAGGCCCGCAAGGCCATGGAGCGCGCCGAGAGCCTGTAATCGGCCTGCGGGAAAGGCGAAGGGCTTTGCCCTTCCGGGCATTTCACACGAGAACCTTTTCGCGGCGACACGCGCCAGCGGACCGCGCTGTCCGTCGGCGGATTGCCGCCGCAAGCGAGGAGCAGACGATGAAGGACGACAAGGGGTTATTCTACTACCCCTTTCCGCAGAACAAGCGCGTGCGCATGTACGTGAAGGAAGAAGACGGGACCTTGTGGTTCCGCATGTGGAACGCCGACGACGCCAAGCTGTGGGAAGACCACGGCTGGGTTCCCTACGGGGCGGTGAAGCGGGCCAAGGAGCTGTTCAAGAAAAAGGGCAAGGAACAGGGCAGCCCGCAGGCGTTCGATCCGGACAAGGCCTATGACCCGGAAGTCGCTCGGCTCATCCTCAAGGACGGCAAGTAGCCACAAATCAGGCGACTTTTCGCACCGCCTCGGTCAGTCCTTGCACCAGATGCAGCTTGGACACGAAGGCGTTCATCTCCGTGTTGTCGCCCTCCGTCCGCAGATCGTGGAGATCCGCGGCCGATACGCCGATGATGGGGACGCCGTCGAACCGGGTGCCTTCGCCTCTGATTGTGCGGATGATCTCCAGCCCCCGCTGGCGGCCGTGCAGATGCATGTCCACCACGATAAGGGCCGGATGGATGCGCGGCAAAAGGCTCATGGCCTCCCTCTCGCTCCGCGCCGCGACTGTTTGGTAGTTCATCCTCTCCAAGACTTCCGTGATGATCGCCACATAGATGGGCTCGTCTTCGATGACGAAGCACACTGGCTTGTCTGACACGGCGCTGGTCCTCCCTGTAGGCGGGAAGGGAATGGGTGCGGCCGCAAGTTTTCTGCGTGCCGTGCCTCTAGTCCACCAAACTACGCCGCACAATACGCAATGCGAAGCACCTGTCAATAGTGAAGGTGTGTTTTTACCCGCTATTCTATCAATACGGCTTCACAGCATCCGCTACGTGACAATGCAGAATCCTGCTTGCGGCAGTGATGCATGGAACTCGATTCGACCGCCGTTCACATGCCCATGAAACAAATAAAGGGAGAGCGGCATGCCGCTCTCCCCTTCAATCACGTATCGCTCAACGGGAATTTACCGCAGGCTGTCAGGGCCGCACTATCACGAGATACGAATCCTCCATGCGCAGATACTTGCGGGCCAGTTCCCGGACGTTTTCGGGCGTGAGCTGCTGCGCTCTGTCGATGGTTTCGCGATTGTATTCCAGGCCAAGGTTCTTGACCTTGAGGCCGGCGGCCTCCCGGCTGCGGGCCAGCAGGCTCTGGTGGTCGCGATAGTAGTCGCCCCACAGGAGGTTCTTGGCCCGCGCCAGCTCCTCCTGCGGCAGGGCTTGCTCCCGCAGGTTGGCGATGGCCTGGTCGAACCCGACCAGGGCCTGATCCTTCTTGGCAGGATCGGTGCCGATGTAGAAGGCCATGAAGCCCACGTTGGGAGCCTGCCAGGTGAACGCGGTCACGGTGTAGCCAAGGCCCTGCCTGTCGCGCAGGTCGCGGAACAGGATGCCGCTCTGGCCGGCCAGGGCCGCGCGCATCAGCTCCAGTCCGGCCGAGTCGGGATGTCCCTCGCCGGGAATGGGGAACACGCGCAGGATGTGCAGCTGGTTGCGGCCCGGCAGGTTGAGGTCCAGGGTGCGCTCACTGTTCCACTTCGGCGCGGTGTAGGCGTAGGCGGTTTTCGGCGCGCCCAGGGATTTCTGCAGGCTCTTGGCCAGGTCCATGATGCGCTGGCGGTCGAATGTTCCGCAAACGGCCAGCACGAAGGGCTGGCGGGACTGCTCCGTCCAGTAGGCGCGCACGTCCTGCCGACCCAGACCGGCCAGGGTCTCGGGCGTGCCCTGGTGGTAGATGCCGTAGCCCTGGCCCGTGAACAGGAAGGGGAACATGTGCCGGAAGGCCAGGCCGGTGGGCTGGTCCTCGCGCTGCTTGATCTCGGCCAGGATCTCGTCCCTGGCCCGCTCAAGCTCGTCCTGGGACATGGCCGGCGCGGTGAGCACGTCCTTGATGAGCTTCAGCATGTCCGACTCGAAGCGGCTCGGGTACTTGGCCGACAGGGAGAAGGTCTCCCGCCCGGCCGAGGCCGCCATGGAGGCCGCACGGTCCGACAGGTATTCCTGGATCTGGGGAGCCGAGAGGTCCTTGGTGCCGCGGGTGAGTACCTTGGAGGTCAGCTCCGTGAGACCGGCCCGCTCCGGATTGATGAGCCCGTCTCCGCCGGGCCAGGACAGGCTGAAAGCCGTGTAGGGCAGGGTCGCGTCGGGCAGGAGCACCAGCGAGTGCTGCCCGACCTGGATGACCTCGGCCTCGGCGGCAAGGGTCTCCATGAGCTTGGCCTTCTGGGTCTCGACCCTGGGCCAGCTCTTGGCCACGTTCTGCTCCAGGGCCTTGGCGTCGACCTGCGCGCCCTTGGGCGTGAGCAGCACGGCCGAGAGCTTGTCGGGCTGGAAGTAGACGTCCAGCAATCCCTGGATCTGCGGTTTGTTCACGTTGCGCAGGTTGTAGAGGTAGTTCTCCTCGGCCTCCGCCACGCTGCCCTCGAAGAACTGGAAGTAGCCCACCTTCGAGGCCAGGCCCGAGATGGTCTCCTTGGCCTGGAACAGGCTGTCCTCAAGGTTGAGCTTGGCCCTGGCCAGCTCCGCGTCGTTGAAATCGGCGGCGCCCAGCTTGGCGAAGGTGTCCGTCAGCTCGCGCCAGAAAGGCGTGATCTTGTTCACGTCCATGGTGGCCGAGATGTACAGCAGCCCGCCTCGCTCCAGCGTCATGGAGAAGGCCGAGATGTCGTCCACCAGGCGCCTTTCGTACTTGAAGCGCTTGTACAGGAGGGAAGTCCGGTCGCCGCCCAGCATCTGGGCGAAGACGTCCAGGCCCACGGTTTCGTCCGAATGCAGACCCGGAATGGGGAAGGCCACGGACAGGTAGGCCTTGTTCCACTCTCCGGGCATGACCGTGACCCTCGGGCCTGGGCCCTTGGCCGGCAGCGGTAGCGGCTGCGCCGGCGTGACGGCGCGGTCGTTGGACAATCCTCCGTAGACACGCCTGGCCTCGGCCAGCACGTCCTCGGCGTTCACCTTGCCTACCACCACGAGCAGCATGGACTGCGGCTGGTAACGGTCGCGTATGTAATCCTTGATGTTATCGCGGGTGATGGAGCTTACGCTCTCGCGCGTGCCGATGATGGGCCAACCGTAAGTGGTGTTGTCCCAGACCATGCCTTGCACGGTCTTGAACATGAGCTGGCTCGGATTGTCCTCGCCGCGCACCAGCTCGGACAGGACCACGTTCTTCTCCTGCTCCAGTTCGGCCGGGTCGATCTGCGCGCCGAAGGTCATGTCCTGGATCACGTCCAGGCCCAGGCGCCACTGGTCCGAAGGCACGTCGACGTAATAGACCGTGTAGTCGAAGCTGGTGGCCGCGTTCAGGTAGCCGCCCACGCCCTCGATGGTCGCGGCGATCTCGCCGGGCTTGCGCTTGGCCGTGCCCTTGAAGACCATATGCTCCAGAACGTGGCTGATGCCGGCCTGAGCCTGATCCTCATAGGCCGAACCCGTGCGCACGTAGAGCCGCACCGAGGCCAGCGGGAAGCGTTCGTCCTCCAGCACGAGCACGGTCAATCCGTTCGCGAGCATAGCGACCTGCGGCTCGGCGGCGGCACCGGTCTCGGGCAGGGGCGTGACCTGCCTGCCCTTCTGGGCCAGTGCGCTACCCGCGGCGACCATGGCCAACACTCCTAAAAGAGAAATGATTGTCAATATCCTCATAATCCACTCTATCCTCCTTGAAAAAAGCCTAAGCAACGTCCTAACCGTATGCTGCCCGCTGTCAACGCTCGTCCGGGCTTCGCGCCTAGGGCCGACAGCAGTTGAAAAAAAAGGCGAGGGAACGGCTCCCTCGCCTCGTGCGGCGGAAGAACTCGACTAATGGCAGGATTTATCATCCAGCAAGCAATAATCCTGCACGAATCGCCCGATCTGGGTGGCGAGGTAGACGCATTTGGTGCCGTTCAGGCAATCCTCGGCATCCTGGCTTTCGATATGCGTCTCCAGGGCGTTGTCGCCCTTGGACAGCCGAATCATCCAGGCCTTGGTCACATCGTCCCAATGGCTGCTCATGTCGATGCTGTATTGGCCGATCTCCGGGTAGAGCTGCTTGATCATGCCTTCCAGGGCCTTGGGGTCCACGCTCATGTGCGCCTCCTTGACTGTGCTGTGCGGAACGGGAAGTCGGCGATCCTCCGCCAGGCTCTCACGCCGCTCCGGCGGCGGGCGATCCGCCCCGAGGAATGCACTGGTCTCAGTAAGTAACAGGCCCATGGACTTGTGGCAAGGCTGCGCCGGAATCAAGCGGCTCCACCATGCATCTCTCCGGCGCGGAACAGCGGCAGGGACCTCGTTCCGCCCGGATTCCTCGACTTTGGACGCATTGCCTTACGAATGCACTCCCGACATCACCTTACAGATCGTCCGAGGCCCCTCCCTCGGACTCCCCGAAATGTTGAGCCGTCTTGATCACGCGCCACTGGGTGGGCGGCAGGCCCGCCAATATTTCCTTCACGGCGAATAGCGGGCTCACGTAGCGTTCGCTCCAGTCGCAGGACAGGCGCGCCCGGCCTTCCTCGACCTCCAGCACGTCCACGACCTTGCGCAGGTCCATGGAGCTGTGCCCGCGCTTGGTCTCGCGCACCACGGGAAAGCTGTCGGCCCTGGCAAAAGCCTCCCAAGCCCGGCGGAAATCGTCGGCGCGCTCGCCCGGTCCGGCGTAGATCACCTCGTACTCCTCGGACACGGCCTGGGGCTGCTTGCGGCCCATGGACAAGGCCTCAACGCGGGTCAGGCGCAGCCCCTCGGGCATGGCCGGACCGAGCAGCCGCTCCAGTTGAGCAGGCGCATAGGCCTCGCGGGTGAACAGGTTGATCCACTCCACCCGGCTCTCCACGCCCACGGGCAGGGCCCGGCCGAAGGAGACGAGCGGCAAGGGATGGAAGCCCCGGGAAAAGGATGGTCTGATGCCGGCGCGGCGCAGACAGCGCTCGAACACGGCCTGCAGTTCCAGCGTGGACAGCCAGGCCGCAGGGCCGGTCTTGGCGAACCAGATGCGGAAGTGGCCGGCACGGCGGGTAAGCTCCTCGGCCACCACTGGCGGAGAGGGCCTGATCCACTGCTTCGGCCCCTGGCCGGATTCGGCGGGCTCCGGCGTCGCTTCGGCTGTTCCGGCAAGCCCGGGAACACCGGAAGCGTCGAGAGCGTCGGGGGCTTCGGCCGATACAAGCGCTTCAAGACTTTCGGGAGCCTGATCGCGCTCCGGGAACACGAGCAAGGGCCGCAGCTCCGCGTCCTTGATCTGGGCCAGGGACGATGTGCGGCCCTGAAAGGCGCACACGCCGCAGTTGCGGCAGGCGTCGTAACGGCAGTCGGGCGTGATCCTGGCTTCCAGGGCCCTCTTGCGCTCGGTCAGCAGGAATTTCCTCGTCACGCCGGGGTTGAGGTGGTCCCAGGGCAGGGGCTCGTCCTCGCCGCGCTCGCGCAGGAAATCCCCGGCCGCCAGGCCTTCCTCTTCCAGGGCCTGCATCCACTTGCCCAGGTCCAAGTGATCGACCCAGCTCGTGAACAGCGCGCCCTTGCGGTAGGCGCGCTCCACCACGGGCGCCAGCTCGCGGCCCGCGCGCGAGAACACGCCCTCCAGGAAGCTCATGTCCGGCTCGTGCCAGCGAAGCTTGATGCGCTTGTAGGGCCGCAGGATATCCCTGAGCAGACCGATCTTGTCCTGGATCTCCTCGCGCGAGGCCTGGCGCTCCCACTGGAAGGGCGTGTGCGGCTTGGGCACGAAGGGCGACACGGCGGCAGTGACCTGCAGGCGTTTGGTGCCCTTGCCCTGGGCCTCGACCTTGCGGCACAGGTCAACGATGGCCCGCACGTCCTCCTCGGTCTCCGTGGGCAGGCCGATCATGAAGTACAGCTTGACCTGCTGCCAGCCGTTCTCGAACAGCCGGCGCACGTGGTCCAGAAGGTCCTGCTCGCTCACGCCCTTGTTGATCACGTCGCGCAGCCGCTGGCTGCCGGCCTCGGGCGCGAGCGTCACGCCCGTGCGGCGGATGCGCGACATGAGGCCCATGAGCCGCCCGGAGATGGAGCCCACGCGCAGCGAGGGCAGCGAGATGGACACATGTTCGCGCATGCAGCGCTCGAAGCTCTGCTCGAAAAGGCCGTCCAGGGCCGAGTAGTCGCCCGTGGACAGGGACAAGAAGGAGACTTCCTCGTAACCCGTGCCGGCCAGGCTCGTGCGGATGATCTCGTCCAGCCGGTCCAGGCCGCGCTCGCGCACGGGGCGGTAGACCATGCCCGCATGGCAGAAGCGGCAGCCGCGCGTGCAGCCGCGGGCGATCTCCACGGTCAGGCGGTCGTGCACGGCTTGGCCCAGGGCCATGATGGGCTCCAGCGGGAAATCGGCCCGGTTCAGGTCGGCCACCACGGCCTTATCCACGCGTTCGTAGCCCGGAACCAGCGCCTTGAGCGGCTTGCCAGAGCCCTGGAACTCAAAGAAGGCGGGCACGTACACGCCCGGCAAGTCCTTGAGCCGCAGGAGCAGTTCGTTCCTGGACAGCCCTTCCCGTTTGGCCGCGGCGATGACCTCCAGGATCTCGCACAGCACGGCCTCGCCGTCGCCCAGGACCATGAGGTCCATGAACGGGGCCAGGGGCTCGGCGTTGAACGCGCAGCCGCCGCCGGCCATGACCAGCGGATGGCGCTCGTCGCGCTCCGCCGCCCGCAAGGGGATGCCTGCCAGGTCGAGCATGAACAGTACGTTGGTGTAGCAGAGCTCGTGCGTGACGTGGAAGGCCACGGCGTCGAACTGCGCAAGCGGCGTATCCGACTCCAGCGTGGCCAGGGGCACCCCGTGCTCGCGCAACACGGCCGCGGCCTCGGCGTCCGGGCTGTATACGCGTTCGGCCCAGAACTCGGGCCGTGCGTTGACCAGGGAATAAAGGATCTTCTGCCCGAGGTAGGACATGCCGACCTCGTACAGGTCCGGGAAGGCCAGAGCCAGTCGGGCGGTGACCCGGGGTGGGTCCTTGCGCACCGAGCCCCACTCGGTGCCGATGTAGCGGCTGGGCCGTTGCAGGAGCGGAAGAAGTTCGCGCATTATGTTTCCGGGTTTGATGTGAAGCGGGCGCTGTCCCGAGCCGTCCCACGGCACGGCAGGCTTCGACGGAAGGGGGGCCGGGAAGGGTCCTGCCCCCCCGGCTCTCCTAAAACGAAAAAAGGGTGGCGCGCCACCCTGCAATGCTCGATACGAACCGTGCGGCCGGACGCGATGCGCGCTCGCCGCCTAGTGCTACTTCTTGAGGAACTGCGAGGCGAAGTCGCCCGCGGGACCTCGGCCGGCCTGGGCCATGCGCTCCAAGTTGCGCAGCTCGCCGCCGGAGGCCAGGGTCAGGTTGCTGACAGCCTCAAGGTACTTGGTCTTGAGCTCCTCGGGGAACTTCTTGAACACGTACATAATGTGCTGGCCGTCGATCTCGCCGGTGATCTCGGCCTCGAAGGGATAACCGAAGGGCAGAAGCATCATCTGCGCGCCCTGGGCGGTCGGTATGGTCTGGATGACGGCAACGTCCTTGAGCTTCTTGTCCTGCTCGTCCCACTTGCCAAGGACCGTGTCGCCGTTGATGAGCTTCACGAGTCTGACATCATGCGCCATGTTACTGGTCTCCTTGGTCGAATTTGCAATCAAGGCAAGCTAGGGCCTTGATATGCCTCTGTCAAGGAGTGCCCGTGTTTTACGCGCGAAGATATGCTGTAAAGCCGACAGGATCAGGAAGCGCCGGACTTGCCCCTTGCTCGCGCGCCGCGCGCAGGGTATGCAGGACCGGCTCGAGCGCCCCTAGCCAGGGAGAGCGCGGCCTGGTCCGCCAGGGCCCATGGATTGCATGGGCAGCACCCACGGTTCCGGTTCAACAAGCATGGCGATTACACGGAAAGAGGCATGGCACAGCAGCAAGAGCCCAGGGAGCCTCTCCAGGCCGGAGAGCACGCCGCACAGGCCCGAAACAGCCCCGCCGCCAGGGCCGCGCACGAGATAACCAGCGGCGTGTTCCGCTTCGCGGACCTCAGCCACCCGGCCGTGGCGATGCTCTTCACGCTTGGGCAGTCCTCCCGGCGCGCACGCCTGGAAGGACGTAGGCGCTGCCCTGTGCTCGAGAAGGAATGCAACTTCTTCGCCCATTTGCCGGTTGAACGCCCCGACGAGCACGAGCGGCAACCGGGCGTCGAGCCGGACCTCATGGCCCTGGCCGACCTGGAGTTGCCCTCCCCGCCGCATGTCTATCTCGCCCTGCAGACCGCTCTGGCCGACCCGCACAAGACGACGGCGGACATCGCCGACATCGTCAGCGCCGACCCCAGTCTGGCCGCAAGGGTGCTCAAGCTGGTCAACAGCCCTTTGTACGCGTCCGGCCGCAAGGTCGACTCCATCCTGCGGGCCGTGTCGCTGGTGGGCACCGAGCAGATCACGCTGGTGGCGGCGGCCATGGCGGTCATGACCCATTTCCGGGACATCCCGCAGGAACTCATCGACTTGTCGGCCTTCTGGCAGCACTCACTGTCCACGGGCGTGCTGGCCCGCCTGCTGGCCGAGCGGGCAGGCGTTCGCGACAAGGAGTACCATTTCCTTGGCGGGCTGCTGCACGACATCGGCCGGCTGGTGCTCTTCCAGGCCATGCCCGAACTGTCGCGCCAGGCCCTGCTCAAGGCCAAATCCAAGCAGATGTACCTGTACTACGCCGAACAGGACGAGATCGGTTACGACCACTCCACCATCGGCAGCGTGCTTTTCCGCAAATGGGAGCTGCCCCCGACCCTGCGGCTGACCGTGCTCTATCACCATATCCCAGAAATTTCCGAGCAGGTGCGCGAGAACGCCGTTGTGCATCTGGCCGATATCATGAGCCACGCCCTGGGCCTGGGCCTGTCCGGCGAGTTCTTCCTGCCGCCCCTTTCGGAGCAGGCCTGGGACAGCCTGGGGCTCAAGCCCTCCGACTTGGTGGCAGTGGCCGACGCGGCCGAAGCCGCCCTGCCCGCCCTGTTCAGTTCGCTCTGCTAGCGCGAAAGACATAAGAACCGCGAAGGGCTTCGCCCTACCCGGACCCCACCCACCAGGGGCGGACGCGCCCCTGGACCCGCGCATTTCAAATGCAATAGAAGGTAAATAGTCGGGACCGTATCCTTATTACCAAGCACCCGGAGAAGCACGCGAACGAATTGCGCGGGTGCAGGGGGCCTTCGCCCCCTGCCGGGAAGAGTTCGAGGAGGGCGCCGCCCTCCTCGATTCTTCTTAAATGCGGTAGTTTAGCCGCGCCGGATATGCGCGAGGATATTCCGGAACACGCCGTCCACGTCCAGGCCGGACGTATCCACGATGACCGCGTCTTCCGCGGGTTTGAGGGGCGCCACGGCCCGGTTGCGGTCCTGGTCGTCGCGTACCCTGATCTGCTCCAGGATCTCATCGAAATCGGCGGCCTGGCCTGCCTGGCGCAACTGGAGCACGCGGCGTTCGGCGCGGACTTCTGGCGCGGCATCGAGGAAAAACTTGCAGGGCGCATCCGGGAAGACCACGGTGCCCATGTCCCGGCCCTCGACCACCAGCGACGTGTCGCGGCCGATGTCCTGCTGGGCCTGCTTGAGGGCCTGGCGCACCACGGGCAGCCGGGCCACGTTGGAAGCCCAGCGGGCCACGGTCTCGCTGCGGATATCATCGCCCAAGGCCGCCCCGTCCAGGGCGATGCGCGAATCACGACCCTGGCCCGAAAGACTGAAACGCATTGCCGCCAGGGCCTCGCCCAGGCGCTCCTCCGGCCAGTCCCAGGCGCTCTCGCCGAGTTTCCAGGCCACGGCCCGGAACATGGCCCCGGTATCCAGGTAGGCCACGCCCAGGGCTTCGGCCAGGCGCTTGGCCAGGGTGGTCTTGCCCACGCCGGCCGGTCCGTCCAGGGTCACGACAAGCCGCGTGCTCATGCTCCCAACACCTCGCGCAGGGCCGAGACAAAGGCCTGGTTCTCGTCCATGCGGCCCACGCTGACGCGGATCTTATCGGCCAGGCCGTAGCTGGCCAGCGGCCGCACGATGATCCCGCGTTGCAGCAGGCCCTCGAACACGACCTTGGCCTCGGCTGGCGGCGTGAACATGATGAAGTTGGACTGCGACGGCTGCGGAGCGCAGTTCATGGCGGCCAGTTCGGCCATGAGATATGCGCGGCCCTCGCGGGTCACGCGCAGGGTTTCTTCATAGAAGATCGTGTCCGACAGCGCGGCTATGCCGGCCTCCTCGGCCAGCAGGTTCACGCTGAAGGGGATCTGCACGCGCAGCATGATGTTGGTCAGCTCGGGCGGCAGCACGCCCATGCCCAGGCGCAGGCCAGCCAACCCGTAGGCCTTGGAGAAGGTGCGCAGGAGCGCCACGTTGGGCAGGCTCGCCAAACGCGGCAGCAGGCTCGCGCGCTCCGCGTCGTCCACGAAATGGATGTAGGCCTCGTCCACTGCCAGCAGCGTGCGCTTTGGCAGGGCACGAGCCAGGGCTTCCAGGTCGTCGGTTTTGGCCGCCACGCCCGTGGGGTTGTCCGGGCTGGTGACGAAAACAAGGGCCGTGCGTTCGTCCGCCGCTTCGGCCAGGCGCTCCAGCGGCAATGAATAGTCGGGGTTCAGGTCGATCTGGCGGAACTCCACGCCGCAGATGCGCGCCTGGGAGCCGTAGACCGAGAAGCACGGCCGGGCGGCCAGCACATGGTCCTGGCCCGGACGGCACAGGACGCGCACGAGCAGGTCGATGATCTCGTCCGACCCGTTGCCGGCCACGATGCGCGCGACGTCCACGCCCAGGGCCTCGGCCATGGCCTGGCGCAGGCGCGGATAGCCCCACTGCGGGTAGCGGAAGGCCAGGGCGGCCTTGGTTTCCAGGACCTTGCGCACCACGGGCGATACGCCCAGGGGGTTCTCGTTGCTGGCCAGCTTGATGACCTGTGCCAGGCCGTAGCGTAGCTTGATCTCGTCGATTGACAAGCCCGGCGAATAGGGCTTGAAGCCTTCTGCCTCCGGCCGGACGGAAATCGTGGGAATGGGCGTGCTCATGGGGGCTGCCTGGTCGATGGGTGACGGAAAGGGGGTACTTTGGGCCAGGAGGCGGGCCTTGGTCAAGCCGGAAGACTGGAGAATCATTCAGCGGACCGCCTCGGCTGACGGGCGGTGATCTGTCATGGCTCGGGAGCCTTCCCGGATGGATTCAGGAAGGAACAATTCCACGGACAAGGCCGTATCTCCCGACGGGTAAGTCACCGGAAGAGGGTGGATCCCCTGGCGGGTGATCCGCCCTCTTCCGGCTCAGGCGTTATACGTACGACGTTCCGGGGCGAACCGTGAGCACCGGGCACTTGGCGTTCTTGACCACGCGCTCGGCCACGGAGCCGAACAGGATGCGGTCGATGCCGCGGCGGCCATGGGTGCCCATGACGATGAGCTCCACCTTTTCCTCGGCCGCGATATTGAGGATCTCCTCGGCGGCGTAGCCCGTGACCACCTCGCCCCGGGCCCTCACGTTCTTGAACTGCTCGCCCAGGAAGGACTCCATGGACTGGTCCGCGCCGGCCACGATCTCCTTGACGAAGCTCTCGATGGAGCTTGGCGGCACGTGGAAGCCCACGTACTGGCTGAGCGAGGGGGCCACGTACAGCACCAGGATCTCGGCATCCAGGCCCTTGGCCAGGTACGCCGCGTAGCTGGCGACTTCCTTGCTCGCTTCCGAGAAATCCACCGCGCATAGAATCTTTTTTATTTGCACCATATCATCCTCCTGGTCCTATGGACCCGCCCGCGGTCGGCATTCCGGCCCGGCCTTCCGTCCGGGCGGCCGGTCGCGAGGGGCCGGTTGTAAGCGCCTTAAAGCCTTGCTTTTTTCATAACAAAGCAAACGCAACATAGACAAGGCCTTTCTGGATGCGTAGTCTGGAAACGCTTCACATCGTTTACAAGCCCTCGCCGGAGGGAAAAAAATTCCCCGAACGACCACTCGAAGCACATAGGCTCAAGGCGCAAAGGCCTTGGCAGGAATTTTGCTAAATGGCTGGTAGCCATGGATCAGCCAGGAGACAGCCATGAAGATCCGCACAGAACACTTGGAACAGCTCCGCGAGGAGCAACATCTCCGACGCAAGCAGACCGAATCGGTTGCAACCAGCAAGTTCGGCGACCTGCTGGCGAAGGAAGTGGACAAGGCCTCGGGCGCGAGCGCGCAGATTCCGGTCGCCAGGCTTGGAGCCGACCTGCGCTACGGCCCGCAGACTTCAGACAGCTCCATGGGCGCCGTCCCGACGGAGGGCAGGATCATGGAGAACATGGACGCGCTGCTCGACCAGTGGGAAATGTATGCCCAGCAGTTGGAATCGCCCGCCAAGCGAGCGAACCTGCGCGAGGCATATGCCGTGCTGGAACAGATCTCCCAGACCGTGAGCGAGTTGAAGCAGGATGTCCCCAAGCTCGCCGCCAGCAACCCCAGCCTTGAATCCATGGTCAACGAGCTGGAGGTCCTCACAGTCACGGAGACGTTCAAGTTCAATCGCGGGGACTACAGCTAGGACCCGCCGCGACCGGAACCGGCCTGCGATGCCTTGACCTGGCATAGCGCTTCGTAGGCCGGTCCGCCCGGTCCGAGTCTGCTCCGCCACAGCACGATTTCCTCCACGCCCACCAAGGGCCACACTTCCTTCTCCGCATCCCGCGCCAAGGCCGCCCAGTCGTCGCGCCGGGCCTCCTTGATCCTGGCCAGGGTCAGGTGCGGCCGGAACTCGCGCGCCTCGCGCGCGAAGCCCAGCGGCTCCATGGCCTCCTCGACCATGGCCGCCCAGCCCGCGCACTCCTCGCCGCCGCGCGCCAGGCCGACCCAGAACACTCGCGGATTCCTCAGATTGGGAAAGAAGCCGGCCCCGGCCGCCTGCAGCGTGAACGGCGCCAGGCGCAGCCCGGACAGGGCCCGCTCCACGTCCCGGGCCAACTCTTCGTCCACCTCGCCCAGGAACTTGAGGGTCATGTGCCAGTTTCCCTCCCTGGTCCAGCCCAGCTTGGAGCGAATGCCGGCTCCCAGCCTTTCTCGCAGGCGGGCCAGGCCGCGCTGGTACTCCTCGGGCAACGGTATGCCGATGAACAGACGCATGCCGCCCCCAACCTATGCCTGCACAGCAGAGCGCCCGATGCGCGCGGCCAGGCCCGTGATCGCATGCTCCACCGTGCCCATTCGCACGGCCTCCCGATCGCCGGGGAACAGATACCGCACGGCCTGCTCGCCTCCGGGCCAGGCCCAGGCGATCCAGACCGTGCCCACCGGCTTGTCCGGCGTGCCGCCAGTGGGACCGGCCACCCCCGAAACGGCCACGGCCACCTGGGCGTCCAGGGCATCCAGCGCGCCGCGGGCCATGGCCAGCACCACGGATTCGCTCACGGCGCCGTGCCTCAGGAGCGCCTCTTGAGGCACGCCGAGGAGCTTCGCCTTGACTCCGTTGGCATAGGCGACCACTCCGCCCCGAAACCAGTCCGAACTGCCCGAAACCTTGGTGAGCGCACCGGCGATGAGTCCGCCGGTGCACGATTCGGCCGTGGCCAGCATGAGCCCCCGCGCCTTGAGCGCCGATCCGAGGTCCAGTATGGCTTGTTCGAGTTCCTGCATGAGTGCCTCCTTGTGCGCGCGAGGATAAGCCAGGCTGGCCGGTGATGTCGATGCAGGCGGCCCGGTCCGTGACCGGGCCGCCATGTATGCATGCAGTGGATCAGTGCAGGAGCAGATATCTGGCGGCCGTGATCTGTTTGGGTATCACGACATCGTCCCTGGGAGTGAATGTGACCCGCCACGAGCAGAGCACGCCCTCGGGGTCCATGCCGGACCCGGCGATCATCAGGATGTCGTTGCGGTCCTCGACGGTGAGGTTCGTGGCTATGGACGTGGCGACGCCCAGGGTCCAGCCCGCCAGGGCCGTTTCCAGGCCGAAATCGTCAGCCAGAATGGCGCGCAGGTCGCGCATGCCATGGACACCGTCCCAGACGAACGCCGTCTCGCCGTCAATCGTGTTCGCCTTGCCCACGACGTAGGCGCCGGTCTCGTCCACGTCCAGGGCAACGCTATCGTACGTGCCACCGGCCAGATCACCCAGCCCTTGCATGCCGCCCGAGGGAGTCCAGCGGAAGGCCTCCCGGCCTTGCGCCGAAGTGCCCACACCGACCACGGCCTGCAGTGCTCCGCTTTCCGGTTTGCCCACGGCCCGCGCCGAACTGCTGAACGCGCCTCCGGCCAAGTCGCCAAGGCCGCGCATGCCTTCACCCGGAGTCCACAAAAAGGCCTGCATGCCCTGGGCCGACTGAGCCTCGCCCACGATGGCCTCGTTGTCCCTGGCCACGGACCAGGCCTTGCTTTCCACGGTCCCGCCGTCCAGGTCGCCCATATCCACGACACCACCGCCAGCGGTCCAGTAGTAGGCTTCAAGACCGCGGGAAGTCTGGCGCTGCCCGGCGATCATAGGGCCCGAGAGCGACATGCCGTTGGCCTCGCTGCGCACGCCGTCCAGTCCCGGCAACGGCTGAAATCCTTCCTCGTAAACCCATAGGAAGGCTTGACCGCCCGCGGCGTTGTCCAGGACGCCGACGACCGCCATCTTGTACACGGTCTGGCCGTTCTCCTCGACTCCTCGCCAACCGGCTGCCCGGCCCGTGCCCGTGGCGCCCGAGGGCAGGCCGTTCAAGGGGTAGACCACCCGCTCGCGCCAGGCGAAGGGCACCTCGCCGTCCACCGTGGCGCCATGGCCGGTCATGACCCAGCCATCTTTCGAGTCGCCCACGGTCGTTATGGATGTGAACCCGCTCCCCTCCGGCGGTCGAATGGGGATAAAACGGGCGGTATGGGTCCTGGGCGTCAGTTGGGCTAGGGCCTGCCCCGCCATGACATGCGCGAACAGACACAACATTGCTCCCCCCAGGGTCAGCGCGATAACACGCCGGATCATGCAACCCCTCCATATGCTTGTTCAGTTCAGTCCGCGCCCAAACCGATCTCTGTCCGAATCATCCCCCATTTCGCGCGGACATTGGCGATCCTGTGCGGAGATTCGGCAATGGCGATACCTTCCTCCTTCCCCCTGGGGCGGACAATGATCTAACCGAATCAAGATTGTAAGGCCGGATCGTGGCTGCTCCACCTCATGCAAGCCGGGGGTTTATTGTCGGCCGGACTTGTTGTAGATGCCAAGGCCAGTCTGCACTACGAAGGAGACACGGATGCTCGACCTGAAATTTATGCGGGGCAACATGGATCTGGTGCGTCAGGCCTTGGCCAACCGCAATTCCAGCCTGTCCCTGGACCAATTCGAGGAACTGGACCGCAAGCGCCGCGAACTGCTGCTGGAATCCGAGATGCTCAAGAGCGAGCGCAACAAGGCCTCGGGCGAAGTGGCCCGGCTCAAGCGCGAGGGTCGTGACGCACAGTCCCTGTTGGACGAATTGGCGGCCAAGAGCGAGCGCATAAAGGTGCTGGACGATCTTCTGAAGGGCGTGGACGAAGAGGTCCAGGGCTTCCTGCTGACCATCCCCAACATCCCCCATTCCAGCGTGCCCGTAGGCAAGAGCGAGGAAGACAACCAGGTAGTGCGCACCTGGGGCGAGCCCACTGCCTTCGATTTCAAGCCCAAGGAGCACTGGGAACTCGGCGCAGCCCTGGGCGGCATCGATTTCGAACGCGCGACCAAGCTGGCCGGCAGCCGTTTCGCCGTGCTGCGCGGCTGGGCCGCCCGCCTGGAGCGCGCCCTGGCCGCCTTCATGCTCGACGTGCAGACCCGGGATCACGGCTACACCGAAATCGCCCCGCCCTACATGGTCAATCGTCAGACCATGACCGGCACGGGCCAGCTGCCCAAGTTCGAGGCCGACCTGTTCAAGCTGGAAGGCTGGGACTATTTCCTCATACCCACGGCCGAGGTGCCCCTGACCAACCTGCACGCCGACGAAACCCTGGACGAGGACAAACTTCCGCTGGCCTTCTGCGCCTTCACGCCATGTTTCCGCTCCGAGGCGGGCTCCTACGGCAAGGACACCCGCGGTCTCATCCGCCAGCACCAGTTCCACAAGGTCGAGCTGGTGCGCATCGCCCACCCGGACCGCTCCTACGAGGACCTGGAGCTCATGACCTCCCACGCGGAAACCATTCTCCAGAAGCTCGAGCTGCCCTACCGCGTGCTGGCCCTGTGCACCGGCGACATGGGCTTCTCCGCGGCCAAGACCTATGACCTGGAGGTCTGGCTGCCGGGGCAAGGCAAGTACCGCGAGATCTCCAGCTGCTCCAACTGTGAGGACTTCCAAGCCCGCCGCGCAGGCATCCGCTGCAAGGAAAAGAGCGCCAAGAAGAGCCGCCTGGCCCATACGCTCAACGGCTCCGGGCTGGCCGTGGGACGGACCATGGTCGCCGTGCTGGAGAACTACCAGCAGGCCGACGGCTCCATCCTGGTGCCCGAAGTTTTGAAATCCTACATGGGGGGACTAGACATCATCCGCCCGGAAGTATAATGAAGCTCCTGCGCAAACGCGCGTGACCGGGTCCGTTGGAACGAAACTCACGGATTCACTTGACAGGCCGATACGAAACCGGTACCAAGACCCTCCTCGCGAGGGCCGTTAACTCAGCGGTAGAGTATCTGCCTTTTAAGCAGAGAGTCGTTGGTTCGAACCCAACACGGCCCACCAACAGCGCGTCCCCATCGTCTAGTGGCCTAGGACGTCGGCCTCTCACGCCGATAACACCGGTTCAAACCCGGTTGGGGACGCCAACGATTCCACATGGTTAGGTTCTCCTAGCCGTTTGGATATCCCCGATGGATATCCTTAGATACTGGATACCCCTGAAGTTGCAGCTTCGGGGGTTTCCGCTTTTCTGGCGAAGGGAATGACCTTCGCCGGGCCTCTACCTTCAAAAGCCCGCACCGCTTCCCGCATCTCTTCCTGACCGAAGCCAAGACTCCGCAGATAGCGTTCCGTCATGTTCGGGCTCTGATGCCTGAGAATCCTCTGAATCAAGCTGACCGGATGGCCTGCCTTGTAGAGGATGACCGCGCTTAGATGCCGTATGGCATGGAAGCCGAAGGGCTTAACCTTGGCTCGCTTGCACATGCGAGGCATGAAGTGCTGACGATACAAAAACGGGCCGCCGGGGTTGTGATTCGGGCTTGGGCTGTCATCCAGGCAAGTGAAGACGTGCTTCGCCTGCTTGTATGGCCTGGCCTCCCACCACCAAAGCAGGGCCGCCCTAAGCTCGTTTGTCATGGGCAACCAATCAGCTCTCGGAGAGCCGTCGCGGGTCTTCCCGGTGATGAGACGAACGCGATTCTCTGCGAAGTCCACGTCCGCCCAGGTCAGCCGGAAAACCTCGCTTCTCCTGGCGCCCAAATGAAGGAACGCTGTCAGCATGACGCGATCCTGCCCTTCCGCCAGCTCGAAGACTTTGTGGAAGTCCTCTTCAGGCGGGATATAGCGGTCCTGGCGCTGCTCCGGGAATCGGTCCACTGCCATGAATGGATTCGGCTTGTCCGGGAATCCGTCCAGGTACTTCTGGCCCCACTTCCAGGCCGTGGCCAGGTTCTTTCGATCCTTGTTGGCCGCGTAGCCTGAACGTTTGTCGTGCTGCTCCTGGAAGAAGGCAAGGGCAATGGCTGGCGTAAACTCATGCAGGCTCTTACCTCGGGCAAAGCGAAGGAACCGCAAGAGGCCGCTACGCTTCTCCACATAGGTCTTTTTTGAGTTTCGCCGCAGTACATCATCCAAGTACCTACTCGCCCATTGCAAGGGCTCTAGCGAGGCCGTGGGGGTCTTCTGCTGCTCCTGTAGAGCCTTCCTGGCCTCTTCTTCCCACAGAATGGCCTTGCGCTGCTCTTTGGGGCCGCTGCCGAACCACTTGGACGCTTGTATCTTCCCGTCCATCTTCACGACGCCGCGCCACCGAAGTTCCCCACGCCGATGCGTTTCCGTCGGCATTCAGCAAACTCCTTATTCGACTTTCAAGGAACCGCAGCGTCCCCGGCACAACCTCTACGCCGCCAAGACGTTCAGCGTATTTCTTCACCGTGCGGGTGTCTAGGCGTAGCAACCTGGCCACCTCCTGCGGCTTGAGGGTTGCAACCTCGCTTTGCAGTTCCTCGAAACTCATGCGCCTTTACGCCGTCTGTTCCTTCTGTCCGGCGAACTCCTCGCCGCCCGGCCTCGGGTTCCAGCCTTCCACCTCGCGTATCTCATTCGGGCTCAGGATGCCGTTTTGCACCGCAATGGCGTGTCCTGCCCACCTGGCCGCGTGGTCGCCTCTCAGGAAGCCGGAAAGGTCAAGCTCCAGGGCATGTGTTGCACGCTCGGACGTGGAGAAGATGGACCGGGTGAACTCAGCTTCGATCTTGCGGCACCAAGGGCCTATGGTGAACTGAGCGAACCATTTGCCCGCTGTTTCGCTGTTCGTGAACGTGGAATGGTCCCAAATGCCGACCATGGGCGGGGGAACCTGGAAGATGCGGGCAAGCTCCTCAGTGGTGAACCGGCGAGAAGCCAAAAGCTCGGCATCCTCGGGGCTGACGCTGATTTGCTGCCACTTCAAGCCCTGGTCGAGGATCATAACCTTCGCGGCATTGGATGAGCCCGAATAGGCCATGCGGAATTGCTCGCCAAGGCGCTGGTACTGCTCGCCATTGAGCTTGCCTTCAGCCTGCAATGCGCCGCTCGGATTGGCCCCATTGCTGTACATGGATTCGGCAAATTCCTGGACGCTGAGACCGGCCCGGATGACCGCGCCAGCACGCTGCAAGCGGCTCTTGCCAAGCAAGCCGTCATCCGTCCTGTCCTTCAGGTGAATGACCTCATGTTCAAGCAAGCGGCGCATGCGGCCTTGCCCGCCGTAAATGCTGGTCATCTCGGTTACGTCATAGGCAAGCCTGCCAGTGGGAAGCATTTGCACGCTGCACCACTCCCACGGGGTAGGCCGAAGGGCTTTGACGCGCCCGGCCCTGTCGGTGACAATCTCGGACACGGCGTTGCCCCTGAGGAGCACTTGGGCCATTGTCCATTCGATCCAATCCGGCCAGGTCTGCCGCTCATTCGGGCCGCGCCGGATAAGGTCCATGACCGGATGAGCTTCGGCCACGTCACGGCCTTTGCCGCTCCTGGTGTAGACGTAGGCGGGCAAGCTGGCCATTGCCGTGCCGACGATGCCGACGCAAGCCAGGACCGTGGAAAGGTTCTCGGCAAGGCGGGGAT
>JAEYOJ010000063.1 GCA_023411815.1 Pseudomonadota bacterium | reverse complement strand
CAAGCAGGCTCTTTGCCGTCTCTCCCCACCTCGGGTCTATCCTGAGCACCTGGAGACCTCCTTGGCTGCTTGGTCTCCTGTAAGGCTCCTGGCTCGGTTGTAAACTTCCTACGGCTGGGGACTATAGTTTTTGGGGGGCAATCCAGATCGGATCGCCTGCCTGGGTTGTCACTCCATGCGCTTTCTTATAGATAAAGCCTATGTATAGTCAGGGAGGCCATCGAAAATGCAAATACTTATCGTGCTTTCCAGCCAGGATCCCGAGGTCAAATGGAATGCCTTGCGCCTGGGCAATTTCCTGCTCAACGAGGGCGATGAGGTGACAGTATTTCTCAACGCCGGTGCGACCGACCTGCTGGCAGGCAATAGCGAAACGTTCCCCATCGCCGAGCAGGCCAAGCTGTTCACGCTGTCCGAAGGCGTGCTGGCGGCCTGAGGCAAATGCATGGCCCTCCACGGCGTGGAGGAGAACGGCTTGTTCACGAAGGGCACTATGAAGTTCCTGTCCGAGTGGATGCGCAAGGCGGACAAGATACTGAGCTACTAGAGCGGATTGCTTTTAAGACAGTGGATGCGGAAGAACTGGTTGCTACGGCAGGCGACCTGGGGGTAATACGCTTTTGCAACGGACAATCTGGTTAGGACAATCTGGTTGATGAGGTGGGCCGATGGGGATATCATCAGAGGCCTTGCTGCATCTCGCGGCATGGATTGATAGGCCGAGAATCGTCCCTTTAGATAAGTTGGGAGAGAAATGGAACTGTAAGAGAAGGGAATTGCCAATATTTGGTCAGACCCTGACATTCTTAAGCAGTTATTGAGCGCCCATATAAATCCTAATCCAGCTGCAGCCATTCGCCACCTGAATATATTTATTGATACAACAGGAGTTTTCTGTAGTGGACATCCCACGAATTTTCAACATCACCGAAAGTGCTCACCGCATCCATAACCCGTTCACACCAGAAAAGCTCGCCACTCTCGGCAAGGCATTGCGCCTGGAACCGGGGACTCGTGTGCTCGATCTCGGCAGCGGTTCGGGCGAGATGCTGTGCACCTGGGCACGCGATTTCGGTATCCTTGGCACCGGTATCGACATGAGCCAGTTGTTTTCCGAGCAAGCGAAGCTCCGCGCTGAGGAACTCAGCGTCGCTGACCGAGTCAAGTTCATCCACGGCGACGCCGCCGGCTACGTCGCCGACGAAAAGGTCGATGTGGCAGCCTGTGTCGGTGCCACGTGGATCGGTGGAGGAGTAGCCGGCGCCATCGAACTGCTGGCGAAGAGCCTCCGCAGCGGAGGGATCATCCTCATCGGTGAGCCGTACTGGGTGCGCCAACCGCCGACGGAAGACGTTGCCAAAGGATGCCTTGCCGGTTCGATTTCCGACTATCTCATGCTTCCAGAACTTCTCGCGTCCTTCGGCGACCTCGACTACGACGTCGTGGAAATGGTTCTGGCAGACCAGGAAGGCTGGGACAGGTACGAGGCGGCCAAATGGCTCACCATGCGTCGATGGCTCGAAGCGAATCCCGACGATGACCTCGCGAAAGATGTTCGAGCCCGACTAACCTCGGAACCCAAACGCTACGCCACGTACACGCGCGAATACATGGGCTGGGGAGTCTTCGCGTTGATGGCGCGGTGATGCGAGACGGCTTGGGCGTACTTGCGTGGAAGGCATCGCGCATGGAGGCCGGGATGAAGGGAATCAGCTTACGGTGCAAAACAGGCGAGAGCAGATGAGTTTGACATCTCTTCATGGGCGGTATGCCTGACGATGGCATAATGCTCCAAGGCCGGGCGCGGGCCCGCGCATGACCAGGAGCACCGCGACGCTCTTGACCATTGCTTGCACCTTGGCCTAACTGTTACTGCTTCTCGCGTTCCTGCAAGCCAACCAACCGACCTGCCAAGGGGTTTCACGCATGGTTCAGAAGTCCGACAAGATCTGGTTCGACGGCAAGCTCGTTCCCTGGGACGAAGCGAACGTGCATGTGCTCACCCACACCCTGCACTACGGCGTGGGCGTTTTCGAGGGCATCCGGGCCTACAAGTGTACGGACGGCCGCTCGGCGGTATTCCGTCTCAAGGAGCACGTTGACCGGCTCTTCGATTCGGCCAAGATCCTGCACATGACGATCCCCTACACCCGCGAGGATATCGTCAAGGCCATTGTGGAGACCCTGCAGGCCAATCGGATGGCCGAAGGCTACATCCGGCCCATCGTCTTCATCGGCGACGGCATGATGGGAGTGCATCCCGGCAACAACCCCATCCGCGTGGCCATCGCCACCTGGCCCTGGGGCGCGTACCTGGGCGCCGAGGCCCTGGACAAGGGCATCCGCGTGGCCACATCTTCCTATATCCGCCACCACGTGAACATCATGATGACCAAGGCCAAGGCCAGCGGCAACTACCTGAACTCCGTGCTGGCCAAGATGGAGGCCAAGGCCAACGGCTACGACGAGGCGGTCCTGCTCGACCCGGACGGATACGTGGCCGAGGGTTCCGGTGAGAACATCTTCCTCTTCCGTTCCGGCTACCTCAAGACCCCGCCGTTGACCTCCATCCTGGAGGGCATCACGCGCAACTCGGTCATGACCCTGGCCGCCGACCTGGGCTACAAGGTCGTCGAGGAGCGTTTCACCCGCGACTATCTCTACGTGGCGGACGAGGCCTTCTTCACCGGCACCGCGGCCGAGATCACGCCTGTGCGCGAGGTGGACCGCCGCGTCATCGGCGAGGGCAAGGCCGGCCCCGTGGCCAAGAAGCTCCAGACCGAGTACTTCAAGGTCGTCAAGGGCGAGAACAAGAAGTACGAGTCCTGGCTGCACTACTACAGCCTGTAGTCTGCGACACGAAAGCAGATCAACGCAGCGGGGGAGGGCAAGGCCTTCCCCCGTTTTTTTCGCGCGGTGCATAGAGATTTTCGCTCAGGCAGGCTGGCGGCAAAGCTCGCGGCGGACAGTCTGCGGGAGGCATGTCGCGGGCCGGTCCGAGACCGGATTTGGCTTCAAGGCGCGGCCGCCGCCAGCGGCAAGGTCAGGCTGCTTAGGAGGCTGCGGGGGGCTCATATTCCTTGAGCCTGGCCATCCTGACTATCCTCGGGGCGAAGCCGAAGCGCCGATACCACTCCAGGGCCCGATCGTTTCCATGCACCACGGCCACCTGTATGGAAGCGGCTCCCCGTGCCTCAAGCCAGTCCAGGGCGTCGCGCATGAGCTGCTCGCCGATCTCCATGCCGCGATGGTCCTCGCGCACGAATATGGAATCCACCTCGCCCGTGCCGTTCGCGGAGAGCGTGCTGACGCAATAGCCCACTGTTTCGGAGCCTGCCACGGCCAGCCGGACCCGCATGCCCGCAGAGGCCTGGGCGAGGATATCGGCCTTGCGTTCAGCGAAGCCGCGATTGCGGAACCACACGGCGAAGTCCGGTGAAACCCCGGCGTGGTGCTCGCACAGTCCGCGCCAGAGAGGTTCGATGCTGTCGAGAAGCTCAGGGCCGCCCGCGAGGAAGTGTATGCTATCCATGGAGGGGGAGTAGCCTGCTCCATGCGTCAAATCAATCTTGACCTTATGGCCAAACCAGCCTTGGCCTTATGATATCGGGCGCGATCGTCGCCATGTGCGCTGACCGGACAGGCCGGCCGCCCGAATGCCTGGTCGTAAGCATCCCGGCCGACGCTGCTTTGTCCGGCCATGCTCGCGAATGGACAAGCGATGTCTGCTTGCAGCGAAATTGGCCGGCACCGGTGCCGTGAGCGGCACATGGGCACGGTCCTGCCCCGCAAATCAGGCATCCTTCTCCGCCGCCGGCTTTTTGGATTCGGCCTCCAGCACATGGTCGCCCCATTCGATGACCACCTTGCGCTTGCCCCAAGCCCTCGCCGCTTTCAGATTGGTCCCATGGTAGATGTCGATCTTGCGCGTGTGCCGCTTGTTCATCTTGTCCTTGACCAGGTAAACGCCTGGCAGGCCCTTGATCCTCACGGGCGTGTTGTGCGTAAGCCCCATGGCGATGAGGTCTCGCGAAACCGCGATGCACTTCATGCCCGGCTTGAGCCGGTCGCCCCAGGCGGCCAGGAACGGGTCGCCCTGGGTTTCGCTCTTGCGCGAGGTGTAGGCGGTGGCCGTGACCGAGAGCATGCGCTTCTTGGATTTCTTGGCCAGGGATTCGTTGGGTGCCGGTTCGGGAGGCGCGGGCTTTACCGGTGCGGTTTTAGGAGGGGCGGATGGCATGATGGCTGGCCTGGCGGGCATGGGCTCTGCTGGCGGTGCGGTGGTCGTGGCGCAGGCATGCATGACGAGCAGCATGCAGGACAGGCCCAGCAGACGCCAGAATCGGGAGCGTGAATTGTTCATGACGGCGCTTCCTCGGTGTTATTGGTGCGCACGAGTGGGGCGCGGTGTGCAGGGATTGTCCGCGGATCAGGGCCGCGGGTATGTCTGGCAGGGGATATTGCAGCAGGCATGCCGGACGAGAGGCGCGGAATGTTCACTGCCGGCCAGTGAATGTGTTCGCCTTGAGCCTTTGAAGACATCTGACTGATGAGTGAAGCGGATCAGCGGCGTGATGAGCCGGCTTTACGTATGGAGATCACCTGATGGCCTGGTGGAACGGATACGCGGGTGGCCGGTCCACGGAGCGCGAGTATAGTAGGCACAGGCTTGCGCGAGCAGGGCTGCCCTTGGGAGCGACGGCCGCCGGCCATTCGATGACCACCTTTCTCTTCCCCCACTGCCTTGCGGCCTGCACGTCCATGCCGAGATATATGTCGATGCGCTTGGTCCAGCGCCTGTGCAGTTTGTCCTTGACCACGTACGTTCCCGGCAAACCCCTGATCCGCACGGGCGTGTCGCGTGTCAGCCCCATCCTGATCAGGTCCCGCGACACGGCGATGCACTTCATGCCCGGCTTTATGGTGTCGCCCCAGGCGGCTAGGTGGGGATCTCCGATGGTTTGATCCCGGTGAGATGTGTAGGCCGTGGCCGTTACCGTGATCGTCTGGCTGGCCGCTCCTGCCGCGAGGTTCTCGGGGATTGGCCGGCGCTGGGAATGCTGGTCGGGAGGGTCGGAGAGGTCGGGAGCGTGCAAGGTTTGGATCGAGGGGGCGGCGAGCGGAGGCGCGGCCGTGGCGAAGCATGCATGCAGAAGGAGCAGCATGCCTGATAGTCCCAGGATAAGCCGTGAGCGCAGGGAAAAGCCGTTCATGGCGACGCTCTCATGGTTGATCAGTGTGCACGAGGCGGGCGCGGTGTGCAGGTATCGTCCACAAAACGGCTTGAGGACGCGCCATGCGTGGATATTGCAGCAGGCGTGCCGATTCTCGCGCCGCAACCTGCACGAGGCGGCAGCGCCGGCTGTTGATGGTTCGTTGTGGAAACGGACAGGGAGGGTGGAACGGCGAGGGCAAAATAAAAGCCCCATCCGGCTGGCCGGATGGGGCTGGGGTTAGCCTAAGCGTGCGCCTTGTCAGCGCAAGCGACTACCAGCGCTCGCGACGCTGGCCGCCGCCGAAGCCGCCGCTGCCGCCTTCGCGACGGGGCTTCTGCTGGGCCTCGTTCACCTTGAGGGTGCGGCCGCCAAAGCTGGCGCCGTTGAGAGCCTGTTCAGCAGCAGTGGCGCCGTCGGCATCCATTTCCACGAAGCCGAAGCCGCGAGGACGGCCGGTCTCGCGATCCGAGATGAGCTTAACGGAGTTGACGGTGCCGTGAGTGGCGAACAGATTGCGGACATCGTCCTCGGTGGCGTTGAAAGGCAGGTTGCCGACGTACAGATTCTTGGTCATCGAGCTGTGCTCCATTCGAAATTTTCCGCATTCTTCGTAGTCATCTGGAGCGAAGCACGGCTTGTCCAAGAATCGACTCGAATACTGCGCGAATTCAACTGGCGGGCAAAATAAGACCTTCGGAAAAAACTTGCAAGGGGAAAAGTGCAGGAAAAGTAATATTTTTCTTAAATTGAGAGGACATGCGGGTCAGGGCCGGTTGGGTCGGGAGAAAATTCACATGAGCCGTTGTCTAACGCCCCATGAAAAAGGCGGAGGGGCAAGCCCTCCGCCTGAAGATGTTCGGACTTGGATGGCTGGCTCCGGTCCATGGTGTCCCGAAGCCTCCAACGCTATTCTTCCTTCTTTTCGATCTTGGCCCAGGTGTCCTTGAGGCCCACGGTCTTATTGTACACGGGCTTGCCGGGCCGGGAGTCCGGGTCGCAGCAGAAGTAGCCGATGCGCTCGAACTGGCAGCGGTAGCCCGGCTCGACCTGGCCAAGGGCAGGCTCCACGAAGCCCTGAGCGAACTCCAGCGAACCGGGGTTTATCAACTCCAGGAAATCCTTGTCTTTGTCGCCCAGGGGATTGGGCACGCTGAACAGCCGCTCGTAGAGCCTGATCTCGGCTGGCACGGCGTGGGCCGCGCTGAGCCAGTGCAGGGTGCCCTTGACCTTGCGGCCGTCCTTGGACCAGCCGCCGCGAGTTTCCGGGTCATAGGTGCAGATGAGTTCCACGACCTCGCCGCTGGCGTCCCTCACGACCTCCTTGCAGGTCACGTAGTAGGCGTAGCGCAGGCGGACCTCCTTGCCGGGAGCTAGGCGGAACCACTTCTTGGGCGCGTCTTCCTTGAAGTCGTCGCGCTCGATGTACAGGGTGCGCGAGAAGGGCACTTGGCGCGTGCCAAGCTCGGGCTTTTCCGGGTGGTTCTGGAACTCGAAGTGCTCGACCTGACCCTCGGGATAGTTCTCGATGGTCACCTTGAGCGGCTTGACCACGCCCATCATGCGCGGAGCCGTGTCGTTCAGGTGCTCGCGCACGCAGGCTTCGAGCTGTTCGATCTCCACGACGTTCTCGGAGCGGGCCAGCCCGATGCGCTCGATGAACATGCGGATGGACTCGGGCGTGTAGCCGCGGCGGCGGATGCCCGAAAGGGTCGGCATGCGCGGGTCGTCCCAGCCGCTGACATGGCCTTCCTTGACGAGTTGGATGAGCTTGCGCTTGCTGACCACCACGTATGTCATGTTCAGGCGCGCGAACTCGTACTGTCGCGAATGGTAGAGGCCCAGGGTGTCCAGAACCCAGTCGTACAGCTCGCGGTTGTTCTCGAACTCCAGGGTGCACAGGGAGTGGGTCACTCCTTCGATGGAATCCGAGATGCAGTGCGTGTAGTCGTACATCGGGTAGATGCACCACTCGTCGCCCGTGCGGTGGTGCGCGGCGTGGCGGATGCGCCACAGGGTCGGGTCGCGCATGACCACGTTGGGGCTCTTCATGTCGATCTTGGCCCGCAGCACGTGAGCGCCGTCCGGGAACTCTCCCGCGCGCATGCGCGCGAACAGGTCCAGGTTCTCCTCCACGCTCCGCTCGCGGTAGGGGCTGTCCTTGCCCGGTTGGGTGAGCGTGCCCCGGTGCTCGCGTATTTCCTCGGCCGAGAGCGAGTCCACGTAGGCCTTGCCCATCTTGATGAGCGTCACCGCGTGCCCGTAGAGCTGCTCGAAGTAGTTCGAGGCGTAATGGAGGTGCTCGCCCCAGTCGAAGCCGAGCCAGCGCACGTCGGCCTTGATGGATTCGACGTACTCCTCTTCTTCCTTGAGCGGGTTGGTGTCGTCGAAACGCAGGTGGCAGCGTCCGCCGTAGTCGCGGGCGAGGCCGAAGTTGAGACAGATGGACTTGGCGTGGCCGATGTGCAGATAGCCGTTGGGCTCGGGCGGGAAGCGCGTGACGATGGTCGTGTGCTTGCCGCTGCGCAAGTCCTCGTCGATGATCTCGCGAATGAAATTCCTGGGCGCGCCCGCGGTCGGGGCGGCTGCCGTGTCGATGGCCTGGGTCATTGGGAGTCCTTCTTGTTGCGTGTATGCCTGGGTTCAGGGCCCAGGCTCCAACGATGGACGGAAATATGGGTCGGGAATACGGAAAATCAAGCCCCCGGTCAAATGGGACAGGCTGCGGGGTCGTAGACGGGGTAGCAGGCCGGGCCGGCGGAGGCCTCGGTGTCTTCCGGCTCCCCGGCCGGGACATCGCCGTCCAGGCCGTTCGAAGGCGTGACGGCCTGCACGCTGCCCTGCAACCGCTGGGCAATGGACAGCACCTGGCTCGTGCGCTCGTCGTCCAGGGCCTTGACCGACTCCCAGTCCTCCAGGGAGCCGTCCACGGCCTCGGCATAGCTGATGAGGAATACGCCGGCATCGTCCACCAGCAGGCCCAGTTCGCGCACCAGCAGCAGGTCGGGGAAGGTGTAGCCGCTCAGGCCGGCTTGCTGGCGCAGGTAGAAGGTTTCGTCCACGGGCACGGCCACCGTGCGGCCGCGGAAGTCCATGCCTCCGAAGACCTCGCCGCCGTAGACGAGCTGTTCCGAGGGCACCCAGATGAAATCGTTGAAGCTCGCGCCTTCCGGCGGGAGCATCGTGCCGATGGTGATGGCGCGCACCACGCGGTTGCCTTTGTCCACATCGAAGAAGACCTGTTCCTCCAGGGTCAGGCCCAGGGGTTCGCCCGTCGTCTCGGGCCCCAGGCTGACCTCGCCGACGTAGATGAACTCCTTGTCCACCCTGAGCACCAGCGGCGGCGCCGGCGAGACCACCAGCGTATCCTCGGCCATGGAGCTTGATGCGTTGCGGGGAGCGCAGGCGGGACCCAGCAGCACGGCGAGGGAGGCCAGGAGGATTAGAATCCAACGGCCGGAACGGCCGAGCGTGGGGAGAGGTTTCCGGGACGGCGGCATGCGGTGCGCTCCGGGTAAGGGTTGCTCCATATAACGGAGCATAGTCCTATTCCGGCCATGCGGCTGTTAGAAATAACGCCCTCAAGACAAAAAGCGCTCCAGCCGGCGCAGCACGGCCAGGGCGCTGCCCCGCCGCACCGCACGGCTCAGGGTGCCCGGGCGGTACTGGTCGGAACGCACAAGGAAGGTCACGAGCCGCACGGTCGTGTCGCGGTCCGCCTCGTCGATGAGCTTACGCTCCGACAGCAGGCGGTAGGCTTCCTTGTGCCAGGCCGCCCAGTCGAAGAAGAGCAGGCTCTGGTGAAGCTTGAGGTCGTTCACCAGTTCGGGGATGGCCGTGAGCCGGCCCTGTTCCAGGGCTTCGATGTGTTTGCGCAGGGTCGCTCGGGGAATCATGGCGCGGGGTGGATGGCGGCGCGCCGGACGGGAAAGCCCCTCCGGCGCGCCGGCGCATCACGTCATGCCGGGCTCCTGCGGCGGCGCAGGCTGCCCGTGAATTTCTTGGGGTCGATGCGGTACTTCTTCACCTTATAGTTCACGATGCGGTAGGAGACGCGCAGGTCGCGCGCGGCCTGGAGCATGTTGCCCTTGGCCTTCTTGAGCGCATCCACGAGGATCTCCTGCTCGAACTTGGCCACGGACTCGCCGAAGGACAGGCTGGAATCGGTGGCCGAGCTCTCCGCGGTCTGCAGCGTGGGCGGCAGATGGTAGGAGCGGATGACCTCCTCGTCGCAGACGAGCACGGCGCGCTCCATGCAGTTGCGCAGCTCGCGCACGTTGCCCGGCCAATGGTACTGCACGAGCAGGTCGATGGCCGGGGTGGAGATGCGCTTTATCTTCTTGGCGTACTCCTGGGCGAAGGACGCCAGGAAGTGTTCGGCGATGGGCAGGATGTCCTCGCGCCGCTCGCGCAGGGAAGGAATGAAGATAGGGAATACGTTGATGCGGTAGTAGAGGTCTTCGCGGAAGCGCCCCTCGGTCAGCAGCTCCTCCAGCGGCTGGTGCGTGGCCGTGATGAGCCGCACGTCCACGCTGATGGTCTGCTCGCTGCCCAGGCGCTGAATCTCCTTCTCCTGGATGGCCCGCAGCACCTTGGCCTGGGCCTCCAGGGACAGTTCCCCGATCTCGTCCAGGAACAGGCTGCCCTTGTGGCCCAATTCGAACAGACCCTTCTTGACGGCCACGGCGCCCGTGAAGGCTCCTTTCTCGTGGCCGAACAGCTCGCTTTCGATGAGTTCCGAGGGCAGGGCCGCGCAGTTGAGCTTGATGAGCGGCTTGTCCTTGCGCGGGCTGCCGGCGTGGATGGCCTCGGCCAGCAGTTCCTTGCCCGTGCCCGATTCGCCGCGCAGGAGCACCGTGGCCCTGCTGGGAGCCACCTGGGCCACCTGCTGCAGGACCAGACGCATGGACTTGGACGTGGCCACGATGTCCGGCGTGGAGATGTTGACCTCGCCCGCCTGGTGCATCATGAGGCCCTGGGCCACGAGATGGCGCTGCAGGGCCATCTCCTCCTGCAGGCGGGCCACCTGCGTGGCCACCAGGCCGGCCACGATCTCCAGGAACTGGCAGTGCGAGTCCAGGATCTCCTGGGGCACGGTCGGCATGTCCACGCTCAGGGTCCCCAGGGCCTCGCGTTCTCCCGAGCGCGCGGTCAGAAGCACCGGCACGCTGATGAAGGCCAGGCTGGCCAGCTCATCCTGGCTGCGGCCGAAGGCCTTGTTCAGGAACTCCGCGTGGTCCTTCATGCGCGGGATGACGATGGGGCGGCCGGTCTGGAAGACCTGGCCGATGATGCCCTGGCCCGGAGTGTAGGTGGCCTGGGTGACCTTGGGCTGGCTGTAGGTCAGGCCGATCTTGAGCGTGCCCGTGTCGGTGTCGAAGATGGCCAGAAAGGCGCGCTTGTAGCCGAAGGTCTCCGCCATTATCTCCAGCAGTCTCTTCATGCTCGGCTGCAGCGCCGCGTGAGGGCCCATCTCGTCCATCATCTGACGAAGGGCCCGCAGGTAATTGGCGGCATCCGTGCTTTTGATCAGATCCATAGGGGGGTGTCCGGTTAGGCTGGCTTCACGGCGGCGGCGCCGAGTTCGACGGCCTTGTTGTTGATCTCCAGGAAACGGGCCTTGAGCCTGCGGGACATGGTCGCCTTGAGGTCATCGAGGCTCAAAGGGGCGAGCCCCAGGGCGCACATCGCGCCCAGGAGCACCATGTTGGCGCTCTGCACCGTGCCTGCCTGGCGGCCCAGGCTCAGGCAGGGCAGGAAATGGGCGCTCGCCGCGCACTGTCTGGTCTTGGCCTCGATGTCGGCCAGAGCGGGATAGCTCTCGCGGCCAAGAGACACGCCGATGGGCATGATCGGCTCGGAACTGGAGACAACGATGCCGCCCGGCGCCAGATAGGGCAGGGCGCGCAGGGTTTCCAGGGGCTCGAAGCCCAGCAGCACGTCGGCCTCTCCATGGCCGAGCTTGGGGCTCAGCCAGCCGCCGATGAGCACTGCGGACTCCACCACGCCGCCGCGCTGGGCCATGCCGTGGATCTCTCCGGCCGTGACGAGCAGGCCCTTGTCCAGGGCCGCTTCGGCCAGGATCTTCGTGGCCGTGAGCGTGCCTTGGCCGCCCACGCCGGTCAGCAGGATTCGCACCTTGTCCTTGGCCATTACTCGCCCCTCCCCTTGGCCCGTTCCTTTGTTTTGATGCCGGGCGCCATCTGCAGGCAGACCATGCATCCCGAACACTGGTCCTCGTCGATGCGCACCTCGCCGCCGGCCCCGCCGACCAGGGAAAATGCCGGGCAAGCCAGAGTTTCCAGGCAGGCCCGCACGTCTTCGCCCTGCTGGGCCACGTAGGCCACGCGGGTGACCTTGCGGCCCTCAAGCCTGCGGGCGTGCAGGGGACAGGCCTCGCGGGCGATGAGCACGCGCACGCCGCTAGCGGCCTTCATCTCTTCCAGGGCCTGGCTGAAGGCCTTGAGCTTGAGCGGGTTGACCGTCTTGACGTTGCACACGCCGCAGCCGCGCACGATGGCCTCGATGTCCACCTGGGAATCGCAGGTGCCCTGGATGGTCACGTCCACGCCGGGGTTGGGCTGGTGGCCGGTCATGGCCGTGGTGCGGTTGTCCACGATGACCACCAGAATGTCGTGCTTGTTGAACACGGCGTTGACCAGCCCGGTGATGCCGGAGTGATAGAAGGTCGAGTCGCCGATGAAGGCCACCGTGGTCTGGCCCGAGGCCTTGGACACGCCGGTGCCGGACGAGATGCTCGAACCCATGCACAGCAGGAAGTCCGCGGCCGACAGTGGCGGCAGGATGCCCAGGGTGTAGCAGCCGATGTCCGAGGAGTACACGGCGTTGTCGCCGAAGATCTTGCGCACGGCGAAGTACGTGGCCCGGTGCGGGCAGCCTGCGCACAGGTTGGGCGGCCGCTGGGGCAGGTTTCCGGGCGCGGCGCAGGTCGCCGGGCCCTGCTGGCCCGGGAGGCCGTCCGGCAGGCTCACGCCGAGGACTTCCGCCAGGGCGCGGCGTACAGGCCCGGTGGCATACTCGCCCATGCGCGAGAGCCCGGCGGTACCCTTGCCGCGGATGTCCAGGTCCTTGCAGGCCTGGCCGCTGCGCTGGACCAGGGCGCGTATTTCGTTCTCCAGGATCGGCTCGCCCTCTTCGAGCACGAGCAGCGTCTGCAGGTCGGACATGAAGGAGAGCAGGCTCTTCTCGGGCAGGGGCCAGCTCATGCCGAGCTCGAACACGCGGACCTTGTTAGCCAGGGCCGGGTCCTGCAGCGCGTCCGCCAGGTAGGCCCGGCTGATGCCCGAGGCGATCACGCCCACTTTCCCTTCGCCGTGCACGCGGTTCCAGGATGTGGACTCGGAGGTTTCGGCGGCCTCGGCCAGCTTCTTGAGCAGCTCGCCATGGCGCACGCGGGCCACGGCCGGGATGGGCACGAAACGCCGGGGATTCTTCTGAAAGCCGGCCGGAGCCTGCTTGGTCGCGCGTTCGCCGAAGGCGACGGGGCCGCGCAGATGGTTGAGCCGGGTGGTCGTGCGCAGCAGCACGGGCTGCTGCCATTGCCTGGACAGGAGCAGGGTCTCGCGGACCATGTCCTTGGCTTCCTGGGCCGTGGCCGGCTCGAAGCAGGGCATGCCGGCCAGGCGGGCGTAGTAGCGGTTGTCCTGCTCGTTCTGGCTGGAGTGGCAGCCGGGGTCGTCGGCGGACAGGAGCACCAGGCCGCCGGGCGTGCCGATGTAGGCCAGGGTCATGAGCGGGTCAGCGGCCACGTTCACGCCCACGTGCTTCATGGTCACCAGGGTCATGGCCCCGGCCAGGGTCGCGCCGCCGCCCACTTCCAGGGCGACCTTCTCGTTCACCGAGTACTCGAAATAGTAGTCGTCCCCGCCCAGGGCAAAAAAGGTGTCCGGGACTTCGGAGGAGGGCGTGCCGGGGTAGCAGGTCACCACGTCGATGCCCGCTTCCAGCGCGCCGCGCACGATGGCCTCGTTGCCCAGCAGCAGGTGTGTTTCGCCGGCCTTGCCGGCAAGGATTGGCTTGCTCATGTCGTTTATTCCTTGGAATTAGGAGGCGGGTGCGGCCTGGGCCTGTCTGGCCTGCAGACCGGAGAGCTTGGCCGCGATGAATTCCGCGTTGGCGGGCTCCAGTTCGCGAAGTTCCTCATAGGCGGCGACGGCCTCGTTCAACTGGCCGGCGGCTTCGGCGGCCTGGGCGCGCGTGCGGGCCAGGGAAGCCTTGTAGGCTTCGGGGATGCCGGAGGCGGCCTTGAGGCTCTGCAGGGCCTCCGCGGGCTTTCCCATGTCCACGAGCGCGTTGGCCATGCCCAATTCGGCCGTGGCGCGCAGTTCGCCGTCGGCGACATCGCGCAGCTTGCGGAAGGTCTCCAGGGCGACGGCCTGATCTTCTTCCTCGACGGCGGCGCGGGCAAGCTCGAGCAGGGCCGCCGTGCGCATGGCCGAGGGAGCCTGGCCGGCAAAGGCTTGCAGGTCGGCCAGGCGATTGCTGCCGTTGGCGGCCACGAGTTTGCCCAGCTCTTCCCTGGCGTCCGCCAGGCGGGTTTCCCGCCAGGATTTGTAACCCGATACCAGGGCCACGATCAGGAGTATCCCGCCCACCGCCAAGGCTATGGCCTTGAGATTGCTGGACAGGAAGTGCAGGATGGGGTGCAGCTCGTCGTGTTCGACGGCCGCGGTCAGGCCGGAGTCGGGCTGCACGGGTTGCTTGTCAGCCATGTCAGAGGCTCCTTCGGATTTGTTTTCAATTACGCTGGTGCGAGGGAACGGTTGTACGGCCAAATGACAAAAAGATCAAAATAATCCTGAAGCCTTCCCGCCCCATCAGTCCGCAAGAATAATAACATATTTATATGTTTTGACAAAGAGACGGAGTGCGTTTTCTCAACCGTTTACAAAAGCGTCCAGGGTTTTCCGCGTGCCCTGCCTACGGTCGGGTGGCGTTTCCCGCCGTGGTCTGCTAAACCACCGGAAGAACGACCAGTCCCATGGAGACGAGCATGGATCTTACTAAGCAGATGCGCGCGCTGGCCGAGGCGGCCAAGCAGGCGGCCCGAGGCATGGCAAAGGCCGGCGGAGCGGCCAAGAACGAGGCCCTTTCGACCCTGGCGGAGATGCTCGACGCACGGCGCGAGGATATCTACGCCGCCAATGCCGAGGATGTGCGGCTGGCCAGGCAGAACGGCCTGGACGAGCCCAAGATCGACCGTCTGACCATCACGGCCAGGGTCGTGGACTCCATGATCCAGGCCTGCCGCGAAGTGGCGGCCCAGGACGATCCGGTGGGCGCCATCGAGACCATGTGGCAGCGGCCCAATGGCCTGCTCGTGGGGCGCATGCGCATCCCCCTGGGCGTCATCTGCATGATCTACGAGTCCCGGCCCAACGTGACCGTGGACGCGGCCATCCTGTGCCTCAAGGCCGGCAACGCGGTCGTCCTGCGAGGCGGCTCCGAGGCCTTCCACTCCAACACGCTGCTGGCCTCCATGCTGGGCCAGGCTCTGGCCAAGGCCGGGCTGCCGGCAGCCGCGGCCACGTTCGTGCCCACCACGGAGCGCGCCGCCGTGGCGGCCCTGCTCAAGATGGACGACCTCATCGACGTGGTCATCCCGCGCGGCGGCGAAGGGCTCATCCGCGCCGTGGTGGAGCAGGCCACCATGCCCGTGCTCAAGCACTACAAGGGCGTGTGCCACGCCTATGTGGACCAGGGCGCGGACCTGGAGCAGGCCCTGGAGATCGTCTTCAACGGCAAGTGCCAGCGGCCGGGGGTCTGCAACGCCCTGGAGGGCCTGCTCGTGCATGCGGCCGAGGCCGAAAAGTTCCTGCCCAAGGTCGCCGCCAGGCTCGGCGGGGCCGGCGTGGAATTCCGCGCTTGCCCCCGGGCCCAGGCGCTTTTGGGCCGTCAGGCCAAGCCCGCGCAAGACGCGGACTGGGGCTTCGAATTCCACGACCTGATCATGGCCGTGAAGGTCGTGGACAGCCAGGACGAGGCCCAGGAGCACATCGCGCGTTACGGCTCCAACCACACCGAGGTCATCGTCTCCCGCGACCACGAGCGCATCATGCGTTTCCTGCGCGAGGTGGACGCCTCCATGGTCGCGGCCAACGCCTCCTCGCGCTTCAATGACGGCGGCGAATTGGGCCTGGGCGCGGAGATCGGCATCTCCACCTCCAAGCTGCACGCCTACGGGCCCATGGGCGCCCGCGAGCTGACCAGCTCAAAGTACGTGGTCCTGGGCAAGGGGCAGGTCCGGACCTGATGCGCCTGGGCATCTTCGGCGGCAGCTTCAACCCGGTCCACGTCGGACACCTGCGCATCGCCATCGAGGTCCGCGAGGCCCTGGGGCTCGACCGGGTGGACATGGTGCCCGTGGCCTCGCCGCCGCACAAGGAGGCCGGCGACCTCCTGCCGTTCTGGCTGCGCTGCCTGATCATCAAGGCCGCCGTGCGCCAGGCTCCCGGCCTTGCCCTCAACGACTTGGAGGCCCTGCTCCCGGAGCCGTCCTACACGCACCGCACCTTGTCGGCCTATCGGGATATCCTGCCGGAGGCGGAACTCTTTTTCATTCTCGGGGCCAGCGACCTGCTCCTGCTCGACCTGTGGCACCGGGGGCGCGAGCTGCACATGCTGGCCAATCTGGTCGTGGTGCCGCGCTTCGGCAAGGACCTGCAGGCCGTGGCGGAATTCGTGCCGCAGTTCTGGCCCGAGGCCGAACGCCTGTCCGCCTGCGCGCACTTCGTGCAGCGGGATGACCGGCAGGCCTGCTGGCGGCTGCCCGGCGGCAATCTCTTGCAGTATGTGCACGCGCCGGGCCTGGACGTGAGCGCCACGGACATCCGGCTTCGTTTCCTGGACGGCCGGTCCATCGTCTTTCTGGTGCCGAGCGAGGTGCGGCAGGTGCTCCAGGAGCGCCATGAAGAAGTCCGGCGCATCTGGAGCGTGCAGTCCGAGGTCAAGTACAAATCCCACAGGGAAGAGGACGGCGGAACGGAGTCGTAGAGCGGATTACTTTTGAGACGCCAGCTCCGGCGTAGGCGCAAGTGAATTGCGCCTACGCCGGAGCTGGTGGCAAACCATGCCGACCCAGGGCTTGAAGAGCATTTTCAAGAGCTGATGCTCAGGGATGCGGGCCGTTTCGGCCATGCGCGTCAGGCCAGAGGCTGTCTCATGCCGGCGCGGGCGATGGCCCTCAGGATGCTGTAGCGGCTGATTTCTCCGCGCAGCTTGTTGTCGCTGACCACGGGCAGGGCCAGGATGCGCTTCTGGGAGATGAGCTCCATGGCCCGGGTGACGTTGTCGTAGGGGGCGACGCTCAGGTAGCGTGTGAGCATCAGGTCCGCGGCGGTGAGATTCTTGTGCTTGTCGATGCCGTCCTTGATGTCGAACACCGTGCGGCGGCCTAGAAGCTTGTTGAGCCCGGTCCCGTCGACGAGCTTGGTGAGCACGTCGAAGCTCGATATGATCCCGAGCAATCCTTCCTTCTTGTCCACCACATAGACCAGACGCGAAATCTCGTCGTGGCGGTAGGTGGTGAGCAGCGCCTCCAGCTTTGTTTCCGGTGCGACAGTGAGCACCTTATTGGTCATGGCCTCGTCGACGAGCATGGACGCCTCGCTGCATTGGTTATAGGGACGAATATGCTGGCTTGTCTTGATCTTGTTACATTAGAGATCGGCAGCAAGGCGTAAAAAGTTTAGTCCCGCTGGCCAAGTGAATCCCCGCCAGACCCGCCAGACCTGCCAGATCTGCCAGATCTGTCAGACTTGCCGGACGTGGGGCTTGCTGCGGCGCTCCCTTCGGCTGCCGGGCCGGGGCGTCGGCCCTTGCTCAGCAGAAATTGTGCGTTATGTAGACGGTCCTGCTGCCCGGCGAATAGGCCAGCCCCAGGCCGGCCCTGGAGAAATGGCCGTTGAGGATGATGGCCCTGTGGGGAGGGGAGTTCATCCAGCCGGTGACGATCTTCTCGGCCATCTCCTCGGGCGTGAACCAGGTGTACTCCTCGGAGACCTGCTGCCCGCCGCGCATGGTGCGCCTTATGTTCTTGTAGGCCGTGACCTGGAAGATGTTCTCGCCGATGCCCTGGTACCTGTTGCCGCCCACGGGCACGCGGCAGGTATAGCCGTGCTTGTCGGCCCGTTCCCCGGGCGTTTGTCCTTCGGGGCTGTTGTGGCTGAAGTAGTTGCGTTCGGCCATGTCCCGGCTGTGGCCCAGGGCTATGGCGGCCAGCTCGCGATTTGATTGCAGGGGCTTCAGGCCGTGCTCGGCCCTGATACGGTTGATGCGCTTGTGCACGCTCTCGGCCACGGCCTTGAGGTCCACGGGAGCCTGGGATCCGGACGACGTCGCCGTTGCGGCCGGGATTGCCGGACAGGCCGCTAGGGCGAGGACTGCGAGCAGGGTCAGGCACAGCAGGCGGGCGCGAACGGTTTCGGAGCAGGCTGACATGCGTCCCGCGCGGCTCGTCCATACTGGCATCCCTGGCATCGGCTGTTCCTCCTGTTTCGCGTGCGGCGGCCTTGTCGCGAGACCTTGAAGGCCCGGCGGATTCGGGGTACAGAATCCGACTTGGCCCGGCTGGTTCTCGCCCATTTCAACACCATGACAGAAACGCGTCTCGCGTTCAACATACGGCGAAGCGATCCATGTCTATTCTAACGATCATCGATTTATCCAAGTCCTACGCGGGCCATGACCTTTTCAGCGGCATCTGCCTGGAGGTGGACCGCGGCGAGCGCGTGGCCGTGGTCGGACCCAACGGCAGCGGCAAGTCCACCCTGCTGCGCGCGGTCATGGGCCAGGTGGAGCCCGATTCGGGCAAGATCAAGATCGCCCCGGGCGCTCGCGTGGGCTACGCGGCCCAGGAACTGGCCGATCTTGACCTGGAGAGCGGCCTGCTGTCCTGGGTCCTGGACGCGCTGCCTTCGTGGGCCGACTTCTGGCACGAGTGGGAGCAGGCGGCCCAGGCCGGGGACAAGACCAAGCTGGAGAAGCTGGCCGCGCGCCAGGCCCATCTGGAGCAGACGTTCGGATACAATCCGGAGCACAAGGCCGGGGCCATCCTGCTGGGCCTGGGTTTCGCCAAGGAGCAGTTCGAGCAGCCCATGCGCCGGCTCTCGGGCGGCTGGCGCGAGCGGGCCAAGCTGGCCCGCGTGCTGCTGGCCGGAGCCGATCTGCTCATCCTGGACGAGCCTACCAACCACCTGGACCTGGAGGCCGTGGAGTGGCTGGAGCAGTTCCTGCTGGCCTTCCAGGGCGCGCTCATCTTCGTGGTCCACGAACGGACCTTCCTGGACAACGTGGCCAGCCACGTGCTCTTCCTGGGCGGCGGCAAGCCCGTGGTCAAGCGGGGCAACTTCACCTCCTTCCTTGAGTGGCACGCCGAGAACGAGAAGCACAAAGAGCGCCAGATCGCCAAGATCAACGCGCGCATCGACCGCCACCTGGACTACGTGCGGCGCTTCCGGGCCAAGGCGCGCAAGGCCAGTCAGGCCCAGAGCAAGCTCAAGCAGGCCGAGCGGCTGCGCGGCGAACTGGACGACATCACCCTGGAGAAGCGGCGCAAGACGCTCAGCTTCTCGCTGCCCAAGCCCGAGCGCGGCGACAAGGTCGTGGCCCACGTCAAGGACCTGGAGTTCGCCTTTCCGGGCAAGCCGCCCCTGTGGCCGGCGCTGACCTTCGACATCTTCCGGGGCCAGAGCATCGCCCTGGCAGGCCCCAACGGCGCGGGCAAGTCCACGCTGCTCAAGCTCATGTCCGGCGAACTGCACCCGAACAAGGGCCAGGTCATACTGGGGCCGTCCACCAAGATGGCCTACTTCAGCCAGCACCAGGCCGAGGTGCTCGTGGGTTCCAACACCGTGCGCGCCGAGCTGCGCCGTCTGCTGGATCCGCGCACCACCGAGGAGGAGCTGTGCGGCGTGCTCGGCCTGTTCCTGCTCGGCGAGGACTACTTCGACCGGCCCGTGTCCAAGCTCTCCGGCGGCGAGAAGAGCCGTCTGGCCCTGGCCAGCCTGTTCATGAACAGGGCCAATTTCATCGTCATGGACGAACCGACCAACCACCTGGACATGGAGTCCCGCGAAGGGCTCATCGAGGCGCTCAACGCCTATGAGGGCACGCTGCTTCTGGTGGCGCACGACCGCTTTCTGCTCACCGAGGCCGTGGACGAGGTCTGGTCCGTGGGACCCGAGGGGCTGAAGGTCTTCGAGGAGGGCTTCGCCCAATACGATGCCTGGCGCAGGGCCGAGGCGGCCAAGGCGGCCCAGTCCGGACCGGCCGGGGTCATCGTTGAGCCGGGCAGGCGCCGCCCGGACAAGGATGAGCGTCGCCGCAGGGCCGAGATCCGCAACGCGGTCTCCAAGGAGCTGGCGCCCAAGAAGGAGGCGTACGCCCGCGTTGAGCGCGAGCTGGAGGCCGTCATGGCCCGCCAGACCGAGCTGGAGGCGCTGCTGGCCGACCCGTCCACCTACGCCAGGACCGAGGAGTTCGTGCGGCTCACCACCGAGTACAAGCAGGCCAAGGAGCGTGAGGAGGAGCTGTTCGTGGAATTTTCCAGCCTGGAGGAGTCCATTACCGAACTCGAACGGCGGCGTGACGAACTGCTGGCCATGGAGGACTAGGACATGCGCAAGGGCTGCAAGGTTTGGGGCAATGCCGAGCGGTTGCCGGAGGAGGGCTTTTCGCGCATCCGCCGCGAACTGCCTTTCGACGTGGTCGAGTTTTCCAAGGGCTCGCTGAACATCGAGCACGAGTCCTGGTCCGTGGATCCAGCCCTGGTTTCGCGGGCGGCCGAGGCCATCGCCCGCGAGCTGGCTCCGAACGGGTTCGGCCAGATCGACCTCATCGACCACAATGAAGACTTCATCCTGCGTTTCTCCATCGAACCAGGCGCGGTGAAGTCCCGCAAGACCGGTATTGACGATCTGCTGGGTTGAAAGGCATGAACGCCGCTAAGCCGATCGACGTCGTGGCCGCGATCATCTGGCGTGACGGACGCTTCCTGGCCGTGGATCGCCCCCAGGGCAAGTCCATGGCCGGCTGGTGGGAGTTTCCGGGCGGCAAGGTGGACGAAGGGGAGACTGATGACCAGGCCCTCGTGCGGGAATTGCATGAGGAGCTGGGCATCACGCCCACGATGTTCGACTACTGGCGGGAAAAAATTCATGTCTACGAGCATGCCACGGTCAGGCTGCGCTTTTACCACGTGCGCGCCTTTCTGGGCGAGCCGAGCGGGCTCGAAGGGCAGCGGCTCAAATGGCTGTTCCCGCACGAGCCGCCGGGCGTGCCGTTCCTGCCCGCGGACGAGGAAGTGCTTGCGCAACTTGCCCGCTTGTGACACCTAACCTTCCCACCTACGAAGGGGAGTCTATCGTGCGAATCAGCGATCTCATGTGGAAGCGGAGGCCCTTCGTCTCCCTGGAATTCTTCCCGCCCAAGGACCGGAACGCCTGGCCGCTTTTCTTCGAAGAGGCCGAGCGGCTCAAGGCCGCCAAGCCGCTGTACGCTTCCGTGACTTACGGGGCCGGGGGCTCGGGTCAGGCCAATACCCTTGAGATCGCCACGCGACTCAAGAACGAAGTGGGCATCGAGCCGTTGGTGCACCTGACCTGCGTGGGCGCTAGCCGCGAAAAGATTTCGGAATTCCTCGCCGAACTGCGCAAGGCCGGCATCGAGAACATCCTGGCCCTGCGCGGCGACCCGCCCAAGGGTTCCTGCGAGTTCGTGCCCGACAACGAGGAGTTCCAGCACGCCTCCGACCTGGTCGCCTTCGTGCGCAGGCACTTCCCCGAGTTCTGCATCGGCGTGGCCGGCTATCCCTCGCCGCATCCGCAGTCGCGGAGCATCGAGGAAGACCTCAAGTGGACCAAGTACAAGGTCGACCGCGGGGCTGACTTCATCCTCACGCAGCTCTTTTTCGACCACCGCCTGTACGAGGACTTCACGACCCGGCTGCGCAACATGGGCGTGACGGTGCCGGTCATCCCCGGCGTGCTGCCCATCATGAGCCTGCAGTCCATCCGGCACATCCTCAACCTGTGCGGGGCGAACATTCCCGGCAACTTCTACCTGGACCTGGAGAAGGCCCATGAGCAGGGGGGCAGTGAGGCCGTGCGACGCATCGGCATCGAATTCGCCACCTCGCTGTCCAGGAAGCTCTACGAGCTGGGCGCGCCGGGAGTGCACCTGTACACGCTGAACAAGGCCGCGGCCTGCCTGGAGATCGTCGCAGGCCTCAAATCGTAGGCCGCACCCAATAGCATGTCATGGACCGGCCGCATGCAGCGGCCGGAAACGCATATTTGCCAAGGAGCTGCAAATGAGCAAGCAGTGGAAAGTCGCAGTGGTCGGCGCCACGGGCGCCGTGGGCCGGGAGATGCTCAAGACGCTGGAGCAGCGGGAGTTCCCCTGCGAGGTGACTCCCTTCGCCTCGGCCAGGTCCGCCGGGAGCACGGTGCCTTTCCGCGGCGGCGAACTGACCGTCGTGGAGCTCAAGGAAGATTCCTTCAAGGGCTATGACCTGGCCCTGTTCTCGGCCGGCGGCGGCACGTCCCTCAAGTTCGCGCCCCTTGCGGCCCAGCAGGGCTGCGTGGTGGTGGACAACTCCAGCGCCTGGCGCATGGACCCCAAGATTCCCCTGGTCGTGCCCGAGGTCAACCCGCACGATCTGGAATGGCATCCGGGCATCATCGCCAACCCCAACTGCTCGACCATCCAGATGGTCGTGGCACTCAAGCCCCTGCACGACGCGGCGAAAATCAAGCGCGTGGTGGTCTCCACCTACCAGGCCGTGTCCGGCACGGGCCAGAAGGCCATCGTCGAGCTGGAGAACCAGGTGCGCCGCCTCATGAGCGGCCACGAGGCCAACCCCGAGGTCTACCCGCACCAGATCGCCTTCAACTGCCTGCCGCAGATCGACGTCTTCCTTGAGAACGAGTACACCAAGGAAGAGATGAAGATGGTTCTCGAAACGAAGAAGATCATGGGCGACGACTCCATCAAGGTCACGGCCACGGCCGTGCGCGTGCCGGTCTTCTACGGCCACAGCGAATCCGTGAACGTGGAGTTCGAGAAGCCCATCACTCCGCAGAGCGCGCGGGCCATCCTGTCCCAGGCTCCCGGCGTGCGCGTGTTCGACAATCCGAGCGAGAAGATATATCCCATGGCCATTGTGGCGGCGGGCGAGGACGATACTTTCGTCGGCCGCATCCGCAAGGACGAGAGCATCGAGAACGGCCTGAACATGTGGATCGTGGCCGACAACATCCGCAAGGGCGCCGCCCTGAACGCGGTGCAGATCGCCGAGGAACTCGTGCGGCGCAACCTGTTGCGGGTCAAGAAGTAAGGACGGATCGCGTGTTGCGCATCGCCGATACGGACGAGTACCTGAAGCGCATGCTGGACGCCCGGCGTCCCGGCGCCGAGAAGATCCACGCCTTCTACGAGCACCGCGTGGGGCTCATCTGCCGCGATCCCCGACTCATGCTCCTGCCCCTGGACGACCATCTGGTGCATCGGGGCGACGGCGTGTTCGAGACCATGAAGTGGATCGGCCGCAAGCTCTATCAGCTCGATCCGCACCTGCGGCGCATGAAGCGTTCCTGCACGGCCATCCACATGGCCCCGCCCTGCCCGTGGGAGGATATCCGCGAGATGTGCTTCGATGTGGCCAGGGCCGCCGACCACGACGAAGGCTATCTGCGCATCCTCATCGGGCGCGGCCCGGGCGGATTCGGCATCGACCCGACCGAGTGCCCGGTGCCGAGCCTGCACATCGTGGCCTACAAGTTCAAGCAGACGCCCGAGGAAAAGTTCGAGCAGGGCGTCACGGGCTTTCGCACGAGCATCCCGGCCAAGCAGCCCCACATGGCCACCATCAAGTCCACGGACTATCTGCCGAACGTGCTCATGCGCCGCGAGGCCCTTGAGAAAGGCTACGACCAGCCCGTATGCTACGACCGCGACGGCTTCCTGGCCGAAGGCGCCACGGAGAACATCTGCATCGTGAACCAAGCGGGCACGCTCGTCGTGCCGGAGTTCAGCAACTGCCTGGCGGGCACGACCATGGTGCGCGCCGTGGAACTCATCGAGGGCGAGGTGGAAGTCCGTTTCCACAAGGTGCGCGAGGAGGAACTGATGGACGCCAAGGAAGTCATCGTGGTGGGCACTTCCAACGATGCCATCAGCATGGTGCGCTACAACGACAAGCCTATCCACAACGCCAAACCCGGCCCGGTGAGCAAGCGCATGCGCCAGCTCCTGCGGCAGGATTTGGTGGAGAACGGAATACCGTTCTAGCCTGCATGGAAAAGTGATGAGAAGAAGCGGCCCCGGCGGACAGTCCGCCGGGGCCTTGTCGCATTACAGCGCGAATGAAGGATCTAGGGACTTATTTCCCCGGCGGGAGAGAGTCTGAAAGAGGGCAGCGTCCTCTCTTTGTTCAAATGCAAATTGTTCTTAGCCCCGAGTCTCGCCTGCGAAAGGCCGGCCGGGATGTACCCAGTTTCAAGGAAGTTCCGCATGCGCCAAGCCCCCTTGCCGCTGTCAGTGGCGGTGGTCACACTCAACGAGGAACGCAATCTCCCGCGCTGCCTGGACAGCGTCAAGGACATCGCCGCGGAGATCGTGATAGTCGATTCGGGCTCCACGGACAGGACGCTGGAGATCGCCCAGAGCTACGGGGCCAAGGTCGTGCACAACCCCTGGCCGGGCTTCCTGGCCCAGAAGAACATCGCTCATGACCACTGCACCAAGGAGTGGATCCTGGCCCTGGATGCCGACGAGTGGCTGACGCCCGAACTGGCGCAGGCCATCGTGAGCCGGCTGGAGGCCGACGGTCCCGGCAGGCCGGACGGGTACTGGCTCAACCGGCGCAACCTGTATCTCGGCGACTGGATCTGGCATGCCTGGTATCCCGAGTGGCGCATCCGGCTTGCACGCCGCGACAAGGGCCGCTGGACAGGCCGCGACCCGCACGCCTACATGGAAGTCGACGGCGCCAGCGAGCGCATGCGCGAGGGCGATTTCCTGCATGATTCCTATCGCGACCTGGCCCACCACCTGTCGGTCACGATCAATTACGCCAGGGTCGGGGCCCAGGTGTATCAGGAGCAGGGCAAGGGCTTTCGCTGGTACAAGCTCCTGCTCTCGCCCTGGTTCAGGGTATTCAAGTCCCTGGTGCTCAAGCAGGCCTGGCGTGACGGATGGCGCGGCGTGCTCATAAGCTGCTCGAGCGGGCTTTCGGTGTTCGCCAAGTACGCCTTTTTGCTTGAGGCTCGCCTGAAGAGCGAGCAGGCCGGCAAGAAGCGGTAGCCCGCGGCGGGGCCCGCCGGGTTACAACTACTCCAGGCTGATTGCCGAGTCGTCCAGTCGCCTTTGAGGAGCACACGTGGACATTCTCCATCTCGATCTTGGGAAAGACCTGCGCGGAGGACAGCGGCAGGTCTTGTACCTGTGCGCGCAGCTCAAGGAAAAAGGGGCTTTCCGGCCCATCATCGCCGCTCCCGGATTCGCGCCCTTGCTGCGCGAGGCGCGGGCGGCCGGGATCGAAGTCCTGCCGCTCGGCGGCAGGCGGGAGTGGGACCCGCGGCTCATCGGAACGCTTTGGCGCTTTGTACGCGCGAGACAAGCGCCCGTCATCGTGCACACGCATGATGCCAAATCCGCCACCCTGGGAGCCATGCTCAAGACTTTGTGCGGCTCTCGCGTCCGTTTGGTGCACACGCGGCGGGTTTCCTATGCCTTGTCCGGTTCGCTCAGCCGGCTGAAATACCGCGTGGCGGACGCCGTCGTCGGCGTGAGCGCGGAAACCGTGGACGTCCTGGCCGACTGCGGAGTGGATCGGAAGCGCATGCGGACCATCCACAGCGGCATCGATCCGGCAAGCTATCCCCAAAAGCCAAAGAGCGGCGTGACTCCCGTCATAGGCATCATCGGCGCGCTCACGCCGCAGAAAGGCCACGCCGTGCTGTTGGAAGCCTTGGCCCTGCTGAACCGGAGCAGGCCGGATTCGCCCTGGTCAGCGGAGCTTGTCGGGGAGGGCCCCTTACGCAAGGAGCTTGAGGATCGGGCGCGGGATTTGGGACTTGCCGAAAGGGTGCGCTTCCCCGGCTTCCAGGAAAGCCGCCGGGTATTGCCGCACATGGACATCCTGGTGGTGCCGTCGGTGGACGGCGAGGGATCGAGCGGTGCGATCAAGGAAGCCTGGGCCGTGGGCGTGCCGCTGGTTGCGTCGGACCTGCCCTCCAATCTGGAACTCGCCCAGGACGGGGTGAACAGCCTCGTCGTCAAGCGGGGCGATGCCGCTTCGCTCTGCGCCGCCCTGGCGCGCCTGCTGGATGACGCCGGGCTCGGCGCCAGACTTGTGGCCGAGGGCCGCCGGAGCGTCCAGGGCTTTACGCATCAGGTCATGGCAGGGAGCTATGAAGATTTGTATACGGGCCTGACCTCAAAAAACGCAGGCTAGCTCCTGCCCGGGAGCTTCGGTCTAGTCTTATCGGAGTTCCATATCTGCCTGGGACTCCAGGGGTGTCATGGCCTTTTTCCAGGCCAAGCCATCTCGATCCGCTGCTTCAGGAACGACTCGTCCCATTCCCGCGTGACCATGAACCGCTTGATGGCGTAGGGGTTGAAGCCGCGGCGGTTGTATGTGGATCTGCCCACGGACAGGCTCGCGAATCCGGCGGCGCGGGCCATGATCCGGCAGACCAGGCTGCTGCGGTTGTACGGGGCGGCCAAATGGCGTACCTCGCAGCCCATGGCGTTTTCTATCTCCTGCTTGGAACCGGCGATCTCCCGCCATTTCCTCCTGAGGCCGGCGCGCTTGATACTGCAGTGGGTTTCGCTGTGGGCTCCGATGGTGAACAATCCGGTTGTGTGCAGTTCCCGCAGCTGTTGCCAGGTCAGGAAATCAGAATAGGCGTCCTTTTCGTGCGGCGCGAGGCGGCCGGCGCTCCAGGCGCTGACCGCGAAGATGGTCGAGGGAATGCGCAAGGAAGTGAGCAGCGGGGCCGCATGGGCCAGGATGTCGTCACGGGCGTCGTCGAAGTGCAAGCTCACTGCCTTGTCCGGCAAATCGGCCCGGCCAGCCCGCCAGTGCATCAGGTCGTCCATGGACACGAAGGCGCAGCCCGCATCCTGGAGGAAGGAGACATGCCGCCGGAACATTTCCGGCGTGGTGACGTATTTCTCCTCGCTTCGGCTGATGCCGTGATAGGCGAAAACAATGAAGCGCTTTCCACCTTCAGCCATGTGAAGCTCCGGAATGCACAGTCAGATGCTGGTCTAGCCCTTTGGCGCAGCGCACGATGCCCTGCCTCTTGATTTCCTGCTTCAGCTTGCAGCGCTCGTGCTTGCCGTCCATCTGATCCGACTTCGGGTGCCAGAGATGGAAGTTGACGGCGCGATAGACCACCTGCCGGGGTGCGAGCCCCAGGTTTCTCAGGCGCTCGCCAAGTTCGGAGTCCTCCTGGCCCCAGCCGATGAAATCCTCGTTCCAGCCGTTGACCGCGAGCAGGTCCTTGCGCAGGACCGAGCAGTTGCCGCCCCATAACGTGGAGTTTCGCTTCAGCTTCGCCGCCAGGGCAAACAGATGCCCCGTACCGAGATAGCAGCCGAATTCGACCTTTCTGGTGGACCCGAACACGCTGTCCAACAGCATCGCCAGCGACAGCCGCTGGCTGACTCCTTCCAGTATACTGGCCCGGGTGATCCTGGCGGAAACCTCCCGGCTAAGGCGCGGGGTCCGGCCGATGCAGTACACTCCGGGACTCAGGCAGCGTTTGTGCTCGCGGACGTAGTGGCGGTGCAGTATGCAGTCGCCGTCCGTGAATACGATCTTCTCGCCCTTGGATTGTGCAATGGCTTTATTGAGGATGATGGTCTTGCGGAAACCTTGATCCTCGTGCCAGACGTGCGAGATGTGCAGGCCGAATTCATCGCGGTAGCGGTCGATGACGGATTTGTTGTCCACCTTGGAGCCATCGTCGGCCACGATGACTTCAAATCCGCGATCGGATTGCACTGCGAGCGAGGCCAGCACGAGATCGAGATACTCTGCCTGATTGTACGTCGGCACTATGACGCTTGTATCGAAGGGCATACCAGTCCTTCTTGTGGGCTGTGGCAGCATGCGCCTGGTCAGCGGCCCACGCTTTCGGTTCAGGCCGGATCAGCACTCAGCCCGGTCATGCCCAGGGCCTGCCGGTACACGCCGAGGCTGTGCTCCAGGAATTTCTCCATGGTCAGTCCCGCCACGGTCGCGCGTTGTTCCGCGCCAAGCGTGCGGCGGAAGGCCTCGTCGCGTGCGAGTCTGCCCACGACCTGGGCCAGGGCTTGGACATCGCCGGGCGGAACCAGGCCATGAGGCGCGACCAGATCGGGCATGACGCCCACGCTGGTGGACACGACGGGCCGTTCGCAGGCCATGAGTTCCAGCGCCGCGCGGGCTATGGCCTCGGACCATTTGGAGGCCACGACGCCGCCGTCCAGGGCCGACAGACAGGCGGGCACGTCCTCGCGGCGGCCCGTGATGACCGCATCGCGCTCCATGCCGTTCTCGGTCAGCCAGGCGCGCACCTGATCCTCGCCCGTTACCGATCCGAAGCCGAGGAGCATGAGCTTCAGGTTTGTCAGGCCGTTACGGCGCAGCTCGGCCACGGCCTGGATGGTCTCGCGCTGGCCTTTTACTTCGTCGAAGCGGCCAACGAGTCCCAGGACGAAGTCGCTGCCCGCAAAGCCGTATTCGCGTCTCACCTCGCGCCGCCCCTCGGCATTGAAACGGAAGTGCTGCACATCCACTCCGCCGAGCACGCTGTGCAGCCGTTCGGCAGGTATGCCCAGCCGGTCCCGGAAGTGTCGGAACATGGCCGAATTGGTGGCGACCACCGCGTCGGCCACATGCCGGTGCAGGAGTCTGTTCGGGATATTGTTCCTGGGCAGGCGCTGGTCCCCGCGTGTACGCACCAGGGCGAAGCCGCCGGTCCAGAAGCGCAGGTGGCCCCATAGCAGAAAGGACTCGCCGCGATGACAATTGACGACATCGGGACGGAAATCGCGCACCAGCCCGCGCAGTTGGCCGAACACGCGCGCTAGGCGCAGGGGGTTGGATGTGTTCAGGTCCATGGTCCGGACCTGCAGGCCCATCTCCAAGGCCTTGCGGTGCGAGGCGGTTCCATCCAGCGTCAGCACAAGCACCTCGTGGCCGGCGTCCTGGAGCAGGCTGCTCAGGTTCAGGGCATACCAGGAGGTGGCGTTGAACCAGCGGACATTGTTGACTTGGATGATGCGCATGGTGTTCCTGGCGGGCTGGCGTGGAAAGCCGTGAGGTACAGCAGATCGGCCTGATTGGCAACGCCGGGCGGCTTGAACGAAAGCGGGCTCCCCGATACCGGGGAGCCCGCATGCTGTCGGACGGTGGGGAGAAGCTAGTTCTCCAGCTGCTGGATGCCTTCCAGCTTCCAGCTCGACTTGGGGTCGGGGCTTTCGCGGCGGAAGTGCCAGACCTCGCGGACCTGCTCGGGCGCATCCTTGGCCTTGTCCTCGCGCATGAGCACGTCGAAATAGACCGTGGCCAAGACCTGCTCGCCCTGGGGCTTGACCTCCAGAAGGCGGGCATTGACCAGCAGGATTTCGGTCTTGGAAGGCGTGGGGTCCTGGGCTGCCTGGCTCGCTATTTCCGCGTAGACCTCGGGAGAGGTGAATTCGCGGATGTCCTCCAGGTCGCGGGCGTCCCAGGAGCCTTGCAGGCGCGTATAGACCATCTTGGCTCCGCGCAGGAATTCCTCTTCGTTGAAACCGGGCACATTGATGGCGGGGCTTGGCTGGCCGTCGGTCTGGCCGCCGGTGTGTCCCGAGGCCGGCGCGGCGCGCAGCCTATCCCACTGGGACTCGCCCCAGCCTCCCTGGTTAGTGGGGGCTTCGGACTGGCGCTGGGCTGCTCCCGCGTAGCTGTATTCGGGCTGCCTGCGGCGCGCGGCGATCATCTTGAACACCATCACGCCGGCGACGATCAGGATGCCGATGAGCAGGAGGTCCATCATGCCGCCCCCGGCGAAGGGCATGCCGAAGAACAGGGCGCCCAGCAGGCTGCCGGCCAGCATGCCTCCCATGAAGCCGCCGAACCGGCCGAAGAAGCCGGGGCGCTGGGGCGCGGTCTGGCCGAGGTTCTGCTGTTGCTGTTGAGCGGGCTTTTGCTGGTTCATGCTTGGGGTTTGCTGGCGCTGTGCGGGCTGACTGTAGCTAGGCTTCGAGCCGAATGACTTGCCGCCGCCCATGCGGGCTGCCTCGGCGGCATCGAAGGTAGCGCAAAGCGTGCCTAGGGCCAGTAATGAGGCTACTGTGAGCGTGGCGAGCTTTCTGGTCATGATTCCTCAAGGATTGGCTGGAGTGAAAACAAGGCCATGTCCGACAGCCGAGCCCGGGCATGGCCTCACATGAAAACTTCTTCTAAGATAAGTCACGGAGTACGAGTTGTAAACCGAAACCGTACCGGAGCGTTCAGCTGATCAACCCCAAATTGCGCAGCAGGTGCAGGAACATGTGCTTGTCCAGCGGCTTGGGGATGTACGAAGTCGCGCCGCCCTTGTAGTAGGCCTCGACCACGTTCTTGGGGTCGTCCAGCGCGGTGGTCATGACGACCTTGGCCTCGCTTGCCCCGTGGATGCCGCGCTGCTTCTCGATGGCGCGAATTTCCTTGAGGGCCTGGTGACCGTCTTTCTGGGGCATCATGATGTCCAGGCACACGAGGTCGTAGGGTTTGCCTTCATCCAGGGCGAGCGTGAAGGCTTCGAGGCACTCATCGCCGTTCACGGCGATGTCGCACTCGCCGTAGGGCGACAGTATCATTTGCAGCAGCTTCCTGCTGGTGAAATCGTCCTCGACGATGAGAACGCGCATGGCAGCCTCCGTAACCTGAATTGGATGCGCAATGAAACGCGATTTCAGCCCTTTTTTCAAGCGATTTTCGTAGCGTCCCGCACGGCGGCCGGCCGGAAAATCCCTTGACGAGCGGCTGCGCCGTGGGTTTCAATTCGCATTTGCAGTCCTCCTCCGTTCCGGAGGCGGTGCCACAACCTGAGCGCATATCACGCACGAGGACACATGGATCTGCCCGCATTCATGGCCCAGTCCGCGCGCCCCGGTCCACAGGCCGATTGGCGGACGTGGCCCTTCGGCTACGGCTGGGGCGACTCCTGGCTTTTCGTCGGCGCCAAGCTGCTGTTCATCGTGCTCCTGTTCGCCTTGCTGGTTTATGCCATCCGACGGCTGTTCGGCCCCGGCGGACCGCTGCGTGAAAAATGGATGGACGAGGATTGGGAACACCAGCGGCAGGAGCGCTTGCGCAAGCTTGATGAGCGCCTGGCCAGCGGAGAGCTGGACCGGGCAACCTACGAACGCAAACGCCGCAAGGCGGAGCGCGGCTGATGGCCGACCTGGAGGCGCGCAAGCGCTGGTTCAACGCCTTCGTCGACGACTTTCGCCACGGCGATCCCGACGACCTGCGCAACGTGCAGCTCAAGCACGAGCACAGCCTGCAGGTGCTGGCCATCGCCGAACGCATCGCCGCCTCGTCCACGCCCGACAGCCGCCTGCGCCGGCTCTGCCTCGTGGCGGCCCTGTTCCACGACTGCGGCCGCTTTCCGCAATACGTGACCTACCGCACGTTCAACGACACGGAATCGATCAACCACGGCGAGCTCGGCGCGCGCGTCCTGCGCGGGCATCCCGAGGCGCTGGAGGGGCTGGATTCCGAGGGACGCCGTTTCGTGCTCGGAACGGTCTTCCTGCACAACCGCAAGTCCCTGCCGGCCATGCTGCCCGAGCCCTTGCGCCACATGCTGCGCGTGGTGCGCGACAGCGACAAGCTGGACATCATGCGCGTCATGCTGGAACACTTCGATCCCGCCAAGCCCAAGAACCCGGTGGCCACGCTGCGGCTCGTCGACGATCCCGAGCGTCACACCCCGGCCATCCTGGACGCGGCCATGCGCCAGACGACTCCCGATTATGGGCAGATGCGCTGGCTCAACGATTTCAAGCTGCTTCTTTTGGCCTGGGCTTTCGATCTGGGCTTCGCCGCAAGCCGCAAGGAGTTTCAGGAGCGTGGCTACCTGGAGCGGCTCGCCGCCGTCCTGCCCCGCCGCCCCGAGTTCGAGGCGCTGCTTGGCCGGGTGCGGACCTATCTGAACAATGGCGGCAGCCGCTGACCTGTCGCCGTCCGAGGCGCGTTCAAGACATATATCATATGGCGAGGCGGCCGGGAAACGCATTCCCGGCCGCCTCGCTCCGTCTTTTGCGCGCAGCCTGATATCGTCCTTAACCGGCTTGTCCGGCCGCCTCGTCCCGCCGCTTGTGTTCAGGACGCATGGCGCACCTCCAGATGGCGGATCAGGGCGCGGGCGTCGGAGGGCGGCTGTCGTTCGATGCGCCGGTACTCCCGGCAATCCAGGCTCCTCGTCACAAGTCCGCAATCATGGAGCTCCCGTCGCAGCAGGGCATGGTCGCCGAACAGGTGGTTGGCCAGGAGCAGGTCGTTCATCTGCTGCTCGCTGAAGGTCTGCCGCGGAGGAATCCTCGACCAGAGGACCCACAGGCACGGCTTGCGCTGGCTGAACTTCGACGGCCAGCGCACCAGACGGCCGCTTGCATCGAAAAGACGCGCCAGCCGCCGGACCAGGACATGGTCGACAGGCGCGGGAGCGGGCAGGGGAGCGTCGAGTTGCTCGCGGGCGTTGATCTGCGCCCGCAGGTGCTGGAAGTTGCGATAGCCGGCCGAGCGGGCGAGCATGTTCAGGAGTTCGAGATGGGTGGGCGTGCGTCCGCAATCGGCGAGCTGTCCGCGCAGGGAACGGGCAAAGGCGGAAAGGTCCGCCGCGTGCAGCGGCAGGGAAGTTCTGGACATCGCTTATCCTCATACGCGCCAATCCGAAATCGGATCGCCGGTGGTCGCCGTCTTCCGACTCGGCACGGGATAAGGTGTCGGTGGAATGAGGAATGCGGCAGGTTTAGCTCCCCTCGCGGGGCGGCGACGCCTTGGTGAACTGCCGACCAGGAACGCCTGTACACCATTGGTTGGGATTATACAACTCCGTCGAGGCTTCGGTGCGCTGCTGCATGCGACGACGGGCAAGTGAAACGAAAAAGGCAGGGGCCGTGGAGCACCGGCTCACCTCGGCGTTGATCCGCCTGCCCGTGCAAACAGTGGCCCCCGGCTGCATCGCTTCAGGCTTGACAAACCGAGCCTGGGTGAGCATTGTGTGCCCGCAAATTCACGAAATAAATTTCGTGAATAATGCGGCGTAAATT
>JAEYOJ010000039.1 GCA_023411815.1 Pseudomonadota bacterium | reverse complement strand
TGTTCTCGTCCATCTACGGATCCCTGGGCTCCGACGTGGCCTTCTCGCTCATCGACCAGGGCGTGCTGCGCGGCTTCGTCGGCGGCTTCCGCGGCTGGTTCTTCTGCTTCGCCTTCGTGTCCATCGGCCTGGCCACGAACTTCCGCGAGCTGGCGCACTACTTCAAGGGCGGCAAGCCGCTCATCCTGTACGTGTGCGGCCAGAGCTTCAACCTGGTGATAACCCTGGCCATGGCTTACCTCATGTTCTACGTGGTGTTCCCGGACATCACCGCCAAGATCTAATGTGGATTCAGGCCGGAGGCGCACGCCTCCGGCCTTTCCCGCAAGGAGGCGCATATGCGCATGCAAAGTTCCGTGGCTCGCTGGGGAGGGCTCCTGGCCGGGCTGCTGCTGATCTGGTTGTTCATGTTCCAGGCCGGACCGGCCCTGACGCAAAGCATTACCGAGTTTCGGCAATATGCGGCCCACGTGGATGATCTGGGTTTCAATACAGGAGCCATTTACTATACGGACGTGGAGATCGTGGCCGAGGGCGATCTCGGATACCGGACCACAGTAGAATACACGCCCAGAGGCCCCTCTCCCCTGAATTAGGTCTTATGGACCCTGCGCAATGGCAAAGGCGCGGCCCATTTTGGGCCGCGCCTTTGTCATTCCGCGCCCCAAGGCGCTCACCGCGTTCCGGAGAGACGGCACACATCGGCTGGTCCGGGCCTGTATTTTTCCGGCCCGTCCACGACAGGCCTGCCCGTGGCCTTGGCCAAGCCGCGCAGCATGCCGGCGAAAACCCAGGAGTGGAGCGGGTACACTGCCCACCAGTAGAACAGCCCGGCAAGGCCGCGCGGCAGGAAACGCGGCACCATGGACAGTTCCGTGCGGTCCAGGCCCTTCTTTTCCAGACGAATCTGCAGCATGGCTTCGCCGGGAGCCTTCATCTCGGCGTGCAGCAGGAGCAGGGCAGGCGGTTCGACGCGCACCACGCGCCAGAAGTCCAGGCTGTCGCCCGGGCGTATGTCCGTGGGATGGCGTCTTCCTCGGCGTAGCCCCGGTCCTCCGGTGAGCTTGTCCAGCAGTCCGCGCAGGCGCCACAGGCTGTCGCCGAAGTACCATCCGGTCCGACCCCCCAGGCGCGCCACGGCCGGCCAGACTTCTTCTGGCGCGGCCTGGATTGTTGCGCGAAATCCGTCTTGCAGCACAGTGCCCCTGGCATAGGCCGGATCGCCGCAGGCGATCCACTCGGGTGCCATGGTTTGGCCGGCATCATGCCAGCAGGTGTCCACGGCCTGCTGCTCGATCTTGCGCAGAGCCAGACGAATCGCCTCGCGGCAGGGGAGCAGATGCAGGGGTACGATGTCGCGGATGGAGTTTTCGCGGCAGACTGCCGTGGTTTTGAGTCCCAATATGAGGGGCTTGGCCAGGCTTACGGGCACCGGCGTCACCAGTCCCAACCAGTAGGAGGACAGACGTGGCGAGAGCACCGGCACAGGGATGATGATGCGCCGGTGCAGCCTGGCTTCCTCGGCGTAAATGCGGAACAGGTCTTCGTAGGATAAGGTGTCCGGCCCGCAGATATCGAAGCTGCGGCCCGCGGTTTCCGGGTGCTCCAGACACCCGGCCAGATACTCCAGCACGTTGGAGACGGCGATGGGCTGGGATTTGGTGCGCACCCAACGCGGGGTGAGCATGGCCGGCAACCGTTCGGCAAGGCTACGCACGATCTCGAAGGAGGCCGAGCCCGCGCCGAGGATGATGGCTGCGCGCAGAATGGTCACACTGGCCGATGACAGACGCAGGATGCGGCCCACCTCGGCTCTCGACTGCAGGTGGCGGCTCAGGTCAGGGTCGTTTGTCTCGCCTAATCCGCCGAGATAGATGATGCGCTCAAGGCCCGCGTCACGCGAGGCTTCCACGAAAGTGTAGGCCAGTTCCCGGTCAACGGCGGCATAATCCGAACCTGCGCGCGGATTCATGGAGTGCACGAGATAAAACGCGGCACCACAGTCACGCATTGCTTGTGCGAGCGCAGCACGGTCGCGCGAGTCGGCCTCGGCGAGCTGCACCTTGGGATGATCGCTCCACGGCCTGCAGCGCAGCTTGACCACCGATCGCCCCACGGCACGCACGACATGCCCGCGCTTCAGGAGGAACGGCACCAACCTGCCGCCCACATACCCAGTGGCCCCTGTGACCAGCACGGGCTTGGCGTGAGATTTGGAAACAGAGGCAGTGATCATATCGTCCTCCGGATTGGCCACGACTCTGACGCCCAGCCGCCACGGCGCCGGCAAGCTGGCCCACACACAAGCATTTCCTATCCGCCCGTGCCGCTACTTGCAATGTGAGGCGCAGATCTGGAAGAGCAAGGAAAAAAGTTGGAACCTTTGATTGACAATCCAACTCCGAGTAGGTACTTCTCTTCGGCCTTGAGTCGGGATGTAGCGCAGCCTGGGAGCGCACTTGAATGGGGTTCAAGGGGCCGGAGGTTCAAATCCTCTCATCCCGACCAGGAATTACAAGCACTTAGGCCAGCCTTCACGGGCTGGCCTATTTCTTTTACGGCAGACTATTACGGCAGCTTGCCGTTGATGCCGATCACCTTTCCCTGCTTTTCCGGCTCTCTGATCGAGGGCAGCAGCTCTACCGCGCGCGACCGTTCGACTGCGTGCGGCTCGTAGTAATTCTTGTGGATCATCTCGACACTGGTTCCGGCCAGGTAAGCGATGACCGAGGGCTCCAGGCCACGATCAAGCATGGTCGTGATCCAGAGATGCCGCACGTCGTAGAAGCAGACGTCATAACCCAGTTTGGTCTTCTCCGCTGCGGTGCAGAGTGCTGTATCCATGCGGGTTACGGGCTTACCTCGATACTCGATCAAATGGCCTGAGCGGTGTTCTTGCTGCCTTGCGTAAACGGCGCGCATGAATGCCGGCGAGCACTGGACGAAGGTCCACTTGCCCACTTTGGTATGGAAGATCTCGAATCCTCCTCTGTCATATCTGGCATGCGTATCGAACCGCAGGGAGAAAAGATCCTTCCGCCCAGGCCTGGCCGGTATGTTCCAGGCGACGTCCAGCGCCCAGGCCAAGTGAGGTACTTCTTTCTCGGCATACCGGCATAGCCGAAGGAAATCGTTGAATATCAGCCTGGATTTACGGCGCGACTCCTTGCCTGGAGCCCACATGCCGAGCGGATTGCTCTGTAGATGACCACGCTTTACACCATACTCAAAGATGCCTTTTAGGTATCCGATGTAGCGGTTTCTGGTGGACTGTGCGGCGGTTGCCCAATGAGTGCCGATCACGGCCAGGACATCGTCCAGGGTAACGGCATGGGCCGGCCCCTCGGTCAAAGAGTCCAGGAAGTAGGTATTGAAGATGTGAATCCAGTCCTTTAGCCAACTGGTCTTGCGTCCCTGGGCCTTCTTGGCGTCAACCCATGCCTGGGCCAACTCATCCAGATAAATGCCCTCGGCCCTGGAATGCGGTAGAGGCTCGCCCTTGGACTTCTTGTACTGGATCTCCAGGTCAAAATTTTCCGCCTTCTTCTTGCCTGAGCGCCCTTTACCAAAAGAACGAGAGCGGCCTTTGCCGCTCCCGTCTCGATAATCAACGATCCAGTAACCGTCTGGCCGCTGCCGAACGCTCATACCTGCACCAGCTTCGGTTTACGATTGCGCGGCTTTTCTTCCCGGCGGAAGCTCTCCGGAGCGACCATCCAGGCGTCGAGGATGGACTTGGCCAGGCGATTCTTCCGAGGTCCATGCTTTGGCATATTGTACTCGCGGATCATCGCGGCGAATGTACGTGGCTTGTAACCGCAGTACTTTGCTGCGTCCTTGATGGCGTAAAACGGCCCCTGAACAAGCATGGCCGCCTCGCTTAGCGCTTGGAGGAGCATCCATCATGCTCCACCTCCCTGGCCAGCTCCGGATGGAGCAAGGCGCGCTCCATAGCGTTGGCCAGGCCGACTCCGAAGACAAGCCCCGTGGCGTATCCTCCCGCGCGGCGTGGGACCAGGAATCGGATGAACATGCCCTCGGCGACCGAAGGGCACCGGGTTTGGCATTGATCCAAGGCCATGGCCACGACATCGCAAATGTCTCCGGTGACTCGCAGCTCCTTCCTGAGCATATCCGCTGTAACGCCTGTCCAATCCATGGACGCGGCGATCTCTTCGACATCCAGATCCGAAAGGAGTGGGGATAAAGCCAGGCCAGGGACGTTGGGGCTGATGACGGCCGCCGGCATGACGGACGTCACAATGATGTTGTGCGCGTGCAGCTCTGCGGGAAGGGTGTTTTGCGGGCGAAACAGATCGACCAGCTTTAGGGACGAAGCCATAGGCACCTCCTGGTTGAAGGGCCATGGTAGGGATTTTTACCCTTTTATTCAATCCTAAATGGTAGCAAAATACCCGCTATGTCTCGGAGGGGTCCTCCGTGAGCATGCCCCTGTTCTTGGCGGCTTGGGATAAGTTCCAAACCAGGCTCGGGAAGTCTGTGCCCAAGGCCTCGGCCATGCGATAGGCCTCGCCCAGGGTGACCTTGCGCGCCGGGCGCTGCTCAGATCCCCGACAGCTCCGCCAAAGCCTGGCGCCGGCCGTCTCGCCAAACACGCGCCGTCCGAATTCCGAATGGGGCATGCCAAGATCCTCGACCCGCTCTGCGATGAGGGTGACGAAAGCCCGCTCGAAAATATCTGCTTTGTTCATCGCATCTATATATGGGACGTTTTGCCCTAGGCGCAAGTCAGAAAACTCCCTTGACCAAGGCGGGAAATTTACCCTATGACTTGCGCATGAACAGAGCGACACAATTCCACCTCCAGCGGCTTGTCCGGTTGTATGGCTCTTGGAGCCAGGTCGCCAGGTCTCTTGGCCTGGATATCCGCAACCTGCGTCGTAATCGGCGCGTTCTGAGACCTCCAACCAAACGCTTGCTGGACATGGCCGGCAAGCGCCTAATGCTGCGGCAGCTCCTGCATGAGCTGACCCGCTCCGGAGCAGTAACGCCAGCGCAGCTCCGGGGGGCCTGGGAACAGGTCTCCCGAAGAAACCACCCTAGCAACTAGCCAGACAGTCTTCCACGTCTGTGGCAACGAAAAGGAGCGGACACAATGACCGATCTCGACGCACGTCCTTTGCATCATCTCGACGCGATAGACGCATTCAAGCTCGCAGTGCAGCAAAGCGGCAAGGGACTTTCTGACATCGCCAAGGGCATGGGCTGGTCGCATTCGTTGGCGCGGCGGGTCTTTGCCGCCGAAAAGTTCTTCCCCTCCTATCCGGATCTTCCCAAGTTCTGCGCCGTAGTCGGCAACCTCACCATCATCCATTGGCTGCTTTCCAAGGCGACTTTCTACGGCATCGATGAGGCGCGCCAGAACGTGGACTGCAACACCTTGCTGCGGCGTGTGAACGATATCTTCGCCGAGGTCGGGGATGTGGCGGAGGAAGCGCGCAAATCAGTTGCCGATGACAAGCTTGAACCTGCTGAGCTGCGCAGTCTCATTCGGGAGCTTTCGGACGTGTTGCAGCGGGGCATGGCCCTTGTCGGCGATCTTCGGAAAATGGAACGAGCCCATGCCTAGGGCCATGGGCCTCGCGCTAGGGTGGGAGGAGAGCAATGCAGTATAGCGACATCACTCCAGACGAGATTGTCCGCGCGTTATTGGCCGAGCCGAGCTATCAGTTTCAGCGGAACGGCGAGTACCTGCGCAAGGGGATCTGCCCTGGATGCGGCAAGCGGACCGTGTACGTCGGCATCAAGCATCCGTGGGTACTGCGTTGCGAGCGTCTCAATAAATGCGGCTTCGAGGAAACCACGCGCCAGGCCCTGCCTTCCATCTTCGCCGACTTCGCCAAGCGTTACCCGCCCACACAAGATAATCGTGACGCCACGGCGGACGCCTACTTGGCCCTGGACCGGGGCTTCGATCTGTCCAAGATCCGGGGCTGGTACGAGCAGGCCGCCTACCAGATCCCCAACACCACCGAGTACATTCCCACCGTGCGCTTCTACATCGATGAGATGCGCACGCGCTGGTGGGAGCGCTTCCTCGGGCGTAATGGCAAGGACGGGCAGAAGGCGCACTTTGGCGGCCAGCGCAAGGAGGACGGCACGCTGTTCCAGGGCGATTCCTGGACGCCTCCCGGCCAGGAGCTTGCGGACGGCGAGCGCTGCTTTATCGTGGAGGGCATCTTCCACGCCATCGCCCTGCATCATTGCGGCATCAAGGCCGTGGCCGCCTTCTCCTGCAACCATTTCCCCAACCAGATCATAGAGCGGCACAAGGGCAAGGGCATTCGCTGGGTTGTGGCCCTGGACTCGGACAAGGCCGGGACCGGCTGGGCCAAGAAACACCACAAGCGCCTCAAGGAGCTGAACGAGCTGGCCAGCGTCTGCTTGCCACCGGAAGGCAAGGATTGGGACGATCTCTACCGCGCCGGCCGCATCGACAAGGATTCAATTGGCACCTGGCTCTACCATGGTCGCCTCATGCTGGCCGAGACGGTGGAGGAAAAGGCCTATCACTACTACGTGCGCAACCGGCGCATGTCCTTCATTATCGACTTCGGCAACGCCTTGTATTCCATCAAGCTGGAATCTGCCTTTGAGAAAGATCTCGCCGTGGCCACAGCCGAGCACGCCGGCGAAAGCGAGCCTCAGAAGAAGGGGAAGGGGAAAGAAAAGGGCGGGTCCCAGGAAGACGAAGAGCGCGCCAGCCCTATCGAGGAAGTGCTCAACTCGCCTGTGGGACGCCAACTCTTTGCCAGTGCCTGCTGCATCGACCAGATTTCAAACGTCCGGCCGCAGTTCCTGTACATGGAGCGCGACGACATCATGGACGAGCAGCGCTATATGTTCAGCATCGCTTACGCCAATGGCCAGGCTGATGACCTCATCGCCATGGAGGGCTCGGCCATAACCAGCCCGGACGCCTTCCACAAAGCGCTGCTCAACCGTTCCCGGGGCGGCACCTTCGACGGCGACATGCGCCAGCTCAAGATCCTGCGCGACCGCTGGCTCAATTCACGCCTGACCACGGTCAGCGCCTTGCCCTTCGTGGGCTATGACCGGGAGTGCAAGTCCTGGATCTTCCAGGACCACGCCTGGCACAACGGCCGCCGAATCCCGCTCAACAAGCACGGCTATTTTGACATCGGCCGCAAAGGTATCAAGACGGTCCTGAATGGCGTCTACATTCATACGGACGGCAAGTTCGATCCAAACTGGATCAAGAATTTCGCCACGGCCTTTCACTGGCAAGGCATGGCCACGCTGGCCTTCTGGCTGGGCTCGCTGTTCGTCCAGCAGATCCGGGCCGTCCATAAGACCTTCCCTTTCCTGGAATTGACCGGCGAGCCCGGCGCCGGCAAGTCCACCATTCTTGAGTTCCTGTGGAAATGTGTGGGGCGGGAGGACTATGAGGGCTTCGACCTACTCAAAGCCACGCCTGCCGGCCGCCGCCGCGCCTTCTCCCAGGTCAGCAATTTGCCTGTGGTCATCATCGAATCCGACCGCGATAGCGGCGACAAGGACGCCAAGCAGAAGCAGTTTGGCTTTGACGAGGTGAAGCCGTTCTATAACGGCCGCGGCACCGGAACCTTGGGCGTGGCCAGGCGCTCCAACGATGTGGAGGAACACCTATTCCAGGCCTCCTTGCTCATTTCGCAGAATGCGGAGGTGGACGGCTCCGAGGCGCTTTTGCAGCGCATTGTCCACTGCCACTCGGACAAGAAGCACCACAAGAACGGCACGCGAGAGATCGCCCGTTGGTTCGAGCGCCAGACATCGGCGTACGTAGGGGGATTCCTGGGCGCGGCGTTATCCCAGGAACGCCAGATCCTGGAGGCCTACCAGCAGGCCTTTGAAACGCTGGAAGCGCAGTACACCGGCATCAAAAACGAGCGCGTGCTCAAGAACCACGCGCAGATCGCCGCCTGCGGCCATGCCCTCAAGGTCATCTTCGGCGATGCCATGACCGACTACTTGGCCGATGGCCTGACCGAATACCTGCTCATCCGTGCCAAGGTGCGCGAGCAGCGCCTGGCAGCCGACCATCCGGTAGTGGAGCAGTTCTGGGAAACCTACGACTACTTGAACTGCAAGATGGCTGGCGGAACCTTCGATAATGATCCGCTCAACCATGAGAGCAAGCCTGGGCTCATCGCCATCAATTTCAACCAGTACATCGAAGCCTGCCGCAACCATGGCCAATTGACGCCGGATCTCCAGATGCTGCGGAAGCTGCTTCCCGGGAGCAATGCCCGCCGCTTTGTGGCTTCAAATCGCTGCGTGTACTCGAAGCATGTCAAAAAGACCATGAAATGCTGGCTATTCCACGAGCGCAGCGCCAGCAATCAGGAGGATTGATATGTCTCCAAACACGTCGGATACCCCGGTCTCGCGCATCATGAAGTACGCCGAGGAGATTCGCAATGTGGCCAAGGAGCTGCGCAAATACGCTCAAAAAAATGAGGCCATTCACTTGCTAACACAGAACAGCCAATGCCAGCGGTGATAAGGGCAAATGCAGCGTATAGATATATTGATGGACTGTGCTGGTGTTGATGTTTTAGTGCAAACATAAATGCGAAAAAAATTGCGGCGAGCAGTAATAGTCCAAAGCCAAATAAAAATGTTTTTTTAGATCTACTTGTATGAATGGTTGTTGTTGCAACCGGTTTGCACATGCGATATGCAATTAGAAATATAAGGGTTTTGGCTAGGGCTAAGGTCAAAAATATGTTCAATACGTTAAGGAGTATTGGAATGTAGTCCTTTAATATGTCTATGCCAAAAAACAGATGATATTTTGTCTGTGTAAGTTTGCCTTTATGCGTGTCTAAGGTGTATAATCTAAATATATATATGCACCAAGTGAAATGGTATTTAGTTTGCATTGGTTTGATGGGTGTCCCAAAGATACGCTATATGGTTATGGTGGCTTTCTAAGAGAAGCGCGTAGGTATAGAAGTTAGGTGTGCTAGTTAGTGTATCCAAAACATTGCTAGTTTCTGCTGTTTATGAGGGTTTTTTAGTGTGTGTGGAAATTGCGCTTAATGTATAATGGGATTAAATAATAGATTGCGGTTTAGGCTTCATGTCGACAGATTCATGTGCAATGTACCATGCTGCTTTTGGTTTGATTCTTTATGACTGCCTGTGTGTCTGGAGTAGCCCATTGGTATATCTGCCAACTCGTAATCGTAAAACATCTCGTGCAACTTCAGATAAATCAAGTGCCGAAGGCGACAAGGTATGTGCAAACTCCAGGTGCATAACAAAGGAATGCCCGCATTCGGCATTCGTGCACACGCAATATAGCTTGGTAAACTGCGGCGTTATCTCGCGCCGCGTGGTGATGCGAGCCTTGCTGTGGCAGCGATCGCAAACAACTTTCATTGTGTTCAGCCTCCCGATAAAACACAACTACATGCACACCACGGCTGTCAAGCCGCGTTAGGCCTCTTCCGCCTCTTTGCTCAGCGCAAATCCAACCTTTGCAGGTTCCGGCAGGTGTTCGTTCACTTCGAGCAACACTTCCCTTACGGGCGTGATCTCGTTCTTCTCGTAGACTGCATCTATCTTGGTGATGTCACCGAAACCGCCGGCGGCCTGGGGGATGATGCTGGCCATGGCCGGAGGGATGCGATGCGCGGCGATGATGTCGTCGCGTGAGATATTCTTGATCTTCTCCAACTCGTCGCGGGTGGAGAAGTCGCCCACGGGCAGGATCTGCACGTCCTTCTCTCGGCCGTTGGGAATGTGCAGGTACATGTTGCGGAAGTTGCCGATGCCCTTGGAACCCTCGATGGCCGCCTTGATGCGCCCGCTGTCCTCCGGCTGCAGGGCCGCGCTTGCCGAGTAGAGAGGTGGTCCCGGTTGTCAGGACAGGTCGGCGGCGGAAATAAGGTGTAGCCGGGTTACTGTTCACGCCGCCCGGCGGGACGGTGTCATGCCCTGAGCATTTCCCGGTCCAGGCATTGCCGCCTGC
>JAEYOJ010000035.1 GCA_023411815.1 Pseudomonadota bacterium | reverse complement strand
TCCTTGCCCGCCGAGGCGCGATAGGACTCGGGAATGTGGATGGTTACCTTGCGCGGCGCGAACTCGATGCCGTTCCTGGCGAATTCATGTTGGATGTGCTTGAAGACCTCCCGCCGCAGGATGAATTGGTCGTGCGGCCTGCTCTTGAACTTGACGCGCAGGATCATCGCCGAGTCGTCGATCTCGCGCACTCCTTGCGACTTTACCGGAGCGAGGAACTTGGGCCCAAGCTCCGGGTCCTCCGCCAGCTTCTGGCCGAGCTTCTTGAGGACCTTGCGGACCTTCTCCAGGTCCGTGTCGAAGGGCAACCGCAGGTCGAGCTTCATGATGGCCCAGTCGCGGCTGAAGTTGGTGATGGCCCCGAGCGAGCCGTAGGGAATGGTCAGCAGCTTGCCGCGAGGGTGGCGCAGCTTGAGGGAGCGCACGGAAATGTGCACCACCGTGCCCTTGCTGGAGTCGGCCTCGATGTATTCCCCCAGACGAAAGGCGTCGTCCAGCAGGAAGAAAACCCCGGAGAGGATGTCCTTGACCAGGGTCTGGGCTCCGAAGCCGATGGCCAGGCCGACTATGCCTGCGCCGGCGAGCAGGGGACCTACATCCAGGCCCATGGCCGAAAGCAGGATGAGCGCCGTGGAGATGAGAATGACGGCGAGGATGAACTTGCGGGCCAAGGTCAGGAGCGTTGTCTTGCGCGAGCCGCCGGTGCCCATTTCCTCCACGTCCTCGGTTTCCTCGCCCTCCTCGCGGGCCTCATCCGTCAGTCGCCGGTCAATTGCCGACCGGACCCATTCCCATATGAGCCAGCCCAGCACGGCTGTCACCACGATGCTGAAGACCATTTTGGATATGGTGGCCTCGAAGGAGAGACGCAGCCCCCAGATCCACAGCAGCAGGAACACCCAGCCCACGGCCAGCAGGCCCCGGAAGCCGCTCATGAGGTGCGTGGCATGAATGCTCATCAGGGTCTCCCCCTCGGCCCCCGCGGTGGTCTTTTCCGCCAGCGCCGCCCGAACGGTGGCGCGCACGGCCGTATCCGCCGCGATGAAGGCCGGAATGGTGGCAAGGCTCAAAAGCAGGTCCCAGCGGAACGCATGCCGGCCAAGGAGCACGCTTGCGATGTAGGCCAGGAGCATAAAGCCCAGGAAGGTCGTGCCCAGCAGGCGCCAGTCGCGTACCCTGCTTGCCCCGGCGGCCGGAAGGTTTGATGCTTCAGTACCTCCGGCCGCGCCGGATGCGGTCGGGCGCGGAGAGGTCCAGACAAGGACCAAGAGAATGCTCAGCGAAAGGCATATCTCGGCTATCGTAAGCAGCAGGTGGAGCTGTTCGCTCAAACCATGCACGCGCAGCAGGCGGATGAAATTATAGGCGAAGACCGTCACGACGAAGAAGGCCGAGACCCATAGGTACAGGTGCCGGGCAAAGGGCTGGGAGCAGGGCAAGGGTCTGAGGCTTGGCCTGGAGGGCATGAGCAGGAGCCACGCGGCAAGGAGAATGATGCGCAGCCGGAACACAGGGAGTGCGAAGAACAGGGCGAGTTGTCGGGAGACTCCTCCGTCTGGCAGGATGAGGACGACCATGGCCAAGGCGGCGAGGATGAACACGAGGATGCGGCTTAGGTGCAGGACGCCGAGGCCGAGCAGTCTCGGCAGGGCGAACAAGGTTACGTTGGCGGGACCGGCCAGCCACTTCGTCACGGATCCGAGCCGGCGGGCATAGGCCAGCTCCGCCGCAAGGCCGAGAAGAAAGGGCACGCACGCCAGGCCCATGGCTGCGAGCAGACGGCCGACCCCAGCACCTCCCGCCATGCGCTCCAGGGCCATGGAGATTTCCTGCCTTGCTCCCGGCAAGCCGGACAGGGCAAAATCAAATCGCCGGGTCAAGGTCTGGGCGGCCTGTTCAGCTTCCGAAACCAGCCTGATTACAAGTTGCTCCAGGCTGAGTTCGAACTTCTCCTCCGGAGCTGTTTCCCGTGCCGCAGCCTCTTCCTATCGCGCGGCGACGGTCGGAGGGGCGGACTGCGCGGCTTGCACCTGTGGCAAGCTCTGCAACAAGCTCGCAGTGACGGCGTTTTCCGCCAGGAAGAGGCTCAGTATCAGCAGGAACCCGGTTATGAGCGGCGGCCCCTTGGGCTTCATGCCGATGCTCCATCGGGCGCTAGCCATGGCGTTCCCGCCTGTCTTACTGGCCGGCCTTCCCTGCGTTATACCCCTCCTCGTAGGCCTTTTTCTCGCTCTCCTTGTGCTTGCCGTAAAGATAACCGCCCGCGAGGCCCGTCGCGCCGCCGATGGCCGCGCCCATGGCCGCATTGCCGGCTATGGCGCCAACCAGCGCTCCGCCGGCCGCGCCCGCTGCTCCGCCGGTCACGGTCCGCTGTTCCGTTTCGGACATCCCGGCGCACCCGCCCAAGACAAGAAGGACGGCCAGGAGCATCGTCACCAGTCGCAAACTGGGCAATACGGGTGTTGTAGTCTGTGTCTTTATTTGCATGGCCATGTCTCCGTGAGGAATCTGACCTCCGTTTCGACGGGCAGCTCATCCATGTACTGGGGATGCGCCTTGGCCCATTCGATGAACATGGAAATCGCCGCTTCCCGGGTAGGAGGAGGCTCCGGCAGGCAGACCAAGGGCTCCGCGTTAGGGCCCGCAGTGGAAGCTCTCAGGTAGTGATATGCTCCCACAAGATAACCGTGGCAGAAATGGATGGCTTCTTCCTTGAGATCTTCCTGCTCCGATACAGTGCAGAGGTTGAGCAGTTCTCTCGTTGACCTTACAAGGAAGTCTTCTTCCGTTACCGCGTTCGCTGGTTGAGTTGTTATCGCCAGAAGCACAACAAGCAAGACTGTAGGTTTCCAGTAAATCATGCATTGCCCTCCTTGCTGACGTGATGAGCAAAGAACACAATGTAATAGTGCCAAAAGTAAGGCGTTAGTCAAGTTTGTCTGCAATCAGAGAAGAAGTAGTAAATTAATTTTGTTTGTATTGGCGGTTGTTTTATTGGATTGTTGCTGAGTGGCTAAAGTTATAACGAAGGGCTGGCAGCCAGTTGGCAAACGGGCCGTATGGGCCAGGATGGCCCGCTGGGTGAGCAGCAATCGCTCGGAATGGTGGGACTTTACTCAACCTTCCGGTGTTGAAAAAGTCCGGGACAGGCTATTTCAACAGTCTGCCAAAGGCAGCTTGTGTCAACCCAGCCATGGCCCAAGAGCCTCGAGCGTCAAAACCGGTGCGGCAGGATTGCTCGGTGCGGATATCCGGCTCCGTGCTTGGAGCGGAAGCCGTATCATGGTCTGGGTAAGCGGGGTAAGGCTGGCGGCTCGGGGTGTTCAGCTGAAGGCGACCGGCAAACCCACTCCACGCCCCTTGGCATAATGAGGAGCAGGCGAGTCTGCCTTGCCATCGCAGAATGCCGCCGGCGGTCAGGCCGGCAGCGGGGCGACTCCCAGGCGCTTGAACCACTCAGGGTGCGCGGCGACGAAGGCCAGGCTCTGGCTGAAGTCCTCGCGCGAGTGGGGCTCGAAGGTCACGCCGGGCACGAGTTCCTGTTCCTGCAGGAAACAGAACAGCTCCGGCCAGGGGATGTCTCCCTGGCCCAGGCCCACGTGCTCGTCGCCAGCGCCGCTGTTGTCGTGCAGGTGCAGGTGGCGCAGGCGCGGGCCTATGCGCTCCAGCCAGCGGCGCAGGTCGCGGCGTTTCGCGCCGCCCGAGAAGCTGTGCCAGTGGCCCGCGTCGAACACCAGGCCGGCCTGAGGATCGGCCAGCCCGTCCAGAAGCCTGCACAGCGGCTCGGGATCGGGGTCGTAGATGTTCTCCAGGTAGAGCGGCGCATGGCCGGGCCATTCGCGCAGGAGCATGGCCCAGGTGGCCGTGGCGCGCACCAGCCAGCTCTCGATGAAGGCCTGGTCGGCTCCGGCGGGCAGGCCGCTGTGGCCGATCATGTGCGCCGCGCCGTAGCGCTTGGCCAGGTCCATGGCGCGCCGCAGCCGGTCGCGCGTGGCGGTCAGGATGAGCGGGTCCGTGCTGCCGGGCCGCAAATCCATGAACGGCAGGTGCGCGGCGCGGGCCAGTCCGGCATCGTCCAGGCGGCGGACGAGGTCGTCGTGGAAGCGCGGGTCCAGCTCGTCGATGGCCCAGGCGTCGATGCCCAGCTCGGGATTCAGGCGCAGGGACACGAACAGGTCCAGCCAGGACGGATCCTGGGCCACGTAGCGGATGGGCAGGTTGACGAAGAAAGACATGCGCCGAGCATAGTCGGAAACAGGCCGGTAAGCCAGAAATACCGCTACGCCGGTTACGTCCGCCGTGACCCTGGGCGGCGTGAGCGGATAACCCCGGCGGGAACAGGCCGAGAACGGCCGCGGGTTTGACCGGAGACGGCCCGCCGCACTTATTAATGGGGCCTGCTTTGCTAGTCGCGCTGCGCACTGGCGCAGGGTACCATCACGTGACTGGGGAGTGTTTTCCAAGCCATGCAGTGCGCAGATGGCTCCATTCCGCGCTTGCCATTTCCTCCACCCTTACGCCGGCAACTCTAGGGCAGTGTGGAAACAGTCGCCGAACGGGCTGCATTCGAACCTGAAGGAGGGAGGCCATGCACAGCGGATACGGGCGCATTCAACGATTGTTTCGGCTGGCGATCCTGCCGGCGCTGGCCTGCGCGCTGCTGGTGCATGGGGCCGCGTCGCCCTCATGGGCCAGGATCTGGTACGTGGACGGCGCGGCGCAGGGCACCGGCCATGGCGGAAGCTGGAGCCAAGCCTTCAGGACCATCCAGGAGTCCCTGGACGTCGCCCAGGCCTGGGATCAGGTCTGGATCAAGGGCGGCACCTACGTGCTCGACGGGACGCTGGCCCCGGACGTGCCGCTATCGCTCATCGGCGGATTCGCGGGCCGGGAGCGTTCTCCGGCGCAACGCGACCTGGCGGCCAATCCCACGGTCATCGACGGCAATGACGCCACCATGTGCCTGTACATCACGCAGACCACGGTCATCGACGGCCTGACGATCCAGCGGGGCAACGACTCCTACGGCTCCTACGGCTTCGTCGGCGGTGGCGGCATTCATGTGCTGGGGGCGCGACTGATCCTGCGGCACAGTACCATTATGGAAAACACCGGCAGCATCTGCTCGGGCATCAGTGCCGAGCAGGCCTCCCTGCTGTTGGTGGGCTGCACTTTGCGCGACAACCGGGTGATCTACTATCCTTCGGGCGGAGGCGCGTTGGACCTGAACCAGTCCAAGGCCACCATCCTACGGTCGAGCTTCATCGGCAACAGCAGGGTTGAAGGCGGGGCCATCTTCATGCATCCGGGTTCCAGCGCGCTCATCGCCCACAGCATCTTCGAGGGCAATGCGGCCCGTTTCGGCGGCGGGGCTATCCACGCCAGGGATGCGGCCCTGGATCTCGTCGGCTGCACGTTCCAGGACAACTCCGTGAGCGACGCCGGCGGAGCCATCGGCGCCGGCGACATGCGCGCCGTGAACTGCCGTTTCCTTAACAATACGGCCAACATCGCCGGTGCGGCCATCGCCGGCAACTCGGTGTTCACCAACTGCCTCTTCGTCGGAAACAGCGCCGATACTGCGGGCGCGTGCCAACTGGAAAGCGCAAGCCTGGTGCACTGCACCCTTTACGGCAACTCGTCCTATTCGGAAATCGTCCAGGGCTACGGATCGGCCGCGGTGCACAACTCCATCGTCTGGGGCAACGAACTTTACGGTTCCGACAGCCGGCCCGTCCGGGGCGCCGTGGTCAGCTTCTCCGACATCGAGGGCGGCCATGCCGGCACCGGGAACATCGATGCTCCGCCGGCCTTCGTGAACCCCGAGTCCCTCGACTTCCACCTGGGACCGGACAGCCCGTGCATCGACCGGGCGCAGTTCCGCTGCCCTTATTTCCCATATCGCGACTTCGAGGGCGATCGTCGCATCATCGGGCCGCGGCCGGACATGGGCATGGACGAGCGCCGGCTGAACGGCTGACGCGCGGGAGCGTGCTAGTGTGAGGACGACGACGAGCGTCGGGTCGGCGCAGGAGAATCCGGCCCCGGGCGGCTGGCGGCAAAGCGGCTCAGCGCCTCCTCCCTGGGCCGAGTCTCCTCCATAGCCTGCAGACGAGCAGGACGACCGGCAGCAACAGCCACTCGGGCCCCAGGCGGGCCGCGGAAGACAGCGCACAGCCTCCTCCCCCGCTTTTGCCGCTACTGACGGAGACGGGCGCCAGATCGGGGCAGAATGCTTGGCCTGGGTCCGTCAACCCTCCGCTAGGCCGGCCGAAGGCCTTGACGCAGACATCAAGCCCATCGGCCCCGAAATCGTACCAGCGACCTCCCGTGCGGCGCGCGAAGCTCCGACCAGGCCTGGCTTCCGCCGCGGTTGAGTAGCCGGCATGGGCTTTTTCCACCGGGATGACGTATTGCGCGCCGGTCGGCGCTCTGATTTCCACCACGACGGAAAACGGCTCGCAGGCTTCCACCTGCACCGGGCGAGGCAGGTCCAGGGTGTAGAAGCCGGCTTCGGGAAAAAAGCCGCTCACTTCGGCTTCCGGACCTCCGGGATCCTCGAGGCCGTCCAGCGGATCCCGATAGACGGAGATGGTGTAGCGCGTTCCGGGTATGACCGCGTAGGTGGAAACGGCGAAAATCTCTTCGTTCGCCCTGGCCTGGAACACGCTCGCATAGGAGACGTCGGTGCTCCTGAAGCCGTAGGTCGAGGTCCAGCCCAGAAAATCGTGCTGATAGACGCTGGAGTATCCTCCGGCGGGAGCCGCGCCGAAGCTGTAGGCCGAGGCTCCCTGCTTGGCCAGCGTGAGGTCATGGTAGGACACGTAAAAATAGCCGCTCTGACCGAAGCTCGTGCCGTAGCTGTTCTTGATGATGAAGGCCCCGTTGCCCGCGGGGCGGGTCGGGAATTTGCCCGCCGGAAAGTCGTCGTCCCAGCCCACGATGACAATGGCATGATTGGGCTTGCTGTTTCCGGCGTAGTACAGGGCCCTATTGGTCGAGCTGTACCAGGCCGAGGAAGTGGTCATGTAAAGGCTCGCGTAGACGCCTCCGTGGGTCAGCACCGCGCGCTTGATGGCGTCGTTGTCCTGCGAGCCGGTGCGCTTGGGAAGGAAGGCCACGTTCCTGATCCACTTGCGCGCCGGAAAGACGGGAGAACTCCTGCTGCCGGCCTCGTAGGGGTCCTCGCTTTCCAGCACCGGCCCCAGGCCGCGGGCGAGATAGGCCGTGGCCATCATGTGGTTGCCGCCCGCGCAGGCGTCGTAGTCGAAGCCGTGCAGGTTCTTGACGTTGTCCTCGGAGAAGTTCCAGTTCTCGGCGGGCATGAGGTTGGACTCGATGCTGCCGAGCATGGCGAAGGCCCAGCACGCTCCGCATCCCCCCTGGTTCTTCACGGAAGTCAGGCGGCCGGTGTCGCGCAAATCGAAGCGAGCGGGCAGGGCGGACCGCAGGATCAGCTCGGGTTGAGGAATGGGCCACGGCTCGATTTCCACGGGCGGCGGCGTATAACCGAAGGAGAAACCGTCCGGCGGGGAATCTGGTCCGGGGCCGGTTTCCCCGGATTGGAGCAGCGGCAGTCTCTCCCTGAGCTCCAGGTAGTGCGCAAAATCCGGGTTCAGTGGCGCCATTTCCGGTCCCTGGGACGAGGCCAGGGAGGGCTGACTCATGCAAAGGAACAGGGCCGCGGCAGCGGCAAGCAAGGCTTTCAAGAGAAATTCCTTGGACTTGGTTGCGATCTTGATGCGCCCCTGGACCGGAGGGCCCGGCAGGCAAGGGCTGCTTTGCACGGCCCGTACCTGCGGTGTTTGAGCGCACTCCTAAGCTTTCCGTTTCAAGCGCAAGGCGCGTAGTGAACCGGGATGCGAGTGCCTCAGGGTCTGAACGATTTCCCCGGCGTCAGGTTGGCCTTGAGGAAGAGGCAGGAGGACGGCTGAATAAGAAAAGGCCGCGCAAGGCGGCCTCTTATCTCGACGATCGTTCTGAAGGATTCTCTTAGAACAGCAGATGCTCCTCGGCGGCCCCGCCGTTCTCGCAGGCGTCGAGAATCTCGTCGACCTTGTCCTCGCTGTCCACTCCCTTGTACCAGTGGCCCTGCGGGTATACGACCATGATGGGGCCGTCGTCGCACTGCTTCATGCAGCCAGTGGCGCAGACCAGGCCGTCGATGCCCCGGTCCAGCAGTCCTTCTTCGATGTACTGCAGAAGTCCGGTGGAGCCCTTCTTGTGGCAGACGCCCTTGGGGTCGCCGGAAACGCGGAAGCTGGCGCAGACCAGTATGTGACAGGAAGGCTTGCTGGCCATGTCATTCTCCTTGTGAGTCGATGCTTGGATTACGGTCTCAGTTCTTTTTGCGTTGCAATCCCAGGGTGTCGGCCACGGCGTCCTCGATGAAGCCGCCCACGCGGCGCACCCGCAGGCCGTTCGCGGCCAGGGCCGCGCGCGGAGTCTCTCCGGCGTCGGCCACCAGCAGGGCGCAGCAGTCCGCCAGCGTCTCGGCCAGCTTCTTCCAGCGTTCCTCGCCGCCGCCCGGTTCGGGCACTTCGCGCACTCCGACCAGGCGGCCCATGCCGCCCTCGGCGCCGTAGATCAGCAGCCGCCTGGCCCGGCCCAGATGCTCGTTGACCTCGGAACCGTCGGTGGTGGCCACGGCCACATAGGGTCGCTCCGTCGTGGGACCGTCGATGGTGGCGGCCAGCCCGGCGACCCCGATCGGGCCGGCCGGGCCGGTCAGGGCGCTGGGGTCGCCCTGACCGGCGCAGGCCCGGCAGAAGTCTATCTGCTCCAGGTGCCGGGCGGCCGCGCTGCGAGCCTTGGCCAACTCTCCGGCCGTGGGCGGCCGGGCGTCCTCGGGAGCGCCCGCAAAGGTCGCGAAGGGATGCACGTGCATGCAACTCGCGCCGGCCTCGGCCATGATCCTGGCCAGGGGGCCCATCTCGGCGTCGTTGATTCCGGGTACGAGCAAGCTGTGCACCTTCACGTTCAGGCCTTGTCCGTGCAGGGCCTGCACAGCCAGAACCTGGGCTGCCAGCATTTCACCGGCGGCCAGCTTAATGGTCAGGGTGCGCACGCCGGGCCGTATCCAGGCGAAAAGCCTGCCCAGACTCTCCACGCTGACCGCGTGCGCGCGCAGCGTGACAAGCCCGACGTTCAGCCTGGCCAGGGTTTCGGCTTGCTCGGCCAAGCCCAGGCCGTTGCTGGACACGCGCAGGGCCAACTCCGGGAAGGCCTGGCGCAGGGCGACCAGGACCTGGAGCGTCCTGCCCGGCTGGGCCATGGGCTCGCCCGGCCCGGTGATGCTCACGGCCGCGATCTCTCCCAGGCTGTCCTTGGCCCGGCGCACGTACTCCACGGCCTGCTCCGGCTCCACCAGCGGCCCGGCGTGGGCCGGAGCGGCGTAGCGGCACAGGGCGTTGATCTTGCCGGCCAAAGGCAGGGGCAGGCTGATGCCGGAGCGCGTCGCACCGGGGCAGCGGCATGTGCTTGCGTGCATGGGTAACCTCGTTCCTGGGAATGCGGGGTCCAGGGGAATGATTCCCCTGGCTGGCGGGGCGTGGGGGGGGGGGGGGGCCGCCCCCCCAGCCCAGGAAA
>JAEYOJ010000046.1 GCA_023411815.1 Pseudomonadota bacterium | reverse complement strand
TTCGCGGCCAGGTCCCTGGCCCAGGGCATCGACAAGGGAGTCTACGGCCTGACCGTGGTTCCGGCCGGCGGCCATGCCTCCGTGACCGACGCGCCGTGCATGGAATGCGGCAGGTGCGTGCGTATCTGCCCGTCGAGGGTCGATCCCGGGCTGCTCTCGGGCTGCGCCGAGTTCGGGCTGCTCAAGCGGGCCGTGGACAACAACATCGACGCCTGCATGGAGTGCGGACTGTGCGCATACGTGTGCCCCACGCGCCGTCCCGTGCTACAGTACATCCGCCTGGCCAAGCAGCAGTTGCGCGAGCTGGCCGAGGCCGTTTGAGGACCAGGAGGTCATGGCATGCAACCACCTTCGTCCGCCACCCCGGCGCGGCTGCAAGCCGCCGGAGCCAGGGGCTTGCGGCCTCTGAAAATAGCGCCCCTGCTCACGGTTTCGGCCCCGCCTTTCGCGCACGCCGGTTCCAGCGTGCACTCCCTCATGCTGACCTCCATCGCCGCCCTGGCTCCCGCCGCGGTCATGGCCGCCTTGGCCTACGGATTGCCGGCCGTGCGCGTCATGGCCCTGTGCGGGGCCACGGCCATCCTCGCGGAGTTCCTGTGCGAGCGGCTCATGGGCCGCCGGAGCAGCGTGGACGACTTCCACGGCCTGTACATGGGCCTCGTGCTGGCCTTTCTCCTGCCGGCAGCCGCGCCCTGGTGGCTGGCGGTCATGGGCGCGGCGTCGAGCATCGTGCTCGGCAAGATGATCTTCGGCGGCCTGGGCGGCAGCCCGCTCAGTCCGGCCCTGGTCGGCTGGGCCGTATGCAGCCTGTCCTGGCCCGAGGCCATGGACGCCGAGTTCTCCATGCTCGCCTCGGAGCTTACCTCGCCCCTGCACCAGCTCAAGTCCTTCGGCCCCGAAGCCGTGGCCGGGATATCGCCCCTGCGGCTTCTGGCCGGCCGGCAGCTCGGCGGACTGGGCGCGAGCCAAGTCTGGGCCGTGCTGGCCGGCGGCCTGCTGCTCCTGGCCCTGGGCCGGGTGCGCTGGGAGATCCCGCTGGGCTTCCTGGCCGGCCTTACCGCCGCCGAGGGCGTCTACTGGCTGAGCGACCCGGCGACGTACGCCTCGCCGCTCTTCCACCTGCTTGCGGGCAGCGCCGTGTTCGTGGCCTTCTTCGCGGCCACGGACGAGCCCTCGACGCCTTCGCGCACGCTGCCCATGCTCCTGTTCGGCCTGCTGGCCGGCGCGCTCACGGCCGTCATCCGCATTCACGGCATCTATCCCGACGGCGCGGCCTTCGCCGTGCTGCTGGCCAACCTGTTCACGCCCATGCTGGCCCGCATCCGGCCCAAACCCTTCGGAGCGAGGTAGGCCATGCGCGAGGTGTTCAAGATGGTCGTGGCCCTGTCCGTCATCACCGGCCTGTCCGGACTGACCCTGGCCTCCCTGCGCGAGTTCACGGCTCCGCGCATCGAGGAGCAGGTGCTGGCCTACGTGCAGAGCCCGGTGCTCGTCACGGTCGTTCCCGAGCACGACAACGATCCCATCGCTGACCGTAGGGCCTTCAAGCTGCCGGGCATGGATCGGGAACTTACCGTGTTTCCGTTCATGCGCGACGGCGAACTGGCGAGCGTGGCCTTCGAGACCTTCGGCAAGGGCTACGTTGGCGACATCGGGGTCATCACGGCCTTCGACCTGCGCTCCGACCGCATCGTGGGCATCGGCATGACGACCATGAAGGAGACCCCCGGCGTGGGCTCGCGCGTGGCGCAGCACGGCTTCACCATGCAGTTCCGCAATCGCGGCCTGGATGGGCTGGCCCTGTCGGCCCGTGGCGGGACGGTCGACGCCGTGGCCGGGGCCACGGTCTCTTCCACCGGGGCGACCGAGGCCGTGCGTCAGGCAGCGGAAATCTACAAGGAGCTCAAGCCCGAATTCGAAAAAACCTGGTCCTGACGAGTCCGGAGCATGTTACAGCTTCAACCTGGAGGAACCTCATGAACGCGCTGTGGAAGGAATTCTCCAAGGGACTCTGGAAGGATCTGCCGCCCTTCAGGCTCGTGCTCGGCCTGTGCCCGACCCTGGCCGTGACCAAGACGGCCGGCAACGGCCTGGGCATGGGCTTGGCGGTCATCTTCGTGCTGGCCCTGTCCAACCTGCTGGTCTCCCTGGTGCGCAACCTCATCCCCTCCAAGGTGCGCATCGCCTGCTTCATCGTCATCGCCGCTACCCTGGTCGTGGCCGTGGAACTGCTCATGCAAGCCTACGCCTATCCGCTCTACCTGCAGTTGGGCATCTTCGTGCCGCTCATCGTGGTCAACTGCACCATCCTGGGCCGGGCCGAGGCCTTCGCCTCACGCAACGGCCCGCTCCTGTCCATGGCCGACGGCCTGGGCCTGGGCCTTGGTTTCGCACTATCCCTGACCTTTCTGGGCGGCCTGCGCGAGGCCATGGGCTACGGCACGCTCTTCGGCGAACCTGTGGCCTGGGCCGGATTCAAGCCCTTCGGCTTCATGGTCGAGGCCCCCGGAGCCTTCGTCTGTCTGGGCCTGCTGCTGGGAGCCATGAACTACGCGACCAACTGGCGCCGCAGGCGGCAGGGGCTGGCCGAGATCGAGAACCTGGGCTGCGGCTCGTGCCGAGCCTGTTCCGCGCCGGGCATCCGCGGCGGCAAGTAGGAGGGCGCCATGCAGGAATACTCCCTCCTTTTCGTGGCCGCGGTCTTCGTCAACAACATCGTTCTTGCCCAATACCTGGGCAACTGCCCGTTCATCGGCACCTCCAGAGAGAGCGGGGTGGCCTTCGGCATGGGCGCGGCCGTGGTCTTCGTCTCGGTCATGGCCGCGGCCATCACCTGGCTCGTGCAGGAATACCTGCTGGAGCCCTTCGGCATCGGCTACCTGCAGACCCTGACCTTCATCCTGGTCATCGCGGCCCTGGTGCAGTTCGTGGAGATGTTCCTCAAGAAGGCCATGCCGCCGCTGTACAGGGCCCTGGGCATCTTCCTGCCGCTCATCACCACCAACTGCGCCGTGCTGGGCATCGCGCTCATCACCCAGCGCGCCGGGTATTCCTTCGTCAAGACCGTGGCCTACGCGCTATTCTCGGGCACGGGCTTCATGCTGGCCCTGGTGCTCCTGGCCGGCATCCGCGAGCGGCTGGCGGTCAAGCGCGTGCCCCGTTCCCTGCGCGGCACGCCCATCGGCCTGGCCGTGGCCGGGCTCATGTCCCTGGCCTTCTTCGCCTTCAAGGGCATGATCGGTTAGGGGAGGAGGTCCCGTGATCCTGTCCTCGATGCTCGTTCTGCTCGGTCTGGGCTTCATTGCGGCATTGTTGCTCGCTGTCGCTTCCAAGCTTCTCTTCGTGAAGGAGGACCCGCGCATCGCGCAGGTCGAGGGAGTGCTGCCCGGGGTCAACTGCGGCGGCTGCGGCTATCCGGGCTGCGCCGGCGCGGCGGCGGCAGTGGTCTCTGGCCGGGCCGACGCCGGGGTGTGCGTGGTGGGCGGCATGGACACGGCCCAGAAGGTCGCGGCCATCATGGGCCTGTCCGTGGTGGAGCGCGAGGCGCAGCTCGCCGTGCCCGATTGCACCGGCGGCCCGCGCGCCGAGGAAGCCTTCGTCTACGAGGGCGTGGACGACTGCCGCGCGGCGGCCATGCTCTACGGCGGCTCCAAACTCTGCCCCGAGGGCTGCCTGGGGCTGGGAACCTGCGTCAGGGCCTGTCCCTTCGACGCCATCCACATGGGGCCGGACAACCTGCCGCACGTGAACCCCGACGAATGCCGGGCCTGCGGCAAGTGCGTGGCCGTGTGCCCGCGCGGGGTCATCAGCGTGCTCGGCTTGAGTTCAAGGCTCCTGCACCTGAACCAGACCAACGATTGCCTGCCGCCGTGCCGCCAGAAGTGTCCGGGCCAGATCAACATTCCGCGCTACATCGAACAGGTGCGCCAGGGCGACTACGAGGGAGCCGTGGCGACCATCCGCGAGCGCAACCCGCTGCTGCTGGTCTGCGGCAGGGTCTGCCCCAGGCCGTGCGAGACGGTCTGCCGCCGGGGCAACGTGGACGAGCCCGTAGGCATCAACATGCTCAAGCGCTTCGTGGCCGACCACGAGATGCGTTCCGGCACGCGCTACCCCGTGCCCGTGGCCAAGGACACGGGCCATAGGGTGGCGGTGATCGGCGGCGGTCCGGCTGGCCTGTCCTGCGCCTTCTTCCTGCGCCGCCTGGGCCATTCGCCGACCATATTCGAGGCCATGCCCGAGCTGGGCGGCCAGCTGCGCTACGGCATTCCCGAGTACCGCCTGCCCAAGGCCGTGCTCGACTGGGAGATCCAGGGCATCCTGGAGATGGGCGTGCAGGCGCGCAC
>JAEYOJ010000043.1 GCA_023411815.1 Pseudomonadota bacterium | reverse complement strand
CGGCTCAAGGAGGCGGCGCACACCGAGGACACGGTGGCGCGCCTGGGCGGCGACGAGTTCGCGGTCATGGTCGAGGCCCTGGACGGCGACAACCTGGCCGCTGCGGCGGCCGCGCGTATCCTGGAGGCCTTCCGCGCGCCGTTTCACATCCGGGGCTACGAACTGACCGCCACGCCTTCGGTGGGCATCGCCTTGTATCCCGACGACGGAACCGACGCCGAAACGCTCCTCAAGAACGCTGACATGGCCATGTACCGGGCCAAGGAGAAGGGCCGCAACACCTTCCAGCTCTATACCCCGGTGCTCAACGAGCGCGCGGTGCGGCGCATGACCGTGGAGGGCGAGCTGCGCAAGGCCCTGGAGCACGGCGACATACAGCCCTGGTTCCAGCCGCGCGTCGGCCTGCGCGACGGCTCGGTGGTCGGCTCCGAGGCCCTGGCGCGCTGGATCAAGCCCGACGGCACGATCATTCCGCCCGGCGAGTTCATCTCCCTGGCCGAGGAGACAGGCCTTATCCTGCCCCTGGGCGAGCAGATCCTGGAGCAGGCCTGTCGCCGGACCAAGGCCTTTCAGGATGCCGGCTTTCCGGAGCAGTACCTGTCCGTGAACCTCTCCCCGCGCCAGTTCCGCCAGAAGGACCTCGTGGGCACGGTGGAGCGCGTGCTGGAGCGCACCGGTTTCGACAGCCGCCTGCTGGAGCTGGAGATCACGGAAAGCTCCCTGGTGCAGGACGTGGACCAGACCATGGCCACGCTGCGCCGGCTCAAGGACCTAGGCCTGGCCGTGGCCATCGACGACTTCGGCACCGGCTACTCGTCCCTGGCCTACCTCAAACACTTCCCCCTGGGCGCGCTCAAGATCGACCAGTCGTTCATCCGCGGCATCCCCACGGACCCGAGCGACATCGCCATCACCACGACCATCATCTCCATGGCCCAGAGCCTGGATCTCAAGGTCATCGCCGAAGGCGTTGAAACGCCCCAGCAGCTCAACTTCATCCTGGGCCTGCGCTGCGACGAGTACCAGGGCTTTCACTTCAGCAAGCCCTTGCCGCCGGAGAAGTACCTGGAGTTGCTCAAGCGGCATAAGGGCTAGCGCGGATTGCACATGAGCCGGTAAGGGCTTTGCCCTTACCGGACTCCACCTGCCAGGACCCTATCCGAAGCAGGGCGCGCCCTGGACCTGCTATGCGCGGCCGAATGGCCGCGGAGCCAGCCATTCAGCCGCGAGCATTCTCAGCCGACACAGACGTCCTGCGTCCAGCCCGCGCGAAGCGGGCCATATCTCTGAATAAAGGGGGGTCAAGGGAGCGCCGCTCCCTGGCGGGTGAGGGTCCGGGAGAGGGGTGGCGCCCCTCTCCCGGCTCTTGCTGCTCATATCGCCTTTAGCTCATAGGCGCGGCTGCCTAGGCCCAGGGATTCGGCATAGGCCAAACCCATGTCCGAGGGCAAGGAGGGCGTCAGGGCGTGCAGCTTGTCCTGGCCCGGCGCGAGGCCCGCGGGCAGGCTGCTCGGGTAGAGCGGCGGCGCGGCCGTGACCAGGTCCAGGCAGGCCTGATCCAGGGCCACGGGGTCCCAGGAGGCCAGCACGCCGATATCCGGACAGACGGGCGCGTCCGAGAAGCCCACGCAGTCGCAGTTCGGGGTCACGCCCATGACGAAGCTCACGTGCAGCGTGGGCCTGGCGCGCGTGAGCAGGGTCGCGGCGGCGTACTCCATCATGCGTCCCAGGAACTCGTTGATGTCCGTGCGCCAGTCGATCTCCACGCCGTGGTGCGCGCAGGCGTGGAAACAGGCCCCGCAGCCGGCGCAGAGGTCCTTGTCCACGCTTATGCGCTTGTCCTCGCCCATGCGCAGCGCTCCTGGCGCGCAGACCTCCACGCAGATGCCGCAGCCCTTGCAGTTGTCCGGGTGCAGCTGGGGAGCCAGGCAGCCGTGCTGCTGCATCTTGCCCCGGCGGGTGGCGCAGCCCATGGCCACGTTCTTGAGCGCGCCGCCGAATCCGGCCAGCTCGTGGCCCTTGAAGTGGCTGAGCGTCACGAGCAGATCGGCGTTGACGATGTCGCCGGCCAGGTAGGCCGTGGAGATATGCCTGCCCTGGAAGAACACGGCGGTTTCGTTGGTGCTGCGCAGGCCGTCGGCGATGATGACCGGCGCGCCCAGAACGTTCGGGTCGAAGCCGTGCAGCGCGGCCTGCAGCTTGTGCGACACGGCCTCGCCGCGGTGGCCGGCGTAGAGCGTGTTGGTGTCGGTCAGGAAGGGCTTGGCCCCGGCCTTGCGGAAGAAGCCCACGATGGGCCGCACGTGGATGGGCGTGATGAACGTGGTCACCCCGGCCTCGCCGAAGTGCATCTTGAGCGCCAGCAGGTCGCCTGGACGCACGTGCTCGGCCGCGCCGGCGGCCTTGAGCAGACGGTGCATGCGCTGCTCGAAGGGGGCCTTGCGCGAGGCCCGCAGGTTCCAGAACCAGACCGTGCTCGTGGACATGATGTGCTCCTTGGTCTTTGCCGTCAGTCCGGGAAGGCGGCATCATAGTGACCACGGCGCTCCGGGGCAAGGCCGAACGGCTGCCGCCTCGGGACGAGGGCGCTAGATCGTTTAGCGCGTTAGATTTTTCCTCGGTCTAAGACTTTGAGCAGATCGCCTCATGATGTAGCCTGCCATGTGGGGCCGCTATCGGCCCCAGGCGGACCAGACCAAGGAGGCGGACATGCATTTTTTCAGGCAGGTCTATCTGTTCCTCATGGCCTCGGCCCGGGCGCACGCACGGTGGGAGATGGAGGTTTCGTACACCATCCTGCGCAGCAAGAAGCGGCTGTTCCTGCTGTTTCTGCTCATTCTTCCCATCCTGCTCGTCTCGGGCGTGGAGGCCGCGGAGTTCCTGGGCGGCAAGACGGCCTACGCGCCGTCATTCTACTCCACGCAGGTCTTCGTGGCCTCGATCTTCATCGGCCTGGTGGCCGGGCTCATCACGGGCTGCATCGGCGCCGGCGGAGGCTTCATCATCACTCCGGCGCTCATGGCCGCGGGCATCAAGGGCATCCTGGCCGTGGGCACGGACCTGTTCCACATCTTCGCCAAGGCCATCATGGGCACCACGGTGCACAAGAAGCTGGGCAACGTGTCTGGCAAGCTGGCTATTGCCTTCCTGGCCGGCGCGTCCATAGGCACCTTCATCGGCGGCGCCATCAACAAGGGGCTGTACGACCTCAACCCGCTGCTGTCCGAGGCCTTCATCAGCGGAGTGTACTCGGTTCTCCTGGGCTTTTTGGGTTTCTACGCCCTGCTCGACTTCATCCGTCTGTCGCGCACCCCGCGCCAGGTGGGCTCCACGGTGGGCGACAGTCCCCACGGCGAAGTCATGACCACGGGCAAGGTCGGCCTGCCGGCCAAACTCCAGGGCCTCAAGGTCCCGCCCATGATCCGCTTCGACGAGGATCTCGTGCCAGGCGGCAAGAGCATCTCGGGCTGGATCGTGGCCGCGGGCGGTCTGCTGGTGGGCATGCTGGCGGCCATCATGGGCGTGGGCGGCGGCTTCGTGACCTTCCCCATGTTCGTGTACGTCTTCGGCGTGTCGTCCATGACCACCGTGGGCACGGACATCCTGCAGATCATCTTCACCGCCGGTCTGGCGGCCATCGCCCAGTACGCCATCTACGGCTACGTGTTCTACACGTTGGCCATGGGCATGCTGCTCGGCTCGCTCCTGGGCATCCAGGTGGGCGCGCTGACCACCAAGGTCGTCAAGGGCATCTACATCCGCGGCTTCTACGCCGTGGCCATCCTGGCCGGATTCATCAACCGCGCCGCGACCCTGCCGCGCAAGCTCGTGGACCTGGACGTCATCCAGCTGCCCATGGGCTTCGTGGTCGGCCTGGAGTACGTGGGCAACGTCCTGTTCTGGATCGCGGTGGGCGTCTTCGGACTGTGGATATTCTCTAAGTTCTTCGCCAACCTGAAAACCTTCAGGCAGGAGGCGTAAGATGCTGGTGCGCAACAGAAAGGCCTTCACCAAGGGCCTGCTGCTCCTGGGCTCCTTCCTTTTCGTGCTGGCGCTCATCTTCGTTCCCCTGGACATGTGGGGAACGCACGCAGGCCACACAATGAACTTCCTGGAATACGCCGACAACCTGTTCAACCGCCTGTCCAAGGGCTCGTCCTTTTTCATCCCGGACGTGCAGCGCCAGGTGGAGCCGCTCAAAGGCACGCCCTTCCAGGCCGAGATCAAGCCCGGCAAGCCTGACACGGCCGAGGCCGTCGTTACGGTGTTGCGGGCCAACGGGGCCGAGGCACAGGCCACGCCGGACGGAACCGTCGTCGCCAGCGGCAATCTTGGCGAACTGCTCACGAGCGCGGTGCGCGATTCCGAGGCCATGTTTGAGAACAACGCGCAGCAGGTCGAGGCCAAATATCCCGGTCTCAAGGGGCGCGACGTGCTCAAGGCCTGGTGGTCCTTCCTGGACCCGCTGGTCAAGGAGCTTCAGCAGCAGACCTTGTACAACGCGGCCAATGTCGTGAACACGGTGGAGAAGAAGGCCGTGGAGCCGGGCTTCAACTTCTACGGCATCCAGTCCGAGAACATCGGCGACCGGGCCTTGCTGGTCATCGTGCTGCTGACTTTCTACGTGATCTATACCCTGTGGTACGGCTTCGCGATTTTCGAACTGTTCGAGGGCATAGGGCTGACTATGAAGAAGGCCAAGGTGAAGAAGGAAATCTAGCTGCAGGCCGGGCGGCCCGGCGGCCTCACATGGGGCAGGGCCGCCCGGCAGTCGCGGTCAGGCGGCTTGAACGGCGTGCGCCGTTCGCCCGGACCGTTGCGGGGGGCCGTTCGGCCCTCCAGTCGATCCGCTCGGGCAGACCGCCCGAGCGCAGGGCCTTGAGCACATCGTCCCGCTTGAAGCCGATGTCCTTGAGCAGATGGTCGTCCAGCTCCATCAGCTCCCTCAACATTCTTCGCCGTCTGCGCCACCTCAGCAGAACCCGGATCAGGCGCGCGGGCGCGGCCCACGGAGCGCTTCCGCCTCCTGTCCGCCTCCGGGAATGCCTGTCGATCGGCTGGTCCATGAGCATCCTCCTTTTCCTTGAGGGCACTCTGGACCATGTGCTATTCATAAGACCAACGAATAGTCGTCATATTTGTTATTAGCATCCGTTGTAGCCGGAGGCGACATGCACCTGCCCATAGACCTGCTGCGCTCGTTCGTGGCCGTGGCCGACACCGGCAGCTTCACCCGCGCCGGCCTGGTCGTGAACCTGACCCAGTCGGCGGTGAGCCAGCATGTCAAACGGCTGGAGTCGGACCTTGGCCGGATCCTGTTCAAGCGCAACGGCCGCACGGTGGGCCTGACCCGCGAGGGGGAAATCCTGCTGCGGCACGCCAGGCGCGTGCTCAGGGCCCACGACGAGGCCCTGGCCGCCCTGGTCAGGCCTGAAATGAGCGGGCTGGTGCGCATAGGCTCGCACGACGATTACGCGGCGACCTTCCTGCCGTCGATCCTGGCGCGCTTCGCCGAGGTATTTCCTTTCGTGCAGGTCGAGGTGCACTGCGAGCCGAGCACGCGGCGTCTGCTGGAGACCCTGGCCGCGGGCGGGCTGGATCTGGCCGTTTGCACCTGCGCGCCCGCCGATTCCGGCGAGGCCATCCGCCGGGAGCCGCTGGCCTGGGTCACCTCCGACAATCACGCCACCCACGAGCAGGAAGTCCTGCCCTTCGCCGCATACAACTTTGGCTGCGCCTATCGCCGCTGGGCCCTGGAGGCCCTGGAGAAGCTCGGCCGGCGCTACCGCATCGCCTATTCGAGCCAGAGCCTGTCGGGCATATTCTCCGCCGTCTCGGCCGGCCTGGCCGTGGCCGTAGCCGGAGTGAGCACCGTGCCTCCGGGCCTGCGCATCCTGGGGCCAGCGGACGGATTCCCCGACCTTCCGGCCGCCACGCTGACCCTGCACAGGAGCAGCGGCGGCGCGTCCCCCGAGGTGGACTGCCTGGCCCGCTTCGTTGCCGACGAGTTCAGTGAACGGCGCACGCCGCTGCGCGGTCCGGGCTTGGCCGCCTGTTGTTCCTGACGTGAGGCATGCCGGGTCTGCAGGCAAAGCGCGGACGGCAAGGCCGGGGCAGGCCTGAGGAACGATTTTCTGGAAAAGAGGCCTTGCGAGGGCTTGCTCAGCCAGTCCGGCCGCGCAGCAGCCAGACCTCGCGGCCGCCGGCGAGGGCGATGTCCGCGCGGGCCTTGAAGAGTGGACCGAGCAGCCGGTTGGTCAGGGCGCGCAGGGTGAACAGGCAGGGCTTGTGCGCGGGCGTACGCAGGTAGGCCTCGATGAGCTCGGCCAGGAGGCCCGAAAGGCAGGTCTCGCGGCCCAGGAAGGCTACGGCCTTGGCAGCCAGGAGCGCGGCGCAGGCCGCTTCGGCGGGGTCCAGACTGCCGCCTTCGCGCATCCCGCGCAGCAGCGAGCCGAACTGCGAGGCCAGTTCGGGCTTCTTGCGCTCCGGGCAGAGCCGGACCACCTCGTGCTCCACGAACCAGTCCGAGGCCGCCTGGAATACGGGCAGGGCCATGTCCACCAGGACGATGTGCGATCCCGGCGCGAAGGTCGGCCCGGAAAAGAGCGGGTGGGCCTCCTCGGCCAGGCGGGCGTGCACGAGCTCGTGCAGGTATTCCAGATAGTGCGGAGCGCCCACGCCGCCGTAGCGCGGCCAGTAGATGACGTGCTCGCGGCGGCCGGGGTCCGAGCGCACGGCGAAGCCGCCGTGGCCCAGTTTCTCGCGCAAGGGCCAGGCGATCCTGCCGCGCGTGGCGCGGATGATCTCCTCCAGGTTTTCACGCTCTCCCGAATGGAGCATTGCGGTACTTGCATGCATGGGTCTTGTCTTGGGACCTCGTGTGTTTATTCTTATCGGCGCACTGCGCTTCATACTTGAGCCACACGCGCGATAAAAGCATGATTACAGCAAGGAGGACCATATGACTCAGCCTGCGGCGGGAGATTTCAGCTTCAAGGCCGAGGTGCGCCAGCTTCTCGATATCCTGGTGCACTCCCTATACACCAACCGCGAGATATTCCTGCGCGAGCTCGTATCCAACGCATCGGACGCCCTGGACAAGCTGCGCTTCGAGCAGAGCAAGGGCGCGGAGATCGCCGATCCGGACCTGGAGCTGGAGATCCGCATCGAAGCAGACAAGGACAAGAAGATTCTGACCATCGCCGACACGGGCCTGGGCATGACCCACGAGGAGATCGTGCGGAACATCGGCACCATCGCCCATTCCGGCACGGCCGATTTCATCAAGGCCGCTTCCGAGGGCACGGAGAAGAAGTCACTGGAGAACTTCATCGGCCGCTTCGGCGTGGGTTTCTACTCCGTGTTCATGGTCGCCAAGGAAGTCGAACTGGTCACGCGCTCCTACAAATCCGGTGAGCCGGCCTGGCGCTGGGTCTCCGACGGCCTGGGCACCTACCGCATCGAGCCGGTCGAGGGCGAGGTCAAGCGCGGCACGACCATCACCGTGCACCTCAAGGACGAGACCGACAAGTTCGCCGACGTGCACACCCTGCGCGACGTCATCCGCCGCCACTCCAATTTCGTGTCCTTCCCCATCGTCGTGGCCGGCGAGCGCGCCAACACCGTGCAGGCCCTTTGGCGCGAGCCCAAGTTCGAGGTCAAGCCCGAGCAGTACGCCGAGTTCTACAAGTTCCTGACCCACGACATCGACGATCCGCTGGACACGTTGCACACCTCCGTGGACGCGCCCGTGCAGTTCTCGGCCCTGCTGTTCGTGCCCAAGAAGAGCTACGAGATGCCCGGCATGGGCCTGGATGAGCGCAAGGGCCTGGACCTCTATGTGCGCCGCGTGCTCATCCAGAAGGACAACAAGGACATCCTGCCCGAGTACCTGAGCTTCCTGCGCGGCGTGGTCGATTCCGAGGACCTGCCCCTGAACATCTCGCGCGAGACGCTGCAGGAGAACGTGCTGCTGCGCAAGATCTCCCAGACCCTGGTCAAGCAGGTCTACTCCGAACTGGAGCGCCTGGCGGGCGACAAGGACAGGTACGCCGAGTTCTGGCGCGAGCACGGCAAGCTCTTCAAGTTCGGCTACGGCGACTACCTGCAGCGCGACAAGTTCGCCGAGCTGGTGCGTTTCAACTCCTCGGCCGGCGAAAACGCCGAGGCCCTGGTCTCCCTGGCCGAATACGCCGGACGCATGCGCGAGGGTCAGAAGGAGATCTACTACGCCTCCGGCCCCAGCCGCGAAGCCCTGCTGCGCAACCCGCACCTGGAGTTGTTCCGGCGCAAGGGCCTGGAAGTCCTGTACCTCTACGAGCCCGTGGACGAGTTCGCCATGGATGCCCTGGGCAAGTACAAGGACCACGACCTGAAGGCCGCCGAGCACGCCGACCCGGCCGTGATCGAGGCCCTGCCGGACGTGGAGCAGGCCGAGAAGCCCGAGACTCCGGCCCTCAGCGACGAAGAGGTCGCGGCCTTCCCCGATCTGCTGGGGCGCATGAAGGATATCCTGGGCGAGCGCGTGACCGAGGTGCGCGAGTCCAAGCGCCTCAAGGATTCGCCCGCCTGCCTCGTGACGCCCGGCGAGCACATGACCGCCTCCATGCAGAAGATCATGCGCGCCATGACCAAGGACACCTCCATCCCGCAGAAGATCATGGAGGTGAATCGCGACCACCCGCTCATGCGCAACCTGCTGGCCGTGCTGCAGGCCGATCCCCAGGACAACTACCTGGCCCTGGCCACGGAGCAGCTCTACGAGGCCGCCCTGCTGCAGGAAGGCTACCTGTCCGACCCGCACGCCCTGGTCGGCCGCATCCAGGATCACCTGACCCGCGCCAGCGGCTGGTATCGCGACCGGCTGAAGAAGTAGGAAGAACTGGGAAGGGCGTCGCCCTTCCCAGACCCCACCCACCAGGGAGCGCGGCTCCCTGGACCCTGTATTTCGAGACGGGCGGTCCGCCGGAGGAACCGGGGGACCGCCCGTCTCGATGCAAGGGCCCCGCGATTTGCCAAGCTCTTCCCGTCTGAGTATCCTTCGCCGTTCAATAGCGGCGGATCGGGGCCGGGATCGTTCTCCCCGCCAGCATCCGCTCGAATTCCCCCAAGCGCATCGAGGCATTCTCATGGAGAATTCAACGAACCGGCTCGGCGACAGCGCCGGGCCTGGATTTCGCGGCTGCTTCGTCACGGCCACGGATACCGACGCGGGCAAGACGGTCGTCACGGCCGGGCTCCTGCGGGCGTTGCTCAAGAGCGGCGCGGAAGCCACCGCGATAAAGCCCGTGCAGACGGGCTGCGAGCCTGGAGAGATTGCCCCTGACGTGATGTACTACCGGCAGTCCGTCGAGGGCTTGCCCGGGATGGCCGTGCAGCCTTTCTCGATTCAAGAGTTCCGCGTTCCCTGCTCGCCGCACCTGGCCGCCAGGCTGGAGCAGGGACGCATCGACACGGACGCAATCATTGAACGCATCCGTGAGGTACAGGAGCAGGGCGTGTTCACCGTGGTGGAAGGGGCCGGCGGCCTGCTCGTGCCGCTCGGCGACGGGCGGACAATGCTCGACCTGGCCCAGGCCCTGGACCTGCCGGTCCTCCTTGTCGTCGCCAACCGGCTCGGGGCCATCAACCATGCGCTCCTTTCGCTGCAGGCCCTGCGCCAGCGCGGACTGGATGTGCT
>JAEYOJ010000159.1 GCA_023411815.1 Pseudomonadota bacterium | reverse complement strand
AAAAGGCCTCAAGGGCCTATTTTATCAGTATTGGCGGAAGCATATAGGAGTCGAACCTACCGACGACCTTTCGACCGTCCACCGGATTTGAAGTCCGGGCGCCACACCGGTGACGATATGCTTCCTCTCGGGTCAGTGGCTAGTATCAGAACCATCAATGCATATCAAGGGTGAGCATGTCAGTACATATGTCAAGACCGGACTGAGTCTGCGAGGCTTATCCCACCATCGTGGACAGCCATGGGGCGGTATGCTAGCTATTTATTTTCTGCGGGTATTTAATGCGCCCCTGTTGCCCGCAGGCCTTCCAAGTATTAGTTATAGCTGCTTGCTTTTTGGGCGGGCTCCCGCAATAACCACTGAAGGTATAGAGCGTCCTGCGCCATAGGCGCGCCCGGCAGGATAACCCCGGCCGGTAACGCGGAGGAATACGTTGAACAGTTTTACCAAGAATCTCATCTTGTGGGTGACCATATCCCTGGTCATGATCGCCCTTTTTAACCTCTTCAACCAGCCGCAAACCGCCGAGACCAAGCTGCCTTACAGCGAGTTCTTGCAGCGGGTGGAGCATGGCGACGTGCTGGAGGTCAAAATCCAGGGACAGAAGATCTCGGGTGTGCTGGTGAGCGAGGAACGCTTCGTTTCTTATTCTCCTCAAGATGCCAATCTCGTGGAGCGACTCATCCAGAATAAGGTCCGAGTCGTCGCCGAACCGGAAGAAGAGGCGCCATGGTATGTCACGGTGCTTGTCTCCTGGTTCCCGATGCTTCTGCTCATCGGCGTATGGATATTCTTTATGCGCCAGATGCAGGGCGGCGGAGGCAAAGGCGGAGCTTTGTCCTTCGGACGATCCAAGGCGCGTCTAACCTCGCCGGAGCAGGCCAAGGTTACCTTCGAGGATGTGGCCGGCGTGGACGAGGCCAAGGAAGAACTTACGGAGATCGTGGACTTTCTATCCGATCCCAAGCGTTTTACGCGTTTGGGCGGCCGCATCCCCAAGGGCGTGCTGCTTGTCGGCCCTCCGGGTACGGGCAAGACGCTGCTGGCGCGGGCCGTGGCCGGCGAGGCAGGAGTGCCGTTCTTTTCTATTTCCGGTTCGGACTTTGTGGAAATGTTCGTGGGCGTGGGAGCGGCCCGCGTGCGCGATCTGTTCGTGCAAGGCAAGAAGAACGCACCGTGCCTCATCTTCATCGACGAGATCGACGCAGTGGGCCGTCAGCGCGGAGCAGGGCTGGGCGGCGGCCATGATGAGCGTGAGCAGACCTTGAACCAGTTGCTGGTGGAGATGGACGGTTTTGAGTCCAACGAAGGCGTCATCCTTATCGCGGCCACCAACCGCCCCGATGTGCTCGACCCGGCACTGCTGCGGCCAGGACGCTTCGACCGGCAGGTAGTCGTGCCGACGCCTGACGTGCGGGGGCGCAAGAAAATCCTGGAAGTCCATGCTCGCCGCACCCCGCTGTCCAATGAGGTCGATCTGGGGGTCATCGCCCGCGGAACGCCTGGCTTCTCGGGTGCGGATCTGGAAAACCTTGTCAACGAAGCCGCTTTGCATGCGGCCAAGCAGAACAAGACCCAGGTGGACATGCGCGACTTCGAGGAGGCCAAGGACAAGGTACTCATGGGCAAGGAGCGCCGCAGCCTTATTCTTTCGGATGAAGAGAAACGCATCACGGCCTACCATGAGGGCGGCCATGCCCTGGTTGCCAAGCTTCTGCCGGGTACGGACCCTGTTCACAAGGTGTCCATTATTCCACGCGGCCGCGCTCTTGGCGTGACCATGCAACTGCCTGTGGACGACCGCCACAGCTATTCCAAGACATTCATCAAGAATCAGCTCGCCATGCTGCTCGGTGGTCGCGTGGCCGAGGAACTGTTCATGGATGAGATCACCACTGGTGCGAGCAACGATATTGAGCGCGCCTCCAAGCTGGCCCGCAAGATGGTGTGCCAGTTCGGCATGAGCGAAAAGCTCGGCCCGCTCTCTTTTGGAGACAACCAGGAGCAGGTTTTCTTGGGCAAGGAGCTTATCCACAACAAGGACTACAGTGATGAGACCGCTCGCGAGATCGACGCCGAAGTGCGACGTTTCGTGGACGAAGCCTATCAGCTGTCCAAGAAGCTGCTCACGGAGCATGCCGAAGTCATGGAGCGCATCGTCAAGGCCCTGCTGGAGCGGGAAACCATCAGCGGTGAGGACATCGACCTGCTCATCGCGGGCAAGGATCTGCCTCCGAATGGTTCAGGCGGCGAGCCGGGCAAGGGCACGGACTTCGAAACGGCCCAAGCGAGAGCGCGTCAGGAAGACGCTCGCAAGTACGGTGATCGAGAGGCGGCTGGGAAACAGGTCGGCAAGCCCGGTCCCAGCGACGCGTCCAAGCGTGATCAGGGGCAGGACGAGGACGAGTTCCTGCTACATGGAGAGGATGACGACAAGAAAATCCATTGATTCCCAATGCCAGGGAAAAATGCTCGGTAATATCAGTTGGCAAGTCATGGGGGGCAGGGTGCTTGGGCCCGCCCCCTTTCTCGTGGTGGGCATTCTTAATGTGACCCCGGATTCCTTTTATGACGGCGGGGTACATGAATTGCCGAAACAAGCCGCTGGGCATGCCGCGCGACTTTTGGACGATGGAGCGGACGTGCTCGATGTCGGCGGCGAGTCTTCCCGGCCTGGAGCGAGCCCTGTCGATGCAGCCGAGGAACTGGCCAGGGTAATGCCAGCCATTCGGGCGGCCTTGGCCTTGCGCAACGCCGAAGGTCAGACGCCCGCCGTTTCAGTGGACACGTACAAGTCCGAGGTGGCTGCCCGCGCCCTGGAGGCCGGCGCAATCATTATCAACGACATTTCGGCGTGCAGGTTCGATCAGGGGCTTGCGGATGTGCTGGCGCAGCACAAGCCCGGTTACGTGCTCATGCATAGCTTGGGACGGCCATCGGAGATGCAGAGGGCCCCGGCATATGATGACGTAGTGGAGAGCATTCTGGCCTTCTTCGAGGAACGCCTGAGCTTTTTGCTTCGTCAGGGCGTACCCGAGGCGTGTATTGTGCTCGATCCAGGTATCGGCTTTGGCAAAACCCTGGCACATAACTTGGATATCTTGCGGAATGTGGAAAGGTTTCTGACCTTGGGGCGGCCTGTGTACATGGGCTTGTCGAACAAAAGTCTGTGGCAGACGCTATTGGGCTTGCAACCCATGGAGCGCCATCTGGCCACGGCGGTTGCAACGGCCATGACCTGGGCCAAAGGCGCGCGCATTCATCGTGTGCACGAGGTCGCCCTGGCGCGGCAGAGCCTGCGCATTGCCGAAGCCATCGGTTGAGGCTGTCCGCATTGCAATTGTTTCTGGGAATGCAAGGGGAACTCATAGCTTAACCGGGACAACCAAACGCAGCCGTCAGGCTTGGCTGCGCAATGGAGATCCAGAATCTGTTCGGCCTCGATTTTACCCAAATAACCTGGAAGGAGATTCTGGATTTCGTCCTTGTCTCCTTTGTCTATTACCGGCTTATCCTGCTGGTGAAGGGCACACGCGCCGTCCCGGTCATGTACGGCCTGGTACTAGTGGTGCTGCTGTACTATTTCTCCAGCGAACTGGGCCTTACCACGCTCAACTGGTTGCTTCAGAATTTTCTGGGCTCAATCTTCCTTATTATCATCATCCTGTTTCAAGCCGATATCCGTAAGGGGCTGGCGGCCGTCGGCACCGGCGGCCTGTTCCGCCGCGATCGCGGAGTGCATGAAAAGACGCTGGAGGAAATCGTGCGCGCCCTGACCGCCATGGCTCAGATGCGCGTCGGCGCGCTCATCGTCATCGAGAAGACCGTACCCCTGGGCGATGTCGGGGAGCGCGGCATTCCAGTCCGCGGCGAGGTGACCAAGGAACTGCTCATGACTATTTTCCATCCGAACACACCGCTGCACGACGGTGCGGTCATTATTCAGGGCGACAAGATCATGGCCGCGGGCTGTGTCCTGCCCTTGACAACCGATCCCAAGCTTGCCTCGCAGTACGGCACAAGACACCGTGCAGCTATTGGCATCAGCGAAGAGACCGATGCCGTGGTCACGGTGGTCAGCGAAGAGCGCGGCAGCATTTCAGTGGTCATCGACGGCAAGCTTGTAACCAATCTGGACGAAATCCGTTTGCGCAGGGTCATCCGCAATGCCTGGGCCAGGTAAACGCACATGAAGAGCAATTGGCAGTTCCTGGTCATTGCCCTCATTCTTGGCTTCTACTCCTGGTACTCCGTGTCCTTCGAGCAAAAAGTCAATTCAACTGTGCAAGTGCGCCTGGAAACTACCAACCAGCCGCGCGATCTCGTGGTGCGCGAAGGTCTCATCAGCACCATCGACGTCGTGGTGCGCGGTCCCAAAAGCCTGGTGCGTTCCATCGATTCGCGCAAGATCGGATATTCCCTGGACCTTGGCGCGCTCAAGCCAGGCGAGAACATCCTCAACTTCACGCCTGACCGCATCCCACTCAAGGGCGCGGTGGAGGTCGTGGAAATCAAACCTCCGCGCATCGTGATCCAGGCGGAGGAGGTGGCGCGCAAAGAGGTCCCGGTGACGGTGGCCTGGACCGGCAACCTAGCTTCGGACTGGCTGCTCAAGGAGAAGCTTGTGGAGCCGCCCAAGGTCATTCTGCGCGGCCCCAAATCCATGGTGGATAAGATCGGCAAGCTGAGCACGCAGCAGATCAAGGTCGAAGGTCGCACGCCGCTCATGTTCGAGGATTCGGTCAGCCTGGACGTTCCCGGCGACATGAGCGTGGAGCCCGCCAAGGTCAAGACTCTGCTCGTATTTGGACCCAAGACTCGCGAGATATGGATCCGGGCGCCGCTTGTACTGGACAAGGACAGCGCTAGGCGCATCACGGATTATGAGCCCAAGGAAGTCCGATTGCATCTAGAGGCGCCGCTCAGGCTTATCGACGAGGACCGGCTTCGTGATCAGGTAACAGCTTTTCTGAGAATTGATCCGGGCCTGGATCCAGGACGCTACACATTGCCCTTCCAGGTCCGTCTCCCAGAGCATACGACTTTGCTCAAGACCAGACCCGAGGCCGTGGAGATCACGATCAAGAAATAGCGCTAAGCTGTTTCATTAATGGTGAATTAGTGACATAGGATAGACGGTAACCTTCTGAGGAGATGGCATAGATCTATGGCCAAGAAACTGTTCGGTACGGATGGTATGCGCGGCACGGTGAACACCTACCCCATGGTGCCGGAGATAGCCTTGCGGCTTGGGTTAGCCGCTGGAAAGTACTTCCGCAATGGCTCACGCCGTCACAAGGTGGTCATAGGCAAGGACACCCGATTGTCGGGCTATGTCTTCGAGACCGCTCTGACTTCCGGACTGTGCGCTTCAGGCATGCACGTCATGCTGGTCGGGCCGCTGCCCACGCCGGCTATCAGCTTTCTGACGCGCAATATGCGCGCCGACATAGGCATCGTGATTTCTGCCTCGCATAATCCTTTTCAGGACAATGGCATCAAGTTCTTCGACCGTAACGGCTTCAAGCTGCCGGATGAGGTTGAAGAAGAGATCACTGCCATGGTCCTGGCGGAGGGAACCGACTGGGACTACCCCAGCCCAGACAAAGTGGGGCGCGCCTTCAAGATCGAGGACAGCCCGGGACGCTACATCGTCTCGCTCAAGAATTCGTTGCCGCAATCGGTGACCCTCGACGGTTTCCGCATCGTGCTCGATTGCGCCAACGGAGCCACATATAAAGTCGCGCCATTGCTTTTCGAGGAACTCGGGGCCGAAGTCATCAAGCTCGGTGTCGATCCCAACGGACTGAACATCAATGAAAAGTGCGGTTCGCTCCATCCTGAAGTTCTGGCGGCCAAGGTCCGCGAAACCCGTGCCGAGATTGGCCTGGCCTTGGACGGCGACGGCGACCGGCTGATCGTCGTGGACGAGAAGGGCACGGTGATGGACGGCGACCAGATCATGGCCATCTGCGCCAAGGACTTGGCCGAACGCGGAGAGTTGTCTGGAAACCTGCTGGTGGCAACGGTCATGAGCAACATGGCCCTGGAGGTCTTCATGCAGGATCTTGGCGGCCGACTCATGCGCACGCCCGTGGGCGACCGCTATGTTGCCGAGGCACTGCGTCGCGAGAATGGTGTATTGGGCGGCGAGCAGTCGGGGCATATCATTTTCGGCAGGTACGCCACCACGGGTGATGGCATTCTTGCGGCCCTGCAACTATTGCGTATAATGCAGGAACGGGGCAAGCCGCTCTCGGAACTGGCAAAGCTGTTGGAGCCCTTCCCCCAGACGCTCGTCAATGTGCGTGTGGCCCGCAAGGTGCCTTTTGACGAGGTGCAGGCCGTGCAGAAGGCCCTCATCGATGCCGAGCATAAGCTTGGCGGACGTGGGCGGGTGCTGTTGCGCTATTCGGGCACAGAACCTCTGGCGCGGGTCATGGTCGAAGGTGAGGACAAGGCTCTCGTCAAGCAGTTGAGCGAGGAGTTGGTCGACGTTGTCGAGTCGAGCTTGCGTTGAGTGGCGTCTGCATAGTCGTGGTCCATGTAAGGCCAGGCATGCCCAGTGGAACCTGATCCGGTAGCACACAACAGGAGTCTGCCCAATGCGCATCACCCAGGTCGTCGTTCCCGTCGCCGGATGGGGCACCAGGTCGCTGCCCGCCACCAAGAACATTCCCAAGGAAATGCTTCCGGTCTTCAATAAGCCCGTGGTTCAGTACGTGGTTGAAGAGGCCATGCGCGCCGGCCTTACCGATGTAGTCTTTATCAATAACCAGAACAAGAAGATCATCGAGGACCACTTCGACTACAATCTGGCCCTGGAGGGCGTGCTCGAACGCGCCGGCAAGCACGATTTGCTCAAGGCCGTGCGTGACGTGGCCGAGATGGTCAACATCACCTCCGTACGCCAAAAGGTTCAACTGGGCCTGGGCCATGCCGTGCTCTGCGCCCGTGATGTGGTCAAGAACGACCCCTTCGCGGTCATGGTCGGCGACGATCTCATCTTTGGCGCCGAGCCCGGTATCAAGCAAGTCATGGAAGCCGCGCGCAGCGAGAACATGCCTGTGGTAGGCGTCATGGAAGTGCCGCCCGAGAAGGTTTCCAAGTACGGCATCATACGCGCCGAGGAGTATGCGCCAGGACGCTATCGCGTTCGCGGTGTGGTGGAGAAGCCGGAGCCTTCCGAGGCACCGTCCCGTCTGGCCATCGTCGGCCGATACGCCCTGACGCCTGAGATATTCGAACACCTGGAGAGCACGCAGCCCGGCCATGGCGGCGAGATCCAGCTCACCGACGCCCTGCAGGCCATGGCTCGCAGCAACCGTCTGCTTGCGGTCAAGATCCGCGGCCAGCGTTTCGACAGCGGCGACTGGGTGGATTATCTCACCGCCAACATTTATTTCGCACTTCAAGACGAGGAGTTGCGCTACGATCTCGTCAAGCGGCTCCAGGAGCTGCTGTCCTGCAAGTGACGGTGCAGCCCCTGCCTCCTGCTGGCGTACGGCCCTGGTCGGCGATTCCGGCCAGGGCCGTTTCCGTGCATGCGGTCATGGACAGCCGGTTTCGGCTGGGCGATGATGGTCGGGATTGCATGTCCGCTCCTGAAACCGTGGATCGATGATGAGCGCACTCTGGAAAGCCGCCCTGCTGCGGCCGCCTTTCGCCACTTTGACTTATGCCGCGCCCGCCAGCTTGCCTGGCGAGATATGGCGTGTGGGGATGCGTGCGCTTGCGCCTTTAGGCAAGTCCTTGGCAGCCGTGGTGCTCATAGAACAAGAGCAGATACCGCCCGAGGGTTTTGAACTGCGCGAGTTGCTCTGGCCTCTTGAGCATGAGCCGCTCCTTGGGCGGGCGTCCGTGGAGTTGGCTGCCTCTCTGGCCGAGCGTCAGCTCGTATCCGCTGGTCAGGTGCTCGCCTCGGTGATTCCGGCGGGGCTGCGCTCGGCGGCCGTGCGCTTCAGTGTCTCGGGATTCGATTTTCCAGCCAGTCTTTCCGCCAAGGACTTGGCTGGTCAGGACGCCGAGGCCATGCGACGCCTAGCCATGCTGTGGGGGCAGGGTCGCATGAGGCCGGTGGAGCGCCCAGCGCGCGACGAGGGCTACGCCATCCTTAAGATCGACCCTCCCTGGCCCTTGCGGCCTGGAGCGGTACGCCAATCCGAGATACTCGAATTTCTTCATGAGCGTGGAGCCGTGCCCAAGGCGCTCCTGCTCAAAACGCTGCCCAAGGGCGCGGATGCAGCCCTACGTGGTCTGGTCAAGCGGGGCTTGGTGGCCATCGGACAGCCGCCGGCCGACCATGAGGACGAATTGCCTTGCGCCGTGGACGCCACTGCCGGACCATCCTGGCCTGAGTTCACATCGGAGCAGGCAAAGGCCCTGGTTGATTTGTGTGCGGCCATGAACCAGCGGGACGGCCAGAGCCGGTTGCTGTATGGCATTACAGGCAGCGGCAAGACCATGGTCTATCTGCGCCTGGCCGAGGAGTGCCTGTCCTCCGGCCGTTCGGCCATTCTCCTGGCTCCCGAAGTGGCGTTGGCCTGCGCTCTGCACCGCCAGGCGCGCGAAAGGCTACAGGATCGGCGCGTGCTCCTTGTGCACGGCTACCAATCCCAGGCCAAGCGCGAACGGGCCTTCCGGGAGGTTGCTTCGGCCCGTGAGCCCATGGTGGTGGTCGGCACGCGCTCGGCTCTGTTCCTGCCCGTGCGCCGGCCGGGACTCATCGTGCTCGATGAGGAACATGACGAGTCCTACAAACAGGACGAGCGGCTGACCTATCAGGCCAAGGAAGTGGCCTGGGTGCTGGCCCGCCAGACAGGCAGTCTGCTCGTGCTCGGTTCGGCCACGCCCGACGTGAAGACTTTCCATGCCGCTCAAGCCGGCCACGTGCCGGCCGTGCGCCTCACGCAGCGTGTGGGCGAAAGCCGCCTGCCGGAAGTGGAGCTGGTGGACTTGCGGGCCGAGCGTTCATCGCCCCTGGCGCCGCCCTCGGTGGAGGCCCTGCGAGAAACCGTGCTGGCCGGCGAGCAGGCCATCATCATGCTCAACCGCCGGGGTTATGCGCCGCTCATGTACTGCCTGGACTGCGGCCACACCGTGAAATGTCCGGAATGCAGCGTCGGGTTAACCTTCCACAGGGCGCGGGGGAGGCTGGTCTGTCACTATTGCGGCCATGCCGAGGAATTTCCCATGCCTTGCCCCTCGTGCGGCGCAGCCAACTATCTGCCTCTGGGTGAAGGCACCGAACAGCTGGAGGAGGTCCTGGCGCATGTGCTCCCGCCCGAGACGACCATCCTGCGAATGGACCGCGACTCCACGCGTCGCCAGGAACGCCTGGAGGAGATTCTGCGCGAGTTCAGCTCTGGCAAGGCCCAGGTGCTCGTGGGCACGCAGATGCTCTCCAAGGGCCACCATTTTCCAGGCGTAACCCTGGTGGTCGTGGCCGATGCGGATCTGGGACTCAACATGCCCGATTACCGGGCGGCCGAGCGCACCTTTCAACTGCTGGTGCAGGTCTCAGGCCGTGCCGGCCGTGGTGAAAAACCGGGTCGCGTGCTCGTGCAGACCCGCGATCCGGGCAACGAGTTCTGGTCGCACGTGCTGGTCCATGACTACCAAGCCTTCTATGCCCAGGAACTGGAGCTTCGGCGGCGCTATGGCTATCCGCCGTTCTCGCGCCTCGCTTTGGTGCGCGCGAGCTATCCGCTCGATTGGGAGCAAGGGGCGCAGACCCTCGCCAGGCTGACCAAGACACTGCGTGATGAGGCCGCCGCGCGCGGCGTTCGAGCTTTGGGGCCCGCGCCAGCGCCCATAGCCATGCTGCGCGGCCGCAAGCGCTTCCATTGTCTGCTCAAGGCCGCGGACTGGCAATCCCTGCGCGCCGTGTTCGCCAAGGCTCAGGAATTCGCTCCGGCCGGTGGCGAGCTTCGGCTGAGCCTCGACCTGGATCCACTGAGCATGCTTTGAGACCCTCCCCGTTTGAAGAGGGGAGGCCACATCTTCTCAAGACGGCATCCTGACAAGAACGGCATCTTCAAAAGAGTACCACGGAAGACTACGAACGCACTGCGCGAGCCCTGAGACCCGCCCAATCCTGACGGGGTTTGGCGAGGGCAATACCCTGCCCTGTTTTTTCCCAATGAAGCTATTCGTGGTGCACGTGCGGCTTGTCGCCGTGAGGGTGCACGTGGGCATGGCGATGTATCGCCATCCTGGGCGAGCAGTCTATCTTGCCGCGCTCCATGGCGCAGAGCCGGCTTGTGGTATACTCCAGGAAGTCAAGGTCGTGGGAGATGATGACGTATGAAACGGGCAGGTTGCCAAGGATGCCTATAAGTCGCTCACGGGTTTCCGGGTCCAGGCCCGAGGTGGGCTCGTCCAGCAGCAGGGCCTCGGGTTGCATGGCCAGCACGCAGGCCAAAGCCACCAGCCGCTTTTCGCCGCCCGAGAGTTTGTGCGTTATGCGTTCCTCGAAGCCGGACAGGTTGAGCATGTCCAGGGTGTGCAGAGCCGTTTCGCGCGCCTGTGCCGGCGTTTGCCCCAGATTCAGAGGCCCGAAGGCCACGTCTTCAAGCACCGTGGGGCTGAAGAGCTGATCGTCGGCGTTCTGGAAGAGCAGGCCCACGCGACGGCGCAGGGCTGCGAAATCCTCTTCGCTGCGCGCGACTTGGCCCCGAAAGATCACTCGTCCGGCTTGGGGCTTGAGCAGGCCCATGAGCGCGAGAAAAAAAGTAGTCTTTCCAGCGCCGTTATGGCCGACGAGCCCTAACCGCTCGCCGGGTCGCAGGGTGAAGTCCAGGCCGTCCATGAGCCGTTCGCGTCCGGGATAGGCGAAGGTCAACCCCTGGGCTTCGATGATCGGGGCTTGCGTGGAGTTGGGTTCGCTCATGCGAGGTCCATATAAAGCATGCTGCCCACGGCCACAAGGCTCAGCAGACCGAAGGCAGTATCGGCATGGCCGGGCCTAGGCGAGTCCAAGCCTCGGAACACGCCGTCAAAGCCGCGGCACAACATGGCCAGGTAGACTCGCTCGGAGCGGTCCAGGCTGCGCACCAGGACCATACCCAGCAGATGGGCGTAAGTGCGGTATGTGTGCAAATCGGTCCCGGGCCGAAAACCGCGCATGGCGGCGGCCGTGCGCAAACGGTGGTACTCCTCGCCGAGCACGAAGAGATAACGGTAGCTGAAGGCTATAAGCTGGGCCAGACTTCTGGGCAGGCCCAGGCCGGACAAGGCGCGGCTTACGGCAGGCACGCCCATTGCCGAGACCAGGGCAATGAAGGCCAGCAGAATTGCGTTGGCCTTTAGCGTAACGAGCAGCGCCGAGGACAGACCCTCACGAGTGGCCGACAGCGGTCCCAGGCTCCAGACCGGTTCACCCGGCGTGCCGAAGGGCAGGAAAAGCCACAGGAAGGCCACGAAGCCGTTGACCAGCAGCAGCCGCTTGATCACCGTCGGCATATGCAGCCCGGAGAACGTCAGGAGTAGCAGGCCGCAGGCAAAGGCGGCCAGGGCTGCCGGAATATGCGTCAGCAGGGCCGTCGTGACCGAGAACACCGCCGCGGAAGCCAAGCGCATGCGCGGGTCAAGATGAGAGATCAGCCCCCCAGAGGCCTTCAAGGGCTCTTCGGTCATTTCTTTTTCCTGGCGGCAAACCAGGCGCCCAGACCGGCCAGACCAACGAGCCAGCCGATTCCGCCGACGATCTCGGCCAGGGATGGACCGGCTTGCATCTGTTCGGCGAGCATGCGCGCCACGGGGGCGAGCTTGCGGTCAAGAGCGCGCTCCACGGCCTGCTCGATGGCCTGCATGTCGGCGGACCCCTGTGTCGTCGCGGTCGAAACTGCACCAGCCTGTCCCGAAATCTCATCAGTCCCGCCTTGGCCTGACGGAGCCCCCGTTTCCTTTTTTTCCGTCGTGGCCGCACCTGCCTGCGACATGTACTCGGCGGCAGTCACCGTCCACTCGCCTGAGTGGCCTTCGCCGGCCTTGAGCGTCACGCGCAGGTCCGCGCCGCGTTGGCGGGCGGCGGAGGGCACTTTGAAGGAATATTCACCTTGGTTGTCGGTCTTGCCGCTCACGAGTCGCTCGCCAGTGGTCGCATCGAAAACCTCAATGAGGCCGGCATACACTTTATTATTGCGGCTGAACTGGCTGGTGGTGTGCACCGTGTCGCCGTCGACCCAAGCGAAAACCGTGACCCGATGGGCCAGGGCAGCCCACGGCTGGAATATGGTGATCATTAGGATCAGGTAGGCCAAGACGGATGAGGTACGAGTTAGCGTGCTCATGCTGCCCTCAGGTGATAGATTTATGGCGGACATGTTTCAGTAGCAAAGAAAACCAAAGTGTGCCACCGGTAAAATACCATGGAATCACCAAAGGGGAAGAAAAAGATGGGCCTGCACTCTCATCACGCAGGTTCGTAACGAGCTTTATCTCTCGCAGCAGTCTACGATTGCTTCCCATCACTTCGGATCAGGAGCGCTTCCCCATGCTGCCGCGAAGCGCATCGACAAGCCACGGGCTGATCGGAATTGGCGTCAGATTGTGGTGGAAGCGCGCGTTGATTGTAGGATAGAAGGGCGGCCATGGATCCGGTAACTCATCTCGCCAGCGGTTTATTGGCCGGCCAGGCCGTGCGGGACGGCTTCCTGCCCTGGAAGCGCATCGTTCCTTTCTGCATGCTCGCGGCCTGGATTCCCGACATCGATAACCTCTTCTCGCTGTTCGGGCCCGGACCATATCTGCTCTACCATCGGGGTCTCACCCATTCTTTCGTTGGCGGACTGGCAGTGGCCCTGCTGCTGGCGCTCGCTGCCAAGGCCTTCAACAGATCGCTGGCGATCTGGCGCGTGGCGGCCGTGGCCTACGGCGGCGTTCTCGTGCACGTCTTCCTGGACCTCATCACAAATTACGGCACGCAGATATATCTGCCGTTCAGCAATGCGCGGGCCAGCTTCCCCTGCGTGTTCATCATCGATCCCTTCTTTACCTTGACGCTCCTGGCCTTCGGCATCCTGAGCTTCATGGCCAAACCAAAGCGTCGCTTCTTCGCCGTGGTGGGACTTGCCTGGCTGGTGCTTTATCCCGTGTCCAACGCAACCTTGCGCGAGAACGTGGGCAACCTCTATGCGCGTAAGCTCGCGGTTCAGGACGTGCCCTTTGATGCCCTGCACGTGCAGCCCGACGCTTTCAGTCCACTGTGGTGGAAGATCATAGTGGAGCAGGGGAATACCTATCGCGTAACCTCCGTGAGCCTGCTGCCGGGCAAGGGTATGAACGGCTTCGAGACTTTCCGCAAGGCAGACCCGGCTTTGCTGGATAGCCTCGCGGCGCAATCCGAGTTCGTGGATGTCTACCGCTGGTTTGCCCGCTTCATCGCCATGGAGGAGCAGCCCACGGAGCATGGCAGCATTGTCATCTTCCGCGACCTGCGCTTCTTGATCATGACTCCGCCCGTGCAGGGATTCATGGGTAACGGCGAGGCTCCCTTCGCCTTGCAGGCTGAGCTGGACGGGCAGGGCAGACTCCTGCGTGCAGTGTTCCTGCAGCGCGGCGAGACGGTGGTTTTCCAGGCCGCCAACTGAGCCAAGCCGAGCCACGCGCATGCACTGGTTCCCCGCATCGCTTACGGTGGCTTTCCTGGCCGCCTCCGAAGCTGCGCTGCTCAAGAAGTTCTTTGGGCGCGAACGGCCTTTGCAAATGGCCGCCTTGCCCATGCTGTACATACTGCCCGTGTTCCTGTCCCTGCTTGCGATCATGCTCGCCTCGGGGCGTAGCCTGGCCGCGCCTGCCGAGTTCTGGTGGGTCACGGCCGCGCTCGTGCCGCTCAACTCCTTGGGTTTGCTGCTCCAGTTCGCGGCGGTCAACCTGTCGCCTTTGTCGCTAACCATGCCGCTCCTGTCTTTCACGCCGGGCTTCGTGGTTTTCATCGGCTATGCCTGGCTCGGCGAGACGGTCAGTCCGGCGGGGATGGCTGGTATCCTGGCAATCGTGGCCGGCAGCTACGTTCTCAACCTGGGCAGCTTTCGTCGTAACGACGTGCTTGCCCCTTTCAAAGCCCTGTACCGTGAGCCCGGATCGCGCATGATGCTTTGGGCTTCGCTGGTCTATGCCCTTTGCGCGGTGATGGGCAAGCGCCAGGTGCAGCTCATGGACCCGCTCTTTTCCGCCGTGGTCTTCTGGTGCCTGGCCGCTCCATTCATTCTGCTGACTCTTCGCTTGGCCGGACGCATTCGTATCCGGCCCATGTTGCGCCAGCCAGCGCGGGGTATGGCCGTAGGCTTGGCCATGTCAGCCCACTTTTTGCTTCATATGTATGCCGTGGCCCTGGTGCAGACAGCTTACATGATCTCCATCAAGCGTCTGAGCGGCCTGTTCAGCGTGCTGCTGGGCATGGCCATGTTCGGCGAGCGCAGAGTGGGCCCACAGTTGGCCGGGTCCACGCTCATGTTCCTGGGCGTGCTTGGCTTGACCCTGGGCGGTTAAACACATTTGCGCCGACTCTCCTTGCCCTGACAATGCCGAGTTGCTAGGCTTGCTCTGACTGTTACCCGCCGGCCTTTCATCCCGAGGCCTGCACTTCATCATTCAGCGCAGGGGGGCTCGCATGAAACGCAGGGATTTCCTCAAATATCAATTACACGGCGCGATTTGGCTGACAGCCGGGGCATCGGGCCTGCTAAGCGCCGACTCGCTGCTGGCCGAAAGCACACCCGACGTGGCCGTGGTCAAGGGAGTTCCCGGGGCGGCAACGCGTGCGGCGGTCGAACTGCTCGGGGGCATGAAGGCTTTCGTCAAACCTGGCCAGCGTGTGGTCATCAAACCCAACATGAGCTTCCCCCATCCGGTGGAGCGCGGCTCCAATACGCATCCCGAGGTGGTCACGGCCCTGGCGGCCATGTGCAAGGAGGCCGGCGCATCACGCGTGCTCATCCTGGATCACCCGTTGTCCAGTTCCGAGCGCTGTCTTGAGCAGTCCGGCATCCGCGATGCCTGCCGGGCCATCGAGGACGACATGGTGCACGCCTTCACCAGCCCGAGCTTTTTCCGCGAGGCGAACATCCCCCAAGGCAAGGATATGAAGCGCAACCAGGTCATGCGCGATGTGCTGGAGGCCGATGTGCTCATCGCCGCGCCCACGGCCAAGTCCCATTCAAGCGCGGGCGTGAGCTTGGCGCTCAAGGGCATGATGGGTCTCATTCTCGACCGCGGTGTAATGCACGGCCGCCATGATTTGGACGAGGCTATCGTGGACCTGGCCAGCCTGCTCAATGCGGACCTGACGGTGATCGATTCGAGCTATGTGCTCACCACGGGCGGCCCCTCCGGACCGGGCAAGGTGATCCAGGCGGACACGGTCATCGCCTCGCGCGACATGGTCGCGGCCGACGCAACCTGCGTTGCGTCCTTCGAGTGGTACGGCCGCACGTTCAAGCCCCAGCAGGTCAATCATATCCGCCGGGCGGCCGAGCGCGGCCTGGGCCGTTTGGATATCGAAAACCTGCGCACGCAAACCTTGACCATCTAGCCGGAGCTCATACCGTCCAGCCATGCACAATCGCCATGTTTCAAGGCGGTCCGCTCAGGTTCGCCCACGCAGGATGCGTCCACTCATGCCGCGCCCACGTGGACAGCGTTTGGTACAAGCCCTGAGCCTGACGCTTTTCCTGGGTCTTCTGGCAGCGGCCTTCATCAACCTGGCCTCACCCATAGCCGAGAACCTGTTTCTTCGCCTGGACCCGCTGGTGGCCCTGGGCACGGCCCTGAGCGCGCGGGACATACCGGTCGGCGTCGTGCCCGGGCTGCTCGTGCTGGCCCTGGCTCCGTTGCTGGGGCGACTGTTCTGCGGCTGGGTCTGTCCTATGGGCGCCACCGTGGATTGCGCCGATGCCGTGCTGTCCCGCCGCAGGCAGTTGCCTGGAAACCTGCGGCAGGTCAAATACTGGCTGTTGGCGCTCATTCTCGGCTCCGCGCTGCTGGGCGTATCGCTCGTTTTCCTGGCTGCGCCCATACCGCTGGTGACACGCCTGTGGGGTATTGTGATCTATCCGCTCGCGGCTTTTGGTGTGGAGAAAGCCTTGCCGCTCATGCGTCCTTTGGCAGACGCCCTGGATATCCGCACGTTGCTGTTCCTGGAAATCAAGGCCCCGCTCTTCGCCACCATGAGTTTCGTGGCGGTTTTCTTCGGATTTGTCTTCGCGGCCTCGCGACTTTCGCCCCGGTTCTGGTGCCGTTACGCTTGTCCGGCCGGGGCCAGCCTGGCTTTGCTTGCCAGCAGGCCCGTCTGGCGTCGCCGCGTTTCGGAAAAGTGCGTCGAATGCGGCAAATGTCGGCACGCCTGCCCCATGCAAGCCATATCCGAAGATCCCCACGCGACGCGCCACGGCGAGTGCATCCTGTGCCGCGCCTGCGCGGGCGTCTGTCCGACCAAGGCAATCGATTTTCCTTTCAGCCTGCCCGCCCAGCAGGCCAGGATCACGCAGCCGACCATGGCCGGCAGGCGGGCAGTGCTCGCAGCCGGCGCAACGGGAACGGCTGGACTGGTCCTGGGCGGCTTTGGCCTCAGAACCCCATTGTCGGTCGAGGCGGTCCGGCCTCCGGGCAGTGCGCCCGAGGACGAGTTCCTGTCCCTCTGCATGCGGTGCGGCCAGTGCGCCGTGGCCTGTCCCACAAACATCATCCAGCCGATCTGGTTCGCCTCGGGACTGCTGGGCGTGTTCAGCCCCGCTCTGACTCCCGTGCGCGGCTTCTGCGATCCGCATTGCCACGAGTGCGGCAAGGCATGCCCGACCCTGGCCATTCGTCCCTTACAGTCGCAAGAACGCGTCTGGGCCAAGCTCGGCACAGCCGAGGTGATCCGCGACACGTGCCTGGCCTGGAAGGACAAGAAGAAATGCCTGGTATGCGATGAAGTTTGCCCCTATGGGGCGGTGGAGCTCAAGCCCGAGCCGGGCAACCCGGTCTATGTGCCGTATGTGGACGAGAAACGTTGCGCAGGCTGCGGCTACTGCGAGCACTTTTGCCCGGTGCGGCCCGCGCGGGCCATCCACATCGGCTCTAAGAACCAAATCCGCCTGGCCTCTGGCTCCCTGGAATCAGCCGCCAAAGCCGAGGGATTGTCCCTGTCGCTCAAGCAGGACAAAACTTGGGGCATACCGGCTGGCTCCGAGGAGCACGGTTTGCCTCCGGGCTTCTCTCCGCTGGAGGAGGATGGCACTACTAACGCGGGCGGAGAACTGCTGCCGCCGGGCTTTTCGCCTTTGGAGCCCGAGCCTCAGAGTAGCAAACCTTAGTCATGTAATCATGGCCGGGCAGGGGAGCTTCCCCGCCCGGTCGTCCCCATCCCTTTAGGCCGCTCGTTCCTGTCGTGCCGGTGGAGCCATGAACTCCGGCCCCACTGGGTCCTTGATGAACATTTCCAGGATGCGGTCCACTTCGCGCATACCTTTCTCGTCCATGTTCCAGTGCAGCACGCCATCGATTGCGTCCATCTGCTCCGGGCTGCGGCTGCCCCATATGGCGATGTCCGAGCCGTGGTCCAGCGCCCAACGAACAGCCAGGCTGAGCACATCGCGGTCATAGTGCTCTCGGGCCAGGTAAAACAAGCGGTTAACGGCCTCCAGGTATTGATCGAAGCGCGGCTGCTGGAATTTGGGGTCCATCTTGCGCAGGTCGTCGCCTGTGAATTTCCGATCCCTGTCCAGCTTGCCGGAAAGCAGGCCCCGGCAAAGAGCGCCATAGGTCATGAGCGTGATACCGTGTTTTCGACAGTAGGGCATGATGTCCTGCTCGATTTCACGCTCGAAGATATTGTAGGGCGGTTGACATACATGCAGCGGCGCGTACTGGCGGAACTCTTCCATCTGTTCGGACGAGAAATTACTCGCGCCGATGGCCTTGACCAGACCTTGCTCGTGCAGCTCGCGCATGGCCCCGGCCGTCTCCTGCAAGGGCGTGCGCGGGTCTGGCCAGTGCACGAAGTAGACGTCGATGTGCTGCACGCCGAGGCGTTCCAGCGATTGATCTATTTCTTCCGCGATGCGCTCCGCGCGGGCGTCGCGATAGACTTGGCCGTTGTCCCAGTTTAGACCGCACTTCGTGGCGATGCGTACCTTGCTCCGGTTTTCATACCCAGCTAGGGCTTTGCCTACGATCTCCTCGGATGTGCCGAAGCCGTAGACCGGCGCGGTGTCCACCAAGGTCACGCCTTTGTCCAGGGCCGCGTGGATGGTTTCGATGGATTTGCGTTCGTCCGTGCCTCCCCACATCCAGCCGCCTATAGCCCAGGTGCCCAGGCTTATGCGCGATACCTGCGAATCCAGGCCGGGAATGGTCGCGAGTTCCATGCCGTCCTCCTTGATGATGAGTGTGCTAGCCCTCCAGCCTAGCACCGATGATCCCGCAGGGGAACTCGGCGGGCGAACTGATTGGTCGGAGCTTTTCCAGCGGCTCAAAAACTGATACTTCCCGGCATCTGACACCATGAAAAAGATACCCATGCGCACGGCCATTCTCTTGGCGGCTTACGGCTCGCGCCACCCTCGCGCCCAGGCCTCGTTCGAGCACATCGAACGTCGGGTGGCCGGCCTGTTCCCGGGCACCGAGGTGCGCTGGTGCTTCACGTCCAAAAACGTGCGCAGGCTGCGCGAGGCCGATTCGCCTGCCGAGGCCCTTGAACGCTTGCGCATTGAAGGCTTCGAAGCAGTGTGCGTGCAGTCTCTGCACATTATTCCCGGAGCCGAGTATGAGGAGATGCTTGCTGCCGCAGCTTCCGCCGCGGGCGCATTCACGCGCCTGGAGACCGGCCTGCCGCTTTTGGCAGGATCGGATGATGCGTCCCGTGTGGCCCGCGCGCTGCTGTGCCTTCTGCCGGACAAACTTGACGACTGCCCGCCGGAATGCTGTGCGGTCTTTCTGGGTCACGGCACGTCACATCCGGGCAACATTTTCTATGACGCCCTGGCCCGCGAGTTGACGAGCCTCAGCCCGCGAACTTTCCTGGGCACCCTGGAGGCTGGGCCGGATGCGTCGGTTGTGCGCGATGTATTGCTGGCCGCCGAATGCCGGGAAGTCTTTCTCGTGCCATTTTTCTTCACTGCGGGCGTGCACGTGGCCAACGACATGCTCGGAGACGGTCCGGATTCCTGGAGGTCGGTCTTATGCGCTGCGGGCATCCGGGCCCGGCCCATCGTGCGTGGCGCGGGCGAGTGCGACCACCTGGTGGCCATCTGGCTGGATCATCTGGCCGAGGCCATGGCCAGACTGGACGCGTAGACCTGCCCAAAGCCATCACACTTCTTCAGGTTTGAAGATAGTCATCAGGCAAAGATCTTCCCGGTCTGTGCTCAAGCGGCCGCGGACGGCCCTCTGTAATAAGCAAGTCGCCGGGCGTGGGGCTCGAAGGCGGTTTCGAGCTGGCGAAGCTCGGGAAGCGTCAGGGGCTCAAGCTCGCGCGCGGCCTGGGCCAGAGTACGTACATGTCCAGGCTTGGAGCAGCCCGCGATGACCAGGGTGACGTCATGGGACAAGGCATAACGCAGGAGCAGCTCTGGCGTCAGTCCGCCCTGTGGGTTCAGGTAGTAGCCTGCGCCGAATATCTTCATGCCGATGACCGCCAGCCCCTTGTCCCGCGCCGCAGGCAGCGTTTCGGTCAGGAATCCGCCGAGCACGCCCTCCACCGGATTGACCGGTAGCAGGACCGCGTCCACTGGCCAGTCGCGTACGCAACGGGTCAGGATGGCCGGATCGTGGTGCCCGGTGACGCCGATATGCCGTACTCGGCCAGCCTTACGCGCCTCCAGGAAAGCCTCCAGGGCGCCGTCCCGCGCCTCGATGGTCTCGATGTCCGTCTCGGTACGTATGTCGTGGATCTGCCACAGGTCGAGCCAGTCGGTGCCCAGATTGTCCAGGGTTGTATCCAGCTCGCGCAGAGCCCCCTCACGCCTGCGCATGGCCGACTTGCTCGTGTGGAATACGCGCTTTCGCGCGCCGGGATTGGCCCGCCAGAAGGCTCCAAGGTACTTTTCGCTGCCGGCGTAGGCTCGGGCCGTGTCGAAGTAGCCGATTCCTTCGGCCAGAGCGGCAGCGAGCATCTCGCCCGCGCGCTCTTCCTCGCCAAAAGTGCGGAGTACTCCTTCGCCGCCGAGGCCGACACGGGTGACCTTGACGTCCGTGGCTCCGAAGCTGGTTGTTGGGATGGTCGCGGTCATGTCGTCCTCCTTCCGCCGGCAGCTTCAGACCTGGGTGCGCAGCCTGAGGTCCAGCGGATGCGGGTGCAGATAGTACTGCTCGGCCAGGTAGGCCTTGCTGTACTTGCGTACGAAGTGGTTAAGCAGGGTTATGGGCACGATGAGCGGCACGTTTCCCTGCCGGTAGTGCTCGATGAGCTCCAGGGCCTCCTGCTTTTCGTCCGAGGTCAGATCCTTCTTGAAGTGGCCGAGGATATGCTGCAGCACGTTGGCGTGCTTGCGTGGGGTCGCCTTGATCCTGAGACCTCCCATGAGTGCGTCGGCGTAGCGTTCTAGCAGTTCTGTCAGCGGCAATTCTCTCCCATGGGCCACCAACCGGCCCAGTTCATCATAATGAGTGCGGCTGTGGGCCATGAGCTGAAGCTTGAGCTTGGTATGAAAGGAAACCAGGCCGCCCAAATTCGGACCGGAGGCCAGGAAATTCTGCCAGGCGCGCATGAGGAACAGCCTTTCGATGAAATTCTCGCGCAGGACGGGATCGTGCAGGCGTCCGTCGTCCTCGACGGGCAAGAGCGGAAAACGTTGCATGAAGAGCCGGGGGAAGATGCCAGTACCCTTGAGCACAGGCTGTCCGCCGCCTTCCGGATAGACCTTGACCCGCTCCATCCCACTGGATGGGCTTCGGCTTTTGAAGATGAAGCCTGACAGACCGTCCCGGCACAGCTCTTCGACCTTGCGTTCGGCCCACGCGCGCATGCGTTCGGTATGGTCCACGCGGCTCTCGCGCGTGACCAGCCTGGGCATTGTGGGATCACCCACCAGGCGCAGAGCTTCGCGCGGCACGGGCAAGCCACATTCCACCTCCGAGCAGACAGGCACGAAATCCATGTACCTGCCCAATGTTCGCGCAATGTACTGGTCGAGCTGGTGTCCACCGTCATAGCGGACCTTGTGGCCCAGCAGACAGGAACTGATGCCCACGCGCATGCGCTCGTTCGCCATGTCGCCTCTCCCGGTCATTCGTCGTCACTCTCCGGCAAAAAACTCGGATTCACCGGCCGCGCCCGGCGAAGACAGCAAGATGGTGTAGCGTCCTCCTCTATCCGTTGCCGAGAGCATCACGGAGCCCATGCATTTCTTGGCCGCCAGCCTGGCTATGGGCAGGCCGAAACCCGTGCCCAGTGGTCTGGTGGAATAAAACGGTTCGAACAAGGTCTCGATCATGTCCGGATCTGGAGCCGGGCCTGAATTCTCGATATCGATCTGCAGGAAACCTGGCGTAGCGAGGGATGGTCGTGTGGCGATCCTCAACCTCGGGTCGGACTTGTCCAGGACCTCAAGACTGTTCTTGATGGTCTGGTGAAACAGGGCGCGCAGACAGCGCTTGTCGCCCTTGACCAGTGATTTGTCCTCCGCGAACTCCAACACGGGTTCGAAATCGGGCGACGGATACTCCGGGCGAAGTCCCTGCAAGGTTTCCTCCACCAACTGGGGCACGGAGCAGACGTCGAATTCAGGCTTGAGGTTGAGGATGTCAACATAGGTGCCGACAGCCTTGACCAGCCGCTCCAGACGTTCGGCCTCCTCGATGATGACCTCGCTGTGCTCCTGGGCATCGGCGCAGGGTCCTTTTGTGCGGTGTATGCGCATGGCGTTCCCGCCGATGATCGTGAGTGGATTGCGCAACTGGTGTGACACGCCCATCATGACTTCCGTATCGCAACGCTGAGTGGAGTTGATGAAGGAGTCGGTGGCCAGGAGCATGCAGAAATCGAGCAGGGCGTTCACGGTGCGCATTATCGCATGATGCTCCTCATCAGGGACCATGCGCTCGATCATGTCATGACAGTAATGGCGGGTGTAGCCGTAAGCCAGGTCAATGAAGCGCTGGTCGATGCCCAGAGACACGTGCAGGATGCCGCTGCGCCAGACCATGTTGATGAAGCGTTCGTCCAATTCGCTGGTCCAGAGAGCGCGGAACCAATGTTCCCAGGATCGGCGCAACCGGCCGGGGCTGCTTTCCATATGCAGGATGAGTTGGGTTTGAGCGAAACGGTCAAACTTGGCGTAAAGCTGGCCGGCGTAATCCTTGGCACAGCTGGCGAAGGCTTCGCGATAGGGCGCGAGTACGGCCAGGGACTCGGCCTGAAGGTGCAACTCGCCGCGGAAATAGGCCATGCGCTCGAGCGGGGCGGAAGAATGGAACAGGCGAGTGCGTTCTGATTCAGAGTTCGATTGGGGCATGGTTCAGAGGTATCCCAAATCCAGGGGCGTGGAAAGCGCCGGCTGTAAAACAGGCCATGCGCACATGCCGGTAATTGTTGACTCCTGATCCGCAAGCCGATAGGCGAAGATTTTTCACGGGAGCATCCATGGACAGCGCGACGATCAGGGTTATCTTTTTTGACTTCGGCGGGGTGATCGCCGAGGAAGGGTATATCCAGGGCCTGCGGGCAATTGCCGGCCAGAACGGGCGCGATCCAGCGGAGCTTTTCCAGCAGGCTCGGAATGTCATCTTCCGGACCGGATACGTCTACGGCCGCTGTGATGAAAAGGCCTTCTGGGACGCTTTTCAGGCCGAGACGAACCTGCGCGTCGGCGGTCCGGAGACTTGGCGGCAAGAGATCCTGTCACGCTTCGTCCCCCGCCCGTGGATGATCGAACTGGTCCGTGCCACGCGCGCGCAGGGACTGAAGGCCGCAATTCTGAGCGATCAGGTCAATTGGCTGGCCGAACTGAACGAGAAGCACTGCTTCTTTGCCGAGTTCCATAAGATTTTCAACAGTTGGGATCACGGCTGGACGAAAAGCGAGCCCGAGTTTTTCCATCTGGCCCTGAAGGCCATGGGAGCACAACCGAACGAGGCGCTGCTTATCGATGACGCAGTGACGAACGTGACGGTCGCGAGGCAGGTCGGGCTACCCGCCATCCTTTACGAGGACCGGGATCTGTTTGCGCGTGATCTGGCCGTCTGCCTGCCCGGCATGACCGATCTGGTGGCCGTGGCTGTTGAAAGTCGTTGATTCCGTCCGTTTTGAATCTCAAGGAGAGAGCATGCATAAGCCTTCCATAAGCATCTGCCCCGAGGGCATCGTGTACATAGTCTTCGGCGCCCTGGCCACGCTGGTCTTCGCGCTGCTGGGCTGGGCCGTGCCCACGGTAGTCTGCCTCATCCTCACGGCCTTTACTCTGAATTTCTTCCGCGACCCAGAGCGCATCGCTCCCGAGGATCCGAACCTGGCCGTATCGCCGGCCGATGGCAAGGTGGTCAAAATAGCCGAAATGGCCGATCCCTTCACAGGTGAGCCGCGAATGACCATCTGCGTGTTCATGAATGTATTTAACGTGCACGTGAATCGCATGGCCATGTCCGGCGAGATCACGGGCATCCGATATCACGAAGGCAAGTTCTTTAACGCCAGCCTGGACAAGGCCTCGCAGCACAACGAACGCAATTCCGTGACCTTCCGCGATGTCGAAGGCAACCAGTGGACCATGGTACAGATCGCGGGCCTCATCGCTCGTCGAATCGTCTGCTGGGCCCAGCCTGGAGATCGTCTGAACAGGGGCGAGCGTTTCGGTGTCATCAAGTTTGGGTCCAGAGTTGACCTCTACCTGCCAAGCGGATACGTTCCGGTTGTGGCCGTCGGGGACAAGGTATTCGCCGGTCAGACGGCAGTCGCCAAAAAAAGAGCATAATACCCGTGATGTCTGAAGAGCGCCGCAAGCTCCCCTTTCATAAGGGGATATACATTCTTCCCAACCTCATGACCACGGCCAGCCTGTGTGCCGGCTTCGTGGGCATGATCATGGCCATGGAGGGGCGTTTCGAAATGTCTGCCCTGGCCATCCTCATCAGTTGTGTGCTCGACGGTCTGGACGGAAAAATCGCCCGTCTGACTCGCTCGGCAAGTGAATTCGGCGTGCAATACGACTCCCTGGCCGATGTCGTGGCCTTCGGCGTCACCCCCGCCTTCCTGGCTTACAACTGGCTGCTCAAGGACTTCGGGCGGCTGGGCCTCATGGCTTGCTTCCTGTTCATCGCCTGCGGCGCGCTGCGCCTGGCGCGGTTCAACATCCAGAACAAGGTCGTATCCAAAAAGCACTTCATAGGCCTGCCCATCCCGGCAGCCGGGTGCACATTGGCCACGCTTGTCTATTTTGCGGCCTATCTGCCCGAGTCGGTGGTTCAAACTATTCTGCCCTCGGCCACGCTGATCATGGTGTATGGTTTGTCCTTCCTCATGGTCAGCAAAATCCGTTACTCATCCTTCAAGGAATACGGCTGGTTCAGGACCCATCCCTTCGGGTCCATGGTCACGGCCATCCTGCTTTTCGTGCTCATCGCTTCCGAGCCCAAGCTGTTGGGCTTCCTGTTCCTCTTCGGCTATGCCGTCTTCGGCATCTTCTACACCTTCTTGATTCTAGCCAAGAAGCATCCCCAGCTACTACGCGAGCCCAACGAGCTATCGTAGCAGCCTCTTCCTGATCCGACATTCATAAGTCCCTTGAGCTAAACAGGGCGGACGACCGGACCGGAGGGCCTACGAGGCTCCGAGGGCGGAAGTTCGCCTTGTATCGTATTGTATTCACATTGTATCACCTTGCAGGAGATATTATGAGCCAGAAAATCTTCATTTTCGACACGACATTGAGGGACGGTGAGCAGTCACCCGGCGCGACCATGAACCAGAGCGAAAAGGTGCGTCTGGCGCGTCAGCTCGAATCCCTGGGAGTGGATATCATCGAAGCGGGGTTCCCTGCGTCCAGCCAAGGTGACTTCGAAGCCGTGCAGGCCATTGCCGCAACGATCAAGGAATGCCAAGTGGCCGGTTTGTGCCGCGCTCTGGATCGTGACATCGACCGTGCCTGGGAAGCCATCAAGGTCGGTGTTAATCCGCGCATCCACACATTCCTGGCGACCAGCCCGCTGCATATGACTTACAAGTTGCGCAAGGAGCCTGCACAGGTCATTGAGATGATCGATCATGCGGTGCGCCATGCGTGCAAGTATACGAGCAATGTTGAGTTCTCGGCCGAGGACGGCTCGCGTTCCGAATGGGAGTTCCTGGCCAGGTGCGTGGACACGGCCATCAGGGCCGGGGCCACGACGATCAATATACCGGACACCGTGGGCTACACCCAACCCGAGGAGTTCGCGGCGCTCATCCGCTATCTGCTGGAGAAGGTCCCGGACAGCGACAAGGCCGTATTCAGTGTACATTGCCATAATGACCTGGGGCTGGCCGTGGCCAATACACTGGCCGCCCTGCGCGCCGGCGCGCGCCAGGCCGAAGTGACCCTTTCGGGCATCGGCGAGCGCGCGGGCAACGCCTCAATGGAGCAGGTGGTCATGAACCTTGTCACCCGCGCCGACCTCTATCATTTGGAAACCGGAATCAAGACCGAACAGATTTATCCTTCCTGCCGCCTGCTTTCGCGCATCATCGGTCAGCCTATTCCGCCTTATAAGCCGATCATCGGCGGCAACGCATTTGCCCATGAATCGGGCATCCACCAGGACGGGCTGCTCAAGAATAGGCAGACTTACGAAATCATGACGCCGGAATCCATCGGCCGCTCTGGGACCGACATGGTGCTCGGCAAGCATTCCGGCCGCGCCGCGCTCGTGGCCAAGATCAAGGAGCTGGGCTTCAACGGCTTGAACGAGGAGCAGGTCAACCAGGTTTTCGATGCGGTCAAGCGGCTGGCGGACAAGAAAAAGAAAATATACGCCGAGGACGTGGAGGCCCTTATCCTGGAAGAGGTATATCGCATCCCGGATCTCTACGGCCTGCTCAAGCTCACCGTACTCTCGGGGGATACGAACATTGCGCCCACTGCCGCAGTGAAGATGGTCGTGGATGGCGAGGAGAGACAACTCTCGGGCTTCGGCGTGGGGCCGGTGGACGCGGTGTTCAACACCATCGCAGTCATCATCGGCCGCAAACCGAGCCTGCTCGAATATTCCGTGAGCTCCATCACGGGCGGCACTGACGCCCAAGGCGAGGTCACGGTCAAGATAGAGGAGAATGGCATGGCCAGCGTCGGAAGGGGAGCCGACGGTGATATCATCGTGGCCAGCGCCAAGGCTTACATCAACGCACTCAACAGACTGGCCAAGAAAGGAGAGGAACGGACATGCGTCACACTATAGCCCAGAAGATCCTGCAACGAGGCTGCCAGGAGCCCGTGGGCGAGGCCGGCAGCATCGCGCGCTGTGCCGTGTCCCTGGTGCTGGCCAACGACATTACCGCGCCGCTGGCCATCAAGTCCTTTCGAGGAATGGGGGCGCGCAAGGTTTTCGACAAGGATCGCGTGGCCCTGGTCATGGACCACTTCACCCCGCAAAAGGACATCGCTTCTGCCGAGCAGGTCAAGGGCGTGCGTGAGTTCGCCCGCGAGTTGGGTATCACGCACTACTACGAAGGTGGCGACTGCGGCGTGGAGCACGCCCTGCTGCCCGAACTGGGCTTGGTAGGCCCCGGCGACATCGTGGTCGGCGCGGACAGCCACACCTGCACATACGGCGGCCTGGGCGCCTTCGCCACAGGCATGGGCTCCACGGACATCGCCGCGGCCATGGCCCTGGGCGAGAACTGGTTCAAGGTTCCACCCACCATTCGCGTTGAGTTCTCGGGCAAGCTGCCCAAGAATGTCGGCGCCAAGGACCTCATCTTGTTCCTTATCGGCCAGATCGGCGTGGCCGGCGCTTTGTACAAGGCCCTGGAATTCGGAGGACAGGTCATCAGCGACCTGGACTTGGAAGGCCGCATGACCATGGCAAACATGGCCATCGAGGCCGGCGGCAAGGCCGGGCTCTTCCCGGCCGACGATAAGACCTTGGCCTACTGCATGGAGCACGGGCGCGGCGCGGCCGAGAGCATCCTGCCCGATCCGGGCGCGGAGTACGAGCGCTTCCTCAGGTACGACGTGTCGTCCATGGCCCCGCAAGTAGCCTGCCCGCATCTGCCCGAGAACGTGAAGCCAGTGGGCGAGGTGAGGAACGTGAGCGTGGACCAAGTGGTCATCGGCTCCTGCACCAACGGCCGCATCAGCGACATGCGTGAGGCCGCGGAGGTGCTCAAAGGCCGCAAGGTGGCCAAGGGCGTGCGCTGCATAATCATCCCGGCCACTCCGGCCATTTGGAGGCAGTCCATGGACGAGGGCCTGTTCCAGGTTTTCATGGACGCCGGAGCCATCGTCAGCCCGCCCACCTGCGGACCGTGTCTGGGTGGACACATGGGCATCCTTGCCGGCGGGGAGCGGGCCATCGCCACGACCAACCGCAACTTCAAGGGCCGCATGGGCAGCCTGGAGAGCGAGGTCTACCTGGCCAGCCCCTGCGTAGCCGCGGCCAGCGCCGTGACCGGCGTCATCACCAACCCGAGCGACCTCTAGGAGCGAGCCATGAAATACACAGGCAAGGCGCACAAGGTCGGAGCGCACATCGATACGGACGCTATCATCCCGGCAAGGTTCCTGGTTACCACCGACTCCAAGGAACTCGGGGCCAACTGCATGGAAGGCCTGGAACCGGGCTGGATCAAGCGTGTGCAGCCGGGCGACATCATGGTCGCTGACGAGAACTTTGGTTGCGGTTCCTCACGCGAGCACGCGCCCATCGCCATCAAGGGCGCGGGCATCCCAGTCGTGGTGGCGCATAGCTTCGCGCGCATCTTCTACCGAAACGCCTTCAACATGGGCCTCATTCTCATGGAGATCGGCGAAAAGGTGAACGAGATCAAGGATGGCGACAAACTGGAGATCGATCCGGATTCCGGTACCATCAAGAACGTGACCACGGGAGCGGTCATCCAGGGCAAGCCCGTGCCGCCGTCCATGCAGGAGATCCTCGACGCCGGCGGCCTGGTGCCCTACGTGAAGAAACGCTTGGCCGAGCAGGAGGCCTAGGATGAAGAACTACACCATCTGCGTGCTGGCCGGAGACGGTATCGGCCCGGAGATCATGTCCCAGGCCATGGCCGTTCTGCGTGCTACGGCCGACAAATGCGGCTTTGGTCTGACCCTGACCGAGGGCCTCATCGGCGGCGCGGCCATCGACACAACCGGAGGACCGCTGCCTGCCGAGACCGTGCGCCTGTGCAAGCAGGCTGACGCCGTCATGCTGGGAGCCGTTGGCGGTCCCAGGTGGGACAACATCGAAAAGGCAATCCGCCCCGAGCGCGGCCTGCTCGGCATCCGCAAGGAACTGGGCCTGTTCGCCAATCTGCGGCCCGCGACGATCTTCCCGGAGCTCAAGGCCGCCTGCCTGCTGCGGCCCGACATTGTTGAGGCCGGCATCGACATCATGATCGTGCGCGAACTGACCGGCGACGTGTACTTCGGCGAGCCCAAGGGCGAGAAGACCGTGGAGGGCGAGCGCGCGGGCTATAACACAATGATCTACCGCGAGTCAGAGGTCCGGCGCATAGCACGCGTGGCCTTCGAGGCCGCGCGCAAGCGTAGGCGCAAGGTCTGCTCCGTGGACAAGGCCAACGTGTTGGACGTCTCGCAGCTCTGGCGTGAGATCGTTATCGACGAGCACAAGAACTACCCGGACGTGGAACTGAGCCACATGTACGTGGACAACGCGGCCATGCAACTCGTGCGCTGGCCCGCGCAGTTCGACGTCATCGTTACCGGCAATTTATTCGGCGACATCCTCTCGGACGAGGCTGCGGTCATTACCGGCTCCATCGGGATGCTGCCTTCGGCCTCACTAGGCGCGCAGAATCCCGGCCTGTATGAGCCGATCCATGGCTCGGCTCCAGATATCGCCGGCCAGGACAAGGCCAATCCCCTGGCCACCATCCTGTCCGTGGCCATGCTGTTGCGCTACTCCTTCGATCAGGAGCAGGGCGCGGCCATGATTGAGAATGCCGTGCGCAAAGTACTTCAGCAAGGCTATCGCACCGGTGACATCATGCAGAAGGACGTTCAGGGCCTGAAACAGGTGGGTTGCCGCGAGATGGGCGAGCTGGTCAGAGCCAACCTTTAGGCAGAAATATTGCTATTTTAGGCTTGCAATCTCTCGTGCTTAACATTCAAAACCCCATCAAAGTCAACTTTGATGGGGTTTTGAATACCCAAGAGGACTGGAAGTTCTATATATCCAGCAAACTTTTAATAGGAGTAGATAAAGTTCAATGTAACAGGAGGAATCTGTAAACTTCAGACACGGCTGAGATGTACTGGGGATTTATTCAACTAGTCCATTTTGAATTGCATAGTATGTCAGTTCAGCATTGTTTTTCATCTTCATCTTTTCAAGAATTCTCGCTCTATAGGTGCTGATCGTCTTGACGCTTAACTTTAGCGTATCGGCAATTTCAGATACGGTTTTTCCCTGCGCAATCATGCAGAGCACCTGATACTCGCGATCAGAGAGGAACTCATGCGAGCTTTTATGCGAGTCGCTGTCGAGGTCAAAGGCCAAGCGTTCGGCCAAGGAAGAACTGATGTACTTGCCGCCCTGGTTAACCTTGCGTATGGCATCAACCAATTTTTCAGGCGCACTATTCTTTGTCAGATACCCAGCTGCCCCGGCCTTGAGAACCCGAATGGCATATTGCTCTTCCGGATGCATGCTGAGGATAAGTACCGGCAGTTCAGGTTTGAAGCTTTTGATTTGCTTCAGTACATCTAATCCTCCAATCCCCGGCATTTTGATATCCAAAAGAATGGTATCAGGTTGAAATTTAGGCAACTTGTCAAGCAAATCGTATCCAGTATCCGCCTCTGCGACGACTTGTATATCATGTGCGCCGGCTAATATCTGCTTTAGGCCCTCGCGAACAATTGGATGATCATCCGCTATCATTATACGTATCACGATATAATCCTCGGGTATTTGTATATTGTTCTTTCTTACTGAAAGAAGCTTCGGGATCATTGTTTAGAGCATATCTTCATTGCCCCAATTTTAAGCATATTATTTTAACTTGCAGCAAATAAATCGCTTTGTCCATCTAGTTAAAGTCGCCTAGGCTATTTTAAGGAAGCGACTCCATAAAAATAAAGAAAATATTTTAAGTAACAATAAACTATTGCTTCTTGTCGCAACGAATTGCCTCCCCAGATGTGACCGGACTAGGGTCGGACATGCTCTGCGAAGCAACAAGATAAAAGTCATAACTGTGAACCCATTAAGATGCATAATGTCATATCTTTGGGTTGTTTCCAATTTTTGTCTTGTGCATCAATTGCTTCGAAAGGTCAATTGATTCTTTATTAGCCCCTTGAGTTAGATTTATACGGCTTTCAAACAATATGTTAATCTAATTCCAAGCATGATTGATAACTAAAACTAGAACCTTGAAACCTGGCATGCTGTGCTTGTTTATGATAGTATGATTACATTATAAGAGACCCCTTGGGGCAAATCCGAAGATGCCTCCGCCTGATAAATGGATGGGTGATATGACAATAATATAAGCATATAAATTTTGGTTGGTTTTGTCTGTCCAAAAAAGAGAGGGAATTTCAAATTTAGGCAAGAACTCTCTCGTTTTTTAAAGAAATAAGCATGGATTTATATCGGATTTGAATTCTCTTGTGGCTAAGGTCTGTATTTTGCTGTGCTGTTTGAGCAATTTAATAGCTTGAGCCTGCATAGGAATGCATGGTTAGTAGGTATTTTGTTATCCAACATGAGTAATTATGCATTGCGTTGCTAATAAATTGGAAAGTTCTCCAATCTTAGTAGAAAGCTCGCTTTGTTGGTTATAGGCTATTATGTTTGAGCATCGTCACTATCCCAAGTGAGAATCTATCTCAAGCAGTGTCTCCGGGATCGATTCCATTATCTCAGTCCTCAGCACTCTAATGGGAACCTAAGAGCCTCCCAGCTATCCTGTCATGTTGCCAAAGAGAAGGTCTTTCCTTCTTGATGCTATTCTCGCAGGAAGAAAAGCTTAAATCAACTTGCAAGCGGCTAAAACAGCTGACTCAAGGACTCTGCAGAATCATCGAATGGATGAGTATTCATATGACCTTAATACTAAGAAAGATTAGTTGCAATACTAGCGTAGATTTCTGATGAGGTCCCTCCGGAATTATAGTCCCCCACCTCAGGAAGTTGACATAACAGATTTGCAGCGCCGCAGCACCTCTTTTGGTCTGTGAGCCAGGGAGATGCTGAAGCCCTTGAAGGCCTTGCCCAGGTCCTTGAGGTCTTTCCAGC
>JAEYOJ010000105.1 GCA_023411815.1 Pseudomonadota bacterium | reverse complement strand
CCTACAACTGGTGCTGGAACGACCTCAAGGATTTGGGCAAGGCCTTCAGGAGCTTTGCCGCCTCTTTGGCTCACAGGCCAAAGGAGGTGCTGCAGCGCTGCAAACCCGTTATGTCAATTTCCTGAGGCGGGGGACTATAGCAGCTTACACGCACGCTCGGGAGGGGACCCTGTCCTCTCCCGGCAGCATTCGCTACGGACATTTTCGTCCGCAGCTGGAATCGCTCCGCTTGTTGTGGGCTGGGCCATGAAACCGCCCCGGCTCCGCATGCATCGAGAGCAGCCGCCCGCCCAGCCGTCTTTGCTTGACAGCACCCTGCACGGCGGTTAGCCAAACCCTGTCCGTTGCACTTCGCGACGCACACATCCGCAACATGCGCGGCCCCCCTGCCGCTGACTGGATCATGCTCGAGGATCTTTTCCGCATCGTCATCCCCACCGACCGGCAGCCCTTCCTGCGACTGGCCTTGCTCGGCCTCTGGGGCACGGTCCTGTGCTGCCTGGCCTTTCTGCCCATGCTGGCGCCGGCCGTGCGGCAGGCCGAGCCCCTCATCGGCGCATACCTGCTGGCCGCCACCGTCTCGCACATGGCCATGCTCAACGCCGTCGTCGCGCTGATAGCCTCGGCCGCCTACATCCTGACCAGATCCCGCGCCGCGGCCCTGGGCCTGGCCTTCTCGCTCCAGTTGGGATTGAGCCTGTTCCTGCTGGCCGACGCGCACGCCCTGGCCATGTTCCGCCAGCATCTCAACGCCATGATCGTGAGCCTGATCCTGCCGACAGGCTGGAGTTCCCTCGCCCCGACCTCCAGCGCGGTGCTCAAGCCCGTCTCGGGCTTCGCCCTGCTGTTCCTGGCGCAGACCGCCGGTCTGTTGTGGGTCGCGCGCGGCGCCATCAGGATCAGACGGGCTGTCGTGGCCGGACTAGCGTGCCTCCTGATCGCCGCCGTGGTCGCGGACAAGGCCACCTATGCTTACGGCGACCTGTTCGGACGGCCCGAGATCCTCCAGGTCGACAAGCTGTTTCAGCTCTATCAGCCGTTCACGGTGAAGCGCGCGGCGAACAAGCTCTTCGGCGTAAAGGGCAAGGAGGACGACGAGCAGGCCGCGAGCGATCCGGCCCCTCGCGCCTTTGGTCAACTTGCCTATCCGTTGCGTCCCATCGAACTGGGACCAGGCGGAGCACGCCCCAACATCGTGCTCGTCCTCCTCGACGCCTGGCGTTTCGACATGCTCAGCGAGGCGGCCACACCCAACCTGGACGCCTTCGCCAGGGAGCGCGCCACGGATTTCGCCCGCCACTACAGCGGCGGCAGCACCAGCCGTCTCGGGATATTCTCCCTGCTATACGGACTGCCCGGCTCCTACTGGGACGCGGCGCTCAAGCAGCGCAAGGGCAGCGCGCTCATGGACACCCTGGCCGCCGCGGGCTACGAGTTCCATATCGCCTCCAGCGTGGACCTGCGCTGGCCCGAACTGCGCAAGACCGCCTTCGCGAACGTGGCGGAATCAGACATACGCGATGCCTTCGACACCAGGATCAAGCACAAGCGCGACCGCATCCTCACGGACGCCTTCACGAATTTCACCGCCAAGCGCGCCAGCGCTCCAGGCGGCAAGCCCTTCTTCTACTTCCTGCTCTTCGATTCCGCCCAAAGCCCCTACAGCTATCCAGAAGAATACGAGCAGCTTGCCCCGCAAGGCGCGCTGAGCCCCGCAGGCATCGGCAACGGGTCGGCGCATGCCTACCGCTACAAGAACGCCCTCCGCTACCTGGACCATCTGTGCGGGGAAATTCTGCGCGCGGTGCTCGGCTCGCGATTGGCCGCGAATACGATTCTCGTCTTCACCAGCTCCTGCGGCGAAGTTTTCGACGACCAGGGCTATCTCTACGACGGCGACGGCTTCATGCCCGGCCAAGCCAAGGTCCCCCTGCTGGTCTACCGGCCGGGCCGCGCGCCCGACCGCGTGGAGCGAGTCACCTCGCACCACGACCTCGCGCCCGCGCTGCTCGGCATGCTCGGCGCGGACAACGACCCGAGGGACTATTCCGTGGGCCGGGATCTCTTCGCGGACGCGGGCCCGGACTACGTGACCAGCGAAAGCTGGAACGCCACGGCCTATATCGACGTCTCGAACAAGTGCATCTTCCCCGCCGGGTTCCGTTCAATGCTGTCCACGGAAGTCCGCGACAGCGAAAACCGTCCAGTCGACAGGCCGGAAGAGGTCCTGGAGCGCATAAGGCCGAACCTGTTTCGGATGGTCCAGGACATGGGGCGCTTCTACCTGCATTAGCCATCAGGCTGCCGCCGGTTCTGCTCAGTCAGGCCGGGCTTGCCATGGGTGGGACTTGCCGTAGACTGCGGCCATGGGCATGAACGAATTTCTGCGAGTCCTCCCGCTGTTGGCCGTCCTGGCGGCGATCATCGGCCTGCGCTTCCTGGCCCGCAAGCGGCCCATGACCTGGGACCGGCTCAGGTCCGGACGGAAGCGCCCCAAGCCCAAGAAATGAGTTGCCGGGCTGGGAAGCATCCGTTCCCCGGCCCGGCGGCATCTTGCGTCCCGATCATTCCGTCAGTCAGGCCATGCCGTCGCCCTGGAAATAGGACAGCTGCCCCGTGGATTCGACCACGCTGCGCCAGTAGTTGGAGCAGGTGTCGATGCGCTTGCGGCCGCCGCGAGTGATGAGCTGCAGGGGCACGTTCACGTACTGGGAGTTCCAGCGGCTGACCATCATGCCCGTCTTGCCGGCCATGCCCGCGTGCACGGCGTTCTGGCCCAGGAAGCCGCAGTAGATGCGGTCATTGGTGTTGGCCGGCACCGAACGGATGATGTAGCTCGGGTCGATGTACTTGAGCGTCATGTCGATGCCCGCCTTCTTGAAGTGGTCCTTGATGCTGCCGATGAGCAGGCTGGCGATGTCGCCGAGCACGGGGTTGCCCGAGGCGTCGGTCTGGCCCGTGGACTTGAGCAGGTGCTGGCCCGCGCCTTCGGCCGTGACGATGACCGCGTGGCCGCGCCTGCGGATGCGCCGTTCCAGGGCCCGGAGCAGACCGCTCTCGCCGTCCAGTTCGAAGGGGTCCTCGGGCACGAGCACGAAGTTCACGTCCTTGAGGGCCATGGAGGCCTGGGCCGCTATGAAACCCGACTCTCGGCCCATGACCTTGACCAGACCAATGCCGTTGGGCGCGCCGTTGGCCTCGGTGTGCGCGCAGTCGATGGCCTCGCAGGCCTTGTCCACGGCCGTGTCGAAACCGAAGGTCGTGGACACGTACTGGATGTCGTTGTCGATGGTCTTGGGGATGCCGATGACGCCGATGCGCAGGTCGCGGCCGGCGATCTCCTGCTGGATCTTCTCGGCCGCGCGCATGGTCCCGTCTCCGCCTACAAGGAACAGGATGTTGATGTTCAGTCGTTCCAGGGCGTCCACGATGCCGTCGATGGGCTGCGGACCGCGCGAGGAGCCCAGGATGGTCCCGCCGAACTGGTGGATGCGCGAGACGGCCAGGGGATTCAACTCCATGATTTCATGCCCGTACTTGGGGATGAAACCCTCCAGGCCGTAGCGGATGCCCATGACCGCGGCCACGCCGTAGTTGTGGTAGGCCTCCAGCACGATGGAGCGGATGACGTCGTTGATGCCCGGGCACAGGCCGCCGGCCGTGACCACGGCGCACTTGGTCTTGGACGGGTCGAAGTAGATCTTCTCGCGCGGGCCGGCCTCTTCCATGGACGCCTGGTTGCCGTTCCGCGTGTCGCAAGAAGACGTGTGCACGTCGAGCAGCACGCGCGAGTCGTCGGGAATGAATCGGCCATGCCGCAGCGGCGAATCGATCTTCGCCTTGCCGAGCGCGGGGATGCGCGTGTCCTCCGGGTGGGGTATTGGATCGGGGCAGGGCCTCGAAGTCTGACTGGGCTTGGCCATGAACGGACCTCCGGAATCCGGCGCTGGTGGTATGGCGTATGGGCCGGGCGTCACCCCGGAACTTGGGCCTTCGGCTAGTATTGCCTTCTTTTCCGGCCATGGGCAAGGCCGTCGCGGCCGAACATGCTTGTTAGAGCATTTCGCTATTGAAAATAGCTAAATGCTCTGGCGGCGGTTCCCGCCGCCCGTCCCGTAGGAGCAGGCGAAACTTGTTTCGCCGTCAAGCGCCGAAGGGAGCGTCTGAAATCAAATTTGCTTTAGGCTTCTCCGCGACGGGGCGCATTGACTTCAACCCCCCAGGTATTATGGAATAGCCATCGGCGCGTCCGGCGCTCGTCATGCGACGCGCGGCAAACCTGCCGGCACGGCCGGCGAGCGAGGACACAATGGCCAAATTCAACTGGTCGCCCTGGATCGCGGCCATGACCCAAGCCAGGCAGGAGCGGCCTTCCGAAAGCGTGGGCCATCCCGGCTGCAGGCTGCCCGGACGCGGCGGCCAATACGCGTGGCATCCCTGCCTGGACATGTACGAATCCGCCGCGGGCGTGACCATCAGCGTGGAACTGCCCGGCCTGTCCCGCGAGGACATCTCCCTGGAGATCGAGGGACGCGGCCTGATCGTCTCCGGCGAACGCCGCCCGGAAAAAGAACCCGGAGACGGCGTGTTCCACATGCTGGAGCGCTCCCACGGACGCTTCGCCCGCCGCGTGGATCTGCCCGAAGGCCTTGACCTGTCCGCCACGCGGGCCGTGCTGCGCGACGGAGTGCTCACCGTGAGCGTGCCCCGCGCGCCCTCGGGCGGAAGCAGGCGCATCCAGGTCGAGGACTAGCCGGCCGGCCGCCGAGACGCCACCCAGAACCCAACCAGGAGCAACAGCACCATGTCCAGCCAGATCAAGACGGGCCTGCTGCTCGGCCTGCTCACCGCCATCGTCCTGCTCATCGGCCAGGCCATCGGCGGCAGGAGCGGCCTCATGCTGGCCTTCCTCTTCGCCATCGTCATGAACGTCGGCAGCTACTGGTTCTCGGACAAGATCGTCCTGGCCATGTACCGCGCTCGCGAGCTCGCGCCCGAGGACGCGCCCATGCTGCACGCCATGGTGGACGAACTGGCCGCCGAGGCCCGCATTCCCAAGCCCAGGCTCTACGTCGTGCCCCAGGAAAGCCCCAACGCCTTCGCCACGGGCCGCAACCCGGAAAACGCCGTCGTGGCCGTCACCGAGGGCATCATGCACCTGCTCAGCCCCGAGGAGTTGCGCGGCGTCATCGCCCACGAACTGGCCCATGTGAAGAACCGCGACATCCTCGTGCAGTCCGTGGCCGCGGTCCTCGCCGGAGCCATCGTCATGCTGGCCAACTGGGTCAAATGGACGGCCATCTTCGGCTTCGGCCGCAGCAGCGACGACGAGGGTGGCGGCAACCCTCTGGCGGCCTTGGCCCTGGCCATCGTAGCGCCCATCGCCGCGACCATCATCCAGTTCGCCATCTCCCGCTCGCGCGAATACCTGGCCGACGAGACCGGCGCGCGCATCTCGCGCAGCCCCCTGTCCCTGGCCGGGGCCCTGGAGAAGCTGAGCCGCGGCAGCGAGCGCGTGCCCCTGCACGGCAACCAGGCCACGGAAAACATGTTCATCGTCAACCCGTTCTCGGGACGCAGCATGATGAACCTGTTCTCCACCCATCCTCCGATTGAAGAGCGAGTGGCGCGCCTGCGTCAGATGGCGGGCAGAAGCTGAAGATGAGAAGCCGGCGAGGGGCGCCGCCCCTCTCCGGACCTCACCCCGCCAGGGGAATTATTCCCCTGGCCCCCGCGTTTTTTTTGAAGCCGCTATCACAGCACATTGTAAACAAGACGCAACACTGGGGGTCCAGGGAGCGCCGTTCCCTGGCGGGAGAGAGTCCGAGAGAGGGCAGCGCCCTCTCTCGGTTGAATTATGCCAACCCAGGGATCTGGTGGGGGCAAAGCCCTTCCCGGCTCTTGTCCATGGTTCTCGGAACAATTCGTCCTGGACTTTTGCGGCCCTGTAGTGGTTGAGTAAGACGCAACCATTCGGATGTCGGGCATTGGACGGCGCAGGCATGGACCTGCCTTGCCGCGCGTCCATGCACTCAGTCTTCGTATTCGACCCTGGCCTGTTGCTTTGGAGTGATCATGCGCGCGTTTTCACCAACTGTCCGCCTCGCTGCAGTTCTTCTATTCAGCCTGATGCTCATGCAGGCCTTCGAAGCGTCCGCCCCTGCGCAGACGCCGGACAGCGACCTGCGGCGCTCGCCCATCGTGCGCGCCGTGGAAAAGGTCGCGCCCGCAGTGGTCAACATCACGGCCGCCCGCCAGGAGCAGCGCAGCATGAACCCCTTCGCCGACTTCTTCGGCCAGGAGATGCAGCCCTTCTTCGGCCAGATGTTCCCCGAAGGCAGGCGCACGGTCATCGCCACCAACCTGGGCTCGGGCGTCATCATCGACGGCAGGGCCGGGCTTATCCTGACCAACGCCCACGTCGTGGCCGAGGCCACGGACGTGACAGTGCGCCTGCAGGACGGCCGCGAGTTCGCCGTGGAGATGGTGGGCGCGGACCCGGACTTCGACCTGGCCGTGCTGCGCGTGGACAAAAAGGATCTGAAGGGCCAGGCCCTGCCCCAGGCCGCCATGGGCGACTCGTCCTCCATCCTCATCGGCGAAACCGTCATCGCCATCGGCAATCCCTTCGGCTTCACGCATACCGTGACCACCGGCGTGGTCTCGGCGGTCAACCGCACCGTGCGCAAGGACGAGATCGCCTTCACGGACTTCATCCAGACCGACGCGGCCATCAATCCCGGCAATTCCGGCGGCCCGCTGCTCAACATCCTGGGCGAGCTCATCGGCATCAATACGGCCATCCAGGCCCAGGCTCAGGGCATCGGCTTCGCCATTCCCGTCAACAAGGCCCGCCGCGTGGTGGACGAATTGATCGCCTCGGGCCGCGTGGCCCACATCTGGCTCGGACTGGACGGCCAGGACTTGGACCAGGCCTCGGCCAGCTACTTCGGCCTGACCCGCTGCGCCGGCATGCTCATCACCCTGGTGCGTCCCGGCACGCCCGGCGCGAGCGCCGGCCTCAAACCCGGCGACGTGCTCACGGCCATCGATGGCTTGACCGTGCAGGACAAGGATCACTACCTGGATATCCTGCGCAACTACACCGTGGACCAGACCATGACGCTGAGCGTGCAGCGCGACGGGAAGCTCCTGAGGAAGGAGGTCCGGGGCGCGCGCTTCGACGCCGCAACGGCCAAACGCCTGGCCGCCGAACGCTGGGGTCTGGGCATCGACGAACGCGCCTCGCGCGGCGTCGCGGCCATCGGCAGCGTGAATCCGAGCAGCCCGGCCGGCAAGCTCGGCCTTCGACCGGGCGACGCCATCCTGCAGATCGGCGCGTACCACATGGCCAATGCCGACGATTTCACCAAGGCCTTCTCGCGCTACCGCCTCAAGAACATGGTACTCATGAAGGTGGCGCGCGGCGGCCGGACCTATATCGTGCGCCTGCGCATGTAACCGGCCTTTCCCCTCGTGCCGGTCTCTGCTAGCCTGGATGCCATGCGCATAGCCGTCATCTCGGACATCCACGGCAACCTGAACGCCTTGCGCCGGGTCCTTGCGGACATGGAAGACCAGCGGGCCGAGGATGTCGTCTGCCTGGGCGACACCGTGGGTTACGGCCCCGAGCCCGAAGAGTGCCTGAGCCTCGTGCGCGAGCGTGGCATCTCCATGGTCATGGGCAACCACGAGCAGGCCCTGGCCGATCCCGCGCTTCTCGACGACTTCAATCCGCACGCCCGCGAGGCCCTGCGGCATACCGCCACGTTCCTCTCCCCGGACTCCATGGACTACATCCGCCAGCTGCCGCGCTTCATCGTGCGTCACGGCGCGCGCTTCGTGCACGGCCTGCCGCCGGAAAGCCCGACGACCTATCTCTTCCAGGCCGACAAACAGAAGCTGCGCGGCATCTTCGAGGCCGCGCGGGAGCGCATCTGCTTCGTGGGCCACACCCACGAGTTGCTGCTCGTATGGCACGACGGCGAGCGCGTCACCAAGGACGAGCTCCGCCCGGGGCTGAACCCAATTGTTCCTTCCTACCGTTACATCATCAACGTGGGCAGCGTGGGCCAGCCCCGCGACGGCGACAACCGCGCCAAATACGTTCTGTGGGACAGGAAGGCGCACAGCGTGGAACTGCGCCGCGTGGAGTACGACTACAAGGACACGGCGGCAAGGATCATCGCGAGAGGCTTCGACAAGAGGTACGCGGATCGGTTGTATTGAAGTCGCCCTTGCCCGGAACCGCTTCCAGCAGCACCCGGCCAAAGCCGTCCAGAATCGCTTTTCTGTCCATATGCAGCTCGGCGTAGGCCCGGGCTTCGATGCGCGCCGCCCGGCGCAAGGCCTCATCCGTCAGCAACAAGCTTACGGCGCGGGCCAGGGCTTCGGCATCGGCATGCGCCACGACCAGGCCGCCGGCCTCGGTCACCACGCGGGCCAGCTCGCTGCCGGGCGCGGCCGTGGCCGCCACCGGCCCGCCGCTGGCAAGGATGGATACCAGCTTGGAAGGCATGCAGCGGCCATCGGCGCCGGGTCTCTGGGGCAGCAGGTGCGCGTCGGCCTCGGCGAGCATGGCCGCATGCGTCGCTTCGGGCTGCAAGGGCAGGAAACGCAGGTTCGTGGCGTCGCCATGGTCCCGGGCCAGGCGCTCAAGCTCCGGCCCCTGGCCGCAAAAGACAAACAACGGCGGTTCCTCCCGCCGATCCTGGGCCAGCAGCCGTGCGCCCAGCGCCGCCAGGTCCAGGTCCTGCTTGCGGCCCATGCTCCCGGCATACAGGACGACCCTGCGCCCTGGCTCCACGCCGAGCATGGTCCGCAGCACGCCTTGGCCTTCCATTCGCTCGATTGGTTTGAAGACTTCCAGGTCGGCCCAGTTGGGCAGCAGGCTGATTTGTTCGGGCCGCACGCCCTTGCGCTCCAGGGCCAGAATCATGGAGCGCGACACGGCCGAGACGCGATCGAAGCGGGTCAGCAGCAGACGTTCGTAACTCTGGGCCATGGCCAGTCCGGCCCTGCCGAGCAGACCGCCGGGAATCAGCTCCATGGCCCGTCCCAGGTCCAATTCCAGGTCCTGCACGTGCAGCCAAGCCGCCGCGCCGCATGCGCGGGACAGGGCCAGGGCAGCCGGCGCACAGGCCAGGGTCGGGGCTACGGCAAGAACCACCTGCGGCCGCCAGGTGAGATTGCACGCCATGATGGGCAGACTGGAAGCCGCGAAGCTGGCCAGATGGACCATGCGGCTCAAGCCGCCGGGGCTTGCCGGCACGTGCAGCGGGCAGCGTTGCACGCGCACGCCCGCGCGCTCCTCGCGCCAGGACCAGCCGGCGGACTTCGGCGCCGCCCGCCACCAGGGATAGTAAGGACGGGCCGTGACCACGCGCACGTCGAAGCCGCGCAGGGCCAGGCCCTCGGCCATCTCGGCCGTGTACTTGCCCGCGCCCACGGGCTCCGGCGCGTAGTTGAGCCCGTGCACGAGCACGCGCGGCCTGGCGGAGGAGACTGAGCGCACCGGGATCAGATCGCCATGGCCTTCGGAGGAGCCACGTTCTCCAGGTACCACTCATACGTTTGACGGATGCCTTCGTCCAGAGGGATCCTGGCCCGCCAGCCCGTGGCGTGCAGCCTGGACACGTCCAGGAGCTTTCTCGGCGTGCCGTCGGGCATGCTTGGGTCGAACACGATCCGGCCGTCAAAGCCCACGGCGGCGCGCACGTGCCCGGCCAGCTCGGCAATGGTCACGTCGTGGCCCACGCCCACGTTGACGATCTGCTCGCCGTCATAATTTAGCATGAGGTGCACGCTTGCATCCGCCATGTCGTCCACGTGCAGGAACTCCCGCCTGGGACTACCCGTGCCCCACACGACCACCTCGGGCGCGCCGCTCTCCTTGGCCTCGTGGAACTTGCGCAGAAGCGCCGGCAAGACGTGCGAATTTTCCAGGTCGAAGTTGTCGTTTGGTCCGTAGAGGTTCGTGGGCATGAGCGAGATGGCCGAGAAGCCGTACTGGCGGCGATAGGCCTGGCACATCTTGATGCCCGCGATCTTGGCCACCGCGTACCACTCGTTGGTCGGCTCGAGCGGCCCGCTCAGCAGGTGCTCCTCCTTCATCGGCTGGGGCGCGAGCTTTGGGTAGATGCACGAGGAGCCGAGGAAACAGAGCTTCCTGACCCCGCTTTTCCAGGCCGCGTCGATGACGTTGGTCTGGATGAGCAGGTTGTCGCGGATGAACTCGGCCGGATACGTGTCGTTGGAGTGGATGCCCCCGACCTTGGCCGCGGCCAGGAACACGTACTCGGGCCGCTCCTCCTCGAAGAAGCGGCGCACGGCCGCCTGCTCCAGCAGGTCCAGCTCCTTGTGCGTGCGCGTGAGGATGTTGGTAAAGCCTTCGGTGCGCAGCCGGCGCGCGATGGCCGAGCCCACCAGGCCCCGGTGGCCGGCCACGTATATCTTGCTGCCCTTGTCCACTTGGCTCCCCCTACTCGTGGTAGTCGTAGACCTTGAAGCCCTCGCGCTTGCAGACCTCGTCGCGCGCGGCCAAGTCCAGATCCTCGCGGACCATCTCGCGCACCATGTCCTCGAAGCTTATCCTGGGCGTCCAGCCGAGCTTGGTCCTTGCCTTGGAAGCGTCGCCCAAAAGCGACTCGACTTCCGTGGGCCTGAAATAGCGCGGGTCCACGGCCACAAGCTCGGTTCCTGGCTTGAGATGTCCGTTGATATGGCAGGAGCCGTTCAGCTTCTCGCGCAAAAGCGCCGCGTCGAAGCCGGCCACCACGCCGGTTTCTTCAAGCCCCTTGCCGCGCCAGTCGAGCTCGATGCCAAGCTCGGCCGCGGCGATGGTCACGAACTGGCGCACAGAGAACTGCCGGCCCGTGGCGATGACGTAGTCGTCGGGCGTGTCCTGCTGCAGCATGAGCCACTGCATCTCCACGTAGTCCTTGGCGTGGCCCCAGTCGCGCTTGGCGTTCATGTTGCCGAGGAACAGCTTTTCCTGCAGCCCGAGCACGATACGGCTAAGCGCCCTGGTGATCTTGCGCGTGACGAAGGTTTCGCCGCGCATGGGCGACTCGTGGTTGAACAGGATGCCGTTGCAGGCGTACATGCCGTAGGCCTCGCGGTAGTTGACCGTGATCCAGTAGCCGTACAGCTTGGCCACGGCATACGGCGAGCGCGGGTAAAACGGCGTCTTCTCGGTCTGGGGCGTTTCCTGCACGAGTCCATACAGCTCGGACGTCGAGGCCTGGTAGAAGCGGGTCTTTTTCTCAAGGCCCAGGATGCGCATGGCCTCCAGAAGCCTGAGCGTGCCCAGCGCATCGGAGTTGGCCGTGTACTCGGGGCTTTCGAAGGAGACCTTCACGTGGCTCTGGGCCGCCAGGTTGTAGAGTTCGTCGGGTTTGACCTCCTGCATGACCCGGATGAGGTTCGTCGAGTCGGTCAGATCCCCGTAGTGCAGGATGAGCCGGCGGCTCTCCACGTGCGGGTCCTGGTACAGGTGGTCGATGCGGTCCGTGTTGAACAGCGACGAGCGGCGCTTAAGTCCGTGCACCTCGTAGCCCTTGGCGAGCAGAAGCTCGGCCAGGTACGCGCCGTCCTGACCCGTTATGCCCGTAATGAGCGCTTTCTTCATAGGCAAAGCTATCTCCTTCCTTTTTGGATGCGGAGGTGCTGCAAGTGACAAGCCAGGCTGGAGTCGCTCAGCGTTTGCGAGATCGGCTGCAGCATGCTTGCACTCCCTTTCCCCCGATGTCAAAGCCGCGAACACTCCCAGTGAGCCCTATCTCGGGGCTGGGCATGACATAACCGGCGCAGTCTACCCCCGGCGCAAGCAGCCTCGTATTATTAATCGCGGTCCGGAGTCGTTCTCTCCCGGGCGGCGGAGGCGACCGATGGCCGCCGCGGCTCCCGCACGCGCAGGAAACAGTTGCCCGCGCAGCGACGTCATGTAGTATCCGTGGCATGCTGCCAGCTTTAGCCCGACCCGAGCCATGGTCCCATGATGATGCGCCCGCCTTCCCCATACTGCAGGAGGGCCAGAACTGCTGGCGCGTGGCCGGGTGCCCGCGCGCCGCGTTCCTGGTGGACGGGGCCGACTACTTCCGGGCCTTCGTGGCGGCCTGCGAGGCGGCCCGGCGCAGCATATTCATCGCCGGCTGGGACGTGAACAGCCGAGTCAAGCTGCTGCGCGGCCTGCCCAGGGCCGAGGACGAGGAGCGCTACCGGCTCGGGAACTTCCTGAACCATCTGGCGCGCAGCCGACCGGGATTGCACATTTATATCCTGGATTGGGACTTCGCCATGCTCTATGCCATGGAGCGGGAGATGCTGCCGGTGGTCAAGCTCGGCTGGGCCACGCACCACAGGGTGCACCTGGTCATGGACGACGCCCATCCCATGACCGCCTCCCAGCACCAGAAGATCGTCGTGGTGGACGACAGCCTGGCCTTTTCCGGCGGACTGGACCTGACGCACCACCGCTGGGACACGCCCGAGCACGACCCGGTGAATCCGCTGCGCGTGACGCCCGGTGGCACGCCCTACCCGCCGTTTCATGACGTGCAGGTACTGGTGGATGGCGAGGCCGCGACCGGCCTGGGCGAGCTGTTCCGCCAGCGCTGGGTCTGGGCCAGGGGCCGGCGCCTGCCCAAGCCGGAGCCCCGCGCGGACATGCCCTGGCCGCGGGGCGTGCCCGTGGATGCGCGCAACGCGCGCGTGGGCATCAGCCTGACCCTGCCGGCCTACAAGACGCGCAAGCCCTTGCGCCAGGTCGAACGGCTCTTCAAGGATTCCATCGGCGCGGCCGGGAGATACATCTACATAGAAACCCAGTACTTCACTTCCGACGTCGTGTGCGGTTCACTGTGCGAGAGCCTGCGCCGGCCGCAAGGCCCGGAGATCGTGCTGGCCGTGCCTTTCCGGAGTCCGGGCTGGCTGGAGCAGGGAGTCATGGACGGCCTGCGCGTGCGCACCCTGCGCCGGCTGTTCGAAGCCGACAAGCACGGGCGCCTGCGCCTGTATTATCCCTACGTGCCGAACCTGAACAACGGCGCGAGCATGCACCTGCATTCCAAGGTCATGATCATCGACGACTGCTTCCTGCGCATCGGCTCGGCCAACCTGAGCAACCGCTCCATGGGGCTGGACAGCGAATGCGACCTGTCCTTGGAGTGCGCGCCGGGCGATCCGGGCGGTGAGGCGTTGCGGGAGGCCATATCCAGGCTGCTGCACCGCCTGCTGGGCGAGCACCTGGGCGTGCCGCCCGGTCTCGTGGCCGCGGGCCTGGAAGAGACCGGATCGCTCATCGCCACAGTGGAGGCCCTGCGCGGCGAGGGCCGCAGCCTGCGCCCCCTGGAGTCCACCGCCCCCGACTGGGTGGACCCGGACCTGCTGGACCATTCGCTGCTCGATCCCGAAAAACCCATGGCCATGGACAGGTTGATCGACATGTTCTTCTTCGACTCGCCCGAATCGGGCATGCGTGGGCGCACCGCCTACATCTTGCCGATCCTGCTGCTCATCGCTTTCATCGGCCTGGCCCTGGCCTGGAAATTCGGCCCGCTGGGCGAATGGCTGAGCCTGGGCAAGCTCACGGCCCTGGGGCGGAGCCTGCGCGGCTCCTCCCTGGAACCCCTGCTTGTGCTCGGCGGCCTGACCGTGGGCAGCGTGCTCATGGTCCCGGTCACGCTCATGGTCGTGGCCGTGGCCGTGCTGTTCGGACCCTGGATCAGTTTCGCCTACGCCTTCGGCGGGTGCATGCTCGGGGCCGTGGCCGGGTACTTCCTGGGCGGGCTGCTTGGCAAGGACATGCTGCGCAACCTCGCTGGCAAGCGCATCAACCGCCTGAGCCGGGCCATGGCCCGCCAGGGCGTGCTGGCCATGGCCATCGTGCGCAACCTGCCCGTGGCGCCCTTCGGCGTGGTCAACCTCATCGCCGGCGCCTCGCACATCCGCTTTTTCGACTACCTGCTCGGCACGGCCGTGGGCATGTTCCCAGGCGTGCTGGCCATCACTCTGCTGGGTGACAGCCTGGGCCGGCTCATCCGCCAGCCGAGCTGGACCAACGTGCTCCTGGCCCTGGCGGTTTTCGGTGTCATTCTGCTGGCCGTCTGGTGGCTCCGCCGCCGCCTGGCGCGACGCGAGCACGAGCACGCCTGACCCGGCGCGGCTTTTGCGCTGCGGGCGGCTTGCTCCCTTGCCCTCCCGCGGCCTTGCGTGTAGATTCCGCCTACCCTTTCCACTGTTTCCACAGGCAACCAAATCCCATGCTGGAACTTCTGCGCATACGCAACCTGGCCCTCATCGACGACCTGGAGCTGGAATTCGCCCCGGGCCTCAACGCCCTGACCGGCGAGACCGGCGCGGGCAAGTCGTTCATCCTGCGGGCCGTCAATTTTCTCACCGGCGACAAGCTCACGCCGGACATGGTCCGGGCCGGCCGGGACAAGGCCACGGTCGAGGCCCTGTTCGTGGTCGAGGGCGTGGAGTGCGTCATCCGCCGCGAGCTGGTCGCGGACACGGGCCGCAGCCGCCTGTACGTCAACGACCGACTGAGCAGCCTGGAGACCGTGGAGAGCCTCAAGCCCGGCCTGGTCCTGCACACGAGCCAGCACGGCCAGCAGAAGCTCCTCTCGCCCGCCTACCAGGCGCGCATGCTCGACGCCTTCCTGCCGGACAAGTCGCTGCTGGACGAGCGTGACCGTCTGCGCGACCGTCTGCGCGCCGTGACGAACCGTCGCAGGGAGCTGCTCGACCGCGTGGGTTCCCTGTCCGCCCAGCGCGAGTTCCTCGAATTTCAAAGCCGCGAGATCGCCAAGGTCAATCCCAAGCCGGGCGAGGAAGACGAGCTGACCGCCAAGCGCCAGGAGCTCAAGGACCGCACAGGAGCGCGCCAGGCCCTGGACGGCGCGCTGAGCCTGCTGCACGGCCAGGGCGGCGAGGGGCTGCTGGCCCAGTTCGACCGCCTGGGCCGCCAGGTGCGCGGACTTGCGGCCGCCGTGCCCGACCTGGCCGAAGAGGCCCGGGCTCTGGACGACTTCCGCCTGCGCCTGGGCGAACTGGACGGACGGCTGCGCCGCTGCGACCTGCACGCCGCTGCCGGCGAGCTGGAGGCCGTGGACGCCCGGCTTTTCGAGCTGGCCCAGCTCAAGCGCAAGCTCAAGCGCGACCTGGACGGCATCGTGCACCTGCAGCAGGAGCTGCGCGAGAATCTGTCCTTCCTGGATGAATCGGGCCTGGACCTGAAGCGCCTGGACAAGGAGGAGCAGGAGCTTGCCGCAGAGCTGCGGGACGTGCTGGCGCGGCTGCACGCCGACCGGAGGCAGGCGGCCGAAAGGCTCAAGGGCGACCTGGAAACGGAACTCAAGCAGCTCGGCTTCTCGGAGCATGTGCGTGTGGAGATCGATTTCGAGCCGCACGAGATCGTGCCCGGCATCAGCGAGGAGCGCGCCCGCGTTCTGTGGGTGCCCAACCCCGGCCAGTCGCCGCAGCCCCTGGACAAGATCGCCTCGGGCGGCGAGCTGTCGCGCTTCCTGCTGGCACTGGTGGGCCTGCTGACCCAGGCCGAGCAGCCCACGCTCATCTTCGACGAGGTGGACGCGGGCATCGGCGGCCTGACCCTGGGAGCCGTGGCCGAGCGGCTAAAGGCCCTCTCGCGCCGCCAGCAGATCATCCTCATCACCCACTGGCCGCAGCTGGCCGCCAAGGCCGACCGCCATTTCCAGGTGCGCAAGGAGGTCGAGGAGGGCCAGACCTACACGCGCTGCGGGCAACTGAGCGATACGAACATCTTCGAGGAGCTGTCGCGCATGGCCGGCGGCGGCGACCAGGGCCAGGCCCTGGCCCGCGAGCTGCTGGGGTAAGGCAAAAGGAACGAGAGCCGGAAGGACGTCGCCCGCCCGGGCGGCCCGCTCCTCCGGAGCCCACCCGGCAGGGAGGCTATCCGGTTGGGAACCCCAGGACCCGCTTTTTTTCAGTGACGGTTCAGTCCGCCCGTTTCGCCCTTCTTCTCGATTACACGCCTGATCGCGCCGTCCAGCTCCTCCGGGTCGATGGGCTTGGACACGTAGTCGTCCATGCCTGCGGCGAGCAGGTGCTCGCGGTCCTCCTTGAGGGCGTACGCGGTCAGGGCCACGACAGGGATGTGCGGATCGCCGGTCTGACCCTCGCGGATGGCCTTCGTGGCCGTCTCGCCATCCATTTCCGGCATGCGCACGTCCATGAGCACGAGGTCGAAGGAGTTGCGGGAGAGCGCCTCCAGGGCCTGCATGCCGTTCTCCACGGCTGTAACGCTATGACCCTGCTTCTGGAGCAGCTCCATGGCCACGAGCTGGTTGATCTGGTTGTCCTCGGCCAGGAGAATGTGCAGGCTCGGCAACTCGCCCTTTTCGACTTCGGGCCGCATCGTTTCCACCGCCCCGGCCTGTTCCGCTCCGACCTGCTCGAACCGGGCGGTGAAGTGGAAAAGGGAGCCTTCTCCGGGCGCGCTCTCCACCCGTATCTCGCCGCCCATCATCTCGACCAGGCGCTTGGATATGGCCAGGCCCAGCCCCGTGCCGCCGTATTTGACCTGGTTTGCGCCGCCGGCCTGGGAAAAGCTCTCGAAGATGCGCTCCTGGCGATCCGGCGGGATGCCGATGCCCGTATCGCGCACCGAGAAGCCCAGCCGAACGTGGCCGTCGCCTCCGTTGCCGATGTTCTCCACGTTGACCAGGATGCGACCCTGCTCGGTGAACTTGATCGCGTTGCCTATCAGGTTCATGAGCACCTGCCTCAGCCGGACGGAGTCGCCCACAATCAGCCTGGGCACGTCCGAATCGATCCCGTGACGCAGAGCCAGCCCCTTCTCCTCCGCTATGCCCGCGAGCGACCCCACGACATCGCCGATGCATTGCTGGAGATCGAACGGCTCCTCCTGCAACTCGAATTTTCCGGCCTCTATCTTGGACAGATCAAGGATATCGTTGATTATGTCGAGCAGGTGGATGGCCGATTTCCTGCCCATCTCCAGATAGTTGCGCACGAACGGCGACGGATCCCTCATGAGCGCCAGCTCGATGGAGCCGAGGATGCCGTTCATGGGCGTGCGTATCTCGTGGCTCATGTTGGCGAGGAATTCGGACTTGGCCTTGTTCGCCGCCTCGGCCTGCGCCCTGGCGCGCAGCAGGGACTCGGCGAGGTAGGAGGTCATGATGCAGCTTAGGACGAAGATGGCCAAGCCGATCCAGTCGACAGCATCGGTGACGGAAAGGAATCCCGCCGGCTCAAGGGAGACTGCGACGACGAGCGTCGAGAGGGCCGTGGCGAGCAGGCCTGCATAGAGTCCGCCTATTGTGGCGGCGACCATTACTGCCGGATAGAATGTTACGAAGAGAACGCGTTGTTCATAGGGACCGATGACCAACAATCTGAGCACGGATGCGACGAGGACAGATAAAACGGCAATTATCACCCGCCGCCATACCGAGTGCACAGCCTGGATTTGAAGCATACGTTTCTCTCATTATCGTACCGATAAAATGCTTAACTTTCACTTGAACTTCACAATACGTATATGCAGGCGTGTTTTATGACTTTTCCAATCAACTATACCACATTATTAATCCCAGTCCAATTCTTTTCACACCGGAAGGGGACCTCCAGGAAAATACAATGGTGAACGATGCATGGAAGCTGGATTCTGTTGAAAGTTGAATTCCAGCTGGGGTGTTCATGTTCCGCGCAAGCCAGAATTCCTGGCCCGACGAGCCGCACTCGACGTTTGTATCCCACGCCCGCAAGTGCTATACATGCCGGAACATACTTCAACATGCTTCCCGGAGTCACGCCATGTGGTGGGTAAGCCTCATTCAGGTCGTCATTGTCCTCGGCCTGGCCGTGAGCGGGTTCGAATACTTCATGAAGCGCAAGAGCGCGGAGGGCGAGGAGAAGAAGGCCCTGGCCATGCACTTCCTGATCAAGATCGCCGTGCTGAGCGCGCTGATGTTCGGCCTGGACTATTTTTTCGGGTAGGCGCGCGGGGCGCATGCGCGCGCCGCCATGGGCACGGCGCGCGATGAACGCCCGCCCGCCCCAGGGCGGGCGCACACGTCCAGACAGAGTCCCGGCCGAGCCGGAGCCTCCGGGCGGAGTCAGGCCGCCTTCACATCGTGCGTTCCGACAGCTCCTTGATCTTCCCCGCCGCCTTGTCCCACATCTTCGAGATGGACTCGACGTACCCCTCGGGAAGCTCCTGCTCGATGGTCAAGATCGTCTTCCCGTCCTCCTGGGACAAGGTGTAGTTTTCCTTGCAGCCTCTCCATTTCCTGGCATCTTCGCTGTCCCGCTCTTCCTTTCCGTTCATGATCACGGCCTGATGCTCTATGGAAAGGCGTTCATGCGGCTCCTTGGCCATAACCTTGCCCACCAGCCCCATTCCGCTGCCGTCCAAGAACGCGATCCTGTCGCCGACGTTCCAGTCGCCCTCGGCGTGCGATCCCGGGCTGAATTCCGAGTACCACTCCCGCGTGTACTCGTCCCGCAGCAGAACATCCCAGACCTTGTCCCTGGGCGCGTTGATCGTGACCGTCTTCTTCACCATCTCCCTTTCCATGTGCAGACTCCTCCTGGTTTGGAGTTGAACATACCCATCAGGCTTGCGGCATCGCATCCATGTCCATGTACACGACCTCCCACTGGTGGCCATCCAGATCGGCGAAGCCGTGTCCGTACATCCAGCCGTGGTCCATGGGCTCCATGTAGACCGATCCTCCGGCCTGCAGGGCCTTGTAGACCATGTCGTCGACGTTCTCCCTGCTTTCGGCGTCCAGGGCGATGAGCACTTCCGTGCTCTTCGTCGCGTCGGAGACGGGCTTTCTGGTGAACGTTCCGAAGAACGATTCCGTCAGGAGCATCGCGTAGATGTTGTCGCCAAGGATGAGGCAGGCCGCGTTCTCGTCCGTGAATTGCTGGTTGAAGCCGAAGCCGAGCCTAGTGAAGAACTCCTTGGACTTGTCGAGGTCCTTCACCGGCAGGTTCACGAAGATCTGTTTCGCCATGGTCATCTCCTGTGCGTGCGCTTGCGGCCGCGCCTGGTCAGGTCGCCGCCTCTACGCTCAGGGCGGCGGAACGCCGGACAAAGCCGTTGGTAAGGAATCCGGCTTTATGGCCAGCGTAGCAGGAGACGAGGATTCTGTCTGCCGGTGGGTGAGGATGGCAGCGTGCGTATAAAGGGGGCGGCCAGGCCGCCCCCTCCCGACCTAGCGGCCGGTTACCCAAACGCCGAAGTTCGGCCCGCCAACGGCCACGAAATGGCCGCCCGCGGGTCTGGGGGAACGGGACTCGTAGTGATGGTAGTGGTGCACCTCGCGGTGCTCTCGATGCTCGCAATACTTTGCGGGTCTGTGGTTCTTCTTTCCATGTTTGTGCTTAGGGCGATGACGGTAGTCATCGTGATCACAGCCGTTGTTGACGATGATCACCTTGTCGGCGATGGCGGGTGCCGCGCCGAGGGTCGCGAGGGCGAACGTCAGTGTGAGTGTGATCAGCAGGATGCGCACGATTGTACCTCCTTTTGGCCGAGCATGAAGCAGGCGCTGTACCGGAATTGCGTTCTCCAATCCGGGCAGGAGGCTGAACAGAGGTTCGCGGGTGAAGGGAGAAGAGGAGGAATGCCGCTGCACTGTGTGCACAATGCAGGGTTTTGCACGTCAGGTGCGGGATATTGCACGGAAAAGTAATGCTCGCGCATTACCGCTTGACCATTTGCAATCCGATCCATATGGTTGGCTAACAAGGTTAGCCAAGGAGGTGCCCAATGGCTCAAATCGTCAATATGCACGAGGCCAAGACGCAACTCTCGCAACTCGTGGCCAGGGCGGAAGAAGGCGAAGAAGTCATCCTCGCCCGCAACGGCAAGCCCGTGGTCAGGCTCGTTCCGGTAGAGGAAAAGCCACGCATTCCACCCGCCGGGCTCTTTGCGGGAAAGATCAAGATGTCAAAGGACTTCAACGAGCCGCTGCCGGATGAGTACTATGGCCTCTAGGCTGCTCCTGGATACGTGCGCGCTTCTCTGGTGGTTCGGTGATCCCGGCAAGCTCAGTGTGGCGGCCTGGCAAGCGATCGAAGAAAGCGACCTGCTCGTTTCGGCCGTGTCCGGGTATGAAATCGCGCTCAAGATCAACTTGGGCAAGTTGGAGTTGGGCATGGAACTGCGTGAACTGCTGGCGGCGGTCAAGGCGTATCCCGGAATGCGGCCCCTGCCAGTGACCATGGAGCACGCAGCCATGGCCGGGGCGTTGCCGTTCACGCACAAAGATCCGTTCGACCGGATCATTGTTGCTCAGGCGAAGGTGGAAGGAGTGAAGGTTGTTACGTCGGATGCGGTGTTTGGGGAGTATGGGGTGGAGGTGGTGTGGTGAAGGTATTAGCCTAATATGTAAGTGCAACTTAAATTAACTAATTTTCAACTGGTCTTACGATTATCAGGTCATCTGCGTTTAGCCCCTCCTTCAGATATAATTCTGGGATATCTTCTTCAGGAATGTTCGACAGCATCAATGATGCCTTTGCTTGCTTAAAGGCCGTTAGGACAGAATGACCAAACCCTATAGCTGAATAAAATTGCGATGCAAACACTCTAGCAGCCTTATCTCCAATTGTGTCATTCATGCCAATGGCAGCATCAACAAACTCAACGACACTTTTTGCATGGACACTAGAATAGCAAGTATTGAAGAAAACCAGCCTTATTGTCCCTATCGAAGCCATCACTTGAACAATAGCTTCTTTTGATACAAGTTTAGTTCTTCCTGAATCATCTTGGAACACTAGCTTGTCATTACTAGACCCATGACCGCTAAAGTGGATAATAGTAGGATCATGCTCATTGATTGCTTGAAGAATATCCTCCGTCCGAGTGGCCCAGCAAGATCTTAATTCAACAGAATCACGGTGATCTGATTTTCGGATCATTTCAGTTATCGATCTTACTTCTTCATCAAGCCGCAACTGCATTTGATCCATAGGATTTGTTGCAAAAAAGACAATCTTAATTTTATCAGGTAAGTTTTTTATGCTCTCTAGCATAGATTTCGCCTCATTATACATAACAGAATGTGAGTTCATTTGACTAGCAATTCTCTTTAGCTGCATATCACGCTTCTTAAGATCCTCCTGCTCTCGTTTAGCTCTCTGTTCGGATTCTTTTCTTTCCTCACGTGTTAACTTTTCACTTGCAGTATTCAAGTCTTTTTGTTTTCGCGCAATTCTCTCGTCAAGGTTAGCAACCTTTTGTTCTTCTCGGCCATAATCTGAGTTGAGGCGTCCAATCTCGCGCATTTTCGATTGGTAAGTGGAAGCACTGGATGCTTTATGAGCTGCTTGCGTTGCTGAGTTTATTTTATTTCTTATGCCGACTAATTTACTAGTATGACCAGCTTTATCCTTTTGCAATCTTGCTATTTCGTCGCGGATCCGACTAACTTCTCGACGATACGTCTCTAGAAAAGACATATTATGTCTCCCAATATAATAAACTCAGCACATCGAATCCACGCCCTCATACACCAACCTATCCGCATACTCCGCCTGCTTGCCCTTGTTCCACTGGCTCACCGGCCGGTAGTACCCGACGACCCTCGTATACACCTCGGTTTCCTCTCCGCACTCGGGGCACTGCTCCTGCTCTCCGGCGATGTAGCCGTGGCTCTTGCAGATGGAGAATGTCGGGGTGATGGAGATGTACGGGATCTTGGTCTTGGTCAGGGCGCGCACGATGAAGTTCTTGAGCGCCTTGGTGTCGGTCACGGCCTCGCCCAGGTAGGTGTGGAACACCGTGCCGCCGGTGTATAGCGGCTGCAGCTCGTTCTGGTGCTCCAGGGCGTAGATGATGTCGCTGGACTGGCCCACGGGCAGCGTGGTCGAGTTGGTGTAGTACGGCGTGCCGTTGCCCGAGGTCTGGATGTCCGCGTACAGGTTGCGGTCGATCTTGGCCAGCCGGTAGCTGGTGCCTTCGGCGGGCGTGGCTTCCAGGTTGTACAGGTTGCCGGTTTCTTCCTGGAAGCGCGTGGTGATCTTGCGCAGGTGGTTCAGGGTGCGCTGCATGAGGCGGATGCCGGCCGGGGTCTCGATGCCCTTGCCCAGCAGGTTCAGGCAGGCCTCGTGTCCGCCCACCAGGCCGATGGTCGAGAAATGGGCCTTGAAGCCGTTCTTCAGGTAGCGCCTGGTCCAGGGGAACATGCCCCGCTCCAGGTTCTCGTTGACCATCTTGCGCTTGAACTCCAGGGAATCCTTGGCCATCTCGGCGTACTGCTCCACCTGGTCGAGGAAATCCTCCTCGCCTTCGGACAGGTAGGCCAGCTTGGGCAGGTTGAGCGTAACCACGCCGATGGAGCCGGTCAGGTCGCCCGCGCCGAACAGGCCGCCAACCTTGTTGCGCAGTTCGCGCAGGTCCATCTGCAGGCGGCAGCACATGGAGCGCACGTCCTCGGGCTTGATGTCAGAGTTGATGAAATTCTGGAAATAGGGCGCGCCGTACTTGGCGGTCATCTGCAGCAGCAGATCGCCGATCTCGGTCTCCCAGGGGAAGTCGGAGGTGACGTTGTAGGTCGGGATGGGGAAGGAGAAGATGCGCTTGTGGTAGTCGCCCGCCAACATGACCTCCAGGAAGGCCTTGTTGATCCACTGCATCTCCTGCTCGTACTCGCCGTAGGTCGAGTCCTGGAGCTTGCCGCCGATGATGACGGCCTCCTTGGCGATGTGGTTCGGGCACTTGAGGTCGAAGGTCAGGTTGGTGAACGGGCTCTGGCCGCCCCAGCGCGAGGTCGTGTTCAGGTTGAACACGAACTTCTGCATCATCTGGAGCACGTCGTCGTAAGTCAGCTTGTCGTGGCGGATGAAGGGCGCCAGGTAGGTGTCCACGTTGTTGAAGGCCTGCGCGCCGGCCCACTCGTTCTGCAGCGTGCCCAGGAAGTTGACCATCTGGCCCAGGATGGAGTCGAAGTGGCGCGCGGGCCCGGCGCAGGAGCGGCCCTCGAGGTTGAAGCCCTCGATGAGCAGATCGCGCAGCGACCAGCCCGCGCAGTAGCCGGCCAGACCGAAGGACAGGTCGTGGATGTGGAAGTAGCCGTGCTCGTGGGCGGCGCGGATTTCCTCGGGATATTTCTCCAGGGCGTAGCGGGCCTGGATGGTGCCCGAGAGGTGCAGCATGAGCCCCTGGAAGGAGTGGGTCATGTTGGCGTTCTCGTTCACCCGCCAGTCGGCCTTGGTCAGGTACTGGTCGATGGTCTCCGTGATATCCAGGTAGGCCTGCTTGTGCGCGCGCAACTCGCGGCGCTTCTCGCGGTACAGGACGTACTTCTTGGCCACGTCGTAGAGCCGGTTCTCCATGAGCACCAGTTCCACGGTGTCCTGGATCTGCTCCTGCTCGGGAACGTCCAGGCCTTCGAGCTTCTTCTCAACCTTGCAGGCGAGCCTCCTGGACAGGATGGGGTCCTTGATGCCGCTGGCCTTGAGGGCCTTGAGGATGGCTTCGGCGATGCGGTCCGTGGACCAGGTTTCCAAGCGACCGTCCCTTTTGCGAATCTGCAGCGGCATACGTCCTCCCAGGAGCGATGAAGTTCTGAATGGTCAGATTGAAGCCGGCCGGCAGGTAGCCGCGCGCGGTCTCCACGTCGGTTTCGGTAAGCAGCGGAACATGGGTGAGGCGGAACATGAATGCGTCGGGCCGCCGCGCGGCCAGCCCGAATATGGTCGAAAGCCGGGCCTCGGCCGTTTCGGCCGACACCGCGCCGCCCGTGAGCTGCGGGTAGAGCTCGAAGGGGCCCTTCACGTCCACGGAAAAGGCCTGGGCCAGCCCGCGGTCGAGTATCTCGCGCAGCACCTCGGGGCGCATGCCGTTGCTGTCCACCTTGACGGGCAGGCCGTAAGCCCGCAGGTCGTCCAGGAAGGGCAGCAGGCCGGCGTCGGTCGAGGGCTCGCCGCCCGTGATCACGATGCCGTCCAGCCAGGGCGCGCGCTTCTTCAGAAAGTTGCGCACATCCGGGCCGAACAGCACGGGATGGCGATCGGGCCGCCAGGCCAGGTCCGCGTTGTGGCAGGTCGGGCAACGCAGGTTGCAGCCGCCCAGGAACAGGACGCAGGCGGCCCGGCCCGGCCAGTCGCAGAGGCTCAGGGGAGTCAAACCGCGCAGGTTGCCCCAGGCGTTCGTGTCTTTTTCCATAACGTTCGTGAGCGGCGCAGGGCCGCGTTCCCACACCGGCATCCGCGTGCCGGCCGCAGGTAGAGGTTGGCCTCGGGCAGGTCTTCTGGCTCGCCCTCGCCCGGCCGCCTTCCCGGAGCGTGGCTCCAGTGGCTTCATGGCCGGCCGTTTTCGCAGGCTTACAGCGGCGGGACCGCTCCGGAATCGCACCGGATTCCCGTTCAAGGCCCTCGCGGGCCACCCGAGGTAGGCTATCGGCCGCTCCTGGCGCACGCCAGGGGCAGCAAGCAAGGTCGGGAGCGAATTTAACCGCACCAAAATGATTTGTATAGTATCCAGATGGAAAAAATCATCAAAGCCATGCAATTCCAGCATTCACAAGCATTCCCGCCCGTTTTCCATTTAAAATGGTCTCGGCCGGACGTGTGCGTAAATACAACAACCACTCGAAATACGTCCGTTTTTCATCCATTGTGTCCATGCAGCTTCAGTTATACACGGGAAACATGCGGACTTTCTTTAAATTTGCATTTTTGTCTCCTACAAGCACGTTGATTAACCGTTGGCCTGTTTCCCGGCCTTACCAGGCCCGAATGCGATCTTGAACTGTCGTCTTCGAGCGGAGACTTGGTCCGAAGCGCTTCCGGCGGGATGTACGATCGAGAATATTCAATCAATGCAGGATGATCCTGAAGGACTTGCCTTTTTAATTGCAATTGCTATTATTTATTAGTTAAGAAAGGTTCCGTCATATAAGTGGCAAGCCTTGCCCGGCCCGGCCCGGCGGCGGAATCGGCGGAAACAGACCGGCCTGCGGCACTTCCTTGGCCGCAGAAGGAGAAACATATGCACATGACCGAGGAACGCGACCTGTTCGCCCGAGCCTGCCGCGACGCGGGGCTCAAGCAGACGCCCCAGCGCATGGAGGTCTTCCGAGAAATCCTGGCCGCGCGCGATCACCCGACGGTGGAGGCGCTGCACGGGCGCATCCGCGAACGCATGCCCAGCCTGTCACTGGATACGGTCTACCGCACCCTGGCCGCCTTCGAGCGCTGCGGCCTGGTCTGCCGAGTGCGTTGCGCCTCGGGCGAGGCCCGCTACGACCAGGCCGTGCGGCCGCATCAGCACATGGTCTGCACCGTCTGCGGCATGGTCACGGACTTCAGCTGGCCCGAGTACGAGGCCATGGAGCTGCCGGACTGCGTAAAGGGCTGGGGGGAACCGAGCGTGGCGCACCTGATCGTGGAGGGCGTGTGCCAAACCTGCTTCGAGGTTTCCGAGGCAGAGGCGAAAAAAAAAGCTTGCGTAACAGCGGACTGACCGATAAAGACTACTTACGAGTTCGGTTTGATTCTTAATTAGACCACAAATACACGTCACGCACCATTCGTGACCATAAGGAGAACCGCCATGTCCAAGACCGAAACGAACCTCATGGAAGCCTTTGCCGGAGAGTCCCAGGCCAACCGCAAGTATCTCGCCTTCGCCAAGCAGGCCGACAAGGAAGGTCATCCGCAGGTGGCCAAGCTGTTCCGCGCCGCGGCCGAGGCCGAAACCGTGCACGCCCACGCCCACCTGCGCGTGCTCGGGGCCATCAAGACCACGGCCGAGAACCTCAAGGAAGCCGTGGCCGGCGAGACCCACGAGTTCAAGGACATGTATCCGGGCATGATCGAGACGGCCAAGGCCGAGGGCAACAAGGCGGCCCAGCGCTCCTTCGAGTTCGCCAACACCGTGGAGAAGACCCACGCCAACCTGTACCAGAAGGCCCTGGACAACCTGGGCAGCAACGAGGAAGTCGACTACTGGGTCTGCTCCGTGTGCGGCCACACCCACGAGAACGAAGCCCCCGAGAAATGTCCGGTCTGCCAGGCGGCCAAGAAGGCTTTCTTCAAGGTCGACTAGATATTTTCCTCCCCTCGCCTCCCTTACCCCGAAAAGGCCCGCTTCACGGCGGGCCTTTTCTGTCTGCCCGGCTGCGTTTCCACGCATTGCGCGAAAAGCACCGCGGGGCGGGGCCCGCACCTGGCAAGCTAGCTTGCCAGGTGCAGGAGCCGCGTGGCGATGGAAAAGTAGATCAGCACGCCCACGGCGTCCGCCATGGAGGTGATCAAAGGCGCGCTGGCCGTGGCCGGATCAAGATTGAAGCGGCTGAGAACAAAGGGCAAGGACATGCCGATCATGCTGCCCACGATGACCACGATCAGCATTGACACGGACACGACCAGAGCGATGTCCGGGCCGCCGCGCATGGCGCCGAGCATGGAGACGGCCACGGCCATGGTCAGGCCCAAGGCCGTGGCCACGAGCAGCTCGCGGCCGAGCATGCCCGCCCAGTCCTTGAGCACGACATCGCCAGTTGCCAGGGCGCGGACCATGAGCGTTGCCGCCTGGGAACCGGCGTTGCCGCCGCTGTCGATGAGCAGCGGCAGAAAGAAGACCAGGGCCACGTACTGCGCGATGGTCTCCTCAAAGAAGGCGATGCCCGCGCCCGAGAAGATGTTGCCGAAGACGAGCAGCACGAGCCAGACGATCCGCTTGCGGTAGAGCAGCGTGAAGCCCGCCTCCTTCACCCCCATGGTTATAGCGCCCACCGTGGCGCTCTTGTGGAAATCCTCGGTCGCCTCCCGCTCGGCGACATCCATGGCATCGTCGTGGGTGACGATGCCTACCAGCCTGTCCTCGCCGTTGATTATTGGCAGGGCCAGCAGGTCGTACTTGGCGATCTTGCGAGCCACTTCCTGCTGGTCGTCCTCGACCTTGGCGAAGATGACCTCATCCGTCATCAGCTCCGAGACTCTCGTCCCGCCGCCCGCCAGGATAAGCTCACGCAGGGAAACGACACCAATCAACCGTCTTTGGTCATCCAGGACATAGGCATGGTAGATGGTCTCCCTGTCCGGGGCTTCCAGGCGCAATCTCTCGATAGCCTGCCTGGCCGTCAGCTCCGCCGTGAGGGTCGCGTAGTCCGAGGTCATGATGGCCCCGGCCGTCTCCTCGGGATATGTGGAGAGCCTGAGGATATCGTCACGCTCGGCCTGGGCCAGCCCCGGCAGGATGGCCTCCCTCTGCTCCTCGGGCATGCGCTTGAGCAGATCCACGCGATCATCGTGGGACATGGCCGCCACGAGAGGAATCAGATCACGGCGTCTCAAGGCCGATACGACCTCCATCTGCGCGCCGAGGTCGAAGTGCGCGAAGATTTGCGCGCGCGTTGGCAGGTCGATCCTCGAGAGCACCTCGATGATCTCGGGGGTGGTGAGTTCGGCGATGATTTCGGCGTTCGCGCCGGGGTGGCCGCTGGAGCAAAACTCCTTCAAGGCGTGGACATCGCCCTTGGCCAGGAGCGTCCGCAGCATTTCCGCCACGGTACGGGTATCGGTCTGCATGGTCTGCCTCCACAAAACCGCCAGGAGCTGAGGCGGCGTGGGACAGACCGGCGGGTCAAGGCACGCTGGTCAAGACTACGGCCGAATCACGGCTCCTGGGTTGAGCATCCAGGTAAAAGTCTACTGTCACCAGCGGCGGGCACGATAGGAAAACCTCGGTTGATGTTGTCGAACGCACCTGACCTTTACGCCTCGAAGCATTTGCTGACAAGTTCCCGTTCGGCATGGGCTTGGTCGTCGAAATCAGGCTCGTTCACAGTTTGTCACGGATTTGACGTCACTTGGCGAAAGAGACCTCGTCGAGCAGGGGGCCCTCGCCCTCCCGAGCCTTGAGCACACCCCAGGCCGGGATCGGCGTGGCGGCCACGAGCCAACGCACAAGGTCGCGCCAGATGGCGGCCACCTCGGCCTCGGGCGGCATGCGCGTGGCCGAGTCCAGTTCAATGGTGATCACCGGCACGCCAAATTGGGTGGCATAATTGCCCAATGTGCCTGGAAAATTGCCCAGGCGTCGCAACTTGAGACTTCCCAGACTGGCCGGCGGCGAGCCGGGGCCGTCATAGTCCACCAGCCCAAGCGGAGCGTGCACCGTGATGATGGCGTGCGGTTTAAAGTCCTGAATGAAATCCACGAGGAACTTCGTCTCGGGCTCGCTCATCTCGTGGGGGCCGGGATAGTAGCGGGGGTTGCTCATCATGGACTGTACCCAACGCTGGTAGCCGACCTCCCGCCAAAGCGGCGAGGGGAAATTGCGATTGATGTCCACGCCTTGGTAATTGGTGCGTGTGGCATTGTCCTTGAGCAGTCCATCGGGGTTGAGCAGAGGGATGAACATCCAATGGAACAAACCGGAGTGGTGGACGTCAAGAATCCGCATCCACTTGAAAACGATGCTGATGGACGAATACTCGTCGCCGTGGGTGCCGCCTACGACAAGCACGCGCGATTGCGGCTGGCGCTGAGGAAGCGGGGGATACTCCTTCACCAGGATGGGAAACCCCTGGCAGGAGAAATGCGAGGAGCGCATCTCGCTTTGCAGACAGTCCGACAAATCCACGCTGGCTAGCCTGTCGGTGATGGAGCTGCAGGCCTGCTCCAGGTTCAGAATGGAGGTGCCGGTTTCGGCTCTTGCGGGAAGCTGACAGACAAGAAAAAGGACCACGAGGGACAGAAAGAAAGATGCCGCCAAAGTGATGTGGCTATTCATGCGGTGATTACCAGGATATCGTTAGCGTTATAATAGACGAGCGAGCGCCAAGCCGGTTGCAAGTACAATGCCTGCTGCTGGAGTTTGTCGTAGGCGGAACAAACCGCGCGGGTCAAGGGGCGCGCACTTCTTCGAGGATGGCCCCGGCAGGTGTGATTCGAGGAGGGTGGGCCCTCCTCGGTCCTCTGCATTCCCGACCAGGCTATTGGGCCTGTGCCTTGACACCGGTCGTCTTGCCACTTGCGCGGCGCATGCCCTGGGCCATTTCGCGGATGGCGTTCTGGTCCTGGATCATCTCGCTCCAGCCGTACCAGAAGGTGTAGTCCGGATTCTGGTGGAACGAGCCCTGGAAGGTGCGCATGCGGTGCTTAAGGAACATGAGCCACAGGCGTGTCTCGATCATGGTGGGCGCGTCCTGGAAGGTCAGCAGGTCGGGAAAGGCGTAGGCGTAGCTCTCGGGCTTGCGCAGCACGCCGTCCCGGTAGAGCCCGGCCACCTCGCGGATGGACTCGGCCAGCAGGGCGTCGGACTCGCGGATCATCTCGTCGCTCTTGTGCAACTCGTTGCGCGAGAAGCCTTCGGAGTGGCACTGGGCGCAGACGGCCAGCATCTTGTCGCGCGGCTGTTGCCACTCCTCCTGGGTCAGCCGGGCCACCTTGGCGGCCTTGACCGCCTCCAGCCGGGCCGTGGGTTTGCCCTGCGGATCGAGCACGCCCAAGCCCTGGAGGATCGTGGCCCTGTCGTCCGCCCATTTCTTGTTCTCGGGCAGGGGCAGGCGCACGGCCAGGAAGCCCCAGGCCGTCATGACCCCGTGGTCGCCCTTGGGCATGTGGCAGGTCTGGCATTTTGGCGCGGGCGTCTCGGGCGGGAGCACGCCGGACTGTTTGAGCAGGTAGCGCACGCCGTGCTTGGAGGATTCCCACATCTCCCACTGCGGATGGTCGAAGCCCATGTGGCAGGTGCGGCAGGCCTGGGGCTGGCTGGCTTCCAGGGAGGAGAAGGTGTGCCGGGTGTGGCAGGAGTCGCAGGAGGCCAGGCCGTAGCGCACGCCCTGCTTCTGCAGCGAGCGGGCCGTCTCCTCGTCCTTGATGCCTATGGTATGGCAGCCGGTGCAGCCTTCCAGGCCCTGCAGCAGGGCCATGGGCTGATAGTGCGTTGTGGGCATGGCGTTCACGGCTATCCAGGCCAGGGCGTGCTTGCCGTCCAGGTACTGGCTGACCTGCTCCTCGTGACAGTTGCGGCAGACCTCGGGCGTGGCGAACACGGCTTTCTGCGTGTCCTTGGCCGAGGTGTGCTCGCCGCCGTGGCACTCCTCGCAGCTGATGCCGTTGGCGGCGTGCTTGCTGAGGCTCCAGTCGGTGACGATGCCTGGGGTTTCCCGCTTGTGGCACTGCACGCAGTTCGAGCCCTGGGCGACGTCCGGCTTGCGGGTTTCCGTGGCCTTTTGCGCGGCCTGGACAGGCGCGGCAGCCAGTACCGCCGCCAGCGCCAAGCAGGCCGGCAGCATGATGGCGAATGCAAGGCGGTTCATGGCTTCAGCCTCCTTGCTTTCAGGGCTCGCGGCCCCGGTGGCCCCCCTCGTGTTCCTCGACCATCTCCCGGTAGCGCTCATGCAGGACGCGCTTCTCGACCTCGTCGAACTCGCGCAGCATGGCCTGCTGCTCGCCCTGGTCGAAGCAGTCCATGACCTGATGGAAATACTCCTTGTCCTCGGTGGCGATGTGCCGCGGATAGAACCGCACGATCCTGTGCAGGGCGTCCCGGATGGCCTGCACGCTCTCCGTTCCGCCGCCGGCGCGCCGCCGGCGCGAGGCATCTTCGAGCTTAAGCGTGAGGCCGCGGGCGTAGACGTGCTCCCTCTGCAGTCTGACGGTCAGCTTGCGGTAGCGTTCCTCCAGGTCCGGCTTGGCCAGCGCCGCCGGAAAGAGGAGCTGGTCCTCCTTGCCGTGGTGGCAGGCGTCGGCGAAGTAGCGGAAGAAATCCGTCGAGTGGTCGATGAAGCGCAGGTCCGGTTCCCCGTCGCGGTCCAGCCGCTCCAACTCCCGGCCCATGAGCGCGATCATGCGCTCGATGAGCCTGTGCTCGTGCATGAGTGGTCCGATGGGCTGCATGATACCTCCCCTATGTCGGGCGCGTTCCATGCCCGCATTCTGCAATCTGCCATGCTTTTCCGCTTGCGGGCAACTCATGGCGGGAAGGTTGGAAATAAAAGCGTCGAAACGGGCGGAAAAGGCCTTCAGGGCGGAAATTCGGGCGGGAAGGGTGGGATGAAAAAAGGCCCCCGGTAACCGAGGGCCTTTGCGTGCGATGTCGCGGCGCGCGACTACTGCGCCGGCTGCGCGGCCGGAGCTTGCGGCTCGGCGGGCTGCTCGGGCGCGGGAGCGGGCTGTTCCACGGGCTGTTCCGCGGGCTGCTCGGCGGGCGCTTCGGCCGGGGCCTTGGCCGGCTCCTGGGGCTTGCCCAGGTCGATGTTGCGCTTGTCCAGGGCCGCGATGACCTCGTCGGTGATATCCATGGACTCGTCGTAGGACAGGGCGCTCTCCACCGGCAGGACCACGGCGATGCCGCGCTGCTTGCGGATGTCGTCCAGCACGGACGTGACGTTCTCCTGCAGGATGCCCACGATGCGCGTCTGCTCGGCGCCCATCCTGGCCTGGGCGGCGGACAGGTTCTGCTGGAAGCGCCTGCTGCGCTCCTGCTTCTCCTGCTCGGTGCCTTCCTTGGCCATCTCCTCCTGCATGGACTGGAGCTGGGACTGCATCTCCCCGCTCATGCCCTGGAGCATTTCCATGCCCTTCTGGCCGGTCTGGGACTCCATATATAGGCGATTCTGGTCGATAAGGGCCACCGAAGCACCGGCTCCGGCAGATCCGCCATTGTCGTTGCAGGCCGCGAGCAGCGCCAGGGCAGGCAGCAGCATGAGAGCCAGGCACTTGCGAATGTTCATCGTCTTCTCCATTTTTTACGCGAATTCACTGTCAGCAGCCTAACTACATGCATAGCCCGGCCATGGCAAGACAGGCGCCGACTTAAGCGGCTTCCGACAGCGATTCGCCGCAGGCGGCGCCGGGCCGTATCCGTCCGCACTGCCCGGCGCGCCGGGGCGCTAATCGACGTCCTTCAGCTCGCCGCAGGCGATGGGCAGCGAGTCCTGCGCCCGCACGCCGGGCAGGGACTTGACGCTCGGCCGCAGCTCGGTGGACGCCTGCACTCCGTGTATGCTGATGGCCATGTCGTCGAGGTCGAACTCATCCAGGCCGTGCTTGGCCCGCAGGGCGTTCTTGAGCGGCTCCAGCGGTATGCGCTGCGAATAGCTCAGGCTGCCGTTGGCGTCCGCCCGAGGGTAGACGCCCTGGATGGCCAGATGGGCAGGCTGGTCGTGCAGGGGAACGAGCGCCTTGCCCATGGTCGCCTCCATCTCGATGAAGTCGATGAACCCGTCGTTGTTCCTGTCGGCGCTCCGGTCCGGGCATTCGGCGTCGCCATCCCGCGTGAAGCCGTGCAGGTGCTGCATGTGCGTCATGTTCGGCGGCGCGCCCGTGAGGCTCACCGTGACCACGAGCTCGTCCTCGTAGACCTCGAACAGGGCCGTGCCCCTGGTGTGCGCGCCGGTCTTTTCCTCGTTGAGGGGCTTGATCTCGGCCCGGTAGACTTCCTTGGGGCCGTCGCCCGAACGCATCATCGCGCATCCCGCGGCCACGAGGGCGACAACGCCGAGGAGCGCCAGGGTTGCGGACAGGACTGCCGCCTGGTGTCGTCCATTCCTTGTTGTGCGCATGAGTTCCTCCTTGCCTGCTGGTTGTTGACTCTCCAGCATACCCGCAAAGCCGGGCCATGCAAGGACGGCGAGACAAAAACAGCAGCGGGGAGTATAACCGGGGCATGTTCTTCAGCCTCAAGATCGCCCTGTCCTCGCTGCGCGCGCACAAGCTCCGGGCCGTGCTGGCCATGCTCGGGGTCTTTCTCGGCACGCTGGCGCTCATGGGCGTGCAGCACGTTTCGCAGGCCATGGTGCGCAAGGCCGAGCTGGAGGTGGAGAAGCTCGGCCCGGGCCTGTTCGTCGCGCGCTCCGGGCAGGTGCGCTTCCGGCGCGGAGGCGACATCGGCGTGAGCCCCGGAGCCAGGAACTTCACTCCGGCCGACGCCCGCGCGCTCATGGCCGGCGTGCCCTCGGTGATCGCGGGCGCGCCCTTCGTGGAGCAGACCATCTCCCTGCGCAGCGGCAACCGCAAGGTCCCTGCCCAGCTCGTGGCCACGCTGCCGGACTATACCATCGTGCGCAGCATATCGGCGGAGTCGGGGCGCTTCTTCACCGAGCGCGAGGCGGAGGAGCGGGCCATGGTCATCGTCCTCGGCCGCGCCATCGCGGAGCGCCTGTTCGGCTCGGCCCAGGCCGCCCTGGGCCGGCAGGTCTTCTATTTCAGGGCGGGCCTGCGGGTCATCGGGGTCATGGAGCCCAAGGGCCGCGACCTGGGCGGTACCAACCAGGACGAGCAGGTCTTCATGCCCCTGTCCACCTACATGCGCCGGGCCGCCAACCAGGACTGGATATCGGGCGTTTACCTGCAACTCGCCAGGGATGCCGACGTGGAGCTGGCCACGGAGTCCGCGCGGGCCATCCTGCGCCAGCGCCACAGCCTGGGGCCGGGCCAGGCCGACGACTTCTCCCTGCTCACGGCCCGCGAAACCATGCGCCTGCAGCAGCAGGCCCTGGACCTTGTGCAGACCCTGGGCCTCATCAGCTCCAGCGTCTCCTTCGCCGTGGGCGGGCTGGGCATCCTGTCCATCATGGTCCTGCTGGTGCGCCAGCGCCGCGTGGAGATCGGCATCCGACGGGCCCTGGGCGCGCGCAGGCGAGACATCATCCGCCAGTTCCTGTTCGAGGCCGGGCTCATGTCCGGACTGGGCGGGGCGGCTGGAGTCGCGGCCGCGCTGGTCCTGGTCACAGCGGTCTACCGCCTGGGAGACTTCCCCTACGTCTACGATCCGGTCTTGGTCCTGGGCTCGCTGGCCGGCTCCGGGCTGCTGGGCCTCGCCGCCGGTTCCTATCCCGCCTGGCAAGCAGCCGCCATAGAAATCCTGGATGTTCTGCGCGGATAAATCTATTGCGAACAGTTTTCAATACGCAAAATGGATACTCAGAAAATTATTCCGTCTGCGAAATACCTCTTTGCAGACGCACTTCCGTCTGATATCAGTCCGCGCATGAGTCAGATGGAACATCAACGACGCGATGCGGACCAGATGCGTGAACGCATCATCGATGCCGCTGTTCACCTATTCGAGAAAGGCGGATCAAGTATAGTCTCCATGCGCAAGATAGCCGAGCGCATCGACTATAGCCCTGCTGCGCTTTACTTGTACTTCAAAGGCAAGAAAGACATTTTGCTTGCCCTAAGCGACAAGGGCTTCAATCTGCTGTACCAGCGCATGCTTCCCGTGGCGTCCACTCCCGACCCCAAGGAGCGCCTTCTGGAGTTGTGCCGGGTTTATCTGGCCTTTGCCGCCGAAGAGCCAGAGTACTATCGGCTCGTTTTTTCCGATCCGGAAGTGCGTTATCCCAATCCCACGGAAGACGATGCGGGCAAGCCTGCCTACCTTGCCTACAACCTCATGCAGGACGCCGCGCGGGAATGCATGGAGCGCGGACTTCTGACGGCCCGCGACCCCCTTGCGGCAACCGTCGGCACATGGTCTGCCCTGCACGGCATAGCCAGCCTGCTGGCCGGCGGGCGCATGCGGGTCGTGCCCAGGGAGCGACTGGATTCCCTGGCCGAGGAAGTACTCGGCTTCATCCTGCGCTGAGTCTCTCCGGCTTGCGCTTCCCAGCGTGCGCCCGTATGCGCCTGGTCGGTCTGGCGGCGGCGCTCTCTCATCCACACGATATCCTTAAGGCCCCGGCCTCACCGCCGGGGCCTTTTGCGTCCGCACGGCGGAAGCCTTGCGCCGACCGAAGGGACCGCGCGCGATACAAGCGGGTTTGACAGGCCTCGGTCCGGGGGGCAATCTTGCCGGTCTTGATCACATCAGAGAAGGGGGATCCATGCGCAGCGTATGCGTGTTCCTGGGCTCGGCCCTGGGAGCGGACAAGAAATATGAACAGGTCGCGGCGGAATTGGGCGGCGAGATCGCCGCGCGCGGGCTGAAACTGGTCTACGGCGGAGCCAGCGTCGGGCTCATGGGCGCAGTGGCCGACGCCTGCCTGGCCGCGGGAGGCGAGGTCCTGGGCGTCATGCCCCAGGCCCTGGTGGACCGCGAGGTGGCCCACACCGGCCTTAGCAAGCTGCACGTGGTCAAGTCCATGCACGAACGCAAGGCGCTCATGGCCGAGCTGTCCGACGGCTTCATCGCCCTGCCCGGCGGCCTGGGCACCCTGGAGGAGCTGTTCGAGGTGCTGACCTGGGCCCAACTCGGCTACCACCGCAAGCCCTGCGGCGCGCTGGATGTGAACGGCTACTTCAGTCTGCTGCAAGCTTTTCTGGACCACTCCACGGAACAGGGCTTCATACGCCCGCAGCACCGGGGCATCCTCATGTCCGCCGCCACGCCCGCCCAGCTCCTGGACATGTTCCGCGACTGGCAGCCGGCCTATGCGCCCAAGTGGATCAAGACCGAAGAAGAATTGTAGCGGGACAAGACATTGCCTCCGGCGGCCAAAGGGGTGCTGCCTTTTTGGAATCCCCGCCAGGGGTGACGCCCCCCTGGACCCGCGATATGTGCAGCAATCCCGGAAAAGCCCGGCATTGCTCCACGACAAGCAGGCATTACCTCACGCGATACATTCCAGAATAAAAGGGGTCCAGGGGGCCTCGCACCCTGGCGGGAGAGGGTCCGGGAGAGGGCGGCGCCCTCTCCCGGCTCATGGCCGGTGGAAATAGAACGCGTTGTAGGCGAAGTGCAGCAGCCAGCAAGGCAGCAGGCCTTTGTGCCGGTCCCAGGCCAGGCCGAAGGCCAAGGATGGGATGAACGTCGCCAGGGCCCACAGGGGCGGGTGCGATACGAGGTGCAGCAGGGCGAAGGCCGCCGAGGCCAGCAGGTTGCCGAGACCGATCAGGGGCAAAACCCGGCGCTGTCCCAGGCGAACGTTGAACGTTTCCTGCAGGCCGAAGCGGAAGGCCAGCTCCTCCACGGCGGCCTTGGCAGCCAGCCAGCCCAGGCCCAGGGCGGCCTCCGGTGCCGGCAGCAACCAGGCCGTAAACCCGGCGGCGAGCAGGACGGGATAGAGCGGGTCGCGCAGGAAGGACGCGCCCAGCATGGTCGACAACAGGGCCTTGCCCCGACTCTGCGCGGCCGTCGAGGCCTGATGCGGGCTGCTCACTTCGGGTCGCCGGCGGCCTCGGCCTCGCGGCGGGCCAGCTCCTTCTGGTAGGCTTTCCAGCCCGGGCACCAGCGCGTGTGCCAGCGCCAGAAGCGGGCCAGCAGCGAGCGAGGGTCAGCCTCGGAGCGGCGCCGGAAGTAGCAGCGTTCGCAAGGGAAAGTCTTCATTCGCACGGCCATGGTTGCCTCGCAAAAGTTGCCGGTGGATCAAGCGCCACAGGGAAGCACGCGCAACCGAGAAAAGCAAGCCCCGTGGCCGGGGGCAGGCAGGATCCGCGCGGCGAACCTCAGGCCGGAGGTGGCGGCCCCTGCCCTTCGACCCTCTCGATCTCCACGTCGCGGCCGATGAGTCCCCGCTTGACCCTGCCCACGATCCAGAAGGTCAGGCTGGACACGAGGCTCAGGGCCACCGCGATCTCGTATTCACCCCAGGCCACGGCGCAGCCCACGGCGCCCATGACCCAGATGCCCGCGGCCGTGGCCGTGCCGCGCACGCTGCCGCCGTGCTTTAGAATGGCCCCGCCGCCGATGAAGCCGATTCCCGTGATGATCCCGTAGAAAATGCGCGACTGCGCGTCCGCTCCGCCCAGGGCGCTGATGCCCGTGAGCATGTAGCCGCAGGATGCCACGGCCACCAGCGGAAACGTGCGCAGGCCAGCGCTGCGCGCGTCGCGCTCACGCTCGAGGGCGATGGGAAAGGCCAGCAGGTAGGATATGGCCAGCTTGGCCATGTAGCCCAGGATCTCATGACCCTGGAGAAAACCGGACAGCATCTGCGCGTTCATGCGCCAGCCCCGCGAAGTGTGTCTGTCTGAGCCATGCCCCAGGATAGCATCCGGGCTGACCCAAGTCATTTTTTCATCTTTTTTTCTTGGAGGGTTGACGAAAAACTTGGATTATGGCTAAAGACGCCTTCAGAAGTTGCGTATGATTCTTGATTAGTAGTTAATCTGAATAAAGGAGACTGAACATGAGCTGCGAAGTCCACCATATGGAACATGCCGAAACCGCCAAGGTTGGTCAGGAAGTCAAGAATTTCAAGATGAAAGCCTACGATCCGACCGAAGGCGGCTTCGTGGACGTTGAGCTTGAGGCCAACAAGAAGGCTGGCAAGTGGACCATCCTGGTCTTCTATCCGGCCGACTTCACCTTCGTCTGCCCCACCGAGCTGGCCGACCTGGCCGACAAGCACGAGGAGCTCAAGAAGATGGGCTGCGAGGTCCTGTCCGTGTCCACGGACACCGAGTTCGCCCACCTGGCCTGGCGCACCTCCGAGCGGCTGCTGGAAAACGTGCGCTACAAGATGGCCGCCGACCCCACGGGCGCGGTGTCGCGCTACTTCGGCGTCTATGTGGACGAAGCCGGCGTGGCCCTGCGCGGTACGTTCATCATCAGTCCCGAGGGCAAGCTCGTGGGTTCGGAGATCAACTTCCTGAACGTGGGCCGCGACGCCAGCGAACTGGTGCGCAAGATGCAGGCCAACATCTACCTCAAGGACCATCCCGCCGAGGCCTGCCCGGCCAAGTGGACCCCCGGCAAGAAGACCCTCACGCCCTCGGAGAAGATCGTGGGCAAGGTCTACGAGTCTCTGCAGGAGTAAAATAGACTGCCTGCGTCGCAAAATATCAAGGCCGCGCCGAACGACGTTCGGGGCGGCCTTGGCTGTTTCAACCGGGGGCTATTCCTTGCCCGAGCCCGAGGCGGCCGTCAGCACGCCCAGCCCCAGGTAAACGCCGCCGGCGAGCCAGCGGCCGCCCGTGACCACATGCCTCTTGCGCGACAGCAGGCGGCCTGCCGAAGCGGCCGTAAGGGCGTACATGCCGTCCGCGAGCACGGCCAGGAGCACGAAGACGAGCCCGAGCAGGATGGCCTGCGCGGCCACGGAGCCACGAGCCGGGTCCGTGAACTGGGGCAGGAAGGCCAGATAGAACAAGGCGGTCTTGGGGTTGAGCAGCTCGACCAGACAGCCCTGCAGGAAGATCCGCCGCAAGGGTTCGTGCCGCACGCGGCCGGGCTTCTCGACCTGACGGCGGGCGAACAGCGTGCGCAGTCCGAGCCAGATCAGATAGGCCGCGCCGAGGTACTTCAGCACGTTGAAGGCCAGGGCCGAGGACATGAGCAGGGCCGACAGCCCCAGGCCGGCGGCGACCACATGCGCCAGGCCGCCTACCCCCAGGCCGATCACCGATACCAGTCCGGCAAGCCTGCCCTGGCTTGCGCTGCGCGCGACGATGTACAGCATGGCGGGACCGGGCATCAGGCTGATGGTCAGCGAGGCTACGGCGAACACGGTCAAGGTGGTCAGATCGAACATGGCGCGCTCCGTAATCGGCACGAGGTTGAATTGTTCTGCATACTCCCTGAAGACCTGTTACGCAACGCCACGGCTGCCCGACCGGCAAGCCTGACCGTGCTCGTGCGCCGGAAGTCGAACAGCCGCCTCCGGGCTGCCGGCAGATCTCGACGGGCGAAGCCCGTCAGTGCGGCTTACCGCCCGCAGGAGCGCCTGCCCGCGTTTTTTCGCGCAGCGACCCGGCTTCTGGGGAGTGAGGCTAAAAATTTCTTTTTAATTTTCTCACATTTGGTTTGACATTGATAATCGTTATCACTACTGTTCGCCTCAGCAACCAATTCGTATGCGTTCCTCCAAACAAGGAGCTTGCCATCATGTGCGCAGCGCTTATAGGCGGCATGAGCCGGCTGAAAAGGGAATACGCCCAGGCCGCCAAGGACTTGGGAGTCACGCTCAAGGTTTTCGACGGCAACGAGAGCTACATCGCGGACCGCATCGGCCGGACCGAGTGCCTGATCCTGTTCACCGGCAAGCTCTCGCACAAGGCCCGTTCCGAGGCCCTGCGCCATGCGGCGCGCAACGGCATACCCGTGCGGCAGTGCCATTCGAGCGGCATCTCCTCGCTCCGGCAGTGCCTGAACGATATCACACGCAACCGCTAACCGTTTCGATGAACGAGAAAGGAGCATCCGCATGACGCGTTGTCTGCGCGAGCTGCCCGCCGGCCAGCGGGCGGTCATCCACTCCATCCAGGCCACCGGCGAGATGGGCCGGCGCATCCGCGACATGGGGATCGTGCCCGGAGCGACGCTCGAGGTCGTGGGCCGCGCCCCGCTGCGCGATCCCGTGGCCATCCGGCTCAAGGACTTCACCCTGACCCTGCGCAACAACGAGGCCGATCACATCATGGTCGATTCCGAGGAGGCCGCCAATGGCCGATAACGTCACCATAGCCTTGGCCGGAAACCCGAACTCCGGCAAGACGACCATGTTCAACGCCCTGACCGGCGCCCGCCAGCGCGTGGGCAACTATCCGGGCGTCACCGTGGAGCGCAAGGAAGGCACCGTCGTGCTCAACGGCTTCCGCGCCGAAGTCGTCGACCTGCCCGGCTGCTACTCCCTGACCGCCTACTCCATGGAGGAGCTGGTGGCCCGCAAGGTGCTCGTGGAGGAGCGGCCCGACGTGGTCGTGCACGTGCTGGACGCCACGGTCCTGGAGCGCAGCCTGTATCTCGGCGTGCAGCTCCTGGAGATGGGCGTGCCCGTGGTGCTGGCCCTGAACATGATGGACGAGGCCAAGAAGCGCGGGCTGCACATCAATGCCGCCAAGCTTTCCAGGCTGCTGGGCGCGCCCGTGGTGGAGACCGTCGGCCGCACGGGCCAGGGCAAGAAGGAGCTGCTGCAGGAGGCCATCGAACATGCCAACCGTCGCAAGCGCCAGTGGCTGCCCCTCGAGCTGTCCTACGGGCCGGACGTGGACCATGTCCTGCTGGACATGACCTCGCGCATCAACTCCGCGCGACTGCTCACCGACCGCCAGCCCGCCCGCTGGACCGCCATCAAGTACGTCGAGGGCGACGAGCAGGTCGTGGCCGAGGGCCGCCAGGCCGCGCCCGAGGTCTCCAGAGAGCTGGAGGCCATGGTCGCCAAGCTCTCGGAGCACTGCCAGAAGACGCTCAACGCCTATCCCGACGCCATCATCGCCGACTACCGCTACGGCTACATCGCCTCGCTGCTCAAGCAGGGCGTGCTGGAGCGCGACTCCCTGCGCGAGCGCATCGACGTCACGGACAAGGTGGACCGGGTGCTCACGCACCGCCTCTTCGGCCCGCTCATCATGCTGGCCGTGCTCTACGGCATGTTCAAGCTCACCTTCACCCTGGGCGAGTACCCCATGGGCTGGCTGGAGAACGGCTTCGGCTGGCTGAACGAGGTCGTCAGCGCCAACATGGCCGAAGGCCCCCTGCGCTCCATGATCGTGTCCGGCATCATCGACGGCGTGGGCGGAGTCATGGGCTTCGTGCCGCTCATCCTGATCATGTTCCTCATGATCTCGGCCCTGGAGGACCTGGGCTACATGGCCCGCATGGCCTACATGCTGGACCGCGTGTTCCGCATCTTCGGCCTGCACGGCTGCTCGGTCATGCCCTTCGTCATATCCGGCGGCATCGCCGGCGGCTGCGCGGTGCCCGGCATCATGGCCACGCGCACGCTCAAGAGTCCCAAGGAAAAGCTGGCCACTCTGCTCACCGCGCCCTTCATGACCTGCGGCGCGAAGATCCCGGTCTTCGTGCTGCTCGTGGCGGCTTTCTTCCCGGATAACGCGGCCATGACCATGTTCGCCATCACCCTGGTCGCCTGGGCCATGGCCCTGCTGGTCTCCTGGCTGCTGCGCTCCACGCTGCTGCGCGGCGAGTCCACGCCCTTCGTCATGGAGCTGCCGCCCTACCGGCTGCCCACCCTGCGCGGCGTGCTGACCCACTCCTTCGAGCGCACCTGGGCCTACATCCGCAAGGCCGGCACCGTTATCCTGGCCATCTCCATCCTGCTCTGGGCGGCCATGACCTATCCCGAACTGCCCGCCGAGCGCACCGCCGAGTTCGAGGCCATGCGCGAGCAGGCCGCGGCCGAAACGCAGACCATGGAAGACGCCGAGGCGGCCCTCGAGGAGCGCCTGGCCGAGATCGACAACCTGGAGGCCCAGACCGCCCTGCGCAACTCCATCGCCGGCCGTGTCGGCGGTGCGCTGGAGCCCGTGAGCCAGCTGGCCGGATTCGACTGGCGCACCAACATCGCCCTGGTGGGCGGCGTGGCGGCCAAGGAGGTCATCGTCTCCACCCTGGGCACGGCCTACTCCCTGGGCGAGGTCGAAGCCGAGGAAGCCGAGCCCCTGTCCCAGCGCCTGGCCAGCGACCCGCAGTGGACCGCCCTGACGGCCATGAGCCTCATCATCTTCGTGCTCCTGTACGCGCCCTGCTTCGTGACCGTGGTGGCCATGGCCAAGGAATCCTCCTGGCGCTGGGCCGCCTTCTCCATGATCTTCAACACCGCCCTGGCCTTCACCCTGGCCACGGCGATCTACCAGTTCGGCCGGCTGCTGCTGTAATCCGTACGGCCGCGCATGCAACGGAGGACGCCATGAGTTCAAGGAGTTCCATCACATCCCGCGCCAGGCCGCGCGACTTCCTCAAGGGCGCGCTGCGCTTCGCGGACGGCAGCCGGCCACGGGCGCAGGACAGCGGCTCGCCTGGACGCGAGGCCAAGCGGGAACCGGTGCCGGACGCAACGGACGCACCGGATGCAGGGACAGCCGGATAAATGAACGCAGAAACGGGGAGGGCACAGCCCTCCCCGTTCGCATTCGGCAGCCGGAAAAACGGCGGCCGTCAGAAGCGGAATGCCGCCGCGACCTGCCCTCCGCCGGGAACCTCTCCTGGCGGGACGGCGTGCACCTCCCCACCCTTGAGCAGGGTCCAGGCCGCGGCGAAGTCCAGCAGGTCCTGGCCGCCGGGACGGTAGGAGTCGTGTATCTCCACGGCCTGGGTGTCGTAATCGAAGCGGCCCCAGACGCGCACGCCGCGGGCCACGAAGAGCGCGTCCACGCGGCCGTGATAGGCGGCGACGGCCACGGCCTCCAGCCCGTCGCTGGCCAGGCCTGTGCCCAGGAACTGGGCGAAGCGGTCCCGGTGCTCCTGCACCTTGCGCGTGAACAAGGGCTCGATGATCTTCCAGGCCTTCTTGCGCAGCTCGTCCGGGTCCGTCCGGTCGGGGTTGCCGGGCACGATGGAGTCCAGCAAGTAAGGATAGGTGTTGGCCGTCCTGTATACCGGCAGGACCTCCTCCACCCCGGCCAGCAGGAGCGGGGCGCGCTTGTCGCGCAGGAAGCCCTGCAGGCCCCTGTCCACCGCCCGCAGGAAGCGGATCTTCTTGTTCTCCGTGAAGTTCGCGTCCGCGCCGCCGCTGTAGAAGAAGACCATGCGGCGGTCGGCCCTGACGTTGCGGCCGGGTCCGACCTCGGTGTGCGTCTTCTCTGTCTCGTCGTGCCACAGCGCCTCGGACATGCTCCTGGGCATGTCGTCCACCTGGACCTCTTCCGATCCATACTGCGTGCAGCGGTAGAGCCGCACGTCGTTGTCGCTCAGGGCCAGCAGGTAGAAGTGGCCGCTCCCGCGAAAATAGGGAAACAGCTGCTTCAGGTGGAAGCGGTCGTTGACCGTGGTCAGGTCCACGAACTCCAGGGGCAGCTTGAGAGCCATGAACATGCCCTCGGAGCGGAACAGGGCCAGCCCCGTGTCCATGAAGTTCCAGAAGGCCGGATCGCCCTGCAGATCGGTCGCGGGCTTGAGGAAGGAATCCGCGTCGCGCATGCCCCTGGCCTGCAGCTCTTCCTTGGCCCGGGCCAGCAGGTTCTTGAAGCGGACCGAGTCCTGCTGCGTTTCCGGGCCTCGACGGTGCGTGGGCATGTATATGGAAACCTTGACGGGATCGGGGTTTTCCAGAAGCAGGCGCAGATCGTCGAGGGTCAAGGCGATGCGTTGCTGCATGGGGCCTCCTTGCCGTTAGAGTGCTTTCCCGCGGCCGTGGCCGTTCCGGTGCCCGCACGAAGCCGGGTACTTCGATACTACCGGAAATTCACCCCATGGCAATGGCGGCGCGGTACACCCGTGCGATGCCGGACATGCAGGCCCATGCGGCACCGGGACTGATGCATTTCGTCATTGAAATACGCGGGTCCATGGCGTCGTCACGCCCTGGCGGGGTGAGGGTCCGGGAGAGGGGCGCCGCCCCTCTCCCGGCTCTTACGCGTTCAGCTTTGGATTTTGGCTGCGGGCTTGGGCAGGGGCAGGTCCACGCGCTCGTGGCCGTACAGGTAGCGCCGGGCCTCGGCGAAGGCGCCCAGCACGAACAGGGACGTGGCGACCTCGCTGCCCACGATGATGCGCGTGGGGGTGCGCACCAGGGTCCATTCGTAGGCCCGGAAGGGGTTGCGCAGGCCCTCGCCCATGGCCTGGCGCATGACGGAAAGGCCGTAGGCGATGAGACCGTCGCGCCGGGGCTCGTGTTCCAGAAGCACCAGGGCCAGCACTGCCTGGGCCGCGTCGAAGGGATTAACCGTGCGGCCCAGCAGGTCGCGGCGGCAGTAGTCCAGGGCGATCTTGCGGATCTCGGCCAGCTTGCCTTCGGGATCGAGCACGGCCTTCTCCTCCTCGGGGAGGGTCTTGAACACGTCCCAGACCCGGCCTGCGTAGTGCACGTATGTCGGGGGCAGGTAGAAGCGCACGGCCGACTCGCGGCGGAAATTGCCGCTCTTGAAGGCCCTGTGGTGGAACTCGATGAAGCGCTCCACGGTCTCCAGGTTAGGGCCGGACAGGGCGTGCCAGGCGTGGCGGTTGACCAGGATGGCCTCGAGGATGTCCATGTTGTGGCCCGGGCAGATTTCGTTGCCCAGGGTCTCGCGCACCACGCTGCCGTCGGGCTTCTGGAAGGGCTTGTCGAACCACAAGGGAGCCGCGCCGTGGTAGTCCAGGGGCCGCGTGGCCCTGTTGGTGGGCGGGTTGGTGGTGTGGCCCGAGCCGACCTGGTACTCGTCGATGATCTCGATCCAGGGATGGTTCAGCAGGCGTTCGCAGGCGGCCTTGAGTTCGGGGTCGGCCTGCAGGCCGAAGTTACGCAAGAAGAGCAGCCACTTGCGGGCCACGGACAGGGCCAGGAAGGTCGTGTCCACATCGGGCACGTAGTCGCCGAAGCCGAGCTTGCGCTTGAGCCGCCAGTGGCGGCGCGAAAGCCTGCACAACGGCTTTCCGCGCGGCCCCACCGGCAGGCAGGTGATGGCCGGATGGCGGATTTCGCCCGTGGGGGAAACAAGAGTCTCGCTGCTCACGACCACGATGTAGCGCACCAGGCTTTCGAGGATGGCCGCGATCTTGCGGAACTCCTCGGGATGCACGTGGTTCTTGACAGCGCGCGTATGCAGCAGCTCGAAAAATATCTCGTCGTAGAATGCCGTGCGGTGCGTGATGCGCCCAAGCCTGCGCAAGGGCTCGGCCAGACCCTTGTAAGGCTTGCGCACGAAGCGCAGCTTGGCCGGGCAGGCCATGAGGAAGCAGCGCACCAGGGAGAAAAGCAACAGGGCGTTCTGCTGTTCAAAGGAGCCCAGGCCGCCGAGGGTGTCCAGGAAGGCCTCGCCGCTCAGGGAATCGTCGCCCGCCAGGGAGACCTGGGCATGCACAGGAAACCAGGGGTCGCGCTTGTCCTTGTCCCAGACACGGAACACGTGACGCGCCAGGCGGTCCAGGGTCTCGTCCAGCTCCTCGCGGGACAGGTCCGCGCGGGGGCTGACCACGGTCTCGCGCAGCTGCCAGCGCGGAGGGACGATCTTGTCCAGCAGCTCGGCCAGGGGGGCAAACGTCACGCGCACCCAGGCGCGGTTGCGCCAGTGCATGGGCGTGGCGTTCAAGGCCTTGCGCAGCATCTCCTGCCAGCGGCCCACGCGGGCCATGGGCAGCAGCGGATGGCGGCAGCCGCGCAGCACGAACAGGCGCAGCAGCGGATGGCGCAGGGATTTGCGGTACAGGAGCTGGAGGTGCCTGCCGGGCTCGGCCAGGGGTTCCTCCCGGCGCAGCACGGGCTCGCAGACATCATAGATGCTTGCGTAGGCCTGGGGGGCCGGAGCGAGGCGGTTGAACAGCTGCGTCAGGCGCATGGATACTCCCGTGGTCCTGTGCGGTGGTATCCGACATCCGCGCCTGGGGCAAGTTGCGCGTTCCTCCGGACGCTACATGACCGGGTCCGAGGCGGCGGGGCTCTGCATGGGCCGGGCGGCCGTATCGGGCGTGGCCGATCCCGCGGGCTGCTGGAGGATCCGGTCGTTGCCGATGCCAATGGAAGACACGGGCATGGCGGCCTGGGAATTGTAGATGAGGATGCTCACGCGGCGGTTGCGGGCGTCCAGAGGGGCACCGACAATGAGCGGAGCCGTGTTGGCGTAGCCCGCGACATGCACAAGCCGCTTCTGGTCGAAGCCCCAGCTGATGAGATGCTGGCGCGCATGCTCGGCCCTGGCCACGGCCAGGCTCCAGTTGTCCATGCCGTCCCTGGCCATAACGGCGGCGTCCGTGTGGCCTTCGATGGCCAGCTTGTTGGGCACGAAACGGATGGCCCGCTCCACGGCCTGCAAAGCGCGCATCCCCTCCTCGGTCAGCTCCGGGTCGCCGCTGTGGAAGGAGGGCTGGCCCTGCTTGTCCACGAGGTGGATGCGCAGGCCTTCGGAATACTCCTCCAGAATGACTCTGTCGCGCTCCTGGCCCAGCTCGAGGGTCAGGGCCTGGTCGATCTTGTTCTTGATCTCCCTCGTGGACAAGGCATTGCCGGCGCTCCAGCGCAGCTCGTGGCCCTTGGCCGGCTTTTGCGTCGAGTCCACGGCGCTTACGCCGCCCACGCTGGAGACGCGCGTACTGGCTGGTCCGGGCTGGGACTGGAAGAGATTGTAGCTCTCGAAGTATTCGGCGACCCCGGCCTTGGTCTCGGGCTTGACCATGGACACGAGCCACAGGAGCAGGAAGAAGGCCATGAGCGCGGTGACGAAATCCGCGTAGGCCACCTTCCAGCTGCCGCCGTGGCCGTGGTCCTCGTGGCGCCTGCCCTTGCGGATGATAATGATGCCGGGCTTATCCTTTGGCATTGCGCAGGGACTGCTCCAGCTCGTTGAACGTGGGCCTCAGGTCCGCGGGCATGGCCCTGCGGGCGGATTCCACGGACAATATCGGGGGCCAGCCGTTGCACCAGGCCACCGAGGCGGCCTTGACCATGTTGAGCAGGGCCTCGTGGTCGCGGGCCTGGTGCTCCAGGCGCGTGGACAGCGGGCCGACGAAGCCGTAGCAGGCCAGCACGCCCAGGAAGGTGCCCACAAGGGCCGCGCCGATGCTGTGGCCCAGCACCTCGGGCGGCTCGTTGATCTTGCCCATGGTCAGCACCACACCGAGCACCGCGGCCACGATGCCCAGGCCCGGCAAGGCGTCGGCCACCTTGGCGATGGCCTGGGAGGGCTTCATCCCATGGGCGTGCTGCGTCTCGATGTCCAGGTCCATGAGGGCCTCGGCCTGGTGCGGCTCCACGGAACCCGTGAGCTGGAGCTTGAAGTTGTCGCAAAGGAATTCCACCACTTCGTGGTGCGAGGATATCCTCGGATGCTTTCCGAAAATGGGGCTCTTCCGAGGAGCGTTCAGATGCGGCTCCAGGGCCACGATGCCCTCTCGCCGCGCCACGCTGAGCAGCTCGAAGAGCAGGCGCAGCAGGTCCAGGCATGTCTCTTGGTTGACGCGGGCGGGCTTGATCGTGGAGAGCGCGCCCTTGAAGGCCGCGAAGACCACGGCCTTGGGCGACGAGATGAGGAAGGCTCCGGCGGCCGCGCCGCCGATGATGACCAGCTCGGCGGGTTGGAAGAGCACGTGCAGGTTGCCGCCCTCGAGCAGATAGCCGCCGACGACGGCCAACAGGACGACCGCGGCTCCGATGATGACCAGCATAGGAAGCGATCCTCGTGTTTAGGAAGGGGAGCCCATGCCGGCCCCGGACCGAAGCCGGGATGGCCAGCGCATGTTCAGCGTGCGTTTTCCACTTGCAAGGCCTTAGCGATACACGCACTTGTCAAAAACAGCAATGGTGCATGGCCTTTATAAACTTTAAACAGCAAGATCAATACAATAGAACAGGCCATACCCTGCAGCATGTTCGACCCTCGTGCATGCAGAATCGCATCCGCTCCAAGCGCATTACCATGTTGCGCTTATAGCATCTCTCCAAACGGAGGTTTTATGCATGCGTCCACATGCGCATGCAGAGATGCAGGACCAGCATGCATTTGATCCGTCCGCGAGGATTCGGCGAGCCCGGAGACGCCCAGGCCCGCAAAACCTGCTCCGGGAAGCCGCCTCAGCTCTCGGCCTGGGCTTTCACTTCCTCGTCGATATCCAGCCCTGCTCCCTGCCTGGCGAGTTCGGCCTGCACGGCGCCCGCCGTGACGAAACGGGGAGACTTGAGGGTCTTGGCGGCCAGGGCCGCGCACACGCCGGCGGCATGGCCCGTGGCCATGGCGATGGGCATGACCCGGTAGGACGAATGGGCCACGTGCGTGCCCGAGATGCAGCGTCCGGCCATGAGCAGGTTATCAACGCCCGAGGGCACGAGGCAGCGCAGGGGTATGTCGTAGGACTCGCCAGCGGGCAGGCGCTTGAGGATCGTGCCCTTGCCGGTGGGGTTGTGGATATCGATGGGGTATGTGCCGCGGGCCACGGCGTCCGGGAACTTGCGCGCCGCGAGGATGTCCTCGCCCGTGAGCTGGTAGTCGCCCAGGATGCGCCGCCCCTCGCGCACGCCGACCATGGGCGCGCTCTGCAGGAGATAGGAGCGCTCGAAGCCGGGCACGTAGCGGCGGAAGAAGGCCGCGATCATGCGCACCTGCCGCCGGCCTTCCATCTCGGCGCGGGTCAGGTCGAAGACGTTCGTGCCGTGCACATTGACCACGCGAGTGGAGTTGATCAGCAGTTCCCGTTCATGCGGGGTGCCGAAGAACAGGATGTCCTCGCGCGGCAGGTCCAGGTCTCCGGCCTTGGCGGCCTGCTCGATGAGTTCCCACAGGCCGTGCACGCCGCGCCACTGGCCAGGATGCGACTTAATGTAGTTGTCGAAGGCGACCCGCTCGAACTCGGCCATGCGGAACATGAGCGTCATGGGCTGGACCAGGCCGTCCTCCTTGCGGCCGGTCTCGTAGCGCGCGCCGGCCAGGGCCGCCACGTCGCCGTCGCCGGTGCAGTCCACCACGGTCTTCGCGCGCACGACCAGCGGGCCGGACTTGGTCTCGAAGACCACGCCGCCGATCCGGCTGGCGTCCTCCCTGCGCCACACGTCGCTGGCAAAGGCGTGCAGCAGGAGCTTCACGCCGGTCTCGTCGAGCATGTCCTGGGCCACGCTCTTGAAGACCTCGGGATCGAAAGGCACCGTGTAGCCGGTTGCCAGCGACGGCGCGATGGCTCCGCTGTCGCGCACGAGTCGCTCCACGAGCCTGGAAGGCCAGCCGGCGAAGACCTGTTCCCCGGGTCCGTGGTCCGTGGGGAAGAAGGTCGTGGCGCCCGGCAGGGTGGTCAACTGGCGCTGGGTGCGGTCCGAGGACCACAATGCGACGAGCGCGGCCGTGGCGTTGCCGCCCAGGAAGCCGTAACGTTCGGCCAGGACCACGTCCGCCCCGGCGCTGGCTGCTCCCAGGGCAGCGCCCAGGCCCGAAGGCCCGCCTCCTACCACCAGGACTTCCGTATCGGCCGCGACCATGGCCTGGCGGGGCGGCAGGTTGACGTGCGTGACGGATGCTGGTTGCGTAAGCGGCGGCATGATCCTCCCCTAAATTGTTAGATTGCGCAGCGCTGGGCCTGGCGGTCCTGGTCCCTGCTCTCCGGCAGCGAGCGGACAAGCTCCACGAGCAGCCGGTTGTTTTCCCTGGCGCGCGCCTGAAGCTCGGGCAGCGTGCCGCGAATGTGATTGCGCAGTTCCTCGCGGTGGTCCCAGTTGTGGTCGATGTGCGCGATGAGCCGGCCCGCGTTGACGAGTCTGAGCGGCGGCGTATCGATGTGCATCTCGCTCAGGAAGTCCTGGACCTTGGACGAATAGGGCAGGGCCACGAAAGGCACGCCCTGCAGGGCGGCGAAGATGAGAAAGTGCAGGCGCATGCCAACGGCGAAGGTGAACTGCTTCATTATGGTCATGATCTGACCTGACGTGTACTCGCCCTTGAGCACCGAGGCCCGCTGCGGCCGCAACATCTTCGCGACCACGGCGTGGGAGTGCTGCATGTCGAGCACGCGCCGCTCCATGGGCACGAAGACGACCTGGGCGTCGTAGCGGTCGATGATGAAGTCCGCGGCGTCGGCCAGCAGGGCATGGTAGAAGTCGTGGTCGATGTCCGGCGCGGCCGGGCCCGGCTCGCGCACGGACATGCCCACCACGCAGGGGCCGTCATCCAGGCCGATGCGCGCCGGCTCTCCTTCGGGCAGGGGCTCGGGTTCGAGCAGCAGCGCCGGATCGGCCGTGACGACGATCTCGTGCTCCACTCCCGTGTTTTCCAGGGTGCGTTTGGCCCCGCGCTCGCGCACGGTGATCAGCCTGGCCTGGTTCAGGGCCTCGCGCACGGCCTGCTGCGCCGAGCGGGTCTTGAGCGGTCCGGCGCTGATGGCATAGACCATGACCGGCACGTTCATCTCATGGGCGACCTGCACCTCGCGCAGGTAGATGTCGGCCTCGGCGTCGAACAGGATGCCGCCCCCGCCGAGGATGAACAGGTCCAGGCCGCTTATATCCCGGCAAGCTTCCCCGCGGGTCATCTCGCGCACGGGCACTGCCTTATCCACGCGCTGGCGGCGCAGGGTGTCTTTGGGATTGCGCGAAAAGACAGTGATCTCCACGGGCAGCGATGCCCTCAGTTGCGCGACGATGGATTGGAGGATGGCCTCGTCGCCCATGTTCAGCCCGCCGTACGAGCCGGAAATGCCCACCTTGTAAGTCCTCTGCCCTGTCATGCGGCGCTGCTCCCGGCGGCCGTAATGCGCCGCCCGTTGCGTTGCCCCCGCCGCAAGCACCCGTCCCCGAGACGCGCCGGATCCGAACGCAGGCCAGGCACGCCTGTTCCCCAGGTTCGCTTATAGCAGAAAGGCGCGTGCAGAGAGCAATGCTTTTTCTCTCACCGAGGCAGCCGGAAGCTCGGGCGAATAGCCGCGCCCGAAAACGTCGGCCCGGTCGTCCGGAGACGACGCCATCCCGAGCAGTTTCGCGCCCTGCTGCTTGCGACGATTTTGACCGACACCCCTCAATCCTCAAAAATGACAATGTCTGCGGAGACTTCGATCCGTAATGGCATATCGAATGCAATCAAAACCAAACCCTGCAAGTTTTTCACCTCGCGCATTAGATATATTTATTGCGCATAGAAAATTTGCAGCTATTTTACTCCATACAACATGATGCGCACGTCGGACCGTATGTAAAACCAAGCGACACTTACGCAAAAGGCTCCGCATGCACAGGGACTCTCGAACACGGGAACAGCTTGTCGCCGCCTTGGAGCAGGCTGAAGCAACGATCAGCAGGCTCGTCGAGGAAAAACAACGTTTCGTCTCCCTGCTCGAAGCGTTCCAGGTCAAGCCGGCTCGCGGAGAACCGGCTCCCGCGAGAAGCTGTATTCGCGAGTCCGGCTGCGGCGATCGGCCGGATTCGAGGCGCATGGATCAGGTCGCCCGCGGAAAGCTCCTGTCGGAATCGATCCAGGACTGGGATATCCTGGCCAAGATTCTCGATACCGTCGTTGACCCGATCTTCATCAAGGACAGCAGCCATCGGATCGTGCTTGCCAATCAGGCCGAGTGCGCCCTGTTCGGCAAGCCTCGCAAGGAAATCCTCGGCCGCACGGCCTCCGACCTGCTTCCAGCATCGATCGCCGAAGCCGGCCGGAAATCCGACGATATGGTTCTCACCGACGGCTCGCCGCAGACAATCGAGGAACAGAGCTTCGACACCGAGGGGCGGCTGCGCATATGGCAAACCAGGAAGAGCCTGTATGTCGATCCCTTCGGCGAGAAGTACATCGTCTGCGCCTCCAGGGACGTGACCGAGCCCAGGCAGGCCGAGGAGATACTGCGCAAGCGGCTCGCGATCCTCACGCAGCCGGCGGACGATACGGCCATCACCTTCGACGCCCTGCTCGGGCTGGAGGACATCCAGCAGGTGCAGGACGCTTTCAGCGATCTCTCGGGCGTCGCGTCGATCATCACCGCGCCGGACGGCACGCCGATCACCAGACCAAGCAATTTTTGCCGCCTGTGCAAGGACATCATCAGAAACACGGAAAAAGGCCGTGCCAACTGCTTCCGCTCGGATGCCGTCATCGGCGGGCACAACCCGGGCGGCCCCATCCTCCGGCCCTGCCTGAGCGGCGGCCTGTGGGACGCCGGGGCCAGCATCAGCGTGGGCGGCAGGCATGTGGCCAACTGGCTGATCGGCCAGGTCAAGGTCGAGGGGCAGGACGAGGAGCCGCTGCTCCAATACGCCCAGGTCATCGACGCCGACAGGGAGGAGTTCGCCCAGGCCCTGCGGGAGGTTCCGGTCATATCCAGGGAGCGCCTGGAGAAGATCGCCCAAGCCCTGTTCATCTTGGCCAACAAGCTGTCCCTGCTGGCCTACCAGAACCTGCAGCAGGCCCGGCTCATCCATGAGCGCGACCAGCGCGAGCAGCGCCTGCGCGCCTCGCTCGGGGAAAAGGAGAGCCTGCTGCGCGAAGTGCATCACAGGGTCAAGAACAACCTGCAGATCATTTCGAGCCTGCTCAGCCTCCAGTCGAAGAAGGTCATCGAGGACTGGGCCATGGAGCTGTTCACGGAAAGCCGCGACCGCATCGCGGCCATGGCCCTCGTGCACGAGGAGCTGTACGGCTCCGGCGATTTCTCGCGCATCAGCCTACGGAAATACCTGGAGAAGATCGTGCCCAGGCTGGCCAACCCAGCGGGCAAGGCGGACGGCCCGCTCTGCACGCTGCGACTGGAGGAAGTGGAACTGCCCATCGAGAAGGCGGTTCCCTTCGGCCTCATCGTCAACGAGCTCGTCACCAATGCCGTGAAGCATGGCCTCAAGGCGCCCCCGCATGGAGAGCTGCTTGTGGAAGCCCGCGTGGACGGGAACAGCCTGACCCTGACCGTGGCCGACAACGGCCCCGGCCTGCCGCCGGGCTTCGATCCGGCAGGCACCGGCACCCTGGGCATGCAGCTCGTGCTCGGCCTCGTGCGCCAGATTCGCGGAACCTTCGAGGCGCGCAACGCCCGAGGCGCGGTATTCGAACTGAAATTTCCGATCGATTGATTAATACGTGCAGTTGAGCTCTCCACGGTGCGTCGGGTTCTCCGTGGAGAGCTCGGACTCCATCAAGGACGTGCCTCGGGGCTGCGAGGCCTTGATGTCGCTTTGGCTCTCTTTCGGGGAGCCGCTGCGCCACGAAGCATTTCACTGGCCCGAGTCAGGGACATGAGCTTGCCCATAGCGATTTCCCTGGGCAAGTGGTTCAGGCCGCAGGAGCTGGTCAGCATGGTCTGCGCGGACGGCAGCCAGTCCAGAGCGCGAATGCGCTCGACCAGGACCTCAGGTCGCTCCACTTGGGGGTCCTGCACGTCGGCTACGCCCACGGCCAGTATTTTCCCACTCAGAATGCCCTTGTAAGCGCCGGCAAAGTCATGCTCCACGAGCAGGACGTCGCAGTCTATGCCGCAAATGAGGTCCGCCGGGTATTTGCCGAAATCGAAATAGCGGTGGCCTATCTGCCCGTCGTAACCTTCGCCCACGGCGTAGTTGCCCTGGCAGATGTGCGCATGGACCGATGCCGAAGTCAGGCCGTGCACGGCCGCGTTGATGGCCTCCACCGCAGACTCGACCTCGGCGGTGTCGACCGCGGCGAAAAGCGGCTCATCGACCTGGATGCAGCGGCATCCGGCATCTTCCAACTCCTGGAAATTGCGGCGCATGACCTCGGCCAGATCACGCATCATGCGGCCTATGTCTCCGTAATGCTCGTCGTGGGCGACCTTGGCGAGCATGTGCGGCCCGGTCATGGTGATTTTGACGGTGCGGTCCGTCAGGGCCGAGACGACCCTGAACTCCTCGACCAGGCCCAGGTCGGCGTAACTGATGGGACCCGTGCAGACCGCCGCCGGATGGAAGACGTCGGGATCCTTGGGAGTGATGGGCTTGGGCCTGGTCTCCTGGGAGAAGCCAGGAATCTTCTTCCAGAAGTGGTTGAGCATGGCATTGGGCGGCGCATGACGGTTGTTCGTGCGGCGGTGCATCTCGCCGCCGGTGATGATGTCGATGCCGGCGATCTCCTGGTCTTTGACGGCCGCCTGCGTGGCCCGGTATTGGGCATCGGACATGTCCGGCCTGGACAGGCGTCCGGCCTCGGCCTCCTTCTCCAATGTCTCGTACCAGCGCGGGACGCTGTAGGAGCCCACGACCGTGGTTGCGTAGGGAGCGTATGGTGCCATGTCGATCTCCTTGGGGGTTTCCCTCCCTCCCAAGCGGATTCGATCCGGACCATAGCAAGAGCGCGTGGGCAGTGCCAATGCAACATCGCAAAAAGCCATCCCGTTTCACGGCCGTCCTGGGCGAAGACGAGCACGGAGCGGGGAAACGCTCTTATCAGCGCGCCTGCCTGTCCATGCTGCGGTAGTTGATGGCTTCGGCCAGATGGGCGACTTCCAACCGCTCGACACAGGCCAGGTCGGCGATGGTGCGGCCGATGCGCAGGATACGCGTGAAGGCCCGAGCCGAAAGGCCCAGGCGGCGCACGGCCTGCTCCAGGAAGGCATGCTCGGCGTCGCCCAAGTGGCAGAAGCGTTCCAGGAGCCGGCCCGAGAGCTGGCTGTTGGTGAGCAGCGGCAGGCCCGCGTAGCGCTCGGCCTGCACCTGCCGCGCTGCCAGGATGCGCTCGCGCATGGACGCGGAGTCCGAGCCCTGGCCCACGGCGCGCAACTCCTTGTAATCCACGGCCGGGACCTCCACGTGCAGATCGATGCGGTCCAGCAGCGGGCCGGACAGCCGGGAGCGGTAGCGCTGCACGGCCATGTCCGAACACGAGCAGGCGTGACGCTCGTCGCCCAGATAGCCGCAAGGACACGGATTCATCGCCGCCACGAGCATCAGGCTGGCCGGGTAGCACAAGGATATGGCCGCGCGCGAGATGGTCACCTGGCCGTCCTCCAGGGGCTGACGCAGGACCTCCAGCACGTGCTTCTTGAACTCGGGCAGCTCGTCCAGGAAGAGCACGCCGCGATGCGCCAGCGAGACCTCGCCCGGTTTGGGATAGTGGCCGCCGCCGATGAGCCCGGCGTCGGAGATGGTGTGGTGCGGGGAACGGAAGGGCCGCGTGACCATGAGCGGCGTGTCCGGCGCCAGGCTGCCCGACACGGAGTAGACCTTGGTGACCTCCAGGGCTTCCTCGAAGGACAGCGGCGGCAGCACAGTGGGGATGCGCCGGGCCAGCATGGTCTTGCCGCTGCCCGGAGGACCCAGGAAAAGAAGATTGTGATTTCCTGCCGCCGCGATCTCGATGGCCCGCTTGGCGTGCTCCTGCCCCTTGACCTCCGAGAAATCCAGCAGGAAGCGTTCGCGCTCGCGCCACAGCCCCTGCAGGTCGCACGCGCACGGAGCCAGCTCCTCGTGCCCGAGCAGATGTCCGGCCACCTGGGCCAGGGACGCGGCCCCGTACACGGGCAGCCCCTCGACCACCGAGGCCTCGGCCGCGTTGGCCTGGGGCAGGATGAGCCCCTTGGCGCCCGAGGCGCGCGCCTGGGCCGCCATGGACAGCGCGCCTGGCACTGGCTTGAGCCCTCCCGTCAGGGACAGCTCTCCGGCCAGCTGCCAGCCGTGCAGCGCCTCGGCCGGGATGACGCCCGCCGCGGCCATGAGCCCGACGGCCAGGGGCAGGTCGTAGGCGCTGCCCTCCTTGCGCACGTCGGCCGGGGCCAGGTTCACGGTGATGCGCGCGGGCGGGAGCTTGTAGCCCGAGCTCTTGAGGGCCGAGAAGACGCGCTCCTTGGCCTCGCGCACCGCGCCCTCGGCCAGCCCGACCATGACGAAGGCAGGCAGGCCCTGCCTGGAGAAGTCTATCTCCAGGGCCACGGGCAAGGCGTCGATGCCCATGAGGGCGGAAGTGGAGATGGTGGCGATCATGTCCGCTCGGTGCCGTGCAGGGTTAAGGGCTGAAAGATGTGTATGGATAGCCAGGATCGGCAAAAAATACAAACAGATCAGACGCTATTTCGATCCGGTCGCGCTTTTCCGGCATGGACAGGCTCGCGGCAGGATTTGTTCTATATTGACAATGAAAATCAATATCACATATAAGTCGCTGACTTTCTTGCTTTCAACTTCTACTTGCGAGCCGCGTGCAGGCCAATCCGCAACGCGACGCGCCGTATTTGCGACACACGCGGAGAAGTCCATGCTCAAGAATGTCCATGCGAGTCAGCTCAACGTCCTACAAAGCTCCAGAACCGCGAAAGCGCGCACGTCCGGACTGTTGAATGCAAAGGCTGCCGCCGCATGCGCCGTGAATTGCCCCGTCACCGTCACCACCCTGATCCATCAGCTTGCCGAATCGCTCGGCAACGCCGTGGACGCCAAGGACCCGCACACCCTGGCCCACTCCGAGGAAGTCGCCGTGGTGACCCAGACCCTGGCCCTGGCCATGGGCCTGCCGCCCGCCACGGCCGACTTGATCCACGTGGCCGGACACCTGCACGACCTGGGCAAGATCGGCGTGCCCGACGCGGTGCTGCGCAAGCCCGGCAAGCTGGCTGCGGACGAGTGGCTGCTCATCAAGGCCCACCCCGGCATCGGCGCGGACATCCTCAGGCCTTTGGACTGCCTGCGCGACTCGGGCATCATGGAGATGGTCCTGCACCACCACGAGCGCTTCGACGGCCAGGGCTACCCACACGGTCTGCGCGGGCAGAACATCCCCCTGGGCGCGCGCATCATCACCCTGGCGGACAGTCTGTCGGCCATGCTCCAGGCCCGCCCGTACCGCCCTCCTCTGGAATTCGACGAAGCGGCAAGCGAGATAGAGCGCTGCAGCGGCAGCCAGTTCGACCCCGAGGTGGTCAAGGCTTTCCTGAAGATCAAGGACAAGGTCCGGACCCTCGTGCAGTTGTTCCGCGCCGCCGCCACGGTTTGATCAAGGAGTCCTGCGCCGCCGCGCCCAGGCCGCCAAGGCCGGAGCCGCATCGCGCATGGACATTGTCCGTGATGTGCGTCACGGCCTCCTGGACATGCATGCGCTATGCATGATCCAGGAGGAAAGCCATGCAGCCTGAGGACTGGTCCAAGGGATTCGTGATCGAGGCCTGCCGGGGAACGCGAAGCTGTCCGCACAGGGCACTGGACAGCGCAACCCTCGCGCACGGACTGCGCCAGGCCCTGGAGGCGCTGTCCCCGGCCGAACGCATCCAGGCCAAACTGGGCTCAGGCGAACCCTTCCGGGCCCACGACTGCTTCCGCGTCTCCCTGTCCTGCTGCCCCAACGGCTGCTCGCGGCCGCAGATCGCCGACATCGGCTTCATCGGCGCGGCCGGGGTCGGCGTCACCGAGGAACCCTGTCTGCGGTGCGGCGCATGTCTGGAGGCTTGTCGCGAGAACGCCCTAAGCCTGGACGCGCAGGGGCTGACGCTGGATGAAACGCTCTGTCTGCGCTGCGGGGCCTGCGCCAAGGCCTGCCCGACCGGCAGCCTGGCCGCGGCGCGCGCGGGCTGGCGGGCCATGCTTGGCGGCCGCCTGGGCCGGCATCCGAGGTTGGCCCAAGAACTGCCCGGCCTGTTCACGGAAAACGAAGCCGTGTCCCTGGCCGTGCGCTGCCTTACGCTGCATCTCGCCCAGGCCCGTCGCGGCGAGCGCTTCGGCGCGCTATTGGAGCGTTTGGAGCCGTCCCTGTGCCGTCAGTTAGGGCTGTAGGATAAAGGCATGAGAGCCGGGACAGAGCTCTGTCCGCCAGAGCGGCTCGCTCCTCTCCCGGACCCACTCCCGCCAGGGCGTGACGACGCCCTGGACCCGCGCGGTTCGTTCACGAACATTCATGTGGAATTCCCGCTTGCCGCCAATTCCGCCAAGGCCAAGGCCGAGGCGGGAACGCACTCCGGCCTCCAGGCCGCGCTCATCTCCACCACCGGCAACGGTCCGTCCACCGGCCGGAGCACCACGCCCCGCCGTTTCCAGTCGCGCGCGGAAGCCGGCACCAGGCACAGTCCAAGGCCGGCGGCCACCAGGGCGAGGGAAGCGTGCTTGCCCTGCACCTCCTGACTGACGACCGGCTCCACCCCGCAGTCGCGGAAGGCCTGGAGCATGGCATCGTGCAGGTGCGGCATGCCCGCGCGCGGGAAAAGGATGAGCGGATGCTCCCCGACACGCGCCAGAGGCACGCGGCGTAGAGCCGCCAGGGCATGGCCCTTCGGCAGCGCCAGCACGTAGCTTTCCCTGCAGACCTGGAGCGTGGTCAGGCCGCGCAGGTCCTGTGCGCCGGCTCCGGTGGTTCTGATGAAAGCGATGTCGAGCCGCCCGGCGCGCAACTCCTCCAGCTGGATTGGCGTGGGGAACTCGCGCAAACGCAGGACCACATCGGGCCGACGACGCCGGAACTCGACCAGGGCTCGATAGAGCACCGCGTCCATGACGGGATTCATGAACCCCACGGCCAACTCCCCGGCTTCGCCCAGATGGATGCGCCGGGCGATGTCGGCGGCCGTGGTCAATCGCAAGAGGGTTTGCCGGGCCTCGGCCAGCAAGGCCGCGCCGGCGGGCGTGAGGCGCACGGCCCTGCTGTTGCGCTCGAACAGCCGCGCGCCAATCTCTTCTTCCAGGCTTCGGATGGCCAGGCTCAAGGGCGGCTGGGCGATGTGCACCCGCTCGGCGGCGCGTCCGAAGTGCAGTTCTTCGGCCAGGGCGATGAAATAACGCAGCTGTCGCAGCTCCATAGTGATATCCTACACATATCGATCAGCCATGTGAAATATATTTCCGGTATGCATAGGCGTAGCGCTAGGGTTGGGAAACCCCAGAAGGGACTATGCGCGGCTTTCTTCACCGGATGCTGGCAATAGGAGTCGTGGCGGTCTTGGCGGCTGCGACTGCCTCGGCAACCCCGGCGTTTGCCGAGCGGAACGAGGGGACGACTATGGATGATCGACGCATGCGCACGGGCCGCGAAATGCTGGCCTTGCTCAATCCCAGGGCCGAGGCGGATCTGCACGCGGCCCTGGATGACATCGCCCCGGACATGGTGGGGTTCGTGGTGGCTTTCGGCTATGGCGACGTGTACGCCCGGCCTGGCTTGGCCCTCCAGGACAGGCAGGTGGCCACCATCGCTGCCCTGGCCGCCTTGGGCAACGCGGAGCCGCAGCTCAGGTTCCACATCGGGGGCGGCCTGAACGCAGGCCTGACGCCGCAGGAAGTGGTGGAGACCATCTATGTTACCACTGTGTTCGCGGGCTTTCCCGCGGGACTCAACGCCTTGTCCGCGGCACGGTTCGTATTCGAGGAGCGCGGCGTGAAGCCATGTATTCCGTCCGTCCCGGCCGACGCCGAGCGGCGCACGCGCGGCCTGGCGGCGCTGGAGAGCACCAGCCGGGGCGCGGGGCAGAAGGTGCTGGACAGCTTGGCGGACCTGGCCCCGGACATGGGCCGGTTCATTCTGGATTTCTCCTACGGCGACGTCCTTTCCCGCCCCGGTCTGTCGCCCCATCGCAAGGAGATCGGCATGATCGCCGCAAGCATCGCGCGCGGCACCATGCGCCCGCAGTTGAAGGTGCACGTGAAGGCGGGCCTGAACGTGGGGCTGACACGCGAGGAGATGGTCGAAGTGGCCATGCAGATGGCCGGTTACGCCGGATTCCCGGCCGCCTTGAACGGCCTTTCGGCCATGCGCGAGGCATTTTCCGAGGCTGATGCCGAAGCTCGCGGGTAGGTCATGTCTCAAGGCATCGACCGGGAGGGTGAGCCGCCGGCAGGCAAGGCCCCCTTCCGGTTCATCCAAAGGGTGTTGATACTCATGCCCCGTCGCCGGCCGCCCCTCCGCAGCCGTGACCGCCGCCGCATCCCAGTGGCGAACGGCGGTCGCGGGCCCACGAGTTGCCCGGCTGGGTCTTGGCGAAATTCTTCATTTCCGCCGCGCGGCGGCCGATGGAATCCAGGCTGCACTGGCCCAGGCAATCCACTATGGCCAGGGACACGCTGACCAGAGGAAAATCGGTTATGCGGCCCGAGCGGTCCTTGGCCGTGACGAAGCCGCGCTCGCGATCGCCGCGCGGGTAATGCCGGCGCACATGGCGGCCGAAGCAGCGGGCCACGGCCCTACAGATGCGCTCGGCCTTCTCGGGCCGGGTCACGAGCACGAAGTCGTCGCCGCCCACGTGGCCCAGGAAGTCGCCGCTCGCGCCATGCCGGCGCATGGCCCAGGCCGTTATGCGCGACAGGAGCAGGATCACCTTGTCGCCCTCGGGAAAGCCGTAGGTGTCGTTGAAGGCCTTGAAGTTGTCCAGGTCGGCGTAGACGATGCTGAAGGTCGCGCCCGCCGCGGAGCGGGCCTCCAGCTCGCGCTCGATGCTCACGTTGCCCGGCAGGCCCGTGAGCGGATTGGCGCCCTTGGCCATCTCCACCTGCACCAGGGCCAGGGTGTCCAGGATGCGCTGCACCGAGGCGATGCCCACGTAGCGCCCGCGCTACGTGACGATGATGTGGTCGTAGATCTTGAACTTCTCGCGGCCCATGGCCTTGCGGGCCACGACCTCCACGGGCGCGTCGGCCTCGGCGGTCAGCGGCGAGGGGTCCATGATGCGCGTCACGTCGCGGTGCGAATAGAGCGACAGGCCGTAGGGCGTGCTCAGGGCCCGGTCCAGGTGGTGGCTCATGACCAGCCCCTGGGGGAGCTCGCCGTCCACAACGACCACGGCGCTGATGGCCTCGCCGCCGTGCAGGAGCTGGCGGACCTCGTGCACGGGCGTATTCGGCTCCACGACCTGGGCCGGCTCGGCCACGTCGCGCAGCGGCAGGGAGCACTTGAGCTCCAGGCCGGCCAGCACCCCGCGCGATACGCCGCGCCTGGGCAGCGCGGCTATGTCCATGGGCTTGGGCTGGCCCGGCCGCGCGAGGTGGTAGCCCTGGCCGTAATGCACTCCCAAGTGCATGAGCGTGGACAGCTCGCCGGGAGTTTCCACGCCCTCGGCTATGAGCCGGCAGCCGATCTTGTCGGCGAAGGTCACGAAGGTTTCCAGCAGGGCGCGCTTGATCGGGTTGGTGTCGATGTTGCGCACGAGCGACATGTCGATCTTGAGATAGTCCGGGCGGATCTCGGCTATGGACCACAGCCCCGAGTAGCCCGTGCCCACGTCGTCCACGGCCACCTGATAGCCCTGTCCCCGGTAGTGCTCCAGGGTGCGGTGGAACAAGGTGAAATCCTTGACGCAGTGGCGCTCGGTGATCTCGAAGACCACCTGGCGCGGGGACATTCCGTGCTTCTCCAGCAGGCCGAGCGTCTCGCCGGGCGAGAAGTCGGGCGAGACGAGCGTGCGCGGGTGGATGTTCAGGAAAAGCTTCTGCTCCGGCCCCAGGCCGCCCAGGCCACGGATGGCCGCCTCGCGGCAGGCCCGCTCCAGGTGGAAGATTTGGCCGACCTCCTCCGCGAAGTCGAACAGCGCCGATGGCGCATGGAAAAGGCTGTCCCTGGGTCCCCTGGCCAGGGCCTCCCAGGCGTCGATTGCGCCCGTGGAGAGGTTCGCGATGGGCTGGTAGACCGCGCCCAGGCGCTGGCCTTCGACGATCTCCCGGAATTCGCCCATGAGCGCCAGCTTGCCCCCGTCGAGCTGGCCGCGCGCCGCGCGCTGGGCATCGCACAGGGCCGAGTAGATCGCGCCCTCCAGGGTGCCGCGCCTGGGCATGCTCACTCGCGCGCAGCCCGTGAGCACATCCAGGACCTGGCCCGACAGGCGCAGCGACTCGCGCTTGAGAGCGCCCTTGAGGTGCAGGCGGAATGCGGCCATCGCCGTGCAAAATCGCTCGCGGCAGGACTCCGGCGCGGCGCACAGGATGAGGAACGAGCCCGGCTCCAGGCGCTCCTGGAACCGCAGGGCGCAGTCGCGCAGGAAACCCTCGGACATGGCCGACAACTCGCGCTCCATGAGGCCGAGCAGGGCCTGGCCCACGTCCGCGCCAAGCAGGCCGCGGAAAATGGCGAAGTTGTCGATCTCGAAATAGAACAGCCAAAAACCCCCGGCATCATCCAGCACGGCTTCGATCTTCCGGCGCGCGTCCTGGCGCAGGAAGCCGAAATCGTGCTGGACGCGGGCATGCTCGTGCGTGTTCCGTCCGGCGACCAGGGAGGCGGCGGAAAGGCTGCGCATGGTTTCCGGCATACGGGGCGGCTCCGGCGTGTCGCCCGGCTTCCATGCCGAGCCCGGGCGAGTGAATGTGTGCAGGTGACGAATGGCGGCCCTGAGCAAGGCCAGCAGATCGGAACGGAACATACGCGCGCCGCAGATCCCTGTAATGTCGGAACAATGATGGCAAGGTTACGATTGCGCGCCCGGCGCTAAAGGCCTAGCAGCGGACGGCGTTCAGCGTGATCAGCATGCCGATCATGCCCGACTCTGTCCAGCACCCGAACGGTTCTTTCAAGCGGCCCGTGACATGTTGTTCACGTGGGAATCTCTTTTGCGGTAATATCGGGACACTTCAAGAACGGACCGCGAAACATCCCTTTCCAGGCTCTCGCCTGCCGGGAACGCTTCTTTTGCGCGATTCCGTAAACGACAAGGCCCGGCGGGGAAAATGCTTCCCGCCGGGCCTTACCCCAAGCTTCCATGATCCTACAGCCCGGACTTGATGACCAGGTCCGTGATCGGCCCGCGCGATTTCTCGCCCTTGAGCACCAGGTGCGCGTAGTTCTCCGCGCCCTTGAACTTCTTGACCAGCCAGTTCAGGCCGTTGTTCTCCTGGTTCAGGTAGGGATGGTCCACCTGGCGGATGTCGCCCAGGCAGAAGCATTTGACGCCCTCGCCCATGCGCGAGAGCAGCGCCCGGCACTCGGAGCGGGACATGTTCTGCATCTCGTCGACAATGACCACGGCGTTCTCGATGGTCATGCCCCGGATGTAGTTGAGCGGCAGCAACTCGAACTTCTTGGGGTCGAACCTGGGCGGATACTGCTCCGCGTCCAGGAACAGGCGGTTGGCCGGGCGCATGGCGTGCAGCTTGGACACGAGGTCGCCGACGTAGCGCGTGTACGGCTCCATCTTGTCCTCCACCCCGCCGGGCAGGTAGCCCATCTTCTGGCCGATCTCGACCATGGGCTTGACCACGTAGATCTTGCGCTGGTCCTTTCGTTCCAGCACCAGATGCAGAGCCGCGGCCAGGGCCAGGAAGCTCTTGCCGTAGCCGGCCTCGCTCTGGATGGAGACCACGTCGATGCACGGGTTGGTCAAAAGCTCCATGGCCAGGTTCTGGTAGACGTTGCGCGGGGTGACGTTCCAGACCTTGTGCTGGTAGGAGACAGCCTTCTCCTCAAAGCGGCCCTCCTCGTCCCGGCCCCAGAACACTGGCCTGCCCTCCTCCCAGAAGAAACAGTTGGGCACGCGCTCCTCGCGACCGCCCACGAAGCCGGTGAAGTACTCGGCGTCGGACTTGAACGGCACGGACTCGCGGTAGAACTCGCTCTTGATGCCCTGCTTGGCGGCCAGCAGTTGCAGGATCTTGTCGTTGGTGACCAGGATGGGCTCGGCGAGCCCGCTTCTGCGCACCTCGTCCAGGATGTAGCCGTCCACCAAATCCTGAAAAGGCTCGGCCACCTTGTCCGTGTCCAAGACGGTATATTGATCCCTGCCCTCCAGCAGGTTCTTGACCACCTTGGCGGCGATGTGCGCCAGCCGGGCATCCTTCTTGAATTTGTTGAGTTCGAGCAAAACATGGTAGGGCACGAAGACATCGTTCTCGATGCCGTTGCGCAGCTTGCGGATGCACTCCGGGTCTTCGAGCAGGACGTTGGTGTCCACGATGAACTGCTTGCGCTGATCCATCCGCTCACCTTGCTCCTTGTAGACGTGATTTGGGGATACTATGGGTCAAGCATACACGGGAAAGCAGGCTGACGGCTACCAGGATATTGCTCCAATCTACGATCTTTCCACGAGTTGGGCGCTTGCGCCCCTGCGGCGGGAGCTGCGCCGCCTTATCCTGTCCGCCGGATACGGCGCAACGGGCCGCGTGCTGGACCTGGCCTGCGGCACGGGCGTGCTCATGGCCATGCTCCGGCGACGGGGCGTGCGGGCCATGGGCGTTGATCTGTCCGCGGCCATGCTGGACAAGGCCCGGCGCAACGGCCTGGCCGGAAGCCTGGCGCGAGCCGACGCGACCCTGCTGCCCGTGCGGGACGCGAGTGTCGATTGCGTGTGCCTCGTGCTGGCCTTGCACGAGAACACGCGAGGAGACCAGGACGCCATGTTGCGCGAGGCCTTGCGCGTCCTGCGCCCCGGCGGCAGGATTCTCGTGGCCGACTGGCTCGTGCCGCGAGGCGTCGTGGCGCAGGCCGCGCACTGGTGCATGCATCCGGTGGAGCGGGCCGCCGGCAGGGAGCATTACAAGGGATTCCGGGATTTCCTGCGGGCAGGAGGCCTGGAGGGCATCCTCGCGCGGCATGGTTTGGTTCTGGAGCTTCTTGATCGCCGTTTCCTCGGGGCCCTGGGCCTGGCCGTGGCCAGGCGGGCTTGAAGAACGCTATCGGGAGTCGGTTACGCTTGCGTGACGGATGCGTGATTGCCGGACCGGCGCGTGCGCCGTGCGTCAAGACAAGATGCCTCCGGCGGCCGGGGGAGCAACGGTTCCCCCGGACCCCCCGCATTTTTATGCCGATCGGCAAACGAACTTCGCGGGTCCAGGGGCGCGTCCGCCCCTGGTG
>JAEYOJ010000064.1 GCA_023411815.1 Pseudomonadota bacterium | reverse complement strand
TGAAGGTCAACACCACGTCCACGGAGTTGAACACGTTCGCGGGCATGTAGCCTGCGTAGCGCTCGGGAACGAGGCCCATGCGGCCGGCGCCCGCCGCCGCCACGACCAGCAGGAAGGCTCCGATCATCGCTCCGTTGAGCGCGTTCTGCGTGGACTTGTGGTCCCAGAGGCTGCGAATCCCGTCGAAAACCGTGCTCGCCCAGTCGTAGATGAACATGAGGTGTACGCCCTGCCTGCCGGCTGCAAGTGTGTCTGGAGTCAAGGCCATGCTTTAGCAGCTTGGCGCAGGTCGGTCCACATGCCGCAGCGGTCCAGAGGATTCAGCGGCTCTTGGAGGCCAGCATGTCCCTGCCTGCGGCCAGGAAGAAGAACACCGAGGCCACGGCGATTATGGACGCTCCGGAGGACAGGTTGAACTGGTAGGACAGGGCCAGGCCGCCGAGGCAGAAGGCCAGGCTAAGGGCCACGGAGAGCAGCATCATGCCTGCCAGGGAGCCGGTCCTGCGCTCGGCCAGGTAGGGCGGGATGGTCAGCAGGGCGATGACCAGGATGAGCCCCACGACGCGGATGATCATGACCACGCTGACGGCGATCATGGCCAGCAGCAGGTAGTGCAGCGCGGTCACGGGCACGCCGCGCGTGCGCGCGAACTCCGGGTCGAAGGACAGGGCCAGCAGGTGGCGGTACAGGAGCAGCACGAGTCCCGCCACGGCGACGTCCAGCCCGGCCATGAGCAGCAGCTCGGAGTGCGGCACGGTGAGGATGGAGCCGAACAGGAAGGACATGAGCTCCACGTTGTAGCCGGGCGTGAGGTCCAGCAGGATGATGCCCAGGGCCATGCCCGCGGCCCAGGTCACGCCGATGACCGTGTCGGCCCGCTCGCTGCGGCGCAGGGTGGCGGCGGCCATGAGCCCGGAGGCGGCCAGGGTGAAGCCCAGGGTGGTGGGCAGCACGGGCCAGCCCATGAAGAAGGCTAGGCCGACGCCGCCGTACGCCGCGTGGGCCACGCCGCCGGACAGGAAGACCACGCGGTTGACGACCACGAGCGCGCCGATGATGCCGCAGGCCACCGAGGCCAGCACGGCGGCCAACAGGGCGTTCTGGATGAAGCCGAAGGACAGGGCCTCAAGCATGGCGTTTCCCGTGGGGTGGCACCACGATGCCGGGCAGACCGTGGGCAAAGGCCATGACGGGGCACTTGTGGCCCTCGTGGCCGCCGTACATGAGTTCGAGCATGTCCGTGGTCAGCTCCGGTCCGGGATGGTAGTGCAGCCGCTTGTTCACGCAGGCAATGGCCGTGACGCGCGAGGCCACGATGGACAGGTCGTGGCTGACCACGACCACGCTGACCCGGTCGCTCAGCTCGGCCAGCAGCTCGTAGAAGCAGAAACGGGCGTGGGCGTCCACGCTGGCCGTGGGCTCGTCCATGAGCAGCAGGTCCGGCCCGGAGGACAGGGCGCGGGCGATGAACACGCGCTGGCGCTGGCCGCCGGACAGGGCGCCGATGCGCCTGTCCGCGCAGTCGGCCATGTCCACGAGGTCCAGGGCTTCCATGGCCTTGTCGCGCTCGGCCGGGGAGGCGCGCAGGCCGAAGCTGCGGGCCGTGGCCAGGCCCATGAGCACGACGTCCAGGGTGGACACCGGGAAGTCGGTGCGGATGTTCGTGTACTGCGGGACGTAGCCGATGGAGCCGCGGGCCTGGGCGGGCGGCGCGTCGAACACGCTGACCTGGCCCGCGTCGGGCCGGAGGAGGCCCAGGATGAGCTTGACCAGGGTGGTCTTGCCGCCGCCGTTGGGGCCGAGCACGGCCAGGTAGTCGCCGCGCCGCACGGTCAGGTCCACTCCCTCCAGGACCTTGTTGGCCCCGTAGGAGAAATCTACGCCCTGCAGCCGGGCGATGATTTCGCCCCTGTTCCTGCCCGTCGTTACCATGCGGTCGTACTCCGTGTCGTAGACATGCGGGCATTGTATGCAACCGAGTTGCATGGGCTGTCAAGGAGGGAGGATGTAGGCGTGCCAAGGCGCTGTGCGAATGAAACGGTAAAACTGGTGGTCCAGGGAGCGGCGCTCCCTGGCGGGAAAGAGTCCGAGAGAAGGCAGCGCATCTCTCGGTTGAATTGCAGAGGATGCTCTAAATCAGGGAAAGCAGGCACTCGATCACGCGCTCCTCGTCGAGGTAGGGCGCGCTGCGCTCCGTGACCAGGGGCGCGTCGATGATCGTCAGGCCGAAGCTCCTTAGTTCTTCCAGGTCGGAGGCTGGGCCGTAGTAGCCGTGCTCCAGGTCCAGGAGCAGGAAGTCGAGCAGGCTTTCGCGCGCCAGAAGCGTGGAACAGCCTTGCTCCAGGTAGGCGAACAGGGCGCGCACCTGGTCCAGCAGGGTCATGCCGCGCTGTTCCGGGTCGGCGCCGAGGTTGGGGATGTAAACCTTTGGGCAGCGGTTGGCGGCCACGGCATCGGCTACTCCACGCGGCAGCAGGTTGGCTATGAGGCTCGTATAGAAACTGCCCATGGGATAGCAGATCAGGTCGGCCTCGGCGATGAGCGAGGCTGTCTGGCCGCGGATCTCCACTTTCGTGGGCCGAGGGTCGTCGACGCGTTCCGAGAGGTACACGCGCTTGACCGGGGAGCCGATGGGCGGGGCCTCCTTGCCCGTGAGCAGATGCTGGCCCGCGAGCACCGAGCCGTCGGCCAGTTCGGCCACGAGGTGCAGGGGCTGGTCGACCACGGGCCGTACAAGCCCGCGCGCTTCCACCAGCTTGGAGAACAGGTAGATGACCGGGTC
>JAEYOJ010000059.1 GCA_023411815.1 Pseudomonadota bacterium | reverse complement strand
GGTGCGGTTTCGCCCTGGCTGTTGAGCGCTCCGGCCCGAAGACGAGAGAAGCTGAAAGAGGGCAGCGCCCTCTTTCAGCTCTCAGTTGGTTTGCAGAATAACCGATACCTAGCCTACCACTTCCGCTCGTACTTATTGCGCAGGAAGATGGCCACGGCGTTCATGGACAGCAGCACCGCCAGCAGCACCAGGATGGCCGCGGCCGTGCGCTCGGTAAAGGCGCGCTGCGAATCCGTGGACCAGGTGTATATCTGGGCCGGCAGGGCCGTGGCCGCCTCCATTATGCTGTGCGGCGCGTCCGGGATGTAGGCCATCATGCCGATGATGAGCAGGGGCGCGCTCTCGCCGATGGCGCGGGCCAGGCCGATGATGGTGCCGGTGAGAATGCCCGGCAGCGACAGGGGCAGCGTGTGGTGCCAGACCACCTGCCAGGGCGTCGCGCCGATGCCGTAAGCCGCCTCGCGGATGGAGCCGGGCACCGAGCGCAGGGCCGCGCGCGTGGAGATGATGATGACCGGCAAGGTCATGAGCGCCAGGGTCAGGCCGCCCACGAGCGAGGACGAGCGCGGCACGTGGAAGAAGTTGATGAAGATGGCCAGCCCGAGCAGGCCGTACAGGATGGACGGGATGGCCGCCAGGTTGTTGATGTTGACCTCGATGATCTGGGTCAGCCTGTTGTCCGGGGCGAACTCCTCCAGGTACACGGCCGTGAGCACGCCCACTGGGAAGCTGAACGCGAGCGTCAGCAGGAGCACGTAGGCCGAGCCAGCCATGGCGGCCTTGACGCCGGCCATTTCCGGGAGCTTGGAGTCGCCGTTGAGGAAGAAGCCGGAGTTGAAGGCCATCCTGATGCGCCCCTCGTCCTGGAGGCGCTGCACGGACTCCCGCTCGTCCTCGCGCAGCCGGTTGGTCTTGCCCTTGAGGAACTGGTCCACCTCGGCCGCCGCCAGCACCCACTCATCGCGCGTAACGCCCATGAGCGAGGGATCGTCCTGCATGCGCATGGGAATGAGGCGCAGGAACCCGCGGCTGACCAGGCGCTCCATGTCCTCGTCCACGGCCAGCTGGCCCATTTCCATGCTCTCCTCGCTGTAGGCGACCTCCACGAGGATCTCGGCCTGCCTGAAGGCGGGATAGCCCGTGCTGATCATGTCGTACAGGAAGAATATAAGGAAAGCCGTGGCGACCAGGATCGCCAAGCGGGAATAGATCCTGAAGCGCTTCTCGGCCCTGCGGCGGGCGCCCAGGCGTTTTCTGGCTGTTTCGGCGATGATGCTCATGGTTGCTCCCTTACTCGTACTTCTGCCGGAACCTGCGGATGATATAGGCCGAGATCACGTTCAGAATGAGCGTGAACACGAGCAGCACCAGCCCCAGGCCGAAGGCGGACAGGGTTTCGAGGCTGTCGAAGGCCTGGTCGCCGACCAGCGCGTCGACGATGCGTACGGTGACGGTGGTCACGCCTTCCAGGGGATTCCAGGTCAGGTTGGGCCGCAGTCCCGCGGCCATGACCACGATCATGGTCTCGCCCACGGCGCGCGAGAAGGCCAGCAGGATGGCCGCCACTATGCCCGGTAGGGCCGCGGGCAGCAGCACGCGACGGATGGTCTCGGACATTGTGGCCCCCAAGGCGTAGGAGCCCTCGCGCATGGACATGGGCACGGCGTTGATGACGTCGTCCGACAGCGAGGAGACGAAGGGGATGATCATGACGCCCATGACCAGGCCGGGCGACAGGGCGTTGGTGTATTCCGCGCGCAGGCCCAGCGCCTGCGCAGTGTTGACCACCCAGGGGCTCACGGTGATGGCCGCGAAGAAGCCGTAGACCACCGAGGGGATGCCGGCCAGGACCTCCAGGGCGGGCTTGAAAATGCGGCGCATGCGCAGGGAGGCGTACTCCGAAAGGTAGATGGCCGCGAACAGGCCGATGGGCACGGCCACCATGAGCGAGATGCCCGTAATGAGGAACGTGCCGGCGAACAGCGGCACCGAGCCGAACAGGGGCTTGGCCACGCCCTCGGTCTCGCGGCCTGCGGCGCCGAGGAAGGCCGTTCCCGGGCTCCAGGCCGTGCCGGTGAGGAAATCCCACAAGCCGACCTGGCTGAAGAACTGGAGCGCCTCGAAAAGCACCGCGGACACGATGCCCACGGTAATGAGGATCGACAGGACCGAGGACAGGCGCAACGTCCAGTGGATAACCCGCTCCACTGAGTTGCGCGCTCGCAGTTCGGGATTCACGGAGTAGAAAGCGTAGGCCAGCCCGGCGACGCCAAAGCCCATGGCCAGGACCATGAGCGCCCACTCCGGCAGAGGGCGCAGGCCAGAGAGGCGCATTATCCAGGAGGCCACGGCAAACAGCAGCGGCGGCAGAAACGCCCACAGGAAGCCGTACCAGCCGTAATACCAGGCGGGGGAATGAAACCTGGCCCCACCGAAACGCTCTGGTTTGGCCTTGGCCCGGCAGAGCGCATAGCCGCCCGCTCCGAGCGGGGCCATGCCCAGCACCATGAGTTCCGTAAGTTGACTGAAATTCAAGCGCTCACCTCTCTATGTCCTCTGCACCAGTTCGCTGGAAGCCCAAAAGCCCGGCGGATACGGGCTTTCTCGATACTTCGTCCAAGAGGGCCGGCCCCTGCGGGACCGGCCCTGGTCGACGGGTGGGATCGTCAAGACTACTTCAGGTCGCCCGCCTTGAGCGGAACCAGGTTGGCGATCTGGCTCTGGGCCTTCTTGCGCATGTCGTCCGGAAGCGGGATCAGCCCGATGCGCTTGAGGAGCCCCCTGGAGCCGATCATTTTGTCGCTCATGAACAGGTCGGCGTATTCCTTGATGCCCGGAACCTTACCGACATGGGCCTTCTTGACGTAGAAGTACAGGCTGCGGGAGATGGGATACTTGCCGGAGGAAATGGCCTCGGGCTCGGGCTTCACGCCGTTGATGGCCGCGCCCTGGATGCGGTCCCGGTTCTCCTCCAGGAAGCTGTAGCCGAAGATGCCGAAAGCGTTCTTGTCCTGGGCCAGGCGCTGCACGATGAGGTTGTCGTTCTCGCCGGCCTCGACGTACACGCCGTCCTGGCGGATCTTGGTGTACTTGTCGCCGTAGCCGGACTTGAGGCCGCCCTTGGTCGTGGCGTGCTCCATGACGAGCTCCTCGAACGCGTCGCGCGTGCCGGAGCTGGTGGGCGGGCCGTAGACCACGATGGGGCGGTTGGGCAGCTTGGAGTTGATCTGGTTCCAGCTCTTGTAGGGGTTGGGCACCAGCTTTCCGTTCTGGGGAACCTCGGCGGCGACGGCCAGGGTAAGCTCCTCCAGGGTCAGATCCATGGCCGGGTTGGCCTTGTTCTGGGCAAAAGCTATGCCGTCGAAGCCGATGAGGGCTTCCACGATGTCGCCCACGCCGTTCTGCTGGGCGCGCTCGAGCTCGCTGACCTTCATGCGGCGGGAAGCGTTGGTGATGTCGGGGGTGTTGTCGCCGGTGCCCTCGGTGAACAGCTTGAAGCCGCCGCCCGAGCCGGTGGACTCGATGACAGGGGTCTTGAACTTGGTGGTGGCTCCGAACTCCTCGGTGACGTAGCTGGCGAAGGGATAGACCGTGCTCGAACCCACGATCCGAATCTGATCGCGGGCCTGGGCGACGCCGGCGCCCATGACGAGCATGCCCAGGGCGACGAGACCGGTGGCAAGAAGCTTACGCATTGGTTCCTCCTCACAGATATGGTGTGCGATTCATCATCAAGGCAGGATACCCTTAGGATGCGTGTGTTACAGTCGTTCGGGGCGTAGGTTACATTTCCGTGACGCCCAAGCCTTTCCGCAATGATAAATGGATGCCGACCTCTGTAACCTAGCCGGCAAAGCCCTGGCCGGCAGCCTGACTCGCTCCCCGCGCGTGCACGCTCAGGCCGGGGGCATCGGCCTCGCGGCCATGGCGCATGTCGCGCATGACGGCCTCCAGGTCGCGCACTAGTCCGCCCAGATCGTTCACGGCCCTGGCCGACCGCTCCATGGCGCGGGAGGTCTCGCCGGCAATGCGGTTCACCGTCTCGGTGGACTGGGCTACCTGGCTGCCAACCGCGGACTGCTCCTCCGCGGCCGAGGCGATTACGCGCACCTGGTCTGCCGTCTCGCGGGCCATGCTCAGTATCTCGGCCAAGGCCTGGCCCGTACGCCGCACCAGCTCGTTGCCTCGGGCCAGAGAGGCATTGGCCGCCTCGGTGCCGGCCATGTTCTTGCGCGCGCTGGCCTGGATGGAGGCGATGTGGCCGTCGACCTCCTTGGTGGCGGCCATGGTCTTCTCGGCCAGCTTGCGCACCTCGTCGGCCACCACGGCGAAGCCGCGCCCGGCCTCGCCCGCGCGGGCCGCCTCGATGGCGGCGTTCAGGGCCAGCAGGTTGGTCTGATCCGCGATGTCCCAAATGACGCTCAGCACCTTGCCTATGTCCTGAGCCTGGCGACCAAGGTCGGCCATGTCCCTGGCCAGCGTGGAGGCCTGGTCGGCCACCTCGTCCATGACACGCTCGGACCTCTCGACCACGGCCACGCCCTCCTCGGCCAGCAGGCGCGTGCGCTCGGACAAACCGGAAGCCTCCGCTGCGCTGCGTGCCACATCGCTTACCGAGGCGCTCATCTCGTCCATGGCCGCCGCGGCTTGCGAGGCCCTGTCTTCCTGCTCGCGGGCTCCGTCGCGGGAGCGTCCGACGGCCTGATCGAGCTGCCCGACATGCAGGGCCACCCGTTCGGATATCTCCCGCGCCCGAAGCGCCGCGTCGGCGATGCGCAGGTTCTGCTCCTGCACGCGGCCGTGCTGCAGCCGTTCCTCGGTCAGGTCCACCCAGATGGACATGGCGCCAATAAGCTGCTTGTCCAAGTCATAAATGGGCGTGGACACCACACGCAGGTGCACAGGCATGCCGCGCTCCTCCACAGGGATTTCCACTTCCCACTGCAGCTGTCGGCGCTTCTCCATGGCGTCCTGGCTTAAAGTGCGCCTGTGCGGATCCCGGAAGGCGAACTCGGCCAGACTCATGCCCAGGTATTTGGAGGCTTGGCCCTCATGCCCCAGGATATCCACGGCGGACTGGTTCACATGAGTCAAGCGGTTGTTCAGATCCACCACGGCGCAGGGCACCACCACGCTCTCCAGCACCCCACGACTGAAGCCGAGCTCGTGCTTGAGCTCGCGCACCATGCTCTTGACCGCGGTTACGGTCTCTCCGATGGCGTCCCTGGCATCGTATTCGAACCCATAGTCGAAGTTCCCCACCGCCACCTCGCGGGCCAGTTCGGCGAGGCGGGTCATGGGCGCCATGATCTGGCGGCTCGTGAACCACATGACCACGACGGCCACCGCCAGCGACAGGACCGCGCTGACCAGCACGGCCACGAGCACCTGCCGGTTGACGCCCTCCATGAGCTCCGCGCTGGTCACGGTGGTCACCAGGCGCACGCCCCACGGCTCGAAGGCGGACACGCAAGCTTCGCGCCTCACCCCGGCATCATCGTACGTCAACAGGCCGTCGGGCGCGGCGAGCAGCATAGCGCCGAAGGACGCAGCGTGCAGGTCGCCGCCCAGTTTGCCTTTGTCGGGGTGGATGAGCACGCGGCCGTCGTCGGCCACGACATACGTGTAGCCCCGACCGTTGACGTTCACCTTGGTCAGCGACGCGGACAGCTCGGGTGTGACGATCCGGCGGCAGACCTCCAGCGCGCCGATGACCTCATCGCGCGTGTCCAGGAACGGCATGTAGGCAGCCTGGTACAGCTCGCCCTGAATGCGCACCACGCCCTGAAAGGTTCTACCTGACATGACGGCCCGGTAGGCTTCGTGCCCGTCCGGAATATACAGCCCCTGGGCTGGTTCGCCCCGCTCGCCGACGATGTTCGTCGAGACGCGCACGAGCCGCCGGCCGTCATGCTGCAGCACCGAGGCCGATACGCCCGACAGGTCACGCACCCTGTCCACGAACTCGGTGTTCTCGTGCATGAACCGGCTGCCCAACTGCAGACCGCGCAACATACCCCTTTCGCTTGCGCCGGTGATCTGGTCCGAAAGGGTCAGTTCAGCCTGCACCAAGCCGTTGAAGGAAGGAAAACCCGTGGATTTGAAGGCCATTTCCATTACCTTCAAATCCGAGGCGATCTTGTCCAGGTTCAAGGCATGCTGAAGCGCGACAGTCTCCAGGAGGGTTCCGGCCACGTTGCGCAGGCTTTCCTTGCCCTTGCGCACGTATCCCGAGCGGGTCTGAACGAACACCACCACCGCCATGCACAAGACCGTGGCAAGGACGATGGTCATGGAGCCGAAGGTGAGCTTCTGCCGGAATCCGAGAGTATTCGCCATGCTCACATCCCACAGGGCGCGGAGGCTGTCCCGGCGCCAGGTTGAAGTCGTGCCACTGGATAGGTGCGGCTCTGCCCGCAAGTTTGTGGCCCCCATGCAATGAGGGTCAAAAACCAGTTCGGTGCTTACCCGCAAGAGGGAGACGTTATGAGGCACTTGTGTGACTATTGCGTGACGGCAAGGAACAAATGCCTATGGGAGCTGATATCCCTACCTCTGACACGATCTCGTCACTTTGGCGCGGCAGACTCGCTGAAGGACTACATGCCTGGCGAAACCGCCCGATAGGCAAGCCGTCATTCCGCGTCTTTCGCCACTCATGCGAGCAGTCCATGGCTAGCGGCTAATCGCCGGCCGACTTTTCCGTTTCCCATGGAACGGCCGAGACTCCGGACCGCTTCGCGGCAGGCGCCGGCCTTAGGCCGTAAAGCCTGCACGGATTTTCCGGTCATTCAGGACCGAAACAGGTCCGCGCTCGGCCGCATGCATGCCCGAGCCTTCTCATATGCCTCATTTTATCAATAAGTACGCGCATTGCCAGCACCGGACACGCATATGACAGTCGGCCGAGGCGTAGACATTCAGCAGGCCTTCGAAGGCTCTGCCCCAAGCACAAGCAGGGCCTCAGCCTGGCTGAAGCTCGTCACGGCGGCATTGCCTTCCCGCGAAGCCGATGCTAGCCATGGATTATAATATTTTCGGGCAGCCTGGCGGCAACATCACCGCGGCTACTGCCGGAGAGAGCATGGATTTCTGCACGATATCGGAAAGACGACGTTATCCACGGGTAAACGTGGAAGGCCTCCTTGCATGCCTGGCGAACTTGGACTGCAAGCTTCAGGTCGTGGACATCAATCTCGACGGCATGGCGGTGGCTGGCGAACCCCTGACGGGCCTGCATACGGATCAACGGCTTTCCCTCAGCCTTTGGCGTGGTGATGAGCTGCTCCTGCGCATCGACAATGCTCGCGTGGCTCACTGCAATGCGTTCAAGGCGGGCATCCAGTTTCTCGACCTGGATGTGGAGAGCATGAATGTCCTTTTTTCCATCGTCATCAGCGCACTCTCACGGGCGTTGGATTAACGTCGCGCCTCGGCCGCACGACAGTCGGAAGACAGGTCATCGTCCTCTGCAGCCTTGGGCCACCACACACGGAGCGGCATTCCGGAAACCCTGTCTGTTTACATTGGATTCCCATTCTTCCCCCTGATGATTGCCAGAAGATATCTTTGTTGGAACATGCCCGTGAAAGCGGATAAACTCTTCGCGAGAATTGCTCCTTGGTCGGGACCGATATGCCCAACAGCCACGTGTCGGCATTCCCTCCAGTCCCCTTCCACGCAAGACAAAACGAGGACTCAAGGACATGAACGCGACAATCGCCCTGCTGCTCATCGACATCCAGCGTGATTACTTTCCTTGCGGCCGCATGGAACTCGTTGCTTCCGAAGCGGCAGCAATCCAGGCTTCACGTCTTCTGGACGCCTTTCGTCAGGCTCGGCGGCCAGTGTTCCATGTGCGCCACGTCAGCACGCGCCCCGGCGCCGCATTCTTCCTGCCCGACACGGACGGCGTGGCATTCCATCCGGCCGTGGAGCCTTTGCCTCACGAGGCCGTGATCACCAAGAGCTTCCCCAACAGCTTCCGGGAAACCAGCCTGCTGGCGCAATTGCGCCAAAGCGGCGCTTCCGCATTGCTCATAGCGGGAATGATGACGCACATGTGCGTGCATGCGGCCACGCGCGCCGCCGCCGACCTGGGTTTCGCCTGCAGCGTTGCGGCCGACGCCTGCGCCACGCGCGACGTGGACTTCGGCGGGATCGTCGTGCCGGCCGCGCATGTGCAAGCTGCTTTCCTGGGCGCCTTGCAGGGAACATACGCACGCGTCGCGGATTGCGAGACGCTGCTCGCCTCGGTTTGACGCAAGCCTCTACCGGAAAAGCTCAATGCCCGTACTGGAGGAAGGAGTCCAGCGCCATGAGAGGCTGTATCAAATCCCTCACCCTGCTTGAACATCCACATGGCATGCTTGGATAGCATGCAATTTTACATTACCAGGACATACACTTTTGACTTTCCGGTCAAATTGACCCTACCCTTATCTTGATTTGCATTCACAATGCACATGAAGGTTCTTGATAAAAAGTTCATTCATGCATCCAATCATGTACGTCCGCCGACCTTCGTCCATCCAACCTTAACTCTTCCCTTACCCCACCATTTCAATTAAGTTCCCCTCCGTGCCGAAGGCGGTTAGAATGCATCCATTTTCATAGAGCACTTCCTTGCGCCGACAAGACCGGATTTCCCGCACAAGACGACCGCGCTCCCGGCTCCTCGGTCTCCGAAGGGAATATCGCCAGCCCAGGATGCGGGTTGGTTTGCGCATTACGCATTCGCTCACTGAAATCGAGTCTGCCGGGGTTCCGGCTTTTTAGAGAGGTTGATGCGTTCATGCGTAAGTGCCTGCCCTATGTCATGCCTTTCCTGATGATGGCTGCCGATATAGCAGCCATTATCACCGCGATATTGATCGCTCTCAGCATGCGCCACCTTTGCGATGGGTATATCGTCGCCAATCTCTATTGGAGGCTTGCGCCAAGCCTGGTTCTTTTCCCCATCGTCTACGCAGCGTTGCGTCTCTATCCAGGCGTGCTCCTGTCGCCGCCCGAAGAGCTCAAAAAGTTGAGCCTCGGTGTATCCCTTGTATTCCTGACCCTGGGCGGAGTGACTTTCTTTTCCCGTGATGCGGCCCTGTATTCGCGCGGAGCGTTCATCCTCGCCTGGCTGGTCAGCCTGATGGTGGCACCCATGGCGCGCACCCTGGTCCGGAGCCTATTTTCACGCAAACCCTGGTGGGGTTATCCGGTGGTGGTCGTTGGGACGGACGATACGGCACGTGCCCTGGTGCGCACCTTGCAACTCCGGCCTCGCCTCGGCCTGCGGCCCGTGGCCGTGCACCCTTGTCCCGGCGATATCTTTCATGAGGATTTCGTGGAAGGGGTGGCGGTGGTGCGCGATCCTGAGGACATCGCGCGCCTGGGCAGGACGGCTAATTCCTTTGCCGCAATTTCCGGGTCCTGCCTCTTGGCCGAGGATCGGCATACCGTGTTGGACAGCCTTGCCCGCGCCTTCAAGCACGTGATCATCCTTCCGCAAACCTTGGGCCGCACGAGCCTGTGGGCCACGGCCCTGGACGTGGGCGGACTGCTTGGGTTGCTGGTGCGCCACAATCTGCTCGACGGAAGACGCCTGGCAATGAAGCGTTTCATGGACTTGTCGCTGACCCTCGTGGGCGGTCTCGTGGCCCTGCCCCTGTGCCTTGTCATTGCTCTGCTCATCCGTCTGGAAAGCCGGGGACCGGCCCTGTTCAAGCAGCGACGCATCGGCCTAAACGGCAAGCCTTTCAACGTGTGGAAATTCCGCACCATGGTCCCGAACGCGGAACAGCTCCTGGAAGAATATCTGGCGAGCAATCCCGAATACAAACAGGAATGGCTCTCCTGCCAGAAGCTGCGCCGCGATCCGCGAGTCACCCGAATCGGCCGCTTCCTGCGTAGTACGAGCCTGGACGAACTGCCTCAACTGGTCAACGTCCTGCGCGGGGAACTCTCTCTGGTTGGTCCTAGGCCCATAGTTGAAGCCGAGATTGATCGCTACCGCGACGGTTATCATCATTACACAAGAGTCAAACCGGGAATTACAGGCTTGTGGCAGATTTCCGGCCGCAATCTGGTATCCTATGACAAACGCATCGACCTGGATACGTATTACATTAACAACTGGTCCATCTGGTTCGACATCTACATTTTGGCCAGAACCATCCCTGTCGTGATCACCCGCCAAGGGGCCTGTTGACAGTCGAGCGCCGTTTCTGCTCGCTTTTGATTGGAATTCTTTACAGGATGCGGATTGCACCAAGGTCGCCGATGGGTATCCTGGAGTCAGGTCAACACCTATGATCTGCCAATCCCCTGAGAAACACCGCCTGCATTAGCAGTCAGGTTTGCATTGAGTCGGCTGGAACAGCGCGTTCAAGCCAACAATGACTATAATCAGTATGTCGGACACGCGGATCACGCAGCTTATAAAGTAGTACCCCTACTCAGATCGAGCGAGGAATTCTTCCATGAATCTGACCGTCGTGCGGTTCATTGGCCTTTTCTTGACAGCCCTGGCCACGGGCGCTGTGTTCACCCACGTACTGCAGATCGGACCCAAGACCGAATTGCCCGGAACCGAATTCCTGTTGGTGCATCAACTGCTTCTGAGCAATTATGGGCCGGTGCTCAGTCTCGTTGAGGTTTCGGCCCTCGTGTCCACGGCTTTCGCGACCTGGGTCCTGCGCGACAGACGTGAGGCGAGGGTTACGCTCTTCACGGCCACGGCCTGTCTCTTCCTCATGCTGCTGGTCTGGGGCCTGTTCATCAGCCCCATCAACATGCGTATCGAAACCTGGAATCCGGGCAGCCTCCCCTCTGATTGGGATATATACCGCGACAGATGGGCCAGGTGGCATGTGGTGCGCGCGATGCTTGCCGGCATCGCGCTGGCCGCGCTCATCCGCTCGGCTCTCTACCACCGCCTGCCCTGGCACAGGCCCGCCGCCCGAAGCAAGCCAGTGCAGCAGTAGCATGGGCCAGCCTCCAGGTGGCGTGCGCAAGGTCATGGCCTCCAGCCCGCACAGTCCTGGCAAATGCTGTTCGGGGACACGGTCAGCCGTGCCCCCGAACAGCGATCGCTAACGCTGATATACACAAGTCGAATTACCGAAACCGACCTGCTTCGCCTTATAGACATTGCTGTGCCAAGTTGCCTTCTGGTCCACATAGATGGAATTCAGCAGGCCGCACTGATAGATATCGGCCTTGTTGATTACGCGGTGACCGTATGAGTCGTTATCTTGCACGACACCCGCGGTGTTGAACGCACCGCGCTGCGTGATGTTGAGATAGTTGCCTTCAAGGCCACCGCCCTGGTCAAAGGCCAATGCCCCAGCGGGCAGTGACAGAATCATGATCAGGGCCATCACCAGCTTCTTCATGGCATTTCTCCATTTCCTTTTGCGTTCCTCGGTCTGCCGGTCAGTTCCCGCCCGCCGGCATCAATCCGTGTTCAAGCCGGAGCCGATTATGTCCGGCCAACCTTGCCCCACCGTCTAAAAGGCCGCTGCTCACTCCAAGCGCAGATGAACGACGCCGTTCCCACCCGGGTTCAGCCGTGCCCATCCATAGCCTTTCGCAATGCCGCATGCATACGTAGGCCAGGGGTGATGATCCTGCGTCATCTGTCTCTGCGTCCTTCATGGCCAGCCCTGACCGAACGGCATGTTGCGACAGGTATTACCGTTGCCACTATCCCGCCGTTCCGTCTTGCGTCCGATCTGTTGGATCTCCCTGACACCTCCGTGATCGCCTGCGTTTGTATAAGCCACGATAGGCTTTCCTATCAATTGACCATAGGTTTACTTGCCATCGCCTCGACATGGAACTTTGGGAGCATTGCAGACAAGTGCGAACCATATATGGCTTCCATGCGACGCAGTGTGCTTTGCCTTCTCGATGTATCGATCGCCATGTGCGTAGGATCAGCCATCGACGCTTGGAATCCACCAGGAAGCACCGCAGCCGAGACAGAAACTCAACGGGGTCCAGACGCACGCCGCACCAGGTTACCTTGCTAACTACAAGATACACGGATCGAGCTGGACTCAACCATCCGGATCAATTGAGATGGACGGCGCATTCAGCAACAATGGCAGCCGGTGCCCGGCGTTCGATTTCCGTTGTTATCAGCGTGGAGCAGATTGACGATGGCCATGCGCCGTGCAGGCCGTGGAAGTGCAGTCCGCAGGAAAGAGGCCGAGCCCATGCAAGCGCCCGGTCCTCCGGAGGCCTGCCCGTGGCTGTACCTGCATCAAGCCAGGTACAGCTCCGTTCCGGCCTCGCGCACGAGCTTGCTCCAGCGATCCGGCAGGGGACTGTTGGTGAAGATGGCCGTGAGCTCCGAAAGATGCCCCACCCTGACCATGGCGGGACGTCCGAACTTGGAATTGTCCGTCACGAGGTACACATGCCGGGAGCTTTCGATGATCGTGCGCGCCACGGCCACCTCTCTGTAGTCGTAATCGAGCAGGCTGCCGTCCTCGTCAATCCCGGAGATACCGATGATGCCGTAGTCCACCCGGAATTCCCGGATGAACCTCTCGGCGCTCGAACCGACGATTCCGTGATCGCGGTGGCGGACCGTGCCGCCGGCGACCACGACGTCGTTGTCGGGATTGCGGGAGCATATCGAAGCCACGTTCAGGCTGTTCGTGACGATGCGCAGCTTCTTGTGCTCCAGGAGAGCCTTGGCGACCTCCTCCATCGTCGTGCCTATATTTATAAGCAGCGAGGCCCCCTCCGGGATGTGCTGGGCGCACAGCTTCCCGATCCTCTGCTTCTCCTCCATGAACATGGCCTTGCGCTGGTCGTAGAGGATGTTCTCCGAGCCCAGCGGGACGCCCGCGCCGCCATGGAAACGCTGGATCTTCCCTTCCTCGGCCAGCATGTTGATGTCCTTGCGGATGGTCTGGGGCGTGACCACGAAGTGGTGCGAGAGATCTTCGATAGTGGCGAAGCCGCGCTCGGAAATGAAATCCAGGAGCGCCTTGTGACGTTTCGTTCGTTTATCCATGCAGTGTGCTTAGCTATTTCAACCCGCCATGACAAGCACGGCGCGAAAGCGGCCCCCGACATTGCGATGCATCCGCATAGTCCAGCCGGCAGGTCACGGCTCGATGTGCGGCCAGCTTGAGAACCCGATTCCGCAAAAAGCAGACCGGTCGGATTGTTTTTCCGGCATGTATTTTCAGGAAATGAACTGGTTGGCGAGGTTGGTGCGCGAAAGCCCGCACCTAGCCATTTGCTTTTATGAAATTCATAGCATACAAATCCGAAAAAAATCTATAACCCACGTACGCCTCAATACAGCTCGCAATCAGGAAACGCCAGTGTCAGAGATCCGCGGGATGCAGACAAGCCACACTGAAGAGCCGATCATGCCCGACATGGATGTCGCGGAGGTCGGGGGCGGCCCGCGTTTCTTTTTCGACAGGCGCGATTACGAACTCCTGGGCATCGTGAAGGACATCTCCCGGCGCAAGGGCGCCCCGGCGCAGCGCAGGCTCCTTGCCCCCTACCTCCATCCACACGGCATCAAGGAGATGGCCGCCCAGCGGGCGCTGCGCATCGCCTACGCCGTGGCCCACCTCCTCGAATCCCTGGAGATGGGCAAGGCTTCGGACCGTCTGGAGGCCCTGCGCTCCCTGCGCGAGGAGGTCCTCTACACGACGCAGGGCCCGCTGCGCATCAACGCCTCCCGTGTGCTTATCGAGATCATGAAGCGGCTGCTTCGCAGCCGGGAAGACGACATCCGGCAGCTCGAACTGGCCCACGATTTCCGGTCCGTGACCGCCGGCCGCCCCCGGATGGTGCGGGAGCAGCTCAAGAAGTACCACCTCCTGGAAATGCCGGAGGATTGGAATCAGGTCTCCTTCGACGACCATGTGCACGACGCCAACACCAAGGGCAGGAAGTCGCCCTCCCATCTGGTCATGGACGCGTGGATCAAGGGCATCCGACGCCTGACGGTCATCTACTACCATTTCGTGCCAAGGGAGGCGGCCGAGGAGCTTCTGGAAGCCGCTTCCATCATGGACATCAAGGTCAGAATCGGCATCGAATTCTTCGCTCCCTACCGCAGGCGCTTCGTCAAGATCATCTGGATGCCGCGAAGCTTGGCGGATTCCCAAGGTTTCCTGAGTTTTCTGTCCTCCCCGGCGGTCCAGGCGCTCATGGCCCAGGGACGGCAGGTCGCCAGGCATCATGAAGCCTACGTCCTTGAGCTGTTCAGGGAATTCAACCGGACCCATCGGCAGGAGATCGGCGCGCAATTCGGCCTGGACGTGCCGGTACTCCATGAAAGGGACTTCCTCGAATTCGTCGGCGCGGGCCAGGCGTCCGTTCTCCACCTGGGCAAGTTCATACACGACCGCCTGCTCCCGCTCATGCGCACGCGCACGGAAAGCCTGCAGGCCATCTACCCAGCGGCGTCCGAAAGCGAGAAGGCCGGCATGGAGCAACTCGTGCGCCGCATGGACGGCCTCACCGTCCAGGAAATCATCGAGCGTTACCTGCGGCCCGCGATGAACCCGGGGGTGCCGGACCCGGACGTTCCCTCCGACGACCCGCGGGGCGTCCCCGAGTTGCGCACGCTCTCGATCGTGCAACTGCTCGACCGCCTGTACGGCCTGCACCCCAAGCACCGGGTCGTGCTCGACCTGGACGGCCTGAGCGTTGAGCATGTGCTCGAACTACTTTACGACTGCAGGGGCAGGGTCACCCACCTGGAGATATACAACCTCAAGAACAGCGCCCTGGGGCGCGAGCCCGATCGTGAGCGCATCCGGCGGCTGCAGGCGGCGCTCCACTCCTCCAACGTCATCAAGCTGAAAAGGTTCATCACCGAGAGCATCGCCAAGACGGACGATCCGGAAGGCGACAGCCCCGGCCTCAAGGCCAAGCTCGTCGAGATCCTCTACGACATCCCGGCCTTCCAGGCCTTTTACCGGGACAAGCCCCTCAAGGTCAGCATCGGCTCCGACTCCACTGGGCAATCCGGGCGCATGCCCGGAATGGGGCTGGTGGTGAAGGACTCACTCCCGCGGCACGTGCAGCGCGAGTTGGAGCGTGCCCGCGGATCGCACCGCCGCATCCCCGTGGGGGTTGCAGCCTATACCAGGACCGCGCGCCTGCCGCGTTCCGGGACGAACGCGTTTTTCGACGGGATGCTCCGCCTGGCCCGCCGCGTTCCCGGACTGGGCGGACTCGGCTACAGGCATCGCACGGATTGGGTCATCGACGACTGCAAGTCCGTCCGCGAGGGAAACATCTACACTCTGGGCGGCACGCAGCAGGACGAAGGCAACGGCCTGCACCTCGTCCCGCCGCAACACGCGCGACAGGGCATGGTGTCCCTCGGATACCTGAATACGGGACTCAAAGCCGGGCTCAAGATATTCGTCGGATTCGCGGCCGCGTTCCTCACATTCGCCCTGACCAAGGACTGGTGGCTCCTGGCCTACGGCGGGGCGCTGATATGGTTCGCCATCACGGGCCTGCGGAACGTCATGCGCTCGGTGCTTGCGTGCGGCGGCCTGCACCGTTCGTCACGGCTCGGGTGGAACAGCTACGTGAGCTGGGACAGGCTGGCCGACTCGCTCCTTTTCACCGGCTTCTCCGTGCCGCTGCTCGATTATTTGGTCAAAACGGCTTTCCTGGAGCGGTCATTCGGAGTCACCGTCGCCACGAACCCTGTGCTGGTCTTTGCGGCCATATCCATGGTCAACGGGCTGTACCTGGCCAGCCACAACCTTTTGCGCGGCCTGCCCAAGAGCGTTCTCGCCGGCAGCATATTCCGGAGCGTCCTGGCAATCCCTCTGGCCCTGGCCTGTAGCGGGCTTGCCGGCGAGTTGCTCCTCCTGGCCGGCTTCACGGGCGTGGGAGCCATCCTGCAGCAATGGGCAGCCGTCATTTCGAAGCTGGCCTCGGATTGCGTGGCCGGAGTCATCGAGGGGTTCTCCGACAGGGCCGGACATCTGCGCATGCGCCTGCGGGACTACTCCAGCAAGCTGAAGCAGCTTTTCGCCCTGCACGGGCAGCTGGAAATCCTCTTTCCGCTGGAGGATGTCCCTGCCCTGCTGGAATCGAAGGAACTCATCCAGACCCTTGAGTTCGAACGCAGCGACCTGTTGAACATCGCTATTGTCAACGCTCTGGACCTTCAATACTTGTGGATGTATCAGCCTCGGTCAAAGAGCGTCATCAAGCAACTCGTGCAGGAAATGGGCGAGGACGAACGCCGGGTCTTCCTCTTTTCCCAGTACGTTCTCTCGCGTGAGAAGCAGATCAGCCAGCTCCTGCTCGACGGGTTGGTGGGCAAGAATTTTCCCAAGGCCCTGGCCTTTTACCTGGGATATTGGCGGGAATACCTGGAGAGCATCACCAGGCTTGTAGGCGAGTGCTCGCCCGACCTTTCCCGACACGAAATGGTGACCGAATTCAGATAAGAGCCTGTAAGACTGTCACCAGGCGGCGTGGGCGTGCACCATCGGCGTCCTGACCGCGCGCGGCAGCCACAGGAGCGGCTCATATCCGACAGCGCACGGAAACTGGGATTCAGGCCGGATGCCTTGAAACGGATTGCTTTTAAGACGCCCGCTTCGGCGGCGACGGCGCAAGTGAATTGCGCCTGTGCCGAAGCTGGCGGCAAGCCATGCCCACGCATGGCTTGCAGAGCATTTTCAAAAGCAAATGCTCTAGCCGGCGTCCGACGCAATAGCTTGGTCGTGATGTATTTCGAGCAACGCAGGCGGGTTCCCCGCCTGGCAAGCCAAACTATCGGAGCACAACTTGTCCGCGATCCGCATGGAACACGTTAGCCGTCACTGGGGTTCGGTGCATGCCGTCGACGATATCAGCTTTGAGGTGGAGCAAGGCAACCTGCTGGTCCTGCTCGGCCCTTCCGGCTGCGGCAAATCCACCACGCTGCGTCTGATCGCCGGCCTGGAGGAAGTCACCAGCGGGAATATCTTCATAGGCGACAGGGACGTCACGCATCTGCCGCCCTCCCAGCGCCACCTGGCGATGGTCTTCCAGTCCTATGCGCTCTTCCCGCACCTCACGGTCAGGGAGAACATCCTCTTCGGCCTCAAGGTGCGCAAGGTGCCCCGGGCGGAGAGGCTGAAGCGACTGGACCGCGCCGTCGGCATCCTGGGACTCGGAAGCCTCCTGGAGCGCAAGCCGGCGGCCCTTTCGGGAGGCCAGCAACAGCGGGTGGCCCTCGGCCGGGCTCTCGTGGCCGAGGCCGCGGTATGTCTCATGGACGAGCCGCTCTCCAACCTGGACGCCAAGCTGCGCCAGGAGATGCGCCGCGAGATCCGCGCCCTGCAGCAGTCCCTGGGCATGACCATGGTCTACGTCACGCACGACCAGGTTGAAGCCATGAGCATGGCCGACCGCATCATCCTCATGGAACGCGGGTGCATCGTGCAGAACGGCACCCCGGCGGAGCTGTTCTCGCAGCCCGCCACGACCTTCTCGGCCAGCTTCATCGGCACGCCGCCCATGAACCTCCTGAACCTGTGCGGATGCGACGGCTGCATCACCGTTGCCGGCTGCCCAGAGGCCAAAATCGAACAGGCCGGCTCTCCCGACCGCATCCTGGGCATCAGGCCCGAGCACCTGATCCTGGACGCCCAGGGCGGCTGGCCGGCCGTGGTCGAGTCCGTGGAGTACCTCGGCTTCGGCTCGGTGCTCACCTGCAGGATAGGCTCGGAATCACTCGCCGTGTCGGTCGAAGGCATGGTCAAGCTCGCCTCCGGCTCGCGGGTGAATCTGCGCTATCTGCAGGACAAGATGCATTTCTTCCACAAGGAAACCGGGGCGCGAGTGTAGCAGCCCGTCGAGAATAAGACCGGGGGCCGAACGGCCCGTTGCGCAAAGGTCAATGGCGTTCAGGATACGAGGACTGCTTGGCTCGATCATTGCTAAGCCCTGAAAGTCCTAGAGAAACGGTTTGAGGTCCTGGCAGGAGCGTGCGCGCCAATGGCGACGCTCCCGATCGTGCAAGGCTGTTTCTGACCATCAACCGCCTTTGCAAGCTTTAAATTGGAGGTATGCTATGCTCGGATTGGCTAAGGCAGTGAGATCCATCCTGGCGACTCTCGTCGCAGTTTGCTGCCTGTCCGGTGTTGCGTCTGCCAAGCAGACGGAACTAGTCTTCTACTTCCCGGTCTCGGTGGGCGGCCCGATCACGAAGATCATCGAGGGCATGACCACGGAGTTCATGAAGGAGCACCCGGAAATCAAGGTAACCCCGGTGTACGCAGGCATCTACCGCGACACCTTGACCAAGGCTCTGACGGCCCTGCGCGGCGGCGAGCCCCCCCATGTGGCGGTGCTCCTGTCCACTGACATGTTCACGCTCATCGACGAGGACGCCGTGATTCCCTACGACGACATCCTCTCGCCGGCCGAGATGGGCTTCACCAAGCAGTTCTTCCCCGGCTTCATGAGCAACAGCCAGACCGGCGGAAAGACCTGGGGCATTCCCTTCCAGCGCTCGACCATCGTCATGTACTGGAACAAGGAGGCCTTCAAGGAGGCCGGGCTGGACCCGAACACTCCGCCCAAGAACTGGACCGAGCTCGTGGCCTTCGCCAAGAAGCTGACCAAGAAGGACGCCTCTGGCCAAGTCACCCAGTGGGGCGTGGCCATCCCGTCCACCGGCTATGCATACTGGCTGTTCCAGGCCCTGGCCATCCAGAACGGCGTGGAGCTGATGAACCCCGAAGGCACGAAGGTCTTCTTCGACCAGCCCAAGGCCGTGGAAGCCCTCCAGTTCCTCGTGGACCTGGCCTTCAAGCATGAGGTCTCCCCGAAGGGCACGATCGACTGGGCCACCACTCCCCGCGACTTCTTCGAGCGCAAGACCGCCATCATGTGGACCACCACGGGCAACCTGACCAACGTGCGCACCAACGCCAAGTTCGACTTCGGCGTCGGCATGCTCCCGGCCAACGCCCGTTTCGGCTCGCCCACCGGCGGAGGCAACTTCTACATCTTCAAGAAGACCACCCCCGAGCAGCGCAAGGCCGCGGCCACCTTCGTCCAGTGGATGACCACCGCCGAGCGCGCCGCCCAGTGGGGCATCGACACGGGCTACGTGGCCGTGCGGCCCGACGCCTGGCAGACCAAGCGCATGAAGGACTACGTCGCCGGCTTCCCCTATGCCGCCGTCGCCCGCGACCAGCTGGAATACGGCGTGGCCGAACTCTCCACGCACGACAACCAGCGCGTGACCAAGGCCCTGGACGACGCGATCCAGGCCGCCGTCAACGGCTCCAAGACTCCTGCCGCAGCCCTCAAGGACGCCCAGAAGGAAGCCGAACGCATCCTGCGCCGCTACAACAAGTAATCAGCTCATTCCGGGGGCCGGGAAACCGGCTCCCACATCAAAGGATCGTGGAGGGGTTGTGACCCATTTCGCCAAGATGCGCCATGTCAACGCATGGCTGTTCCTTCTGCCGGCCATGGTTATGATCGTGGCATTCACCCACCTTCCGGCCGTCAATACCTTCATCAACAGCTTCTTCCTGGACGGCAAGGGCGGGATGCCCGCCGAGTTCGTGGGGCTCGAGAATTTCCAGTATCTTCTGGAGGACCAGGTCTTCCTCAAGGTCCTGAGGAACAACCTCCTGTTCGCCTCCGGCACGATTCCGCTTTCCATCTCCCTGGCCATGATCATGGCCATGCTCGTCAACGCGAAGCTGCCCGGCCAGGCCTGGCTCAGGCTGTCCTACTTCGTGCCCACCGTGCTGCCGATGATCGCCGTGGCGAACATCTGGCTGTTCTTCTTCACGCCCGAATACGGCCTGCTGGAACAGGTCCGGCGCTCCCTGGGCTTCTCAGGCATAAACTGGTTGGGCAGCGAAAGCACCGCACTGTTCTGCATCATCGCCGTGGCGGTATGGAAGGATGCCGGATTCTTCATGATCTTCTACCTCGCGGCCCTGCAGCAGGTGCCCCCTTCCCTGGGCGAGGCCGCCATGCTCGAAGGCGCTTCACGCTTCTACTACTACCGCAAGATCGTCTTCCCCCTGCTCATGCCCACGACCCTGTTCGTGCTCGTGAACGCCACGATCAACGCCTTCCGCATGGTCGACCACCTGTTCGTCCTGACCCAGGGCGGACCGAACAACGCCAGTTCCCTGCTCCTCTACTACATCTATGAAGTAAGCTTCAAATTCTGGGATACCGGCTACGGCGCGACCCTGACCCTGGTTCTGCTGGGATTCCTCGGCCTGGCCTCCATCATCCAGTTCGGCGTCATTGAAAAAAGAGTCCACTACAGATGAACACGACGAACATCTACGACGGCAAGGGCATCTACCGTTATCTCGACACCGCCGCCGCCTGGACGTTGGCCATCCTCTGGGGATTGCCGCTGCTCTACGCGATATGGACGGCCTTCCATCCGGCGGAATTCTCGACGAGCTTCCAGCCCCTTGCTCCGCTCACGCTGGATAATTTCCGCAAGGCCTGGCACGCCGCGCCCTTTGCGCGCTACTTCGTCAACACGGTCATGCTCGTGACCATGGTCCTGGCCGCCCAGCTCGTCCTGTGCACCCTGGCGGCCTACGCCTTCGCCAAATACGAGTTCCGGGGCAAGACCATCCTGTTCGCGCTCGTGCTCATGCAGCTCATGATCATGCCCGACGTGCTCATCGTGGAAAACTACCGGACCATGGGCCGCATCGGCATTCTCGATTCGACGCTGTCCATCGGCCTGCCGTACATGGCCTCGGCCTTCGGCATCTTCCTCCTGCGCCAGGCCTTCAAGTCGATCCCCAAGGAGCTCGACGAAGCCGCGGCGGTGGAAGGGGCAGGCCCCCTGCAGATCCTCTGGCGCGTGTACGTGCCTCTCGGCCGGCCGGTCTACCTGGCCTACGCCCTCGTCTCGGTGAGCTACCACTGGAACAACTTCCTGTGGCCGCTCATCGTCACCAATACGGTCGACTCGCGGCCGCTCACGGTGGGGCTGCAGGTCTTCTCCTCCACCGAGCAGGGCGTGGACTGGTCGATCATCACCGCGGCGACGCTCATGACCTCCGGGCCGCTGCTCCTGGGCTTCCTGCTCTTCCAGCGGCAGTTCGTGCAGTCGTTCATGCGCGCGGGCATCAAGTAGCCGGCGGCCATGGCAGTCGTAATCGAGCCGCTGGACCGCCTGTCCAGATTCCAGGGAGAGCCCGCGCTGGAGCGCATCCGGCGCGAATTCCTGCCCGCCGTGGACGTTCCGGCCTGGCGCGACCTGATCGAGGAGTTTTTCGTTCTCGAATCACCGGGGACGGACTACGCCCATCCCAGCTTCAAACCCTGGAGCTTCGCCGCCGCGCCGGGTTCCGGCGCGCACCACGCGCACATCGGCGGGCTGGCCCTGCACGTGCTGCAAGGGCTGTGCAACGCCCGCGCCCTGGCCGACGCCCATGAGGCGCGCGGCCTGCCGCTTCGCAGAAACCTGCTCTACGCAGCCATAATGCTCCACGACAGCATGAAGCGCTTCATCTACAGGTTCAGCGCGGATTTCAGCCTCGAAAAGTCCGAGGACCCGTTCATCGGCAAGCGGGAGGACCACCACTCCTGGCTGCTGCGCGAGCTGCACGCGCGAAAGGTGGATAGGGAGCTGCTGCTGGCCGTGGCGGCCATGCACGGTCTGGACGACGTGAGCCTAAAGGACGGGGTGCGGCCCCTGGCCGTGGTCAACCACTACCTGTCCATCGGCGGCACGGGACTGACCATGGCCTCGGAAGATGTCTCTGCCGAGCACGTCTTCGGATTCCTGGGGGACTCGGACTGGCCATGGAGCGGGCGTGCCCAGCAGCGCTGCACAGCGCTTTCCGCTCCGCTGGCCCGTAGACTTGGTCTGCCGGAGGCCTACGTGCGCCTGTACCTGGGCTCGCGCTTCGGTTTCGAGGCCATCGACGCCATGGTCGGCACGCACGGATTGCAGGCTGCGACCGAGTTGCTGGTCGAACAGATGATTTAGGCTTCGAACGCAGCCCAGCATCCGGTCCCCTGGCCGCGCTCTTTCATACGGGCGTACCTGCCATAATCAAACTGAGCCCTGCCGGCGTGACCGCCGGCAGGGCCTTATTATTGCGAGACACGCCGAGCCAGCCTCGATGCCCTTGGAACAGCGCCCCAGCGCGGTTCGCCATTGACCTGGAGAGGCTAAACGCTCTTGTCCCGGATATCCCCCAAAATGAGGGGTGCAGGGGAATCATTACCCTGCCGGGTGAGAGCCCGAGAGAGGGCGGCGCCCTCTCTCGGTTGAATTGCAGTCTGCGCTAAAGCCCAGCCAGCCGCAGGTCCTCGCCGAGGTAGATGCGTTCGTTCTCGCCCAGTATGCCGAGCGACAGGCAAATGAGCGTCCACAGGTGGACCGTGTGCCACGCATCGCCGAACTGCTCGGACATGTCGTGGATCTGGGCATGGCAGTTGTGGCAGGGCGTGATGCAGTACTGCGCGCCGGTGGCCAGGATCTGCTCGGCCTTGCGCATGCCGTAGGCCCGCCGCTGCTTCGGGAAACCGCCTTGCAGGGCGCCGCCTCCGCCTCCGCAGCAGTAGTTGTTGGATCGGTTCGGGTACATCTCCACGAAGTTCTCCTCACCGACCACGGCCTTGACCACGAAGCGCAGGTCATCGGCCACCTCGTCGCCCAAGGATTTGCGCACGAGCTGACAGGGATCCTGAACCGTGAACTTGATGCCTTTGGTGTTCCAGGCGGAGTTCACCCGCAGTTTACCCTCGCGAATCCATTTGGCGTAATACGTGATGATGCTCTCCAAGCGGAACGAGGTAGTAATGCCGAAGCGCTGCAGCCCGGACCGGACTGCATAAAACTCGTGTCCTCACTCGGTGTGGAGCCAGACCTTGCAGCCCAGCGCCTCCACCGATCCGACCTTTTGCCGCAGAATCTTCTCCCAACCACCGTCATCCGCCGCGAACATGCAATAGTTCTCGGCTGCCCAGCCGCTGGAGGAATATGTCCAGTCCGCGCCGACATGGTCGAGAATCTTCCACAGCGGCACCATTTCTTCCGGCTCCACCGCCGGTTCGCGGGAGTTCTGGGTGAGGAAGAAGTGCGCGCCCTGACGATTCATGGACGCCTTGAGATCCTGGAATCCATCCTGCGTGGAGCGGACCTCTTCCAGGACATCCTCCACGACGAACTCGAAGTCCGCCGGGGACACGCCCATGGCCGAGCAGGTCGGGGTGCGCAATGCCTGGTCGCAAGAGCCGACGATGCCTTTGGGGCGCTTCTCGCGCGGCCACCTCGCGCGAGCCTGGTAGACCAGGGCGGGAATGTCGATCTTCGCCGGGCAGACGTGCGTGCAGCGGCGGCACAGGGTGCACATCCAGACCCAGGGCGTCGTGGTCAAGGCCTCATCCATGCCCAGGACGGCCATGCGCAGGAACTTGCGCGGGTCCATGCGCTCCAGGCCGGAGGCGGGACAACCCGAGGAGCACAGCCCGCAGGACAGGCACATGTCGTAGTTGGCCCCGCGCGGCAGAAGCTGGCTGGCCTTTTGCTGGAATGCTGATACCCGCTCGTCGGACAACGGTTCGGTGATGAGATTCATGACTTTCCCCCTGGGCGACTGCATGGCGCGAATTCGCCATTCTTGACGGCTCGAATCTTTACCCGTGGCCAAAATTTTCGCAACAGAAAACCTGCAATTGCGAAAACGAAAATTCTTGGCTATATTCGCGGGGCGTCGGGAGTCGCAAGCGCCGCCACGGCCCTTCAGGAAGAAGACTCTCGCACCGCGCCTTCCGGCGGTCAGCCGGGCCTAATGTGGATCGTGGGGATCCCGGGGATCCTGGGGAGTGGACATGAACAGACAGTGCGACATCATGCGGACCCAAGTGCTCATCATCGGCGGTGGAGTGACCGGCGCCGGCATCATGCGCGATCTCGCCTTGCGCGGCGTGCATTGCGTTCTCGTCGAGAAGAAGGACGTGAACGCAGGCGCGTCGGGAGGCAACCACGGCCTCCTGCACAGCGGGGCACGCTACGTCTTGAGCGATCCCGCGGCCGCGGAGGAGTGCCGGGAGGAAGGTGAGCTGCTCAAGCGCCTCGCCCCGCAATGCATCGAGGACACCGGCGGGCTCTTTGTGGCCATGCCTGAAGACGACGAGTCCTATGTCGCGCGTTTCCCCGACCTGTGCGCCAAGGCAGGCATCCCCGCCCGGCCCATGGACGCTGCCGAGGCCCTGGCCCTTGAGCCCTGCCTCTCCCGCGATCTCGTCGCGGCCTATCACGTGCCCGATGCCTCCATAGACCCCTTCAGGCTGAGCCTGGAGATGATCGCCCACGCCCGCGAGTCGGCCGGGTGCAACTACCTGCGCGGAATGCGCGTCACCGGTTTCGACATTTCCGGCGGGCGCATCGTTCGCGCCCATTGCCAGGAGGCCGGGACCGGCAGCACGCTGACCATCGAACCGGAGCAGGTCGTGAACGCCGCCGGGGCCTGGTCGGATAAGGTCGCGGCCCTTGCCGGCGCGGAGATCCCGGTGCTCTATTCGAGCGGGACCCTGCTCGTGACCGGCGAGCGCATCGCCCGGCGCGTCATAAACCGCCTGCGGCCTCCGTCGGACGGCGACATCCTCGTGCCCGGCGGCACGGTCTCCATCCTCGGCACCACGAGCGTGCGCATCTCCGACCCTGACCTCTGCCGGCCTTCCACGGCCGAGGTTGACCTGAACATCGAACAGGGTGCGGCCATGATTCCCGCCCTGCGGACCATCCGCTACATCAGGGCTTACAGCGGCGTGCGCCCGCTGCTCATGGCCGGATCCGGCGCCTCCGACGACCGCGCCCAGAGCCGCGGTTTCGCGCTGTTCGAGCACGAGGCCGAAGGGCTGACGAATTTTCTTACCGTCACCGGCGGCAAGCTCACCACGTTCCGCCTCATGGCCGAAAAGACAGCGAACGTCGTGGCCCGCCGCCTCGGCATCAGCGCGCCCTGCCTGACGCGCAGCGTGCCCCTGCCCGAGATCCACGGCTGCGAGTGGACCGGGCCTGGCCGATCCCCCCGCGCCTGGCTGGCCAGGCAGGAGGAGGACGAGCCCCTGCTGTGCGAGTGCGAGATGGTTTCGGCGCGCACCGTCGACGAGATCGTCGAAGGCTGCCAGGCGGATGTCGAGGCTTCCGGCCTCTCCGCGCTGGGCGTGCGCAGCCGCGTGGGCAAAGGCTCCTGCCAGGGCGCCTTCTGCGGCCTGCGCGTGGCGGCCCATCTGTACGATACCGGCAAGTGCGCATCCAGGCAGGGCCTGCTGGGCATGCGCAACTTCTTCGCCGACCGATTCAAGGGCCAGAGGCCGATCCTCTGGGGCGACCAGATGCGGCAGTACGAGTTGGCCGAGGCCCTGCATTGCGGGCTGATCAGCCTTGAGATGATCCACCCCAACAAACAGGACGAGGTGCGCTGACCATGGCCGGCAACATGCGTGAATGCGATCTGGTGGTCATCGGCGCCGGCCTGGCCGGCTCGGCGGCCGCGCTCTTCGCCGCCAGGCGGGGCCTGCGCGTCGTGCAGGCAGGCGGCACCGGGGCTCTGGCGTACACGAACGGCTACTTCGACATCCTGGGCGCGATCCCTTCCCCCGACCCCAATGGCGGCATCCATTTGCCGGAAAGCCCGTTCTCCGGCTTCGAGAAACTCCTGGCCAGCTATCCCGGCCACCCCTACCGCCTGACGCCTCCGCGCACGATCAAGGCCGCCCTGGCGGAATGGATGGATTTCCTCACCAGCCGCGGGCTGCCCTACATGGCCTCCGATGAATCGAACGTCGTCGCGGCCTCTCCCGTGGGAACGCTCAAGCATACCTACGCCCTGCCGACAACCATGTGGCCTTTCGGCACGCTCCTCAAGGAAAAGCCCGAAGGCCTGCTGGTCGATTTCCATGGCCTGAACGGATTCAGCGCGCGCCAGGTGACGGCCAACCTGCGGCTGCTCTGGCCCGGCTTGCGCTCGGAGCGCATTCGTTTCCCCGGCCACGAGGGGGGCGAGGTCTTTCCCGAAAACGCCGCTCGTTCCCTGGAACTGCCCAGGCACCGCGAAACCCTGGCCGAGACGGTCAGACCGCTGCTTGGCGGAGCGACCTGCCTCGGTTTCCCCGCGCTCCTGGGCCTGCACCGCTCCCAGGAGGTGCGCGACGACCTCGAGAACCGCCTCGGAGTGACGGTGTTCGAGATCCCCACCATGCCGCCGTCCGTGCCGGGCATCCGCCTGCGCGAGGTCGTGGAGGGCGGATTGCCGGAGTTGGGGGTGGAATTGTATTCCCAGCAGATGGTCCGCCTGGTGAAGCTGGACGGCTCCGGTCTGGAGTTTCTCGTCCATGGCCAGTCCGTGGAGCGCCGGGTGCGCTGCCGGGGGGCCATCCTGGCTTCCGGGCGGTTTCTTGGGGGGGGCCTGGAAAGCACGCACACCGAAATACGCGAGACGGTTTTCGGACTGCCCGTGGCCCAACCCGCGGATCGCTCCGAATGGCACCGGCCCGACTACTTCGACCCGTGCGGCCATCCCGTGCAGCAGAGCGGCATCGAAGTTGATGAACGCTTCCATCCGCTCGGCGCAGGCGGCAAACCAATGTGTCCCAATCTTTACGCGGCCGGCTCGATCCTGGCCCACCAGGACTGGATGCGCATGAAGTGCGGCGCCGGAGTCGCCCTGGCCACCGCCCTGGGCGCCGTGGAGTCGTTCATCGCGGAACGGGCCTAGGTTCGATCCGGCTGCCGCACCGGAGGCCGGTTGATTGCCGCGGGGAACTCCCGTATTTGAGCGCAACCCCAATTCGACAGCACGAGGCTAGCATGCTTGCCCTGAACTCGATGCCCGCGGAAATCCGCCGGGCCGTCCGTTTCGTCCTCACGGACATCGACGACACGCTCACCGACCAGGGCCGCCTCGGCGCCGAGGCCTATGCGGCCCTGGAGGCGCTCCGCAGCGCCGGCAAGAAGGTGGTGCCCATAACCGGCAGGCCGGCAGGCTGGTGCGACCATATCGCCCGCATGTGGCCCGTGGACGGCGTGGTGGGCGAGAACGGCGCTTTCTATTTCCACTACGACGAAACCGCCAGACGCATGGTCCGGCGCTACTTCAAGAGCGACGAGGAGCGCCGGCTCGACACGGCCCGCCTGGCCGATCTTCGACTGCGCATCCTGCGCGAGGTTCCGGGCTGCGCCATTTCCGCGGACCAGAACTACCGCGAGGCCGACCTGGCCGTCGATTTCTGCGAGGATGTCGCCCCGCTGCCCATGGAGGCGGTGAAACGCATCCAGGCCCTTTTCGAGCAGGACGGCGCCCAGGCCAAGATCAGTTCCATCCACGTCAACGGCTGGTACGGCGGCTACGACAAGCTCTCCATGACCCGGATCATGTTCCGGGAGGTCTTCGGCCAGGATCTGGAAACGGTGCGGGAGCAGGTCGTCTTCGCTGGCGATTCGCCCAACGACGCGCCCATGTTCGGCTATTTCCCCAATTCCGTGGGCGTGGCCAACGTCCTGGACCTGGAAGCCGAATTGAGCGCCAAGCCCGCCTGGATCACCCAAGGCAGGGGCGGGAGCGGTTTCGCCGAGCTTGCGCGGGCTCTTCTCGCGATCTGACCCGTTGTCCCGCTCCGCTGAAGAAACACCCTTTCGGGCCGGGAGAGCGCGCTGCCAAGCGCCTTGAGCACCGATCCTTAACGCAACTTACCGCCGGTGATTATCCCGGCTGCGGAGTATACCGCCTCCAGTGACAAGGGGCCCTGCCGCCAGGCTAGGGCCCCTTCACGTTCATGGGACGGCCCGACGACCGCGATTCAGCCGATCCGGAAGACGAACTGGGGCAGGTTGCGAATGAACTGGGGAGGTGGGGGTCCAGGGAGCGCCGCTCCCTGGCGGGAGAGAGACCGAGAGAGGGCGGCGCCCTCTCTCGGTCGGATTGCAAAGTGCCTTAGCGCTGCATGCGCTGGATGAGCCCGCGGATGTCGGAGGCCAGGGCCGCCAACTGGTTCACGGCCTTGGAAGACTGGTCCATGGCTTCGGCGGTGTCCACCGATATGCGATTGATCTCCTCGAAGGTCCTGCTGATCTGCTCGCTGGCCGAAGACTGCTCCTCGGAGGACGTGGCGATGACGCGCACCTTGTCCGCGGTGTCCTCGATGAGCGAGACGATCTCCTTGAGCGCCCCGCCGGCCTTTTCCGCCAGTTCGGTGGCCTGGTTGACGGACTGGCTGGCGGTCTCCATGACGTTGATATTGTCCAGCGTGCCGCCCTGGATGGACTTGATGGCCTGCCCGACTTCCTTGGTCGCGTTCATGGTCTTTTCAGCGAGCTTGCGCACCTCGTCGGCCACGACCGCGAACCCTCTGCCCGCCTCGCCGGCCCGCGCGGCCTCGATGGCCGCATTGAGCGCCAGCAGGTTGGTCTGGTCGGCGATGTCGTCGATGACGTTCATGATCGCTCCGATGTCCTCGGCCTGCCTGCCGAGTTTGGCCAGGCTTTGCCGCATGGCCTTGGTCTGCGTGTTCACCTCGAATATGGCCCGCATGGCCCGCTCGACCACTTGAGCGCCGTCCTGGGCCCTGTTTCTGGCCGTATCTGCTCCGTTGGCCACATCCGAGGCGTTGCGGGCCACTTCCAGGACCGAGGCGTTCATCTGATCCATGGCCGTGGCGGCCTCGGCGGTCCTGGCGCTCTGCTCCCCGGTCCCCCTGCTGGACTGCTCGACCTGGACCGACAGTTCCTCGGAAGCCGAGGTCAGGCTCTCGATCACCTCTTCAAGTTGACGCGTGGCCTCGATCATACCCTCGCGCCGGGCGGCCTCCGCCCGCTGGTTGGCCTCCTCGGCCTGGCGCACGGCCTCGTTCGCCCTGGAGGTCTCCTCTTGCGCCTTGCGTGTCTGGGCCCGCGCGTCTTCCAGGCTCTTCTCGAGGTTTCGCACCATCTCGCGCAAGGCCTTGGCCAGATCGCCCACTTCGTCGTTCCTGTCGATGCTCAGCGTCTCGTTCAGCTTGCCGCCGGCTATCTTGCGCGCGAAATCGACGCAGGCCAGGACCGGCTTGAGAATGGCCTGCTCCACCAGCACCCAGATCAGGAGCATGAACGCCGCGGCGCAAAAGACGGCTATGACGATGCTGCGCGTCCTGGCCGAGGAAAGGTGGGCGAGCATGTCCTCAAGGGGTGTCACCATGACGAAGGTCCATCCGGTCAGGGCGTCCTTCTGCACCACGGCGACCCTGTCCCGGCCGTCCTCGTCATATTCGATGATCTGCTTGTCCGTGGCGGCCAGGATCTGCTTGCCCCAGGCCGTCTCGGCTATGCCCTTTTTCAGCACCTGAGCCCTGTCCGGATGGGCCAGGGCCGTGCCGTCCTTGTCCAGGATGAAGATGAAGCCCGTGGAGCCGATTTTGGTTTCGGAGATGGACTTGGTGAGGTAGTCGAGATCGAGCGCGATATTGACCGCTCCCCTGACCGTGTTTCTGGCATCCATTATTGGTTGAACGAGAGGGACGATGGCCGTGCCCGTGGTTCTGCTCAACAGGGCGGTGGAGATGATGTCACGCGTTCCCTTCATGTACTCCTGGTAGTACGGCCTATCCTTGAAGCTCAGCCCTTCCTGGCCGGTGCTGGAAACGATCAGGCGGCCTTCCGTATCCAGGATGTTGATGAACTGTATTCCGTTCACCACCTTCTTCATAAAGGCCATGAAACTTTCGGCGTCGTAGGTCCCATCGCCCTGAACAGCCCTCAAGGCGGCATAGTCGTTGGCCAGGTTGGATGCGGCCCTGAGCTTCTGGGTGATGTCATTGCGCATGTCCCGCAGGACGGCGTCGCCGAGGAGGGTCATGTCCGCCTGCATCGTCCCGTGGAATGCCGAGGTCATGCTGAAATGGTTGATCAGGACCAGCAAGGACATGCCGAAGAATATCAGTGAGATCGTCGGTATCAGAAATTTGGATTTGATGCGCAAGGTCATGTGCTGTCTCCCCCCCCGTTGCTGCGAAAAGCCCAAGACCACGATGGCATAGGCAACAATTAGTCGGATTTTGCCCTCGGCCACATTCAAGAAACGCGCCTGTCGGATATATGTCCCTGGGCTCCCTGCAATAAGAGAGCTGACAGGATGATCGGCCATGCCGAAACGGCATCCGGCCATAAAGCCTAAAAATGCGCACTATGGCTTCACTGTCCTGAATCCAACACATGCAAACAGGACAGGACGCAACTATGCTTTACATCGATTCCAGCATGCCTGGAGCACCCTGCCCGGATCAAAGCATATCCGAGTCAATGTTGGCTTGGTTGCTTGAAATGTATCTGAAAGCGAGCCCTGGCAGACTGATCTGTCAATCCATTAGCAGCCGAATGACTAGCCCGTCGACCTCTCGAACTCCCATCGATTCATTCCACATGTTCGATCTTCGAGTTGAACTCAAGCTGGCAAGGTGCTCACGAACCATAAGAAACGGAGATCGGTTTACTCGGCAAAGCCAAATCGCGTCCTTCTTTGGTGGAGTGACCTGGAGACGACATGCACGACATCGTCAGAAATCTCCGTTGTTCGTCAGGAAAGGATGTCTTTTGTCGGGGCGCGGACACACTGATCGGTCAAGAGGCCGCCAATTCATGCCGCACCCATGGATTCAGGCACGGAGGGCAATCGAAACGAACGTGCAAGCCGAAAAGAAATACGCTATGGTGCATCACACTATCAATCAATGGCAACCCGGATTCAGCTCATGATGCCGATTGCGCGTCCGAAAACGCACCGCGTGCTCACTCTCTTGGCCATGACGATGTTCGTGCTTGCCTGGCCGGCGCCATGCCGGGGATTGCAGAAGGCCACGCTCCTCCCCCAGTGGTCTCCCCAGGCGCAATTCGCGGGATATTACGTGGCGCACGCCAAGGGTTTCTACGCGCATCGCGACATCGACCTGGACATCCTGCGCGGAGGGCCTGACCGTCCGGCCGCCCAGGCCCTGGCCCAGAAGGAAGCCGATTTCGTCACCCTGTTCCTGTCCACCGGAATCGAGCAGCGCTCCAGCGGAGTTCCGCTCGTGAACATTGGCCAGATTGTCCAGCGTTCGGCCCTGGCCCTGGTGGCCAAGCGTTCCAGCGGCATCCAGGCAGTGAAGGACCTGGACGGCAAGACCGTGTCCATCTGGCCGGATTTCGCACTCCAGCCCAGGGCGTTTTTCCGCAAGTACAACCTGCATGCGCAGGTGGTCCCTCAAGGCGGCACGGTCAGCCTGTTCCTGCGCGGCGGAGTCGATGCCGCCTCGGTCATGCTCTACAACGAGTACCACACCATCCTGAACTCCGGCCTTGATCCCGATGAATTGAGAGTCTTCGACTTCAGCCATTACGGCATCAATTTCCCGGAGGACGGCATCTATTGTCTGGAGCAGACCCTCAAGCAGCAGCCCCGGCTCTGCCGGGATTTCGTGCTGGCCTCGATCGAAGGGTGGATCTACGCCTTCGAACATCCCGAGGAGGCCCTGGACATCGTCATGAGGCACGTCCAGGCCGCCCACCTGCCCACCAACCGGGTACATCAGAAGTGGATGCTCGAACACATGCGCGGCATCATCATGCCGCCGGGCAAGGACATCCCCATGGGCACGCTCCAGCCCGACGAATACCGCTTCGTCGCCAAGCAGCTCATGGAAAACGGCATCATCGCCGCCATGCCGGAATACGGGGACTTCCATGTCGATCTTGCCCATGCGCGCTAGGCCCGGCGGGTTGGCCTTCCGGCTGGCCCTGTCGATCCTGGCAAGCTCCTGCGCCATCTTCCTGGCCGTTTTCGCCTACACGTACCGCGAATCCGAACGGACCGTGCTCAGGAACGTGGAGGAAGGCGCGCGCAACCTGACCCTGGCCACGGTGCACCGCATGGAGACGGTGATGAACGGAGCCGAAAAGCTGCCGGCCTATATCGCCAGGCGGCTTGAGGCGGGATCTGTCCACGATGAGCTCCAGGCGCAGATCATGGACGCGCTGGCGGCCAACCAGGATATCTTCGGTTCGGCCATCGCCTTCGAGCCCCAGGCCGCCGATCCCGGCCAACGCCATTTCGCACCCTACTGCCATCGCGGCCCGGACGGGCAATCCCTCGCCCTAACAAACCTGGGCAGGGAGACCTCCAGCTACCTGTACATGGACTGGTTCCTGCTCCCCAAGGTCATGGGCCGGCCGAGCTGGAGCGAGCCCTACTTCGACGAGGACGGCGGCAAGACCATCATGGCCACCTACTCGCATCCCTTCTACCTGTCGGAAAGCGGGCGGCGAGACTTCGCCGGCGTGGTCACGGCCGACCTTTCCCTGCACTGGCTGCGGGAGCTCGTCTCGGCCATCAGCTTCTACCGGAGCGGGCACGCCTTTCTCGTCTCGCAGGCGGGCGTATTCATCACGCACCCGAACGAGCAGCTGGTCATGCGCGAGAGCGTCTTCAGCGTGGCCGAGGCCACCGGCGACGCCGGCCTGCGCGCCGTGGGCAGAAGCATGATCTCCGGCGGGAGCGGCTTCACCCGCGTCTCCAACCCGGTGCTCGGCCGGGACGCTTGGCTGTACTATGCGCCGCTGCAATCCACGGGCTGGAGCCTGGGCGTGCTCGTGCCCGAGGCCGAGCTATACGCCGATCTCCAGGGTTTGAGCCGCAAGGCCCTGATCATGGGCGGGGCGGGCCTCGCGCTCATGCTCCTCGTGCTCGCGGCCATCTCCAAGGCCATTGTCAGGCCCTTGGAAACCCTGGCCCACAGCGCCTCCACCATCGCCCAGGGCAACCTGGACACGGCCCTGCCGCCCGTGCGGCGCAGGGACGAAATCGGCGAGCTGCGCAACTCCTTCGAGTCCATGCGCCAGGCGCTCAAGGAGCACATCGCCAGTCTGGTGGAGACCACGGCGGCCAAGGAACGCCTGGACAGCGAGCTGAAGATCGCCCGCACCATCCAGATGAGCTTCCTGCCCAAGCGCTTCCCGCCCTTCCCGGAGCGGGACGAATTCTCCATCTTCGCCTTCCTTGAACCGGCCAAGGAGGTCGGCGGCGACCTCTACGACTTCTTCCTGCGCGACGAAAACCACCTGTTCTTCGTCATCGGCGACGTTTCGGACAAGGGCGTGCCCGCGGCCCTGTTCATGGCCGTGACCAAGACGCTCATCAAGGGCGTGGCCGAGGGCGGCACCGAGCCGTCGGACATCCTGGAAAAGGTCAACAACGAGCTGTGCCGGGACAACGAGACCATGATGTTCGTGACGGTCATCTGCGGAAGCCTCAACCTGACCAGCGGCGAGCTGCGCTTGGCCGATGCTGGCCACGGCTCGCCCCTGCTGCTCCGCCGGGGAACCGCGGAGCGTCTGCCGCTGCCCCGGGGGCTGGTGCTGGGAGCCATGGAAGACGCGCCCTACGCGACTTACAGCACGACACTAAAGCCCGGCGACAAGCTGGTGCTCTACACCGACGGCGTGACCGAAGCCATGGACGGAGCCAAGGCTTTGTATTCCGATGAACGGCTGGAAGGCACCCTGCTCGCCCACGCCTCCGAGGGCACGGAACGGCTGGTCCAGGCCGTTCTGGAGGACGTGCGGAGCCACACGGCCGGAGAGCCCCAATCCGACGACATCACCCTGCTCGCCCTGGAATACCGGGGCAGGCGCCAATAAAAGGAGATAGACATGGAGTTCCGCTGCAACCAGGTGGGCGACAGCATCGTGCTCGCGGTCAAGGGCCGCATGGACGTCACCAGTTCGCCCCGGTTCGAGAAGGAGTGCCTGACGTGGCTGGACAAGGGGCAGGCGCGCATAGTCGCCGACCTGTCCGGGCTCGAATACATCAGCAGCGCCGGACTGCGCAGCATCCTCGTGGTGGGCAAGCGCCTCAAGGCCCAGGGCGGCGGACTGAGCCTGTGCGGCCTGTCGGGCATGGTCAAGGACGTCGTCACGGTCTCGGGCTTCGCCACGATCTTCCCCATCCACGACACGGTGGACAAGGCCCTTGGCAAGTCCTGAGCCGAACAACCTGACCTGGCTGGAGCTCCCTGCCGGGCACGAGTCGTTTACGTCCCTGCGGGACCATGTCCTGAACAGGGGAGCGGAATTGTCCCTGGCCGGGGAAACGCTGGCCAGGATAGAGCTTGTGCTGGAGGAGATGCTCGTCAACGTCATCGAGTACGCGTACCCACGGCCCTCCCCGGCAGGCCCGGGCCCGGTCCGCGTGGGCTGCGGACTCGACGGGCAGGGCAGGTTCAGGCTGGTCATCGAGGACCACGGACCGGCCTTCAACCCTCTGGAGCGGCCGTCCCCCGACGTGCTCGCGGACATGGACGAGCGGCAGGTGGGCGGGCTGGGAATCTTCCTGGCCCAGGAGATGGCCGACGATCTGGGCTATCGCCGGACGGACGGCAGGAACAGCCTGACGGCCTCCTTCACGCCCAGGACGCCGACCGTCTGACGCAGGCCGGGTTCAGCCCCGAAGCACGTCCTCAAGCGCCCGGCAGAAGCCTTCCAGGACCGGCCGGTGCACCAGGCTGACCCTGATCCAGTTGGGGAAGCGGAAGCCGGTCATGGTCCTGACCATGTACCCGCGTTTCATGAGCTTGCGGTAGAGGAGCGTGTCCGACAGGGGCGCGCGAGCCATGACGTAGTTGCCCTCGCCGCTCACGAATTCGAGCCCCAGCCGGCTGAAGCAGCCTTCCAGGACTGCCCTGCCCTCGGCGACCATGCGCCTCGTGGCCGCGATGTGCTCCGCGTCGTCGGCGATGGCCGCCGCCGCTGCGGTCTGCGCCTGCGTGTTCACGGAGTAGACGATGTGCGTGCGCCGCACGATGTCCACCACTTCCTGGCTCGCGCACAGATAGCCGATGCGCAGGGCCGCCAGTCCGTACATCTTGGAAAAGGTCCGGAAGACCACCAGGTTCGGGTAGCGCTCCATGAGGCGCATGCCGTCCGGGAAGTCCGGCTTGTCCACGTATTCCAGGTAGGCCTCGTCCACGACCACGATGCAGCGATTGTCGACGGCGTCCATGAAAGCGCACAGCTCGGACTCGCTCCAGTAGGTTCCCGTGGGATTGTTGGGGTTGCAGACGAAGGCGACCTTGGTGCGCGCGTCCATGGCCGCGAGCATGGCCTCGGGGTCGAAGGCATGCTCGCGCAGCGGCGTGAGCCTGGCCTCGAAGCCCGAGAACTCGGCCACCCACTCGTACACGGCGAAGGTCTTGTCCGCGGTGACGATGTTGTCGCCTGGGCCGCAGAAGGCCTTGATGACGCTGGTGATGACCTCGCAGGAGCCATTGCCCACGAGGAACTGTTCCGGAAGCTTGCCGAAGCGGTCAGCCAGGGCCTCGCGCAGGAGGAAGCAGTCGCCGCTCGGGTAGACGGCGGCCCGCTCGGAATGGAAGGCCTCGATGGCCTTGCGCGCGGCGTCCGGCGGCCCCAGGGCATTCTCGTTGTTGTTGAGCCGGTGCAGGTGCTCGACGCCGTACATGCGCATGAGCACCGGGTCCGGACGGCTCGGCGTGTACGGCTCGAAACGCCGCACGTGCTCCGGCACGAGGTTATGGAGCGACAGCGGATTCATGCTGGAAGATCACCAGATCGGAACGTCCGCCCAGTGGGTGGACCATGCGCGGCTTGAAGCCGTTATCCGCCAGGGGACCCGCCAGGGCCGCCTGCCAGCCGTGGGCCAGGTCCACTTCGAACAGGATGTTCGGAAAGCCCTTGGCCCGGAGCGCGCACACGTGGCGGCCCAGGTTGGCGGATGCGTCGCGGCCGTCCATGAGCGGCCTGAGCAGGGCGACGCCCGTGCCGGCTTCGAGGCTTGCGCTGAAGACCGAGGACTCGGGCCGGCTTTCCCCCAGCGAGACCACTGAGCGCAGGTCGCGCACGAGGTCCAGCCGGTCGTATTCGCGCTCCAGGAAATCCCGGATGGCGGAATGGGCCCAGATAGTGGAGCCCATGTCCTCGGCGATGAGCCGGAAGGCCGCGGGCCGGACCTGCTTCGCGCCCTCCGGCAGCAGGCGATCCAGGCTTCCCAGACTCTCGTACTCCCCGGGCGGCAGCAGGTCCGAGGCGAGCGGCGTCATGACGCCCGAAGCGCCGCTCTTGGCCACGCTTTGCAGAAAACCGTCCAGGAGCTTTCCGGCCATCTCCTCGCGCCGCGCCGAGAAGGCGCAGTAGGGCCCGTGAAATATGATGGTCTTGGCGTCCCGGCCAGTCCAGCACAGAAGCCCGCAGACCCTCTCGCGGCCGTCCAGGGCCACCAGGGCCTCGGCCTCGCCGCCGGCCACGAGGTCCACGAGCATGCCGGGCGCGCGGATCATGCGCGGCAGGTCCTCGGCCGCGTGGTCGGCCAGGACCCGCAGACAGGCCTCCTGGAGCAGGTCCGAGGCGGGTGAGCGCTCCAGGCGGACCGATCCCTGAGGTTCGAAATTCGCGGCCTGCGGCGCCGAAGGCTCGGGATACTCCCGCCCCACCTCCAGGGCCAGCCGCATGCGGCCCGCGCCCAGATGCTCCAGTCGCATCTTGTCCACGGCCGAAGCGGCCAGGAGCAGGCCGACCTGGGCGAAATCCTCCTGCTCCAGGAAGGAGCAGGCGTCGGCCTGGGCCGTGAGGTTCAGCGCTCCGAGGTCGAGCGTGCGGGCCTCGAAGCCGAAGACGACCTCCACGGCCGTGGGCCGCGCGATGACATCCAGCTCCAAGCGCCGTTCGCGCGAGGCCGTGTCCAGCAGGTAGAGGAAGACCTCCTCCACGGCCAGGGCCAGCTTGAGGGCAGCGCCGGCTCCGAGGCCGAAGGCCTCCGCGGCGCGCGGCACAGCCGAGTTCACCACGGCGGCCGAGGAGGTTTCCGCCGGCAGGAGAAGCGTGATGTGCCGTTCGCTGGTCAAGGGTGCCTCTGTTGCCAAAATGTAATGAGGGGCGATGCCGAATTATAGGTCAATCCAGTGGATACATGCAAGCCCGGCCCGCATCACCCCTCGCAGGCCACGGACTTGGACATGTATCGTCCATGCAGCGGCCGGTATGTCGCACCATTCCGTCGATCACGCAGCCCTCCACGGATCGAAGCCATTCTTGCCGTTCCAGGTGGGCCATGGTAGGCCGAAGGCACTCGATACATTCGGCGCGTTTTTGTTCAAATGGAATCGGAACACTTGGCAACGCATCCAGCCCGGAGCGAGGAAGCAGCGTGTCACGTCCTAGTCCGCTTGAGATCGGCCGCCCCGCCATGCGCATAGACGGATTGTCCAAGGCAATGGGAGCCGAACGCTACAGCGTGGACAACTATCCCCAGGGGCTGCTGTGGGCGGGCGTCAAGCGCGCGGGCGTCCCGCACGGCCGCATCCTCGCCGTGCGCACCGATGAGGCCGAGCGCGCGGAAGGCGTCGTGCGCGTGCTCACGCGCAAGGACGTGACCGGCACCAACCGGCAGGGCGTCGTGCACAAGGACCAGCCCGTGCTGGCCGGGTCCAAGGTCCGCCACTGCGGCGACCCCGTGGCCCTGGTGCTGGCCGAGAGCCGGGAAGCCCTGGCTCGTGCCCTGGACCTCGTCCGCGTGGAGATCGAGCCGCTGCCCGGCTTGTTCGATCCCGAGGAAGCATTGCGGCCAGCTGCCCCCCGCGTGCACGAGGAGCATGCCGAAGGCAATGTGCTCGTGCGCGCCGTCATCGAAAAGGGCCGGGGCAAGACCGCCCTGCGTGATTGTCCTTTGGTTGTGCGCGGAGAATACGAGGTCCCGGCCCAGCGCCACGCCTTCCTGGAGACGGAGAACGGCGTCGCCTGGCTGGACGGCGACGGCGTGCTGCACATGACCGTATCCACCCAGGCACCTTTCCGCGACCGTTTCGAGGTCGCGCATGCCCTGGGTCTCGACCCGCTGCGCATTCACGTCGTCGCACCCTACCTGGGCGGCGGTTTCGGCGGCAAGGACGGCTCCACGGTGCAGTGTTTGCTGGGCCTGGCCGCGCTTCATGCCGGCGGGCGGCCCGTCAAGATGTGCTGGGATCGTGAGGAGAGCTTCCTGGCCGGCTACACGCGGCACGCCGTGCGCATGCGCTTCAGCCTCGGCGCGGACCATGACGGAACGCTGCGCGCCCTGCACTGTCGCCTGCTCTACGATACCGGGGCTTACGCCCACCTGGGCGGCGAAGTCCTGGCGCTCGGCATGGAGCACGCCGGCGGCCCGTACCGCATCCCCAACGTGCTCGTCGAAGGCCTGGCCGTCTACACGAACAACCCGGTGGCCGGGGCCATGCGCGGCTTCGGCGTGGCGCAGGCCACCTTCGGCATCGAGCGCATCATGGACGCCTTGACCCTGAAGCTGTCCATGGACCCGCTGGAGTTGCGCCGCAAGAACGCTCTGCGCCGGGGCGACCGCAATGCCTGCGGCGTGACGCTCACGGCCTCCACCGGCATCGAGAGCTGCATCGACGAGCTTTCGCGCCATCCTCGCTGGCGTGAACGCGAGGAATGGAAACGCGCCGCGCCGCGCTTCAAGCTGCGCGGGGCAGGCATGGCGGCGGTACACAACGCCATCGGCTACGGCCGGGGCCTGCCCGACACGGCCATCGCCAAGGTCGAACTGACTCCCCAGGGCCGCTTCCGCGTCTACAGCGGCGTGGCCGACATGGGCCAGGGCAACGCCACGGCCTACGCCCAGATCGCCGGCGAGATTCTCTGCCAGGACGCCTCGACCATCGAGGTTCTGCAGCCCGATACTGCCCTGTCGCACCCGTCCGGGTCGGCCTCGGCCGGCCGGACCACCTACACTTTCGGCAAGGCCCTGGCCAAAGCCTGCGAGGACCTGCGGCTCAAGCTGCTGGCCCGCGCCGCCCTGGTGCTCTTCGTGGAGCAGCCCGAGGGCTTCGCCCTGCTGCCCAGCCTGATACGGCATCTGCCCACGGGCCGGGACCTGCCCATTGCGCGGCTCGCCGCCCTGTTGCCCGATATCGACCGCTTCGCCGTCGGCGAGGCCTTCATGCCCGTGGCCCAGGACACCCTCGATTCCGCGAAGGCCTTCAAGCTGGGCTACCCCCACCTGCTCTTCTCCCACGCGGCCCACGCGGCCTTCGTGGAAATTGACCAGCTCACGGGCAGGGTGGAGGTCGCGGACTACATCGCCGTGACCGAGGCCGGCCGAGTGCTCAACCCGCAGACCTTCGAGCAGCAGGTCCAGGGCGCGGTGGTTCAAGGCCTCGGCTATGCCCTGTGCGAGGACATGCACATCGAGGACGGTCGCGTGCTGGCCAACAACCTGGCCACCTACATCATACCCACCACCCTGGACGTACCGGACATGCGTTGCCAGCCGGTCGAGATCGTGGAGCCCAGCGGCCCCTTCGGCATGAAAGGCGTGGGCGAGGTCGGCTTCAACGGACCGCTGCCGGCCGTGGCCGGGGCCGTGCAGGACGCCTGCGGCGCGCATGTCCGCAAGGCGCCCCTGACAGCCGAGAGCGTTCTGACTGCCCTAAGCGCCGGACGCACGGGGCGCGCAGGCCGCGCGCGGAGAAAACCATGACCATCCGTTTCGTGCTCAACGGAAACCCCGTGGAGATCGACGCCCCGGCCGACCGCAGGGCCCTCGACTTGCTGCGCGAGGACCTGGGGCTGATAGGGACCAAGGAAGGCTGCGGAGGCGGCGAGTGCGGAGCCTGCTCCATCCTCGTGGACGGCGTGACGCGCCTGTCCTGCCTCATGCTCGCGGCCCAGCTCCAGGGCCGGAACGTCACCACCGTGGAAGGCCTGGGCACGGCCGAGGCGCCCCATCCCATACAGACAGCCCTGGCCGAGCACGGCGCGGTGCAGTGCGGCTTCTGCACGCCGGGCATGGCCGTGACAGCGGCAGGACTCCTGGCCGACAATCCGTCGCCGGATCGCCAGGCCATCCGCGAAGGCCTGTCAGGCAACCTGTGCCGCTGCACCGGCTATCAGAAGATCATCGACGCCGTCGAATCGGCGGCCCAGGCCATGCGCGCCGTGCCAACCCCCCGGACGGCCAAAGCGGAGGACGGACGATGAGCCGCGTGCTTTCGCCGACGAACCTTGGCGAACTGTGGGCCATGCTGGGCGACGAGCCGGGATGCGCCGTATTCGCCGGAGGCACGGACCTGCTCGTGCGCAGGCGCGCAGGCGTCGCCCATGGCGATCCGCTGGTCTGCCTGGAGCGCATCCCGGAGCTGCGCGAGATCCGTGCAACCGACGGTCTGCTGCGCATCGGCGCGGGGGCCACGCACGCCGCGTGTTGCGCCTCGCCGCTCGTGGCCGGACACGCGCCGGTGCTGGCCCTGGCCATGCGTCGCGTCGGCTCGCCGCAGGTGCGCAACATGGGCACTATCGGCGGCAACATCTGCACAGCCTCGCCCGCCGGCGACAGTCTGCCTTCGCTGCACATCCTCAAGGCCGAGGTCGTGCTGCGCTCGCGGGAATCCGAACGCGTGCTGCCCATCGCGGACTTCATCCGCGGACCGGGCAAGACCGACCTGCGGCCCGGCGAAATCCTCATGGAAGTGCGCGTGCCGTCGGCAACGGAGTTTCAGGTCCAACATTTCGAGAAGGTCGGCCAGCGCAATGCCCAGGCCATCGCCGTGGTCAGCCTGGCCGCGCTGGTGCGCCTGAGCCGGCGCGGGACAGTGGAAGAGGCCCGTCTGGCCCTGGGCAGCGTCGGCCCCACCGTGGTGCGGCCCAGCAAAGCCGAAGAAGTCCTGGCGGGACGACGGCTTTCGCTCACCGCCCTGCGTCAGGCCGCCGGGCTGGTCCGTTCGGCAGTCTCGCCCATCGACGACATCCGCGCCACGGCAGACTACCGCCGGGAAGTTTCCGGCAACCTGCTCCTGCGCCTAGCCACCCTGTAATCAGACCGGGGAATCAGGCCGGCTGCGCCCTGCGGGTCAGCCTCACCATGCTCAGGGCCACGCCCCCGGCGGCCAGGGGCAGCATCCCGAGCAGGCCGAAGACTCCGGCATAGCCCAGCCCTCCCGCCGACAGGAACCCCGCCAGAAGCGGTCCGAGCCAGTAGCCGCCATCCATGGTGAACAGCATGAGATTCGTGTTCAGGCCTCGCAGGTGCGGCGGCGAGATGACGAACATGGCCGCGTTGAGCTGGGGCATGATGAAGCCCAGGCAGACGCCGTAAAGGCCGGCCAGGACCATGACCCAAGCGGGCCCGCTCGCCGCGCCGAACAGGTACAGGCACGAACCCAGCACGGGCAGAAACGCGGCGAGCATGGCCGCCCTGTTCACGCGATCCAGGAACGGCCCGCTGGCCACGCGGACCAGAATGGTCGCCGCCGTGGATATGCTGAAGAAAAGTCCGGGATTGGCCGAGCCCAGGCCCGCCAGGTGGTCCTTCATGTGGAAGAAGACCACTGTGGTGGCCGTGAAGACGAGTAGGTTGGCCAGCAGCAGCCTGGCCACACCGGGCGCGCGCAGGTCGGACCGGATATCGTCAAGGTTCGGCCTGGCCATGGCGCGCGTCGGGAGCGCGGCGGCGAGAGCCCGCACTCGGCGGCCCAGAGGAAAGAGCAGCAGGAAGGCCGGCAGGAGCAGGGGCGCGGCGAGCAGATAGACGCCTGCCTCGTCGCCCGCGCCAGGCAGGAGGCTCTCCACGAACGGCGGCATGAGCGCATAGGGCAGCAGGGTCATGATGGAGAATACCCCGAAGCCCTGGCCGCTGCGCTCCTTGGGTACATAGTGCACGAGCACGGAAACTGCCGCCGACACGAGCAGGACGAAGCCCACGCCGTGCAGGACGCGCACCAGGGCCAGCGCCGCCAAGCCGTCCGCAAGCGAATACCCGGCCAGGGCGGCCATGACCGTGGCCAATCCGAGGCCCATGGCCCGCACGCCGTTGCCCAGATTGAGCAGCGGGCTGACGACGGGCCGCAGCACGAAGGCCGCCACCGGCTCCAGGGCCAGCAGCGCGCCGCGCCAGGCCGGATCGATGCCCTGCCTTTCCAGGTAGGCGTTGAATCCGTAGAAGATGGCCAGGTTGCAGAAGGCCAGGAAGGATATCGCGCTCAGGGCCACGAACTCGAAGCTGAGCAGTCTGCCGGGCTGACCGGGCGATGCGTTCACATGCGCTCCTTGCGTGCGACGGGCTTCCTCGGAACCGGTGTCGGGAAGCCATAGCAGGATGAGTCGTCGCTGGCGTGATGGTCCACTTACCATTTCGAGGCAGTTAAACCAAGCCATGCCAATCGAGGCCGTCCACACCGATTATTGGCGGGGGCCCGTATATAGAGCCGGACGCGACGCTGAACTTCAAGGCCTTGCGGCTTAGCAATGCTTACCGAGCGTCACGCATGCATGGCCTCATCACGCCTGGCGACATGCCATGCTTGCGCATTGGCCCGAAGGCAATGTAATTACCTGTCACGATAAGCGCACCCAAGGAATATGGTTCGCCAACATACTAATGATCGGTCGGTCCAATACATCGGCGGTATTTCTCAGGAGGTTGCAATGAGCGGCAAGCGGCAGCGCACGAGGCAGGAATGCCTGGCTTGGCTGACGGAGAACACTAGGGACATCGCACCCAACCAGAAGGCCAAGGTCGGCGACTTCCGGCCCGAGGATGCCGAGGGCGTGGCCCGGCTCTATTACGCCATTTACGGGGACAAATTCCCCCTTGATTACGTATACGACCCGGAAAGGATTCTCGAAGCCAACCAGGGGCCGGACCTGTACCAGGTAGTGGGCAGGACCGCTGCCGGGGATGTCGTGGGGCTGACCGCGCTGTTCAAGGCTCCGCCGGGCGAGGGGCTCATGGAACTCGGCTCGATCATGCTCCTGCCCGATTACAGAGGCGGCAGGCTATCCCTGGAGCTGACCAAGGTGACGATGGAGCTGGCGCAACGCCTGGGCCTGCGCGCGGTCTTCGGCCAGACCGTCAGCGACCATCTCGTCACGCAGAAATTCGGCTGCCGTTACGGTTTCCAGGTCTATGCCCTGGAATTGGAGAGCATTCCGGCCCGGCCCGGCGTGGAGATGGGCGCTAATGGCCGCAACTCGCTGCTCAACGAGTTCAAGATCTACCAGGATGTCCCGCAGACGCTGCACCTGCCCGAGGCTTACGCAACGTTCCTGCGCAGCCTCTATGCCTCAGGCGGCCTCGCGCGCGACTTCGCCTCCGGCGGCTCGCCTGACGGTGAAACCCGCTGGGAGGTGAGCGAGTACGCCGAGGCCTCGCTGGCCAGGATGCTGGTGCATGCGGCGGGCGCGGACTTCGCCAGCGCCCTGGGGCGCTTCGAGGCCGGCCATGCGGGCCGCTACGCCATGCATCTGCTCCTGCCCCTGACGAGCCCTGGGCTTCCCGCGGCCGTGGAGGCGGCCCGAAACCGCGGCTATTTCCTGGCAGGACTGCGCCCCCTCTGGACAGGGCAGGACGTGCTGCTCATGCAGAAGACAGCCGCCGCGCCCGACTTCTCCGCGCCGCAGCTCTACAGCGACCAAGCCAAGGAGATCCTGGAGTTCATCAGGCAGGACTACGCCGAGGCGGCCCGCCGGTAGGCAGACCTCGGCCCGGAGATCGCACGCTTGCGCCGCGCGCTACAGGGGGAAGTGCTGCGCCCAGGAGAGCGACAGGACGATACGGTTGCTGTCCGGCTCATCCTCGAACGACTCCACGTGGGAGTAGGTGTGCGAGAGGGAAAGCGACCAGTGCCGCGACAAGGCGTAACGTATGCTTTCGTAGACGGAAAAGTAGTCGGCCACCTTGCCGTCGTCCGCGCCGGTGCCCTGCGACCGCCGATAGGTCGTTCCCGCCGAGAGGGTCAGGTCCATGAGGGGACTGTGATTCACCCCCAGGGATACGGCATCCACCAGCAGAACCTCTTCGAGCACGGATCGTTCATAGGACCGGCTCAGGGCCAGGCTCACCCCGCCCTTGGACCAGGCATAGGACAGACCCGCCGAGCCCACCGCATTGTATGTCGAGTCCTGGCTCCGCTCGGAATACACCACTCCGCCGCCAAGGCTGGCCTGGCCCTGCAGCCTGGGGCTGAACGCGTGGCCGACCCCGAGGTTCAGTGATCCCGTGTGGCTCGTGTCCCTGTCGTCGCCGCCATTATCGAACCGATAGTTCTGATACGTGGCAGTGACCGATCCGCTCGTGCTGGGATTCAGCTGCCGGCTAAGCCCGAGCGAGGCCGTATGCCGCAGGCTGTCCGAAAAGGCTCCGCTCTCGTAAATGTAGCCGTCGAGCCCGTAGCTGAGGCTTACGGTGCTCAAGGGGTCGAGGCTCCAATTGGCGCGGGAGCCGACGGCCCAGGCGTGGGCCCTGCTCTCGTCGGCCGGGATTCCGGTCTCTTCCAACGCCAATGTGGTGCTGTCCGTTACGCTCAGCGATGCGAAGGCGCCGAGGCCGAGCCGCCGAGTGGCCTGGTGCGAGACGTCGGCTGCGTAAAACTGGTTCGTCCGGTTGAAGTCCGAGCGCACCCCGTCATCAGTAACGTAACGATATATGGACAGCGCCGCGGACAGATTGGCTCCCGAGCGCCTGCCCTGGCCCGCGAATGTTATCGAGGGCGACAGCCGGTACTCCAGGCCCGACTCGCCTTCGAACAGGATGTTGTCGTCGTAGGCGACCTCGTTGACGACCGCCGGAACGGCCTCCCAGGCCCAAGCCCCGAGCGCCTTGCCCGGAAAAGCCGCGAGCAGGATGCACGGCAGCACGAGCAGAACGGCCATTCGCGACAAAGGAAGCCTCGCTGTCACTGCGGTCCGGCCGGATCAGGGTACGACGATGGTGTCGTTCGACTGGAGAAGTATGTTCTGCTCCAGGCGCTTGCCCTTGGAGACCGCGCCATAGTCGAAGTTGAGGACGACCTGACCCTGGTCGGTCTCCCTGAGTATGAGGATGCTGTTGCTGGCGAAGGGGTCCAGGCCTCCGGCCCGGGACAGCGCCTGGAGAACCCGGATGGGCTCGTACAGGGGGATGACTCCTGGGGTGCGCACGCTGCCGATGACGTAGACCTTCTTGCTCGCAAGCTCCGCGAGCATGACGGTGACGGGCGCCTCGGGGACGAACTGGCGGATGAGTTTTTCCAGCTCGGCCTGGACCTGGGCCATGGTCCTGCCGCTGGCCTGCACCTCGCCGGCCAGGGGAAAGGACAACTGCCCATCTGGCCGCACCCGCACGACTCGCGTCAGGCTCGGCTCTTCCCAGACGGAGATCTCGATGAGATCCCCGGGGCCCAAAATGAAGCCCCCGGTATCGGCTGATCCAGCGGTCGACACCACGCCCAGCGTCAAAGCCCACACGGCCACCACCATCACTCGAATCGCTGACATACATACCCCGCTTATCCGTCTCGCTCCGAGACGCGTGCACCACGTACAAAACGGGCTTGCCTACTACACGCACAGTATAGGTTGATTTCAAAATACCGTTCTGAATGCAAGCTTTTTTCTTGAACGAGCTTGCCTTTTTTTTTGGGATTGCCGTATATGCAGTATTGGCCCTCCATTCTTTATTGGCCACATGCGTTGGAAGGCAGATGCGAATGGATTTTGTTTATCGGCAGGACAGAGGACGGAAACCACGGACGCGAAGCAGATGAAGCACATCCATCAGGCACGATATGGATCAGGCAGGGGGAGCACGGGCAGCGCATTTGTATGCCCTGTCGGCGGCATGAGCGTTCCCTCACGGGCAGCCGGACGGGGAATGGTCATGCGGCGCGCAAACGGCCGCGAGTCCTCCCCGCGTACCCGGTTCATGCCGCCGCGCGCAGGAAACGGCTCCCAAGGGCCAGCGGCCTTGTGCAGACTCACCCGTATAACGGGCTGACCGGCGGGACCGCTCGTGCTGCACACCGTGCTCTCCATGGCCTGCCTGTTTCTGGCGGCGCTTTACGCGACCTTCTCTCTCGCCTTGCGCGAGCGCTCCAGGAGCACCACGCTCATCGCCTTGGCCCTGCTGGTCATGGCGGTCATCGAGGCGCTCGACGCCATGTCGCTGGCCATTCCCCAGCATGCGGTCATGCTGCGCGGGGCGGCCATGGCGGGCGAAGGGCTGATGTCGCCTCTCTGGTTTCTTGCTGGCCTTGGCTTCGCCAGGGGGAAAGCCAAGCGCAGCGGCGGATCGTCGCTCCTCGCGGCCGCGTTCGCGACGCTGGCCGCCGTGCCCCTGATCCTCGGACCGGAAAGGCTCTTTTCCTTGCGGCTCGCGGGCGGGCACCTCGTCCTGATGCAGCTTCCGGCCGTGGTGTTCTATGCCGCCCTGACGCTCTGCATGCTCATGACGCTTATCCAGTTCGAGGCGACCCTGCTTGCCAGCACCCATGTTGACCGCTGGAGGATCAAGTTCACGGTGCTCGGCTGCGGCGTGGCCCTGGTGGCCAGCCTGCTCTTCTACAGCCAGGCCTTTCTGCTCGGGCACCTCAACTTCGCCCTGGCGCCCGTGCGATCCCTGGGGCTGGCCTGCGGAATTCTCATCGTGGCCTACTCGCACGCCGAGCGCGGTGGCGGCGTGCGGGTCAGCGTCTCGCCGCAGATGGCCTACAAATCCGTCGTGCTCTTCGCTTTCGGCGCCTACCTCATCGCCTTCGGCCTGCTCAGCGCGGGGAGGCAGGTCCTCGACGACTCGCTGCAGGCCTCGTTCATTCTCGCCCTGGCCATGCTATGCGGCCTGGGCCTGCTCGTCCTGGTGCTGTCCGAGTCGCTGAGGCGCCGCATACGGGACTTCATCCAGCGCCACTTCTACGAGGACAAGTACGACTACCGTTCCCAATGGATGCTCGTGGCCAGGCGCCTTGCCGCGGCCAACAATCCGCGTGAGCTGCATGCCGCCATCCTGCTCAGCTTCTGCGAGGTCTTCGGCCTGCGCTCGGCCGTGCTCTACCTGAAGGATTTGACGCAGGGGGACTTCTTCCCGGCGGAAAACATCGAGAACCAGGGCTGCCTGGCCACTCTGCAGGCCAAGGATGCCCTGGTGCGGAGCCTGGCCTCGCGGGCCTGGCCTCGGGATCTGTCCCGCGAGTCCCTGGGCGCACCGGGAGAGATGCCCGGCCTCCGCTTCGCCGTGCCGCTCACCGCCCACGGGGAGATGGTCGGCATCGTATTCCTCGGGCCCGCGATCATCGAGCACGAATCCTACGACCAGGAGGACTTTGAACTCATGGTGTCCATGGCCAACCACGCCTCGTCGGCCATCCAGAGCCTGCGCTTGGCGGAAGCCCTGGCCCAGTCCAGGGAGATGGAACTCCTGGGGCGGGTTTCGGCGTTCATAGTGCACGACCTCAAGAACCTCGTGCACACCCTGTCGCTCCTGACCGACAACGCCCGCGAGTACATCGACAACCGGGATTTCCAGGAGGACATGCTCGACTCCCTGGACCGGACCATCTCGCGGATGAAGATCCTCATCAGCAAGCTCAAGGACATTCCAGAGGATATCCACATGTGGAAACAGCCCACCGACATCCTGGCCCTGGCGGAGGATGCGGCCGCGATGGCCGGAGTCCCCGTGGCCATCAGCGGCGAACGCATGGTCCTGCCCCTGGACCGGGAAGAGATGCACAAGGTCGTGCTCAACCTGCTGCTCAACGCGGCGGAGGCGGCCAAGGGCAAGGTCCCGGTGGAGATCGAAGTGCGCGGCGGACCCGGCGGGGAAGCCCTGCTCACGGTGCGCGACCGGGGCTGCGGCATGGACGAGGAGTTCATCCGCACGCGGCTCTTCAAACCGTTCCAGACGACGAAACGCAAAGGACTGGGTATCGGCTTGTACCACTCGCGGCACATCGTCCAGGCTCACGGCGGAGGCATCGAGGTCAGGAGCGCGCCGGGTGCCGGGTCCGAATTCATCGTCCGCCTTCCGGGAGCCGCTGCCCCGGCCACCCCCGAACTGGCGGCGGCGGAGGCATGATGACCAGGCAGGCCAAACTCGGGGATGCGATCCTGGTGGTCGACGACAACGAGGACATCCGCAAGCAGATCCGCTGGGGACTCTCCAAGGAACCCTATGAGATCCTGCTCGCCTCCGACGCGGACGAGGCCCTGCGCCTCTTCTCCCGCAAGTGGCCGCAGGTGGTGGCCCTGGATCTGGGGCTGCCGCCCAACGAGGACGGCACCGAGGAGGGCTTCCGCTGCCTGCGCAAGATGCTGGAGCTGGCCCCTCGATCCAAGATCGTGGTCATCACGGGCAAGGCGGATCGCAAATGGGCACTCCAGGCCATCGATGCGGGAGCCTACGATTTCTATACCAAGCCCCTGGACGTGGGCGAGTTGCGCGTGATCATCAACCGTGCCCTGCACGTGCACTCGCTGGAGTCCGAGAACCGGCGGCGGCACAAGGCGGCTCCAAGCCCGGACGAGCAGTTCGGCATCGTGGGCGACTGCCCGGCCATGCGCCAGATCCTGCAAACCATCGTCAAGGTGGCCTGCTCGGACATCCCCGTGTTCATCCTCGGCGAGTCCGGTACGGGCAAGGAGCTCATCGCCAGGGCCGTGCACGCGGCGAGCACGCGTGCCGCCGGCCCCCTGGTGGCCGTGAACTGCGGGGCGATCCCCGGAACCCTGCTCGAGTCCGAGCTGTTCGGCCACGAGCGCGGAGCCTTCACCGGCGCGCACTCTCTGGTCCGCGGCAAGGCCGAATACGCCGACCGCGGCACGCTCTTCCTGGACGAGATCGCCGAGATTCCGCCGGAGATGCAGGTCAAGCTCCTGCGCTTCCTGCAGGAAAAGAGCTTCCAGCGGGTGGGCGGCCGCAAGGACATCCGCGTGGACATCCGCTTCGTCTCGGCCACGAACCGGGACCCGCTGCGCTGCATCGAGGACGGATCCTTCCGGGAAGACCTGTACTATAGAGTCAACGGCGTGAGCATCCGCCTGCCGCCGCTGCGCGAGCGCGGTTCCGACATCGAGCTGCTGGCCATGCATTTCCTTGATCGCTTCGGCAAGGCGGCGAACAGGGCCGGGATGCGCTTCAGCCCCGGCGCCCTGGAATGCATGCGCGCCTATCGCTGGCCGGGCAATGTCCGCGAGTTGAAGAACCTGATCGACAGGGCGGTCGTTATGGCCAGCGGCAAGGTGATCGAGCCCGAGGACCTGGCACTGGACGACCGCGCCCCGGACCAGGGTGAAGGCCTCCCGTCCCCGCCCACGGGCCATACCCTGCGCGAGGCGCGCGAGCTGATCGAGAAGGACCTCGTGGAGAGCACCGTCCGCCAGTGCCAGGGAAACATCACCAGGGCGGCCAAGGTCCTGGGAGTCAGCCGTCCCACCCTCTACGATCTCATCCGCAAGCACAGGCTCGACGCGTGAGCCTGAGAAGGAGCATGCCCATGACCATGGCCCGGAGCGCCCCCACGCCCCCTGCCTTGAATGCCGCACTGCGCAGCCACTGGCCCGAGTTCGTCCTCGTCACGCTCGGGGTGGCCGCGCTCTACTCGCCCGTCGTCAGCCGCATGGTTTCCGTCTGGATGCATGACGACGACTACTCCCACGGCTTCCTAGTACCCCTCGTTTCAGCGTACTTCCTCTACTGCCGGCGGGCCGAACTGCGCTCGGCCGAGACAAGCCCGGCCTGGAGCGGGCTGGGGGTGCTGATCCTGGGGCTGGCGCTGTTCCTGGGCGGAGCCCTGGCCGGCGAATTTTACACCCAGCGCATCTCGCTGCTCGTGGTCCTGGCTGGGCTGACGCTGCTGCTCCTGGGTTGGCACGTGCTCCGACTTGCCCTGCTGCCGCTCGCATACCTCGTGTTCATGGTGCCCATCCCGGAGGTCGTCTACAATTCCGCCGCATTCCCGCTCAAGCTCATGGTCACGGACATCTCCGTGGCCAGCCTCAAGCTCCTCGACGTGGCCGTGCTGCAGGAGGGCAACATCCTGCTCTTCCCGAGCGTGACCCTGGAGGTTGCCGACGCGTGCAGCGGCCTGCGCTCCCTGGTCTCGCTGGCGGCGCTGGGAACCGCCTATGCCTTCATCCAGCCCTTCTCGCCCGCTGTCCGGCTGCTGCTCATGGCGGCTACCCTGCCCATCGCCGTGGCGACCAACGCGTTGCGCGTCGTATGCACCGGCCTTCTGGCTCAGTATTGGGGCCCCGAAGCCGCTCAGGGGTTCTTTCACGAATTCGCCGGAATGTTCGTCTTCATCATGGCCACGGCCATGATCCTGGGCCTCGGAGCGCTTCTGCGGAGGGTTCGCTCATGAGCATGCGCATGCGCACCGGACTCGTCCTGCTGCTTCTCGCGGGCGCCTGGATCTTCCTCCATGCCCGCGGGACGCCGTCCTCTCTCGGCGCGGTGACCCTCGACCGGCTGCCCACGGAGCACGCGGGCTGGCTCATGACCTCCTCGGCGACCTTCAACCAGCATGTGCTCGATATCCTCAGGCCCACGGACTACCTCTCGCGAACCTACACGGGGCGCGAAGGAGAGCAGGTCGAGCTGTATATCGGGTACCATGACGGAATTGACAGCGGCAGCATCCATTCGCCGCGCAACTGCATGCCCGGCAGCGGATGGCACCAGCTTGAAAGCGGCAAGACCGTTCTCGACGTCGACGGCCGGCCCCTTGAGCTGGTCAAGGCCGTCTACGCCAAGGAGCGCGCCAGCATGACCGTGCTCTACTGGTTCCAGGTAATGGGCCGGCCGATAACGAGCGAGTATTCCCTCAAGCTGGCCGAAGCGCTCTCTTCGATCCGGCACGGGCGCAAGGACTCGGCCTTCGTGCGCATCCTGGTCGATCGCGAAAGCTCTTCCTTGCCGTCCGAAGCCGTGGCCGAGCGCTTCGTGCGGGACTTCTTCCCTTGCATCGCCGATGTGCTTCCCCATTAGCCAACAGGCCGAACCAGCCTGGATCGGCCACGCGCTAGCATGCTCTCGAGTCGGGCTGAACGCCCGACTCGCACCCGGCGCCGGCGTCCCAGGACGAGGTATCGCAATCTTGCGGCGGTCGCCGCGGAAGCATGAGGTGCAGGACGGGGGCCCGCGCGACGGCGGGCCTGCTGAAATGGCACCGAACCTCGCGGCCAGGACTAGGCCTGAGGCTCCCTTGGCTTCTCCGGAGAGCCGTCGCGCGCCGGGTGCTTCCGAGAGGCCGATCCGGCCCGGATGAACGCGCCGATAAGCACTCCCGACACGAGGGCCACAGCGAGCCAAATCAAAAGAAGCGTTGCCATGCCCATGTTTTCCCCTTGTGCATTACGGCCGAAACGGACCCGGCATGATTCTGGCCCCTTCCATGAGCCGGCGCGGGGATGCCTCGCCACAGCGGACAGACTATGTGTCCGGGCGTTCCATGTAAAGCCCGTCACGCATGCTCTCCGGTCAAGCTCGGGCTATCCCGGCCCCGAAACCTCCCCCATGGCCCTGGGCTGGAACCGGAGCAGATCCGAGAATGCCTTTAGGCACGTCATCTGGTCAATGATGCATGAGCGCTCGCCAGCAAACGGCAGCAACCGCAATGGGCGGAAATCCTGCCGGAGACCGGCGGGAGCTGCATTTCCGTTAAGGCCCAATCCCTGCCGCTTTCCGGCCATCCTGCCTCGAATTCGACTGTCCGATGTTAGATTGCGCAACAAGAAATCTAATGCCTCGCAAATTATCGTTTTTGCTAATTATTTATTTAGTGCTTTTTCTTGCATGTTCACATCCCAATTGGTAAAGCATGTGTTAATGTAAAAATCTATCTTTAAAAAGTGAGTATGGCTTGGTGATATCGGAAACCATAATCCCAGATGAGAAAAGCAAACTGATGTTCAGCAAAATCGCTTTTCATACAACTATACAATTCCTGTATAGTTCATTGGACACATTCGCCCGCTCGTTCATAGGCGGCAGGTTTAATTCCGGCAGTGAATCCTCCGACATTCAATCACGCCCATCCGGATTCATATTATTTGCAAATTTTACTTTTGAAGATGCCGACATGGCCTTTCCTGTCATCCCAACGTGCTTCAATCAAAATGCAGCACTGCCCTGTCTGTAGGACTGCCCTGCATAGCCTATTCAGGAGAGAATCTATGGATCGCTTCGCTTGCTCTGGCTTGGCCAGTCTGCTCTCAATCGTGCTGCTCTTCACGATGGCGTCGTGCTCTGGAAAGACCACGGAAGACATTCTCTCGGAAAGCCGCCAGCACTATGACGACGGGAATTACAACGGGGCCGTGGTCCTGCTCAAAAACCATCTGGAAAAGAAACCGGAGGATATCGAGGCGAGATACCTGCTGGCCCAGGCCTACAGAAGCCTCGGCAAATGGACGCAGGTCCGCGGCGAGACGGAAACCATCCTCTCCAGCAAGCCGGATGATTCAGGCTGCCTGCTCCTTCTGGCCGAAGCGAAGCTGAGGTCAGGAAACGTGAACGGCGCCTTGGAAACCACACGGGCCGCGCACGAGGCGGCCAAGGACGAGGGGGAAACCGTCAAGGCCCTGTCCCTCATGGGCGAAATCGCCTTGATGGCGAACGACCCCGACCTGGCCGCGGATGCCTTCAGGGAGATCCTGTCCCTGCAGCCCGATTCGACCATCGCACACCTCGGCCTTGCGCGCATATTCCTGCAGCGCGACGACACGGAAGCCGCCGACGGCGAGATCGAAGCCCTGCTCGCCGCCGCACCGGACAACGAAGGGGGCCTTACACTCAAGGCGGAGATCCAGCGGCGCAAGGGGGAGCATGAAGAGATGCTCAAGACCTACCGCCGCATCGTGGAGATAGCCCCCGGCAACGTAGGGGCGCAGTACCGGCTCGGATTGCTGCTGCTGGACAAGGGCTCGACGGAAGAGGCCAGGCAACTGGCCGAGAGGCTGTCCAAGAACCATCCAGGTCATCCGGAAAGCGATCTGCTCGCCGGTCTGATCGCTTACGGCGATGGACGCTACAGGGAGGCCCAGGCCGCCCTCGAACGCTCGCAGCGCACTCAGCCCAGGATCGAAACCTATTTCCACCTTGCGCGGACGGCCCTCAAGCTCGGTTATCTCGAGCTTACCGTGAGCAATCTGAACAGGGTCCTGGACCATGACCCGAGATTCCTCCCGGCCCGCCTGCTCTTGGTCGAAACCCTTCTGCGCCAGCGGCGGTTCGATGCCGCGCTCGCCCTGGCCGAACGCATCTCCCAGGAGGAACCCCGCAGTGCCCAGGCCCACATGGCGTTCGGCTCCGCGCTCATAGCCGCAGGCCGCGAGAACGACGGCCTGGCGATGTACGACAAGGCCTCGGCTTTGGACAATGGCCTTGCGCAAGCGAATCTCAAGAAAGGCATCATATACGCTAGCCGCGGTGAGACCGACGCGGCGCTCAAGTCCGTGCAGGCTGCCCTTGCGGCGGACCCGTCCAACCTGAGCGCCAGGATGCTCTTGTACGGCTATCATGCGCGCAAAAAGGAGTTCGACAAGGCCGAGGCGATCCTGCTGCCTGCCCTGAACGGCAGTCCGAGCGACGCCATGGTCTTCACGTCCCTGGGCAACCTGGAAATGCTGCGCAAGAACCCGGATGCCGCTTTAGTGAACCTGGACAAGGCTCTCAAGGCCGACCTCGGTTTCCCCCCCGCCCACATGAGCAAGGCCAGGATCAATCTCATGCGCGGGGACAGGGAAAAGGCCAAGGCAGAATACCGCGAACTGCTGACCCGGCACCCCGCGCATGCCGAGGCGGCTGTCGCCCTCTCCGGCCTGCTCAGGCTCGAAGGCAGGGAGCAGGAAGCGGAGCAGGTCATAGCCGAAGCCGGCAAATCGCAGGAACCGCGCGACCTGCTCGTGATCGCGCGACACCTGCAGGCCAGGGGCGATGCGGGAGCCGCCCTGTCCATGGCCGACCGGGTTCTGGCTCAGGATGCGCGCCATCCCGATGCTCTTGCGCTCAAGGGCGATCTCTTGTTGCAGGGAGGCAGGCACGACCAGGCGCTTGCAGCCTACGAGTCCCTGCAGGCCGCCGATGCCTGGCGAGGGCTGCGCAAGAAAATCCACGCCAGCGTGGTCATGAACGATTCCGTCAAGGCGGTTGAGCTGGCGCAGCACCTGGTGGACCTCGATCCGTCCTCCCCGGACGGGTACCTCGTCCTGGCCGCCTTGTGCGAGAAGCAAGGCAGATATGATGAGGCGCTCGCGAACATCAGGCAGGCCATCCAGCACGACGACAAAAGCTCCACCGCCCGCCTCGCCCTGGCCCAGCTGCACCTGCGGCGGAACGAAAACGCCAAGGCCCGGCAGGTTTTTCTCGACATGGTCAAGTCCGAGCCGGGCAATGCGGACGCCCTCTTCGGATTGGGCCTGATCCACGAGAAGCAGGGCGAGCCGCGCAAGGCCATGGAAGCCTACGAACGAGCCGTCGAAGCCAACGGCAACCACGTCCCATCCTTGAACAATCTCGCCATCCTCTACGCCAACGGCGTCGGCGGCCCGGAGAAAAACCAGCAGGCGCTCGAACTGGCCTTCAGAGCCTATCAGCACAGCCCCCAGGAGCCCTCCATCGCGGACACCCTGGGCGTAGCGCTCCTGGCCATGGGTAAGGACAAGGAGGCGGTGCAGGTCCTCGAACGCGCGGAGCGGTCGCTGCCCCGCAACCCGAGCGTCAAGTTCAATCTTGCCCGAGCCTATTACGCCGTGGGGGATGTGGCGGCCGCCAGGAGCCAGCTCGTCACCGCCCTGGACCAGGGGCCTTTCCCCGAAGCCGCCCAAGCCCGGAGCCTCCTGGACACGCTAAAATAGGACCAGAGCCATGCACCTCAGCCTGCTCCCCCTGCTCACTCTGGACGTGACCTTCGCCTTGGTCTCGCTCTACCTGCTGGGCGCGCTGCCCGTCGCGCACCCTCTGGGCCTGCCGACGCCGGTCAGCCCGGTCCTCGCGACGGCCTTCCTGGGCATTGTCACCAGTTGCGCCATCGGGCTGGAAATATGCGCCCAGGAAAAAAAGGCTGCGGATGGAAAGAGCGCCATCACGGCCTCGGTGCTCATCATTCTCGGCCTGCTCATTCTGACCTTGCTGCGCTCGGCCGCGATCATCACCCCGCAGGAAAGGGCCCTGGGCTCCACGGCCCTGCTCGGATTCGGGATCCTCCAGTTATGCTGCCATCTCGCCTACAGGCGCATCAAGCCGCATGCCCGCGCCGGGATGAGGGTGGTCATAGTCGGCACCGGCCCGGCGGCCAAGCCCATCGGCGACATGCTGGCCCAGGGGAGGACCCGGAACAGGCTGCTGGGCTACGTGGACCTGCCCTCCGAACCGGTGAGCGTGAGCAGGAATCTCATCATCGGGGCCCAGGCCGATCTCGCGCGCATCATCGAGGAACTTGAAGCCACGACCGTCGTGGTGGCCCTGTCCGAACGCCGGGGGGCCCTCCCCCTCCCGGAGCTGCTCAGCTGCAAGCTGAGGGGCGTGAGGGTGATGGATGCGCCGACCTTTTATGAGCACACCCAGCGCAAGATGCTCCTCGAAAACATCACGCCGGGCTGGCTCATCTTCTCCGACGGATTCCGCATCACTCCGGTCAGGAGATTCCTGAAGCGCGTCCTGGACATTCTTTGCTCATCGTCGGGTCTAGTGCTGACATTGCCCCTTTTTCCGCTGCTCGCGCTGCTCATCAAGGCGACCTCCCGCGGGCCGGTTTTCTTCTCGCAAGTGCGCGTTGGGGAGTGCGGCAGGCAGTTCAAGGTGATAAAATTCCGTACCATGGTCCAGAATGCCGAAGCGACGACCGGGGCCGTATGGGCCCAGAAGCAGGACCCGCGCGTCACCCGGGTGGGCCGGTTCCTGCGCGTTTCGAGGCTGGACGAGATCCCGCAGCTCCTGAACGTGCTTCGGGGCGACATGAGCATGGTCGGCCCCAGGCCCGAGCGCCCCGAGTTCGTGCACGAGCTCAGGAAGGTGGTGCCCTTCTATTCGGAACGGCACTGCGTGAAATCGGGCCTGACCGGCTGGGCGCAGGTGCGCTACCCGTACGGCAGCTCCGTGGAGGATGCCTTGGAGAAGCTCCGCTACGATCTCTACTACATCAAGAACTTTTCGCTCCTTTTCGACCTGAAGATCATCATCCGGACAGTGGGCGTGGTTCTCTTCGGCAAGGGCGGACGCTGAAAGGAAAACGATGCAGCCTGGGCAGCCCCAGCGGGCCCCACGCTCCTCATGGAAGCAGCAAGCATGCAAGAGGTTGTCATGACGCAGGTTAACCGGAAGATACGCGACTACGAGATGGCCTTTCGGCAACGATCGACGCTGGAATCGCTGCGCAGCCGGGAGAGCGGCGTGGCCGTGATCGGCCTCGGGTATGTGGGCCTTCCGCTCGCCGTGCATTTCTCCAAGCACTTCAACGTGATCGGATTCGACATCTCCGAAAACCGCATTCGCGAGCTTAGCTCCGGGAACGACAGGACCGGCGAAGTCCTGCCGGAAGACCTCCGCGCCTGCAAGGCCACGTTCACCGCCGATCCCGAGGCGCTCAGGCAGGCCTCCGTCATCATCGTCGCCGTGCCGACCCCCATCGACGCCCACCGCAATCCCGATCTCCGGCCGCTCGTCGAGTCCTCGGCCACCGTCGGCCGGCACATGCGCGCCGGATGCACGGTCGTTTACGAGTCCACGGTCTACCCGAGCGTGACCGAGGACATCTGCGTGCCGATCCTGGAGCGCGAGTCCGGTCTCAAGCTGGGCAGGGATTTCGCCGTTGGCTACTCTCCCGAGCGGGTGAACCCCGGCGACAGGCAGCACACCGTCGAAACCATCGTCAAGATCGTCTCCGGCAGCGATGCCTCCACCACCGATTTCCTGGCGGATCTGTACGGCACCATCACCAAGGCGGGCACATACAAGGCCTCCTCCATCAAGGTCGCCGAGGCCGCCAAGGTCATCGAGAACACCCAGCGCGACCTGAACATCGCGCTCATGAACGAGCTGGCCATCATCTTCAACTGCCTGGGCATCGACACGCTTGAAGTGCTCGAAGCCGCAGGGACCAAATGGAACTTCCTGCACTTCCGTCCGGGCCTGGTGGGAGGGCACTGCATCGGCGTGGACCCCTACTACCTGACCCACAAGGCCGAGGAGATCGGCTACCATCCGCAGGTGATCCTCGCCGGCAGGCGCATCAACGACGGCATGGGCAAGTACGTGGCCGAGCAGGCTGTGAAGCTCATGATCGGCGCCGATTCGCACGTGCACCGCGCGCGGGTCGGCATCCTGGGCCTGTCGTTCAAGGAGAACGTCCCGGACCTGCGCAACACGCGGGTCATCGACATCATAAAGGAACTCAGGGAGTACGGCATCGAGGTCCTCGTGCACGACCCGCTGGCCAATCACGACGAGGCCCTGGCCGAATACGGGCTGAGGCTCTCGCCCATCGAGGACTTCCAGAAGCTGGACGCCGTCATCCTCGCGGTCGCGCACTCCCAGTTCAAGGACTTTACGCTGGAAGACATGGAAAGCTGGTACCTGCGGCCCGGAAAGCCCGTCCTGCTCGACGTGAAGGGCATGTGGACCCAGGAAGAGGCCCGCAAGGCGGGCTATTCCTATTGGAGACTGTAAGCCTGAAGGCGCTTTGTGAAATCCGCTCAACCCGAGGTGCGCATGCGATACGATTCCATCCAGGCAGGCCTTGTTCGATCGCCCAGGAAATGGCTGGTGACCGGCGTCGCGGGGTTTATCGGCTCCAATCTCCTGCAGAAGCTCCTGGAGCTTGGCCAGCAGGTGGTCGGCCTGGATAATTTCAGCACCGGCCACGAGAGCAACATCGAGCATGTCCGCTCCCTCGTCCCGCCGCATGCCTGGCAGCGCTTCAGGCTCATCACGGGCGACATACGTGACCTGGACACGTGCCGCGAGGCCTGCGAGGGCGTGGACGCCGTCCTGCACCAGGCCGCCATCGGCTCGGTGCCCCGCTCCATCGACGATCCCCTCAACTCCCACGCCAGCAACCTGACCGGTTTCCTCAACATGCTCGTGGCCGCCAAGGACGCACGGGTGGAGAACTTCGTCTATGCGTCCTCGAGCTCGGTCTACGGCGACGAGCCGGAGCTGCCCAAGCGCGAGGACAGGATCGGGGCGCCCCTCTCCCCCTATGCCGCCACCAAGCTCGACAACGAGATCTATGCGCAGGCCTTTGCCCGGACCTACGGCTTCAGGACCATAGGCTTGCGCTATTTCAACATCTTCGGCCCGCGGCAAGACCCCGACGGGGCCTATGCCGCCGTGATCCCCCGCTGGTTCGCCGGGCTCATCCAGGGCAAGGAGATCTTCATCAACGGCGACGGCGAGACGAGCAGGGATTTCTGCTACATCGACAATTGCGTGCAGGCCAACCTGCTCGCCGGCTGCGCCAGGGACCCGCAGGCCCTCGACCAGGTCTACAACGTGGCCGTGCAGAAGCGCACGAGCCTGAACGAGCTCTTCGCGCTCATCCGCGGGCACGTGGCCGAGCGCTTCCCGGAAGCCGCCTCGGTCGAACCGGCATACCGCGACTTCCGCCTCGGCGACGTACGCCACTCGCTGGCCGACATCGGCAAGGCCAGGAGGCTGCTCGGCTACGAACCCCGCTACAGCCTGAACGACGGCCTGGCGCATGCCGCCAAGTGGTACATCGCCTCCTGCTCAGGCAGCAGGGGCTCCCTTCTGGCAGCCTGACCGTACGGCGCCGGCACCGCTGGGCGCGCGGAAATCCCGCGCGCCCTCGGGGGCAAGAGCCGCCGGCGGCCGTGCGCATCCACAACACAACAGCCCTCCGCGCACACGGGTAGGACGAGATGAATCAATCTGCGGACAAAGCTCTGGACATACAGAAGTACATCGAGCTTCTGATCAGGCGTCGCTACCTGTTCACGGTCGTCGCCATGCTGGTCATGAGCGGCGCGGTGGTCGTCAGCTATGGTCTGGAGCCGAAGTACGAGGCCAAGAGCATCGTCTTCATCGAACAGAACGTCATCACGGACATCATCAAGGGCATCGCCATCACGCCGTCCCTTGAGGCGAAGATAAAGGTCATCAAGGAGTCGATGCTGCGCCGGGAGATGCTGCTCGGCGTCATCCGCGACCTGGACATGGACCTGAACGTACGCAACGAGCTGGACCTGGAACTGCTCATCAAGGAACTCCGCGAGAAGACGATCATCCAGATGGATGCCAGGCGGGACCTGTTCGTCATCTCTTACAGGAACGCCAGCCCCACCCTGGCGCGGGACTATGTGAACACCCTCGTGCGCAAGTACATCGAGGAGAACACCTCGTCCAAGCGCGAGGAATCCACTCTGGCGACGCGCTTCCTTGCCGACCAGATCGAGACCTTCAAGAAGCGCATCGACGCCGCGGAGGGGTTGATCAACAGCTACAAGCAGGAAAACGGCCTGCTCCTGTCCACCAGCGACGATTTCCTGCGCAGGGAGATCGATGACACCCAGAAGGTGCTGGACGACCTTCGCGAGCGCCAAAGCCAGCTCCTGGCCGCCCAAAGGATCATGCTCTCCAAGGGCAACGTCCAAGGCGCAACGGCGGAAGCCGGCAGGCTGGCAATCCTGCGCGAGGAGTTCGAAATCCTCAAGAGCAAGTATTCCCTCGCGCATCCGTCCGTGCAGAAGATGCGTGCCGAGATCGAATCCCTTGAGCAGGCGCAAGGGAGCGGAACACTCCCGGAACGGCCGAACGTCCGCGAGACGCAGGAGTATCAGCTCCTGGACGTGCAGTTGAATTCCGTCAACGCACGCATCGCGCGCCTGGAGCGAGGGCTCGGCGAGAGCAAGGACCTGCTGCGCCAGTTGCCCCTTGTGCAGGCCAAGCTCAGGGAGCTTCAGCGCAACAAGGAAAACGAAAACATCATCTACCAGCAGCTCGTCTCCCGATACGGCCAGTCCGAAGTCTCCAAGCAGATGGAGTTGCAGGACAAGTCGGTCACCTTCCGGATCATCGAGCCCGCCATCACCCCCCAGGAGAGCGTGAGCCCGAAGCGTCCGCTGATCATCGCCATGGGCATTGCCGGCGGTCTGGGCCTGGCTTTCGGGGTCCTCCTGCTGCTCGACCTTCTCGACAACTCGATCCGTTCGCAGGCCGAACTGAAGCTGCTCAACCTGCCCATCCTGGCGGTCCTGCCGCTCCTGAAGGACCCGACCCAGGCAAGGAGGACTCGCCTGCGCGACATCGGCTTCTTCTCAACCTCCGGGGCCTTCATCGCCTGCATTCTCTGCATCCTGGCGCTCGAGGCCCTCGGCGGAAAGCACATCGCCACCTTGTCGGCGCACCTGCCCTGGCGGGATTACCTGCACCAGATTGAAAGCCTGCTCGTGAAGTAGGCGAACCGCCACGATCCGCACGATCCGGAGGATATGCATGAGTAGGATAGAACGCGCCCTGGAAAACGCACTGGAACAGCGGCGCCTGACGATTCCCGGCGCCGCCGACCTGCCGCGAGCGACCTGCGCGGAATTGCGCGAAGAGACCGCGCGGTCCGGAAGCCGCAGCCGCAAGGTGAGCGTAAAGCCCAACACCTTGCTGACGGCCACGGCAATGGCCCACGATTCCCACGTCGCCGAGGAATTCCGCAAGGTCAAGGAGCGGATCATCAACCGGGACGGCGGCTATCCGGTCAAGAACACCTTCATGATCACCAGCGCCCTTCCCGGCGAAGGCAAGTCGCTGGCCTCCCTGAACCTGGCCATCAGCCTGGCCCAGGAATTCGACCATACCGTGCTGCTCATCGATGCCGACCTGCGCAGCCCGTCATGCGCCGGCTACCTCGGCCTGGAATGCCGGACCGGGCTCTCCGAATGTCTCGGCCAGGGCCTGGACGTGTCCGAGGCCCTCCTGGGCACGAACATAGGCAAGCTCAGGTTCCTTCCCGCAGGCACCCCCCCCCGGAACCCGGCGGAGCTGTTCTCGTCCAACCGCATGAACCTGCTCATGGATGAAATCAAGCACCGTTATCCCGACCGCTTCGTCATCATCGATACGCCACCCGTGCTCCCCTATGCGGAAACGCGGAGCATAGGCGGAATGGTCGATGGGGTGTTCATGGTCGTCCGGGCGGGCTTCGCGAGCATGGACCAGGTCATGGAGAGCGTCAATGCGCTCCCGGACAAGAGCGTTCTGGGCGTCATCTACAACGGCTCCTCCGCGTCAAGGCGATCCGGGTACGGATACAGCCCGCGTTAGGCAACCGGAACGATCGGAAAAAACGAGACGCCATGTACACAGAATACTTTGGGCTGCGCGCAAAACCTTTCGAGTTGCTCCCCAATTCCAACATCCTTTTTCCCAGCAGGGCCCACAAGCGCGCGCTGACCTATCTCGACTACGGCATACAATCCAAGGCCGGCTTCATACTGCTCACCGGCGAAGTCGGCTCGGGCAAGACGACGCTCATCCGGACCCTGCTCCGCCGGCAGGACCAGGGCATGGTCGTGTCCAAGGTGTTCAATACCCGCGTCTCCTCCGAAGACCTGCTGCGGCTGATCAGCGACGATTTCTCCCTGCCCACCGAGGGCAAGGACAGGTTCGCGCTCCTGCGCGGGCTCAACGACTTCCTCATCGAACAGTTCTCGCATAGTCGGCAGGCCCTGCTCATCATAGACGAGGCCCAGAACCTCTCCCAGCAGGCCCTGGAGGAAATCCGCCTGCTGTCCAACCTGGAAACAGACGAGTCCAAGCTCCTGCAGATCGTGCTCGTGGGGCAACCGGAACTGCGCGACCTCCTGTCACACCCGAACCTCATGCAACTCAGGCAGCGCATAAGCGTCAACTGCCATCTGCCTCCCCTCAGCCTGGATGAAACATCGGACTACATTCTCTTCCGCCTGGAAAAGGCGGGCAACCGCCAGGCCGTGAGCCTGTCTCCGGAAGCGCTGAGCCTCGTGCACGCAACATCCAGGGGCATCCCCCGGCTCATCAACATCCTGTGCGACTATGTGCTGCTGGACGCCTTCTCGATGCAGACGCGCCACATCGACGCCGAACTTGTGCGCACGGTTATCCGGGAGCTGAGCTTCGAGGAGATCTACTGGAACGCAGCGGGGAAAAAGCCGTCCTCGACCGGACAACCGTCCGAGGATGAAAGCCGGAGGCCGGAGACAACGGACGGAAAGGCCCTCAAGGGGCTTGAATGCTCGGCGCAGCGCATCGACGGCCAGGGAAAACACCAGCAAAGCGGCTGCATGCCCGCAAGGCTGCCGGGCGAGATCGAGGCGAATCCCGGCAAGTCCGGCAAGGCCAAACCCAACGAGAGCGGACCGGAAAAGGCAGCATCCCAGCACCCGGGACAGCATCCATCCCTCGCGGCCATGTCGCGACCGCTAGGCCGGCCCGGCGCGGAAGAGAAGCCCGTGGTCGGCAGATTCAGGCTGCTCCGCGCCCTCTCCTGGAAGTAGCGGGAAGGAACCACGAGAACGCCATGACAACTCTCTCGTTCATCATTTTGTCCTGGAACTCCCAGCACTATCTCCCCGATTGCCTCGATTCCATCAAGCGCGCATGCGGCGACGAAGGCATCACACATGAAGTGATCGTCATCGACAACGGCTCCGCGGATGGATCGCGGGACGTGGTTTCCCGCTATGCGCGTGAGTTCCCGGGCGTCTTTCGCCTCATCGCCCTCCCGTGCAACTTGGGAACCACCTGCTCCAGGAACAAGGGGCTGAAATCCGCCCGGGGAAGCCATCTCTGCATCCTGGATTCCGATACGCAGCTCGGCCATGGTTCGCTGCGGGCCATCCTCGATGCCCTCGATACGCAAAGGGAGATCGGGCTCATCTCGCCCCGCCTCGTGCTGAAGGACGGCACGATACAGAATTCCGTCAAAAGGTTCCCCACGTTCTGGCAGAAGCTGCTCAAGATCCCCAAGGCGGTCTTCGGGCTCAAAGTCCCGGATGCCGATTTCTACAAGGATTTTCCCTTTACCGCGGCGAGGGAGGTCGACTCGGCCATCTCCGCCTGCTGGTTCCTGCGCCGGGACCTGACCGACGAAATCGGGCTCCTGGACGAACGCATCTTCTACGCGCCGGAGGATCTGGACTATTGCCTGCGCATCAGGAGGTCCGGCAGGAAGATCGTCTATTTCCCCGGCCTGACCTTGCTGCACCATACGCAGCAGATCAGCCACAGGAGCCCCTTGTCGAAGATATCCATCAGCCACTTCAAAGGGCTCGTCTACTACTTCGCGAAGCACGGCGGCTGGATCTCCCGCCCCTCCCTCGGATAGCGCGCCATGAGCATGGAGAAGATACTCTCGACGCTGAAATGGCATGCGTACGATCTCAGGCGTGATCTTGCGCGCTGGCTGTCCGGCAGGTCGGCCAGGCCTGAGCACGTCTATCTGTGCATCTGCGATCATTTCGAGCCCTACTGGAAGGGAGCTGGCCGCACGACCGCCAGGAACAGAATCCAGCGCTGGATTCGCGAGTATCCCAGGATTGCCGACAAGCACCGCGACTCCCTGGGCAATGTCCTGAAATACAGCTTCTTCTATCCCGAGGAGGAGTATCGGGCCGAGGACATGAGCGCCCTGGCGGACCTTTGCCACGCCGGCTACGGCGAGGTCGAGATCCACCTGCATCACGACAACGACACGGCCGACAATCTGCGCCGCACCCTGCTCGATTACAAGAGCCGGCTGCACGAGAAGCACGGACTCCTCTCCATTGACAGGAATACCGGAGAAATCTCCTACGGGTTCATCCACGGCAACTGGGCCCTCGACAATTCCAGACCCGACGGCCGCTGGTGCGGCGTGAACAACGAAATATCCATCCTGCAGGAAACCGGCTGCTACGCCGACTTCACCATGCCTTCCGCCCCGAGTCCGACGCAGACCCGCAAGGTGAACAGCATCTACTGGGCGGTTGACGACCCCATGAGGCCCAAGTCGCACGACTGGGGAATGGATGCCAGTGCAGGCGTGGAGAACGAAGGGCTGCTGATGGTGCAGGGGCCGCTCGGACTCAACTGGCGCCGCCGGAAGTTCGGGTTGCTGCCGCGGATCGAGAACAGCGGGCTTACGGCCTCCAACCCCATGGGCAGCGATCGGGTTCGCATCTGGCTCGCCAAGGGAGTGCATGTGCAGGGGGCGGAAGAGCACGTCTTCGTCAAGCTCTACACCCATGGAGCCCAGGAAGACACCATGCGGATGCTGTTCGAGGACAAGGGGCTTGAGCGGCTGTTCTTTCACATATCCCTGGCGACCTGGGAGCAGGGAGCGAAACTGCATTTCACCAGCGCGCGGGAAATGGCGAACATTATCGCCGCCCTGATCGACAACAGCCGGGCGGCCCCTGGACTGATGCGGAACTGGCGCTACCAGCGCCTCTCCATTCCCACGCTCAAGGCCGCGGGGGAATGAACAGATGCTGTTCCTCCTGCTTTGCCTGTATACCGCCCTCTACTACATCCGGCCTTTCGAGTGGTCGGAAGCCCTGCAGGGGGTTCCGGTCTTTCTCTGCCTGGGAGTGATCTCCATTCTGGCCCTGCTCGTGGCCTGGATGACGGGGAGGATCAGGCTGTTCCGCCACAAGACCGATGTAATGATGATAGGATTCGTGGCATCCATCGCCATCTCGCACATCGGCCACGGCTATCTCGGAGGGGCGTTCAGGTCCGTCCTGAATTTCCTGCCCTCGATCGTGGGCTATTTCCTCGTCGCTTACGGCATCGACTCCCGAAAGAAGATCCAGGGTTTCATCGTCCTGCTGGTCTGCCTGACTTCTTTCCTGGCGTACGAGGCACATGTGCAGTCGACCCAGGGAATGACCCACGGAGGAATGCAGGCCTATATCCAATTCCACAGCGACCCGGATGGCGAGAAGATCGGCACTCCTCGGGCGCGCTGGTTCGGGCCGTTCAACGATCCGAACGACCTGGGCCTCGCCCTGGTGCTGCCGGTCCCCTTCCTGATCAACAGGCTGCTCAACCGGCGACTTGTGCTCGCCTCGTTGAGCCTGCCTCTGCTGATTTACGGACTGTACCTGACGAATTCCCGCGGAGCCATGCTGTCGCTGCTGGCCTCCGTCTTCACGTTCCTCATCCTGCGATACCGAAGCATGAAGGGAGCCGCTCTAGGCGCGATTCTCGCCGCCGTGCTGCTCGTACTGGGACCAAGCCGGATGGTGCAGATGTCAGGCGGGGACGCGTCGGCGTACGGGCGGGTCGAAGCCTGGCATGCAGGCTTCCAGATGTTCAAATCCTCTCCCCTCTTTGGCGTCGGGAAAGGCATGTTCACCGACTTTCATCCCATCACGGCTCACAATACGTATCTGCTCGTTTTGGCCGAGCTCGGGATCATCGGTTTGTTCTTCTTTATAGGATTCTTCTATTATAACCTGCAATGGACAAGGTTGTTCGTATTAAAGCAGCCTCCTTACAATGACCGTATCACTGACAGGGATCTGCTTTCAGCGACCATGGGATGCCTGACCGGCCTCCTTGTATCAATAACATTTCTTAGTAGGGCTTACTTCGAGCTCATATACATAATGGTCGCTTTCGCTTCCGTCCTGGTAACGGCCAATGCTGGAAAAGCTGAAAACTGCAAATATGCCAGCACTGCCCCCAGCCTGAAGCTGAAGTCAATGACTGGAGCCGTCGTCATGGTAATCATCGTATTCAACCTGATGGTAAAATTCCTTATTTAAAATTGTCCCTCAACATTCACATTACTGAACTGAATATCGATGCAACCGACGCGGGCTTATTGGAACCTCTATTCCAGAGCTATCACAGGCACAAACTAAGGAGCCAGCCATGGATAAGCATACCAATATCAAGCGATTGCATATGTTCATGGGCTTACAGTGCAATGTACGGTGCGCCATGTGCTATCAATACGATTTCAGCAGCCGCTACAACATGCCGCCTCAAATATATCGTGACAAACTGAGAGACATTTGGCCCATGGTCAAAGTGGTCAAAATCCAGGGTGGAGAACCTACAATCATGGAAAACTGTAAGGAGCTTGTCGAGATAATTACTAGGCATGATCAACCCAGGATAACGATAGCCACCAATGGCGTCGTGTTAAGCAGCTTCTGGAAGGAATCCCTTCTTTCCCATGGCGAGTCCGTCAACTTTTCCATCAACGCAGCCACAAAAAACACATATGATCAAATTGTCAAACATGGCAACTTCAATCGAGTGCTCAAAAATATCAACAGACTGACATCATCAAGGGATAGCAAAGTCAAAACACCCAAGATTGACCTTTCAATGGTCGTTTTGAACAACAACGTGTTCGAAATAGACAAGCTGGTTCATCTTGCCCGAGAACTCGGCGTCGACAATGTAAAATTCCTCACCGACAACTACCTGTCCTTCAGGAAACAGAACCTGAAAGAGCAGGTCAGGCATGTCCTACAATCCGCATGCAATACCGCGACGGATGCCGGTTTATCCATCGAGGGACTCAGCTCATTGATCCGGGGCTTCGGCGTTGAGCTTGACGGCAAGGCCGTCTCATCCAAGCTGATCGAATCGAGCAAGCCTAAGAAAATATGCCCAATGCCTTTCAGGAGTCTCGTCGTGGACGCGGACGGATCGGTCAGGCCGTGCTGCAACACGTGGATCAAGGCCGGCAACCTGAACAACGAAACGATCAAGGATATCACCGAAGGAGCAACGCTGCAGCGCTTCCGGAGCAAGCTGCGCAAGGGAGACTACTCCTGGTGCATCCCCAATTGCCCGGACAATCCTAGACCTTCCAGCACGGCCATGCTTCGCAAGTATATCTATACTTTCCGGGAAGACCCGCACAAATTCATTGTAAAGGTGCGCCGGAAGCTCGCCTCCGCAGCGGGCAATGCATAGCGAGAGGAACATTCACCTCTTGTATTCGGCGAATCACCGCAAATTCCTGGGTGAAGGTGCTGTCTGGACAGGTGCGCGAAGGAGTTGAGCGGCTTGCCATACGGGGTTGGAGCGCTGGACTGCACTGCAGGTCCGCTCCGTCCGGCTGTCCATCACAATATGCCGCATGGCGCCTGCCCGCATGCCCTCCATGGCCCAGGCAATTTCCGGCTGGCAACCTCTTGGTTCAACTGGTCAGCCTTCGTTCCCTCAAGCCTCGAGTTCATGCGCCGGAGAAGCACGGGCAATTCGTATGGCCAAATTTAAAAAAGTTAATCAAGTAATTCTATCTGACGTTGCCAATTTTTTATAAACCATGTAACAAATCAATGTAAAATTTTAAAACCAATAGGAAGCCGTTCATAGCCTGATCAATACAACGCCGACACGATCACACAAAGCCCACATGCAGATGTCAGCAATGCCAAAAAGCCGCATGCTCTTCATTTCGAATCTCTATCCAAATCCGAGCCATGTCCATATGGCCACCTTCAATCGTCAACAGATCAATTCCTTAAGAAAGCACTTCGATATAAGCGTGCTAGCTCCTATCCCCTGGCCCGTCAGAATGAAACAGCCGGAAATTCCGGCCCGCAGGCTGGAGGATGGCCTGACCATTCATCACCCGACCTATTATTACATACCCCGTTTCTTTCGATCCTGGCATGGACAATCCTTTTACTATTCCATCAGGAACGTAGCCAGACAGATCCTCTCACGAAATAATTACGCCTTCATATACGCATCATGGCTATTTCCCGATGGCTGGGCCGCCGCCAGGATCGCAACGGAGTTCAACCTGCCTTTGTACGTCAAGACGCACGGCACGGATGTCAACAGGCTCAATGGAGATAGATCATCTCGAAAAGCGCTCGATGTTGTGAATATCGCCAGCAAGATCCTCTGCGTGAGCAGGGCCTTGAAAGACAAGCTCGTCACCCAGGGAGCCTCTCCGGAGAAACTTGCAGTGGTATACAATGGCGTCGACCGGAAGATATTTCAGCCGATTCCCCACAGTGAAGCCAGATCCCGGCTGGGAATCAGCCAGAGCGAGAGGATCGTGCTCTTTGTTGGAAACATGAAGGAAGAGAAAGGCCTCAGGGAACTGCTCCTCGCCTTTCATATGCTCACAAAGAAAGAAACCGGCCTGCGCCTGGTGATCATCGGCGATGGTCCATACAAAAAGAAACTCCAGGCAATGGTCGCAAGGTTACAATTGTCCGATTCCATCTCTCTGCCTGGCCGCCTGCCGCTGCCCACGATCGCCATTTGGATGAACGCCGCCACTGTCTTCTGCCTGCCAAGCCACAGCGAGGGGGTGCCCAATGTCATACTCGAAGCCCTCTCCTGCGGCACTCCGGTCGTAGCCACCAGTGTCGGCGGAATACCCGAGATCAACGAGTGTGTGCCGATGGAACTGGTCCCTCCGAAGTCGGTTGAACTCCTTGCCGCGGCATTGGGGAGATCCATCGCAAACAATCGTGAAGGGCAGGCCGTGCCTTACACTACGTCCTGGGACGATAACGCCGATAGGCTGTATTCGATTTTCGCTATTCCCGATGAAACCACCCTCAATTGATTTTCCATGAATAATCACCTGCACAATGAGTCCTCAGCAAGGAGCATTTCGTGAGAAAGCTGATTGCCATCATCGCGTTGACGTGCGGCATGCTTCTATTCGCGGGCTTCCAGCAGATTCAGACAGCCGAGCATAAGCCGGCGGTGCGAGGCCCCCTCCTTCCGCTCAACAACGTCTGGAACGCACGGATCGATAACCTGCCGGCTGATCCGAACTCCGACGCATACATCGCAACCATTGGAGCGGATAAGCACCCGCATCCGGATTTCGGCTCCGGCGAATGGCCGCGGTGGTCCGGCGCCCCCATAGGCATCCCGTACACCATCGTGTCAGGCAACCACCCAAAGGTGTCCGTCAGCTTCAGGTACGCCAACGAAAGCGATCCGGGCCCATACCCGATCCCTCGGGATGCTCCCATCGAGGGCGGGCCGAACGGCTCAGGCGACCGCCACGTCCTCGTCCTGGACCAGGACAATTCCATTCTCTATGAACTCTACAGGGCCACCCCTCAGCCGGACGGGAGCTGGCATGCGTACAGCGGGGCAATCTTCGATCTGAAGTCGAACGACCTGAGGCCGCGCGGCTGGACTTCGGCCGACGCCGGAGGGCTGCCGATCCTGCCGGGGCTCGTGCTTTACGACGAAGTGGCCTCCGGCGAGATCCGGCACGCCCTGCGCTTTACAGCCCCCAAAACCCGCCGGGCCTATGTCTGGCCTGCCCGGCACTACGCCTCGAAACTGATCGACCTCCAATACCCGCCCCTGGGCCAGCGCTTCCGCCTCAAGGCGAACGTGGACATCTCCACGTTCTCGCCCGAGGTGCAGGTAATCCTCCGCGCGCTCAAGAAGTACGGCATGATCCTGGCGGACAACGGCTCGGCCTGGTTTCTCACCGGCGCGCCCGATGAGCGCTGGGACAACGACATGCTGCGTGAACTCAAGCGGCTTTCGGGCCGCGACTTCGAGGCCGTCGACGTCTCTTCGCTCATGCTTTCGCCCAACTCCGGGGAAGCCAGAAGGGTGTCGAATTGATAAACGCCTCGGAGGTTGCCCGGCCGTTGGAATCGCCGCCCCGGTTTCAACGGTCGGGCGCCTGAGCGCTGCCCAGGAGTCGCCCAAGGGCGCTACGCAACCGCGGGCCATCCAGGCCCGCCGGCCTGTCTTCAGCAGGCTGTTCCTCGATAAACACGCTGGGGGACAAAGTCCTCCCGGAGGTTGCCTCGATGTCCGACACCAAGCCGTTGCTGTATCTGATTGCCGGCGCCCGCCCCAACTTCATGAAGCTGGCGCCGATAGCACGCGCGCTCGACGAGGCCGCCGGGCTGCTCGATTACAGGATCATCCATACCGGCCAGCATTATGACCAGAACATGAGCCAGGTATTCTTCGACGAGTTGGGCATCCGGACGCCGGACCATTATCTTCAGGCCGACAGCGGATCGCATGCCCGGCAGACCGCCTCGATCATGTGCCGCTTCGAGGAGGTCTGCACGTCGAGGCGGCCGGACCACGTCATGGTCATAGGCGACGTGAACTCAACACTGGCCTGCGGCATCACGGCCAAAAAGCTCGGCATATCGCTTTCGCACGTGGAAGCCGGCTTGCGAAGCCGTGACATGAACATGCCCGAGGAAATCAACCGCATCGTCACCGACTCGATTTCCGACATGTTCTTTGTCACCGAGGAGAGCGGCTATCGCAACCTTGCCCTGGAAGGGAAGAAGCCAGCCTGCATCCATTTCGTCGGCAATGTCATGATCGACAATCTCTTCCACCAGCTCGACAAGCTGAACGAGCAAGAGCTTCCCCGCTGGGTGTCGGACTTCAAGGCCGACGCCTCCCGTTACGCCGTGCTTACCCTGCACAGGCCGTCCAACGTCGACGACGAAGCCACCCTGTCGGGCATAGTCGCCGCGATCAACGCCATCGCCGAGGACATGCCCGTGGTCTTCCCCATACATCCGAGGACCGCACGGCAACTGGCCCAATTCGGGATGCGCCTCTCACCCGGCGTCATCTCGAAGCCGCCGCTGTCGTACATGCACTTCCTCTCTCTCTGGAAGGATGCCCGGGTGGTCCTCACGGACAGCGGAGGCCTGCAGGAAGAGACGACCTGCCTGGGAATCCCGTGCCTGACCTTGAGGGACAACACCGAGCGGCCAATTACGCTTACGGAGGGCACCAACACGCTCGTCGGCAGCGAGACGCGCAAGATTCTCAGCGCATATGCGAGCGCTCTCCGTCAGGGAGTCGGAAAACAGCGGATTCCCAAGTTCTGGGACGGAAAAGCCTCCGAGCGGATCGTCCGCATCCTGACAGACGCTCTTGTTTCCGATTCAGCCCTGAGCATGGCCATGGCAGGATAACTTGATCTCAGGCTGGCTTACGTCTTCAACCATGGATAACGGGCCACAGCCGCCAAGACACAACCATGCGGCTCATGCTCTCGGCCGCCGCAAGGGCATGATCGTTCACCATAAGCATCGACAGGATAGAACAATGAATGTCTTGCACATTGTGCTTGCCCTCAACGTCGGCGGATTGGAACGGTTTGTCCTCGATCTCGCAAAGATCCACTCCAGTTCCATCAATCCGGTCATTGTCTGCCTCGACAGCAAAGGCGTCCTCGGTGAAATGCACCACCCGTGCGGGATAATTCAGTTGAACAAGAAGAGCGGATTTGATCTGTCTGCCATACTTAGGTTGGCACGTATCGTAAAAAAGCATGACATTGATATCATACACACCCACAATCCGGCTCCTCATGTCTATGGCACGCTGCTCAGCGTCTTATGCAGAAAGCCGCTCATCCATACCAGGCATGGCCGCAACTATCCGCACAGCAAGAAACGTATCCGCCTGAACTGGCTTTGCTCCCTGTTCACATACAGGCTGGTGGCGGTATCGAGCGATGCGGCGGAAGTTTCCAGAAAAATCGACAAAGTCTCCCCGAGAAAGCTAGCCGTCATACTGAACGGCATCGACACCGCCCAGTACTTCAACCCATTGGGCGGCAGAAAAGAGGAGACGGACAGACCGGTGAGGATAGGCATCGTTGCCCGCTTGTCCCCGGAAAAGAATCATCTTGCCCTCATCAAGGCCTGCCGCATTCTCCAGGGTCAGGCCATACCATTCCAGCTGGTGATCGTCGGCGACGGGCCGCTGCGGCAATCGCTCGAATCCGAAGTCGCCAAGCTTGGGCTCGAACGTCAGGTTTCGTTTCTCGGCGTCAGGCACGACATAGCGGACATCCTCAAGACGTTCGATATCTTTGCGCTCTCTTCGCACACCGAGGGCATTTCATTGACCTTGCTCGAAGCCATGGCCTCCGGCCTGCCGACCGTCGCCACACGCGTGGGTGGGAACTCCGAGGTCGTCGAGGATGGAAAGACCGGCTTCCTGGTTCCCCCGGACTCACCCGAAGACCTGGCGGATAAATTGAAGTCGCTGATCGATGACAAAGGCCTGCGCATGCGCATGGGGCTTGAAGGACAACGCAGGGTCAATCAAAACTTCAGCATCCTGGCCGCCGCCGAGGAATACCTCGCACTGTACAAATCCGCCCTGAGGAGCCCCGGCTGGCGCTCCGCCAAGCTCAGCCACAGATAGGCAAAGAGCCGTCTTGGCACATACAAGCTGGGGCGGATCCGGGCGTGCCTTCCTAATCCTGGTCCACTGAACAGTCCGCAGGCAACTGCCTGCAGGTCCTTTCAGGCCATGCCCAGCACGCTTCGGCAAGTCGGCCGGAACCCGAAGCCAGGGACTTAGAACAACCCCGCCGGCCTGCGTCTACCGTCCAAGCCCAGGATGGCCAGCACGGCGTCGCCGGACAACTCTTCCTCCTCCAGCAATTTGGCGGCCAGCCTGTCCAGGCCCTGCCGGTGTTCTTCCAGGGCCGCGCGCGCCTTGGCGTAGGCTGACTCCAGAATGGAGGCCACCTCCTCGTCCACCTCGCGGGCCGTCTCCTCGCTGTACTCCCGCCTGGTGGCGAAGTCCTCGCCCAGGAAGACCGGCTCGTTGCTGCCTCCCAGGGCCATGTGGCTGAAGCGTTTGCTCATGCCCCACTCAACGACCATGCGCCGAGCATGGCGCGTGGCCTCCAGCAGGTCGTTGCCCGCGCCGCTGGTCATGGTGCCCAATACCAGCTCCTCGGCGGCCCGGCCGCCCATCATCACGGACAATCGGTCCAGGAGGTATTCGCGCGTGTAGACGTACTTCTCGGTCTCCGGGAGCTGCTGGGTCACGCCCATGCTCATGGCCCGAGGCACGATGGACACCTTGTGCAGCGGGTCTGCGTTGGGCATGACCGCGGCCACCAGGGCATGGCCCGACTCATGGTAGGCAACGGAGCGCTTCTCATCCTCGCTGATGGCCAGCCCCTGGCGCACGAGGCCCATGAGCACCTTGTCGCGGGCCTGCTCCACGTCCTCGCGCATGATTTCCTGGCGGTCGAACCGGGCGGCGATGAGCGCGGCCTCGTTTAGCAGGTTCCGCAGGTCCGCGCCGCTGAAGCCCGGCGTGCCGCGCGCCAGGGACCCCAGGTCGATGTCCTGGGCCATGGGCTTGTTGCGCGCGTGGATGCGCAGGATCTCCAGCCGGGCCTTGGTGGTGGGCAGGGGAATGGTCACGCGGCGGTCGAAGCGCCCCGGACGCAGCAGCGCCGGGTCCAGGATGTCCGGACGGTTGGTGGCGCTCATGACGATGACGTCGTGGCTCTGCTCGAAGCCGTCCAGTTCGGACAAAAGCTGGTTCAGGGTCTGCTCGCGCTCGTCGTGGCCGCCGCCGAACCCGGCTCCGCGCTTGCGGCCGATGGAATCCAGCTCGTCGATGAAGATGATGCTCGGCGTGTTCTTCTTGGCGTCCTCGAACAGGCTGCGCACGCGCGAGGCGCCCACTCCCACGAACATCTCCATGAAATCCGAACCGGTTATGCTGAAGAAGGGCACTCCGGCTTCTCCGGCCACGGCCCGCGCCAGCAAGGTCTTGCCGCAGCCAGGCGGACCGACCAGGAGCACCCCGCGCGGGACCTGCGCACCCAGGCGGCGCACGCGATTAGGGTCCTTGAGGAAGGCGACGATCTCCTCCAGTTCGACCTTGGCGCCTTCGGCGCCGGCCACGTCGTCGAAAGTCGTGCGCTCCTGGCGACGGTCGTAAAGTTTGGCCCTGCTGCGGCCCATGCCCAGCAGCCCTCCACCGCCTCCGCCGCCCGACACGCGCCGAAACTGAGACCAGACGATGAAGCCCAGAAAGAGCATTGGCACCAGGCCGAACATAAGTATCCACAGCCAGGAGCCGTCGGTTTTGGGCCTGACATGCAGTTGCACGCCCTGGACCTGAAGAAGGTTGAAAAGGTCTGGGTCGCCGAAGGGCGGGATGTAGGTGCGGAAATGCGTCAGATCCACGTCCTGGGACGCGCCTTCGGGGCGGTACTTGATGGCATGCCGGAACTCGCCTTCGATTTCCTCGCCCTGCACCAGGACGCTCTGCACGTTGCCGGCCGTCAGCTGCTCGCGAAACTCGCTGTAGCTCAAGGACGGCGGTGCCATGAGCCCCCTGGAGATCAAGAACCAGAGCATGAGCGCAATGAGCAGGAGAAACATCACCCCGCGCAGGGAGCGTTGCTGGTTCGCGCCGGGGGGGCCGGAGCCGTTCATGCGCACCTCGGCGCCTGCCGGCCATGCCTTCCGGGACAGCCGGCAGAAGCGGTTTAGCCTTTGGGTACAGGACGTCGAATCAGTGCCTGGAGCAATCGCTCATACCGGGCAGCCATGGTCTTGACCAGTTCCTGAATCGCTTTCCGCGCCGCCAGATCGGCGGACGTGCGCGCCACCTCCATGCGTCCTCCTTGCCAGATGGTTCCGCGTCGGACCTCCCACTCCCTGAAGACAAGCATGCACGAACGATTCGGACTTGGCTGTAGGCGCAAGACGCATTGCGCTGTAGGCCTCCGCCCGAGAGAAAAGCATTGCTCCCGAACCTCAAGACGGCGCATAGTGAGTACGATTCAGGAGGAGCGTCGTTTATGAACTCCATGCCGTGCAAAGCCATCCCTACCGTCCTGTCCGCCCTGCTGCTCGGCCTGCTTGGCCTGGTATCTCAACCTGTCTCGGCCTGGGGGCAAGGGCAGGAGGCAGCGCCCGCCGGCGCGGCCCCCGTCAGCACGGCCACGGAAGAGTGCCTGGGCTGCCACGCGAGCATCCATCCGGGCATCGTGGAGGCCTGGCAGACCAGCCGCCATGCCGCCGTAACTCCCGCCCTGGGCCTGAAGCGGCCGGAGCTGGAACGCCGCGTGAACGGGGCGATCCCCGACGGGCTGCGCGGGGTTTCCGTGGGCTGCGCCGAGTGCCACACGGCCCGGGCCGACAAGCATGCCGGCAGCTTCGAGCACAACGGCTACCAGGTGCACGCCGCGGTCAGCCCGGACGACTGCGGCTTGTGCCACGGCGAGGAGCGCCGCCAGTTCGCCGATAACGTCATGTCCCACGCCCACGGCAACCTGGCCGGCAACCCGGTCTTCGGCCAGCTCATGCAGGCCATCAACGGCTCGCCGCGCCTATCCGGGGGCAGGCTGTCCTTTGTCGCGCCCGAGCAGGCCGTGCAGGACCAGTCCTGCTTTTCCTGCCACGGCACGCGGCTGTCAGTGACAGGCACGGCCACGCGCGAGACGGACCAGGGCGAAATGGATTTCACGGTCGTCAAGGGCTGGCCCAATCGCGGAGTGGGCCGCGTGAACCTCGACGGCAGCCTGGGAGCCTGTTCGGCCTGCCACACGCGCCATGTCTTCTCCATCAAGGAGGCCCGCTCGCCCTATACCTGCAAGGAGTGCCACGAAGGCCCGGACGTGCCCGTGTATTACGTTTACGCGGCCAGCGCCCACGGCAAGATCCACGCGGCGCTGGGCAAAGGCTGGAACTACGCGGCCGTGCCCTGGACCGTGGGCAAGGACTTCACCGCTCCGACCTGCGCGGCCTGCCACGTCAGCCTGCTCGTGAACACCGAGGGCGCGGTCGTGGCCAAGCGCACGCACCGCATGAACGACCGCCTGGCCTGGAGGCTGTTCGGGCTGGTTTATGCCCACCCCCATCCACTCAAGCCCGACACGACCATCATCCGCAACAGTCAGGGCCTGCCCCTGCCCGCGGACCTGGACGGGAAGTTCGCCGTGAAATTCCTGGCCGATGCGGCCGAGCGGGACCGACGCGCCAAGGCCATGCAGCTGTCGTGCACGGCTTGCCATGACTCTTCCTGGATCAAGGGCCACTGGGAGCATTTCGAGCAGGCCGTGCGCGAAACCAACGAGAAGACCGCGCGCATCACGGACATCATGCAGGAAATATGGGCCAGGGGACTGGCTCATGGCCAGGACAAGGGAGGCAATCCCTTCGACGAATATCCGGAACGCATCTGGAGCGACGCCTGGCTGTTCTACGCCAATTCCATACGTTATGCCGCGGCCATGGCCGGCGGAGGCGACTACGGAGTGTTCGAGAAAGGACGCTACCACCTTTCGCGCACGGCCAGCGAGCTGCACGACTGGCTGGACATGCGCCGGCAAAGCCAGAGCAGGCAGGAGCCATAAGACGTGCTGCATCGCTCAAGGCTGCAGGCCCTATGGTACAGAGTCGACTCCAGCTTCTGGTTCCGGCCGACGCTCATGGTGCTGGCCGCCATCGCCTTGGCCGTAGCCACACTCGCTCTCGACGACTATCTCGAGGACAAGGTCCTCACACGCATCCCGCTCATCTACGGAGGCGGAGCCGAAGCAGCGCAGACCATCCTCTCGACCATCGGCTCTTCCATGGTCAACGTGGTGTCCGTAACCTTTTCCATCACCATCGTGGCCCTGTCCCTGGCCTCGACGCAGTTCGGACCCAGGCTGCTCAACAATTTCATGCGAGATGAAAGCAACCAGTACGTACTCGGCTTCTTCGTGGCCACATTCATCTACTGTCTGCTCCTCATCCGCGCCATTCGCGTGGACGAGGTGTTTGTTCCCCACCTGTCCGTGACTATCGGCATCATCCTGGCCATCATGTCCTTCTTCGTGCTCATCTACTTCATTCACCATATCGCCTCGTCCATAAAGGCCGAAACTCTCGTGCACATCGTGGACAAGGAACTGGTCTATACCATCGAGCAGCTTTGCCCCAAGCCCATGGACGCGAGCGCCGAAGAGCCAGAGCCGGTCCCCGACATGCCAATTGATTTCGAGCAAAACTCGGCCGTGGCCCCGGCCCTGGAGCACGGTTATCTGCAGGCCCTGGAGATCGACGGACTCGTCCACCTGGCCAAGCAAAAGGACCTCATCTTCGTCCTGGCCTACAAGCCTGGGGAGTATATCGTGCAGGGAACGCCGCTCCTGCGCGCCTGGCCGCGCACGTCCCTGAACCGCGATGTGGTGAAGAACGTGAATGATCAGTTCGTCATCGGCAGCATGCGCACTCCATTCCAGGATCTGGAGTACGCCATCCATCAACTGGTGGAGATCGCCTTGCGCGCCCTGTCGCCCGGCATCAACGATACGTTCACGGCCCTGGGCTGCATCGACCGTCTCGGTTCGGCCATGGCCCTGCTGGCTAGGCGGCGCATGCCCCGAACCGCCCACCGGGACGACGACGGCCGCTTGCGCGTGGTCACGCACGCAAACACCTTCGCCGGAGCCATGAACGCGGCCTTCAACTCCATCCGCCAAAACAGCGCGCACAATGCGGCCGTGACCATCCGCATGCTCGAGGTGCTGCAGGCCGTGGCCGTTTTCGCGCGGACCAGCGAGCGAAAGGAGAGCGTTCGACGCCACGCCGACATGATCCTGCGCGAGGCCGAACGCAACCTGCCTGAGGATGACGATCGTGCCGACGTACGCCGGCGTTATGACGAACTTCTGCAGATGTTGAAAAGACCAGGCAATAAAAAATCGGGGGCAGTGGATGCGTAGCGGCAAGGCAGACTTAAGGCGGGCAAGGACAAGATCCAAAACGATTTGCCCATGAAATGAGGGCACAGGGACATCATTTACCTGGCGGGGTGAATCTGGGAGAGGGCAGCGCCATCCCTCGGGCCAAATGCCAAATTAGTTAGGCCTGAACGCTCTCCTGCTCAGGCTGTCTGACCCGCCAGAGCAGGACCATGCCGCTCACGAAGAGCACGAGCACGCCCAGGATGGCGTCGCGCGAGGAGCCCGTCATGTGCCGGATGGCCGCGAAGAGGAACGGCCCGCCGATGGCCGAGAGCTTGTTGACCACCGAGAAGTAGCCGAAGTACTGCGCCGACTGCTCCTTGGGGATCATGGCCGCGAACAGGGAGCGGCTGAGCGCCTGCGAGCCGCCGAGCACGAGGCCTACCAGCGCGCCCAGGACGAAGTACTCAAGGCTCGAATCGATGAAGTAGGCGTAGCAGACGACGGAAGACCACAGAAACAGGGACAGGAGCAGCGCCCTGCGCGCCGTGATGCGCTCGGCCAGACGCGAGAAGAGCAGCGCGCCGCCGAAGGCCACGGCCTGGATGACCAGCAGGGTGAGCATGAGCGCGGACATGGGCAGGTTGAGCTCGTCCTTGCCGTACATGGTGGCCATGGCGATGACGGTCTGGATGCCGTCGTTGTAGAGCAGGAAGGCCAGCAGGAACAGGCCGGCCCCCCGGCGTTCGGTGCGGGAGACCAGCGTGCGCAGGGTATCCGCGGCCAGGGACAGGCCCACGCGCAGGACGGCCAGTGGCCTGGGCAGCCGCCTGTACTCCCCCGGCAGCTCGTACACGGGCTTGTCCTCGCGCAGCGTGATCAGCGCCGGCAGGGCGAAACCCGCCCACCACAAGGCCGCCGTGGCCAGGGCGATACGCGCGGCCTGGCCCTGGTCCAGCCCCAGGCTTCCGGCAAACTGGATGAGCACCAGGCTGGCCAGGAAGTGCAATCCGCCGCCGATGTAGCCCCAGGCGAAGCCCAGGCCGGAAACCCAATCGGTCTTGCCCGGCGGGGAAACCACCGGCAGGAAGGCGTCGTAGAACACGTTGGCGCCGGCGAAACCCACCTGGGCCAGCATGAACAGGAGCGCGGTACGCCACACGTCGCCCGGCCCGCTGAAGCCGAGCATGAAGGCGCAGGCGCTCCCCGCCAGGCAGAAGAAGGTCATGAAGGCGCGCTTGGAGCCAGTGTAGTCCGCGGCCGCGCCGAGCACCGGAGCCAGCGTGAAGATCAGCAGCGCCGCCGAGCCGACCATGAGCGCCCAGAGCGTGGGCGCTGCCAGTCGCACGCCCAGCAGATCGGCCCCGGCCTCAGGCACCACGGCCGTGGCGAAATAGGCCGGCAGGACGGCCGTCACCGTGGTCAGCACATAGGCCGAGTTGGCCCAGTCGTACATGGCCCAGGCGCGCACCTGGCCCGAAGCTTTGCGCATGTCTCCCCCCGCAAGTCGTTGCCTCGCCAAGCCTTACAGCCAGAAGCCCGCCCGTGTCGAGCCGCGTCCGTGACGTTGCGGGAGCGCAGGGGTTGGGCTATGTCCAGCGGATATCATTGGGGGGAAAAGCATGAAACTGGGCGCAACGGGCCAGAAGTGGCTCAAGATCGTGCATCTGTTCTTCGTCTGCATCTGGGTGGGGCCGGGCGTGACCCTGGTGGCCATGCAGTTCGCCATGTCCCCCGGCCCCGACGGCACCGGCGGCATGCTGCACGGCATCGACACGTCCATGAAATTCGTGGACGACTGGCTCATCATCCCTGGGGCCTTCGGCTGCCTCATCACCGGTCTGCTCTATTCCCTGCTGACCAATTGGGGCTTCTTCCGCCACGGCTGGATCACGCTCAAATGGATAATCACCGTTGGCGGCATCCTCTTCGGGACATTCTTCCTGGGCCCCTGGCTCAACGCCCTGGCGCCCGCATCCCTGGAACTGGGCCTAGATGCGCTGCACAATCCCGCCTACCTGCACAACAAGGCCATGAACTCCCTGTGGGCTCCCGTGCAGGTGGGTACGCTCGTCTTCGCCGTGGCCATCTCGGTGCTCAAGCCCTGGAAGGCAAAACCGCGCAAGGTTTAAAGCATATAGCATAATCGCTGGGAAGAGCGTTGCCTGCCTGAGCGCCTCGCTCCCCCAGACCCTCCCAACAGGAATATGATTTCCCTGGCCCCTGTTTTTTTTTCGAAAGCAGGAAGGCTTCTCTGGGCGCAAAAAAAAGCGCCCGGCTCGTCGCCTGGGCGCTGTCGATCGCTTTATGCTGCGGATGAAGAGGCCTGCTAGAATATCTCGCGGGCCAGCCAAATGACCCGGCCCACGATGCGCACGCTGACGGACTCGTTCAGGGCGACCTCCAGCGGCGGGTAGACCTGGCGATTGTCGCTGACGAGCACGAGCTTGCCGGGCCGCTTGTCCAGGCGCTTGACCACCACGCCGTCGTCGATGCCCACGACGTAGATCTTGCCGTAGACCACTTCGGTCTGGGACTGGTCGAGCAGCACGGCATCGCCGTCGCGCAGGGTCGGCTCCATGGAGTCGCCGGCCACGCGCATGAGGCACATCTGTGAGATGTTGCCCTTGCGTCGCAGCCAGTCCTGACGGAAGGCGAAGTAGCCCTCGACCTGCGCGTCCGTCTCCAGGCCCTCGGGGCCCATGCGCGGCACGGCCGTGACCTTGGGGATGAAGGCGAACTCGTCCAGATGGAACGGCCCCTCGGACTCGTTGAGCACGGGGCGGCCCTTGTGGCGCTGCGGCTCGGGCTGCTGGGCTTCCTCACCCACGCGCATGGGGCCCAGGCCGCTTTCGAGCCAGACGGGATTGAGCTGGTACATGCGGCAGAGCTTGAGGAACCATTCTGCGGGCACGGCCCTGCGGCGCTTGGCGTCGGTGATGGCCGCCCGCCGCACGCCCAGGCGCTCGGCAAGCTGGGCCTGGGTACGCAAGCTGGTGGCGTACATGATGCGCCGGAGAATGTCGTCCACTCCGAACCCTTCCAGATTGTACGCTTCTTCCGGATTTTTCACGGCATGCCTTCCTTGTTTGACTGACGGCTGAACAAGCCGACTTGGCCGTTCCAGCTCCGCAATGTTTGGACAAGGCTCAAACATTGCTCACAAATGCTCCGTGTCAGGCGGGACTTACGGCCTTGCCGCCCGTTCGGCGACAGGCTGCCGACCCGAGCGCCGCGCGATGCCGTTTCCAGCCGAATCAAGCCGACGCAGGCACCCAATCCCTTTCTTGACAAGCCCTATGCCATGCCCGCCCCCGCGAGTCAAGCAAAGAAGAACAGCAACAATGGAGTCAAGCGTACACGAGAGAGCCGGGGCTTGGGAGCAGGCCTGATGCCGGGTGCGGCATTGTCCCCCGACGAATCCCAGAAAGCGGAATAAACCCATATGTCCTCATGCGGACAGCATTTTCGCCTTGCCTTGCCCGCCACTATCAATGCTATATAAACTCATCCAGTTATGACCGACCGGGCCAAGCCGGCCCATACGCCCAGGCAAGCGCCAGCGGCGTCGAATCTATTGCCGCGCGGCCTGGAGCCGCGAGTGGACATGCCCGCCTGATGAAAAACTCCATACTCGTGGTCGATGACGAGCGCATCGTCGCCCTGGACATCACGCACAACCTGCAGCGCATGGGCTACGTCATCGCCGGGGTGGCCTCCACAGGGGAGGAGGCCGTGGCCTTGAGCATCAATGCCAAACCCGACTTGGTGCTCATGGACATCAGGCTCAAGGACGGCATGGACGGCATAGAAGCCGCATCCCGCATCAAGGAGCTTCTCGATATCCCCATAATCTACCTGACCGCCTATTCGGACAAATTGACGCTGGAGCGGGCCAAGTCCTCGGAGCCTTTCGGCTATCTCATCAAGCCCTTCAACGAACGGGAACTCCACTCCACCATTGAAATCGCCCTGTACAAGCACGGCATGGAGCGCGAGGTAAAGGACGCCAGACGCGCCGCCGAAGCCGCCAACAAGGCCAAGAGCACCTTCCTGGCCAACATGAGCCATGAGATCCGCACGCCCATGAACGGCATCATCGGCATGACCAACCTGCTGTTGGACACCAAGCTGGGCACAGCGCAGCAGGAGATCCTGGGCATGATCCGCGACTCGGCCCACGCGTTGATGACGGTGCTCAACGACGTGCTCGACTTTTCAAAGCTCGAATCCGGCCGGCTGGCCATGGCCGAGGAGGATATGGACCCGCGCGAGGCCGCCGAGTCCATGTGCAGGACCCTGCGCCATGTCGCCGGGGCCAAGTCCCTGCGGCTGGACTGCGAGGTGGATGCTGACGTGCCGGACGTGATCCGGGCGGATCGCATCCGTATTCAGCAGATCCTGGCTCATCTGCTGGACAATGCCGTGAAGTTCACGGATCGCGGGTCGGTAAGGCTTTTCGTGGACGCGCCCGACGGCGTTCCGACAAAGGATTCAATAGGCTCCGGGCGTTTTACCCTGCGCCTGCGCGTGACCGACACCGATCCGGGCATTTCCGCCGACAAGCACGAACAGATTTTCCAGAGCTTCACGCAACTGGACGACTACCTGACCCGACGCCATGGCGGCACCGGGCTCGGGCTGACCATTGCACGCGAACTGGCCCGTCTGATGGGCGGAAACGTCACGGTGCAAAGCACGCCGGGCAAGGGCAGCACCTTCACGGTGACCATCCTGGTCAGGCCCGCCCTCACGTCCGCGAAGGCGATGCGGAGCACCGCCGCCGACGTGCCCGTGTCCGCCGGTGAGCCTTTGCTGGAACTCGACGCAGCTCTTCGCCGCCTCGGCAACGACCGGACCATCCTGCACGAGATATGGACCGCCTTCGCCGCGGATGCTTCGCTCAAGCTCGATCAGCTCGACCGGGCCGTCAGGAACGACGATCGCGTGACCGCCGCCCGTCTGGTCCATTCGCTCAAGGGCGCTTCGGCCACCGTGGGCGCGGCCAGGCTGCTCGGACAGGTGGTGGTTTTGGCCGAGGCCATCTCCCTGTCCGACGAGCCGGCCATCTCGGAAATGCTCGATCGCCTGCGACCTTGCCTGGAGGAAACGCTGGCAGAAATGGAACGTGTCCGCGACCGAAATGTACACGCGCAGGAGCCCTGAAGGCTTCTTTTTTACAAACTTAGTTATGCCAGACTGGTGATTGTCTATTCGTCCCTGACTCAATCACAAATTTGACAAACAACTCTGTTCAATTTAGGAAGTTCCTCAGGGGTTCGGCTCCGCCGACTTCCCCATAAGCCGCTCCTCCGTTTTGGCTGTCCCACTAACCGCGGAGAGGTTAGCCATGAGGAACATAGCCGCTTCGTACTACTCGCATTTCTTCTTCACGTCCCATTTCGGCAAACTGCACCTGGCTCTTTCGCCGCATGCGCCCGAGCGTCTCAAGCTGCTCGTGCGGGCGCTGTGTGGCGACAATCCCGCGCAGGTCTGCCTGGGCCGTCTGTACGAATGCCTCTGCTCCCTGGCCGGCCAGGAGGCCATCCTTCCGCCTCAGGACCCTTCGGAAGAGATGTTCCTGGCGGTAGGCGACTACCTGCGCCAGGACGGCCTCCCGGCCGAAGCCTAGGCCGCCATCTCCTGGACCAGCTCGCGAGCCAGCTTCAAGGCCGTGTCGTAGTCCGGCTCGTCCGTGACCTCGGGCACGACCTGCACGTACTGCAGCTTGCCGCTCCTGTCGGCCACGAACACCGAGCGCGCCAGCAGCCGCAATTCCTTGAGCAGGATGCCGAATTCGCTTCCGAAGGCCGCGTCGCGGTGGTCCGATAGAAGCGTCAGGGCGCGCACGCCCACCTCTTCGGCCCAGCGCTTCTGCGCGAAGGGCAGGTCCATGCTCACCACCAGCACCTGCACGTCGCCGCCCAGACTCTCGGCCTCTTTGTTGAAGCGACGTGCCTCCATGCTGCACACCGAGGTATCCAGGGAGGGCACGGCGGCGATGATCAGCACCTTGCCCGAGAAATCCGACAGGCGCACCGTGTTCAGACCCGTGTCCAGCAGCGCCACGTCCGGCAACTGGTCTCCCTTGCGCAACTCCCGTCCGGTCAAGGTCAGGCCTTGGCCCTTCATGGTCACTATACCAGCGCGTTCCTGTGCCATGGTTTCTCCCATACGGTTGAGGTTCTCCAGACCTACCCTGTATGCAGGAGCGGCAAGACCCTGGCAAGCCGATTGACGCCCCAGCCCCGCGCCTGTATGCACCGGGCATGAAAACCCGTGGAATAGCTCTCTCTTTACTGATCCTGCTCATCCTCGCCTCCCTTGGCCAGTTCTTCTATTTCTTCGGAGACCTGCCCGCGCGCGTGGCCACCCGCTACGACGTTTGGGGCCAGCCCGAGACGACCCTGCCCAAAGCGGCCTTCGCGGCCTTCTACCTGGGCGTGACCGCATTCTTCGCGGTTTACGGCATCGTGGCCCGCTACTACGCGCACAAACTGCCGGACCGTTATCTGAAGATCATTCCCAGCCACGCCCACTGGCTCACGCCCGAGCACAGACCCGCGACCATCGCCTGGGTCTCCGGCGCGCTGGTCTGGGTGGCGGTGCTCACCCTGGCGCTCTTCGCCGGTACCTTCACGCTCATCATGCTGTCCAACACCGGCCAGCCCGTGTCGGGTATGTCCACCACGCTAGGCTTTCTGAACACCATCTATCTGACCGCGCTCTTCCTGCTGGTCATGGGCTTCAAGAAGCGCTTTCATCTGAA